>JANOSD010000034.1:0-16004 GCA_031415655.1 Actinomycetes bacterium
CCATGTGCTCTCCCAGCTCGTCGGTTGACGAACCAGGTCCTACGGGGACAAGGAACCAAACCCAGGGATGCACCGCCGTTCGTCACCACCCACCAGCCGCAGCAAAACTCGCACACAGACCGGTGGATTACGTGAACACACGCCGGTGGATTACTTGAACACACCACCCACACAACGGTGGATTGCTTGAACGTCGACATCTCCGAAGGTCGGCTGGCACCTACAACCTCGACTAGATCCGGTTTCGCAACGAATGAGACTGGCCGTTCTCGCCACCCGGTCGCTTCGGCCTCCCGAGGAGTTGCACGAGCAGCACAAGCCTTGCAGTTTCGGCACGACGGATCGCAAGTCTCCAGCGTGGTCCAAGCGAGGTGCGAGCTCCAGCCGCCGCAGTCCGGCGCCATCTTCAATCACGGCCTCGAGGTGATCATCATCCCCGAGCTGTGCTCGGGCTGCGGCAAGTGCCTCGAGCCGTGCCCAGTGGATTGCATCTTCGACGATCCCGAGTGGAGAGCTGCTCCCGCCGACTGGTGGGACAAGCCCGCCACCGACGACCCCTACACGTGAACTGACCGCTGGAACTGGCCGACCCTCCATCAGCTTTTGTGTCCGCAGCGATCTGAAGGAAGTTTCCGGTGTATTATTCCATTGCCTAATTTTTCATCTCAAGGCCCGTAGTCGAGTCATATGAACCAGGAATTGCCGGTGCGCCAGTTCGATCCTTCGTTGACAGAAGCCAAGCGACGACGAGCCCACAGAGACCGAAGAGCGCACCAAAGACGTAGGCATTGCCAACAACGAACTGCATGGCATTCCAGTTTCGTTCACGACCGTCACCGTGAGGCATGAGCCAGAGAACGCCTGGCATCAGTAACACTGATAGTAGACCCACAATACACGTGGAAGATCCCCGCTCACCGCGGAAACGAGCGGCAATAAGATGCACGAGGAGCGGGACGACCCAGATCCAGTGGTGCGTCCAGGATATGGGCGAGATGAGCAATCCGACGAAGGCGATAACCAATATCGCCACCGGTGAGCCAGGGTTCCGGCGTTCGATCAACGACACCCCCACGAGTCCACATACCAGCAAGGAAATGACGGCGACCATTCCTGGTCGACTGGACATCAGGGAACTACCCGTTGTTCGAGTGAAGAGACCAGCGAGCGATTGGTTCCCGACGTAGTCAACACCGCCAACTCGAGTCGAATCGCTGAACAGACCGCCAAGCCAATACGCGTAGGACGACTGCGGAGCCAAGACCGCAGCCAACCCGGTTGCCGCGGCGAACGCTATCGTCGATCGTGCCGCAGCCTTCCAACGGCCGGTAGCGAGGAAATACAGGATGAAGATCGCCGGTGTGAGCTTGAGCGCTGCTGCCAACCCAATGGCGATTCCTTGACCTCGCGTGTTCCCCGAGGGCCGAAGTGTGTCCCAAAGAATGGCCAGCACCAACAGAATGTTTACCTGACCAAACAGGAGATTCTGAAACCCTGGTTCGAGAACGACCACGGAGCAGCCCACCAGCAATGACAATCCCATGAGGCCCCTATCTGACTTGAAACCTTCGGCCCGGAACATCACAAAGGCTATAGTTGCGAGGCCAGTGAGATTGATCATCAGAACTAACCATTGGGCAAGCGAGAGCGAAATCCACCCGAACGGTACGAACAGTATTGCCGCAAATGGAGTGTAGGTAAATGGCAAATCACCCTCAAAATAGCCGGGTATCGAGGACGCAGGGATTTTGGAGATGTAAAGGTCAGGGGAGAACGCGTGAATTCCCCCCCATCGATAGACTGCGAGATCAATAAGGGCGATCTCCTGGCCGAAATAGGGAGGGACAAGTAAGATCAGGGTTCCGAGTACTAAGACCGCAGCTCCCAGGGTAATTCCCGGCCGAAGTAGCCCAGATGGAATCACTCCCGGGCATTGCTGCCGGGCAGATTTCCTCGTGTCACTTGTCAACCTTCCGTCCGATCGTTGCGCATTGAAGTATCGGCCATGGCCGCATCCAGATCGTAGGTGACGTGAGCCCGTCGACCGAGTGGACGTTCGGCGTACCGTAACGGGGCTGTGGGTGTTGTTGTTGATGGTGGGAGCCAGGGCAAGATGTTCGCTCCTCGAAGCATTATGCCTGGATTGACCGTCCTTGGGGGCGGGTGATGCGATGGGGCGGATGTATTCTTCAGCGCGCTGCAGGGCACGGAACCGTGAAATGTTGAATTGGGCCCTCGGCGTTGCGGGTTTCGGTGAAGGGATAGGGGAGGGTTGAACGCCAAAAGGCCGTGGCATCGTGGTTCGCATCGAGTTGGCGCACCTGCCATTCGCCAGGAAAATCGGCGAAGACCATCGCCGCGGCCTGCCGACCGACGCCGTGCCGGCGGTGATTGCGCAGCACGAAAAACTCGGCGAGGTCGTTGGGGACGCCGCCCCGTACGAGCGCAAACCCAGCCAGCGAGCCGTGCGCTTCGATGAGAAACGGCACCCGCCCCAGCTCGCTCCAGTAGGCATCGAAGTAGGGGTACTCGAACTCGCCGCTGGGTCCGACGTCGGTGTGAAGGAACTCGCTGAAGTCGTGCAAGTACAGCTGCAGCAGTCTCCAAAGGGTCGGCTTGTCGGCCAGCTCCGCCTTTCGAATGCTGACCGCGGGGGCGTCGATGGGCAACGGGGCTGTCGTTCGTGATCCGTGCATCGCGTGCCGTTCTCCCGTTCTTCTGCCGCCACCTCTGTGGTCGGGGAGGCTACGCCTATGCCGCCATCACACGGGGGGAGACGAGTTCGCCATCGGCCAACTCGAGGATGGTGCCAACGGGGAACGCGGTGGCCAGCATGAGGTGGTCCTCGATGAACTCGGCGATCCATGACTGGTCTTCCCCGGGAATCAACCAGCCGTCTCGTTCTAACCCTGAGGTGAACGCGTGGAGCAGGTCGGCCCGATCGAGATCGAGCTCGGCAACCATGCAGGTGGTGGTGGCTCGCGAGCTGGCGAGACCGGCCCAGCCGCTCCCGCATCCGCAATCGGGGCAGTCGCAGGTCATGCCGGGGAGCCGCACCAGCTCCCCTTCGACCGTCCAGCAGTAGTCGTTGTTGCGTTTTCCTTGCGTCTTTGTGGTTGCCACCAACACCTTCATCGTGTGCTCCTTCATTCATCCATTGGTTAGGCCACGATCTTCCCCACCCCCACTGACAACAAAGCCGGCGGCGTCCCGGAATTCGGCTGACCGGGCCGGGATCGGGCACCACTACGATGCTGGTTCTATGTCCGACGCCATCACCCGCGACGACGTGGCCCACGTGGCCATGTTGGCCAAGCTCCGGGTCTCGCCCGACGAGCTCGACCGCTACACCTCCCAGCTCGGAGCAATCCTCGATCACGCCCGAGACATGGAGGCTCTCGATCTCGACGACGTGCCCCCCACGGCCCACCCACTCCCGTTGGTGAATGTGTTCCGGCCCGACGTGGTGCGGCCCGGAGTCGACCGAGCCGAGGTGCTGGCAAACGCACCCGCCACCCAGGATGATCGGTTCCGCGTCCCGGCGATCCTGGGGGAAGAGCCGTGAGCGCCATCGAGTTGGCTCGGTCCATTCGGGCGGGCGAACGTTCCGCACGCGAAGTAGTCGACGGCTACCTCGCCACGATCGCCGAACGTGAACCCTCCATTCATGCGTTCAACGTGGTCACCGCCGAGCAAGCCCGAGTAGCGGCCGATGCCGTCGATGCCAGAGTTGCGGCCGGCGACGACCCTGGGCCGTTGGCTGGAGTGCCGATTGCCCTCAAGGACAACCTCTGCACGCAAGGCATTCCCACCACCTGTTCTTCGAAGATCCTCGAAGGATGGCGCCCGCCCTACGACGCCACCGTGGTGACGAAGCTTGCGGCGGCCGGCGCCGTCAGCGTGGGCAAGACCAACCTCGACGAGTTCGCCATGGGCAGCTCCACCGAAAACTCGGCCTTCGGGCCCACACGCAATCCCCATGATCTCGAACGAGTGCCCGGTGGCTCGAGCGGCGGGAGCGCGGCGGCGGTTGCGGCCGGCTTTGCGCCGCTGTCGCTGGGCTCCGACACGGGTGGCTCCATCCGTCAACCGGCGTCGTTGTGTGGTGTGGTTGGTGTGAAGCCCACCTATGGCCTGGTCTCGCGCTACGGGTTGGTGGCCTTCGCCTCGAGCCTCGATCAGATTGGTCCATTCGCCACCAACGTGGCCGACGCCGCGTTGCTCCTCGAAGTGATCGCCGGCCACGACCCCCTCGATTCCACCTCGATTCCCGGGCCGGTGCCGAGTTACTCGCAGGTGTTGAGCGACGGCGTCGATGGCTTGCGGGTGGGCATCATCACCGAGTTGATGGGTGAGGGGATCGCTCCCGACGTGCGCCGGCGGGTAGAGGAGGCGGCCGAACATCTCGCCCAGAACGGTGCCACCGTGGGGGAAGCGTCGGTACCGGCAGCGATGTTCGGACTATCGGCCTACTACCTGATTGCCCCGGCGGAAGCGTCAAGCAACCTCGCCCGTTACGACGGCGTTCGTTACGGCTTGCGGGTGGATGGTGCGACCACGGCCGAGATGATGGAAAACACGCGTACGGAAGGATTCGGGATCGAGGTGAAACGCCGCATCATGCTCGGAACTTACGCGTTGTCGGCGGGTTACTACGAAGCGTTCTATGGGAAGGCCCAGAAGGTCCGCACGCTCATCGTTCGCGACTTTGCTGCCGCCTACGAGAAGTTCGACGTGCTCCTGTCACCCACCGCGCCCACTACGGCGTTTCGGTTCGGGGAGAAGGCGGAGGACCCGCTGTCGATGTACTTGTCCGATGTGTGCACCATCCCCACCAACCTCGCCGGGCAACCGGCGATGAGCGTGCCGTTCGGCGTGGGAGACGACGGCATGCCGGTGGGAGTGCAGGTGCTCGCCCCCGCCCTTGGTGAGGTGCCGATGTTCCGGGCCGCCGCCGTCCTCGAAGCAGGAGCCCCCTCATGACCGATACCGCCGTTCCCTACCTCACCGCCAAACACGGGATCGTTGGTCTCGACGAGTGGGAACTCGTCGTGGGGCTCGAAGTGCATTGCGAGCTCGCCACCAACACCAAAATGTTTTGCAGCTGCGCCAACCACTTCGGTGACGAACCCAACACCAACATCTGTCCGGTGTGCCTTGGTCTCCCCGGGTCATTGCCGGTGGTGAACGCCGAAGCGGTGGAGTTCGCCATCCGCATCGGTCGGGCGCTCAATTGTGACGTGCACTCGTCGGTGTTCGCCCGCAAGAACTACTTCTACCCGGACATGCCCAAGGACTACCAGGTCAGCCAGTACGACCAGCCCATCAGCGCCGACGGTTGGCTCGACCTCGCCGATGGATCACGGGTCGGGATCACCCGGGCCCACATGGAAGAGGACACAGGCAAGAACACCCACGCTGGCGCCGGCGGTCGAATCCACGGGGCCGACTACTCACTGATCGACTACAACCGGGCCGGCGTACCGCTGGTGGAGATCGTGAGCGAACCCGATATTCGGTCGCCTGAACAGGCCAGGATCTACGTGGCCGAACTGCGCACCATCCTGCTCGCCATCGAAGCGTCCGACGCCAAGATGGAAGAAGGCTCGATGCGGGTCGACGCCAACGTTTCGATGCGCCGTCTCGGTGAGGATGTGTTCGGCACCCGTTGTGAGGTGAAGAACCTCAACTCGATCCGGTCGCTCGGTCGGGCCATTGAATACGAAGCTCGGCGTCAGGTCGACCTCATCACCAGCGGCGAGCGCATCGTGCAGCAGACGCGCCACTGGGACGAGGAAGCGGGCCGTACCCGCGATGGCCGGTCGAAGGAAGAGGCAGAGGACTACCGGTACTTTCAAGAACCCGACCTCATGCCGATCGAGCCCGGGCAGGCGTGGATCGACCGTGTCGACGCAGCCATGCCGAAGTTGCCGGCCGCTCGGCGTCAGGCGATGGCGGCCGTGGCGGGCGTGGAGCCCACGCGTACCGCCGTGGTGGTCGCCGTCGACCGTCAGCTCGACGAGTTGGGCATTGCGGCCATCGCTGCCGGCGGCGATCCGAGCCGCGTGCTCACCCACATCGAGCACAACTTGGCAGTTGAGGGGGCGGGTGCGCTCTCGCCCATCCATGTTGCCGAGCTCACACAAATGGAGGTCAAAGGTGAGCTCACCGCCACCCAGGCCAAGACGGTGCTGGCCGAGATGCTCACGACCGGGATAGCACCGGCCGCCATTGCCGCCGCCAAGGGCTTTGAAACAATGGACACCGGCGCTCTCGAAGCGATGGTCGACGAAGTGATCGCCGGCCACCCCGCAGAATGGGCCGACTTCGTGGCCATTGTCGCGGCCGGCGACGACAAGAAAGCGAAGAAGCTCACCGGCTTTTTCACCGGCAAGATCATGCAAACCAGCAAGGGACAAGCCGATGGTAAGGCGGTCAATGCTCTGTTGGCCGCCAAGCTGAACGCTGGGGGCTGACTTGCGCCGAGTGCCGACCCGAGCGGCGTAGTGGCGCAGTTGGCGTACCTGCGCCCGATCGCCTTCTCCGGTTTGTTCTTGTTGGCCGTAGGAAGTTGCTCCGCATCGGGATCGCAAGACGCAACGCGGCCGTCGCTCACCACCCGAGGCGGGAGCACATCGAGCACGTTCCCGTGGCCGGCTGGCTCGGGCCGTGGGACGGCACCCGGGGCCACGCTCCGAGCACCTTTGGGAACGACACCGAATACCACCCTCGACCCGTCCATGGTGGCGGCATGCCGGCAGACGGCGGCGGCCTACAACGAATCGTTCGAAGTGCTCTCCCGAATGACCGGAGGCGGAGGGCCGGCGGACTTTGCCGACCTTCAGGGGCGATTCGATGCCCTCGAACCCGGGCTCCCGCCCGAGCTGGTGGAACCGTTTCGGGTGGTGCACGACGCGGTGATTACGTTCGCTGCTACGGCCGCCGCGCTCGATCTCACCACGACGGCGGGCCTTGATGCGATGAGTCGGGCGTCGTCGGACCTCGAACGGCCCCCAGTGGTGGCGGCCGGCACGGTGATCGACGACTGGTTCAACGCGCACTGCCCGTAACCCGAAGGCACCGCCCATAATTCGAAGCGACAGGCCAATAAATTGAACGGCCCGCGGTCGCCGCATGGGATAGACAACCGGTATGGACTCGACTTCTGGCGGTAACGACGCGAGCAATCTTGAGATGCGGGCGCTCGGCGACTTCGGGGAGTTGCACCGATGGCACGACGCAGAGGAGATCCCGTTCGGGGGGCACGGCGACCCTCACCGTTTTGAAGACGAAAAACGGCTGCTGCCCCTCGACCGGTCGATTGCGGTGTTCGATCATGAGTCGGTTCCCACGGCGGCCGGCGACGCGCCAATTGTGGCCACGGCCGGGGCGTATCCGTTTGCGCTCACCGTTCCCGGTGGGGCGCAGGTGGCGGCCGCTGGGGTGACGGCAGTCGCCGTTCTCGCCACCCATCGCCGGCGCGGAATCCTGCGACGGATGATGGAACACCAACTCGATGACATTGCGGCGAGAGGTGAGCCGGTGGCGGTGCTCAATGCCTCCGAGTCGGCGATCTACAGCCGTTTTGGCTACGGGCTGGCGCAGCGTTACCAGAGCATCGAAATGCTCGCCGCCAAGACGACGTTCAATGACGCCGGCAATCGATTGGCGGACACCCGATCGACGATGTTGCGCTACGTGGCCCAGGCCGAGGCCGCCGCCGTGGTGGACCCGATGTTCGACGCCTATGCCCGGTCGCGCCCCGGGGAGGTTTCCCGTTCAGCGGACTGGTGGATCACCGCCCTTGGCCCCCACGAATGTTGGAAGGGCGGTGGCAAGCTCTTCGTGGTGGTATGCCACCCCGACAAGACCACGGGCGATCCCGGTGGGTTCGTCATCTTCACCATCAAGTACACCGAACCGTACGACCGTTTCCGGGTGGTGATCCGCGAGCTGATCGCTGTCACCACCGCCACCGAAGCCGCACTTTGGCGGTTTGTATTGGCCGTCGATCTTGTTGACGTCGTCGAGGCTCGGGCGGTGCCGACCGATTGCCCCGTTCGGCACTGGCTCGTCGACAGTCGCCAAGTGCGAACCACCCGCGATCAGGACTATCTCTGGGTACGTATCCTCGATGTCCCCACTGCGCTCACCGCTCGGCGTTATGCCGCCGTCGGCGAGCTGGTCATCGACGTGATGGATCCATTCCGCCGCCATGGTTGCGCCGCCGGCCGGTTCCGCCTCACCGTGACGGATCTCGGTACGGGCGATGATGCCGGTAGGGGCGATGGCGTCGCATCCGTGGACCGCCTCGGTGCCGTCGACGGTCGGGCATCGATCACGCTCGGTGTCGATCAGCTCGGGGCGATCTACCTCGGTGGTGTCCGGCCTGACGCGCTGTTGCGGGCAGGACTGATCCACGAACACGACGCGGGGGCGGTGGCGTTACTCACGGCGATGTTCGTGACGGACCGACCACCGATGTGCAACACCCTTTTCTGATCGGGGGGGAGTCCCCGGCGTTGGCACGCCGGGGTTCGTATGCTCGGCCCATGGTGAAACACGGTAAAAAGCATTTCGTGGGTGCAGCCTTGCTGGGCCTGGCGGGCCTGGTGGTCGGGTGCTCGTCCACATCGCCGAGTTCGTCGCCGTCCCCGACGGCTTCCGTGCCGGCAGTCGGTATCGGCCGGCCGGGAGCTTCGACCGTTGATAGCAAGGTGTTGCCCCCGCCGCCCGAGAGTTCGATGGCAGGGCGTGCTCGTGTGGTGAACCTCTACGTCGACGATGGCGGGGCCAAGCTCGACATCGATGTGTGGGCTCAGCGCACCTTCACCGAGGGCGAGGTGCTGCTGGCCAAAGGCGTGAAGTTCGGTGCGGCGTCGGACTACTTCGTCACGCCGAAGTCCCACAGCATCGTGTTCACCAAGGCGGGTGCTTCGGTCGACGACGCCGAGGTCGCCTCGATGTTCAACCCCGCCAAAGGCGAACAGATCACGGCAATGCTGCTCTGGGAGAACGGGAAGGCCAGTGCACCGAACGTGTGGGAGATCGATCCCACCGGCAGCCACGACGCGCCCGCTCCGCCATCCGCCGGCGAGGGGCTGGTAGTCGTGCGGGCCAACCAGCTCACGGCATTCGAGAAGAAGCTCACGCCAACGTTCGGCGGGCGATCATTCGATGTCGGTGACGGCAAGGGAGCCTGTGTGCCGCAGGCTCGGATGACGGCGAAGGGCGCAACCCCGGCGGTGCTCGGTGGCACTCAGCCCACCTTGCACGACCTTCTGCCCGGCCCGGCGGCCTTCACGCTCCACAAGTGGCCCGACAACAAGAAGTGCGCCACCGACCCGGTTTTCACCTTTTCGGTCGACGTTTCCGCCGGCGAGACCACGGCCGTGTTCGTCTACACCCCGGACGGCACCTCGATCACCACGCTCGCCCTCCCCGTGGCCTGACTCCATCTCCATGGGGCCGCCGAATGTTCGGGGCAGGCAACGCCACCATGGCGAGGCGAACGAGCGTGATGAGACGGGCGAGGAGGAACGCCGCCACCGCCCACCACACCCACACGATGCCGGCGTTCGAACGCACGACGAGGATGGCGAGCGGGAGGTAGACGGCGAGTGCTACCACCATGGCGATCGCCAGCCCACGCATCGCTCCGGCGCCGATAAGCACGCCATCGAGCACAAACACCAGGCCCGCCACCGGTTGCATGATCGCGATCACCACGACGAGGGACGACAGGGCTTCGGCCACAGCGGGGTCGGGCGTGATGAGGGAAGGCAGCACGCGGTGCAGCGCGAGGAGGAGCACTGCGGCGGTCGTGCCGAACACGAGGCCCCAGCCGACGAGGCGCGTGACCACCGGCCGCACGGCGTCGGCGTTGCCGGCACCCACTCGTGAGCCGACCATCGACTGGGCCGCGATGGCCAGCGCGTCGAGGCAGAAGGCAAAGAACAAGAAGATCGTGAGCGCCACCTCGCTTGCGGCAAGCGGAACGGTGCCGAAGCGCGCGGCGACGATCGTGGTGGAAAGGAACGCCGCGCGCAACGCAAGGGTTCGCACGAAGAGGTCGAGGCTGACGCGGATGACGGAGCGCAGGTCGGCGGGGTTCGGTCGGAACGAAACACCGGCGGGACGGGCGGTCTTGGCCACCATGCGGACAAAGGCAATGGCGGCGGCCCCCTGGGCGAGCACGGTGCCGGCAGCCGCGCAGGCGGCGACCACGAGTGGGGTGCGGGCGTCCTGAAAATTGCGGAGGTAGCCGGTCTCGGCGAAGCCGAGCAGGAGCGCAGGAACGCCAAGGAGCGCAACCCGTAGATACAGCACGGCATCGGCGGCCACGGCCGGCTCAGGGTGGAAGAGGTCGACGAGCGACGGCGCGGTAGCGAGGCCACCGAGAATCAACGCGAGGCCCAGGAAAAGTGCGAGCCACAAGGCCTGTACGGCATGGTCGGCGGCGCCACGGTGGTCGCCGGCGCCCACTCTGCGGGCGACCACCGCGGTGTCGGCCAAGAGGTAAAGCAGTACGGCCACGAGGGCACCCAGTGCGGGGACGGCGAGGTGCAGGATCTCCCGGTCGACCGGCCACCCCGATTCACCAAGGGCCCGGGTTCACGGCACGTCGTGGCGGCCGAGCCGTCGCACCGTGTAGCCGAACGACACGGCCATGACCACGAGCGGCACCACGAACGACCATGGCGAATCGATCTGAGCCAGCTCGAAGGTGACGCCGGCGGAATTGGAGATGATCGATTGGGTGTAGGCCCGCACGGCGAGGCGGGCGGCATTGCCGCCGGCCTGGGCCACGAACCCTTCCCAGATGAACACGTAGAGCAGGCCCCACATCAGGGCACGTTTCGATCGCAAGCCGAGCGCCGTAAACACGCAGCAATAGGTGGCCAACCCGAGTAACGACGCAAGGAACGATGGGGCGATGATCGACGATGGCGCCCGCATCATCAAGGGGATCAGCGTTACTGGCAGGACGGTGAGGGGAACCGTGATGCTGATGGCGGCGAGCACGACGGCGGCGGCCAGCACACTCCGGCGGACAGGTCGCATCCAGAGGTACACCAGGG
This sequence comes from Actinomycetes bacterium, assembly GCA_031415655.1. GTDB lineage: Bacteria > Actinomycetota > Acidimicrobiia > Acidimicrobiales > Acidimicrobilacustridaceae > JAKOVR01. The sequence goes on from JANOSD010000034.1 coordinate 11,082, forward strand.
TGCCGTCGTCGACCGTGTCGCCAAACCCGGCCGACGCCACCACGAGCGCGGTGACCGGAACCAGCACCGCCAGGCCGAAAAGCCCCACGAACTCGGCGGCGGCGTTGACGGTGCTCACCCGCCGTCCGAGGATGTAGGCCACGAACATTCCAGCGGCGCCGAGCGCAGCCAGGCTGGCGAGGCGCGACCGTGTGGCCTGCACCCGGATCTGCGTGAGGTACAACGCCCGAAACTGCTTCATCGGCCAACCAAATACTTGAAAACGCTTTCAAGGTCGTCGTCGAGCGGGCGAACTTCGAGCAGCGACACGCCCCGGCGTTGTGCTACCGAGGCCACCTCTCGGCGGAACGCCGCCACCTCGGCGGTGTCGACAATGGCGCGGTCGTTGCCCATGAGCTGCACCCCAACAATCGCACCGCCATCGAGTAGCCCGGTACAAAGGGAACGAACGTCGTTCGACCGGAGCCCGATGCGATGCGGTCGTTCGTCCATGAGATCCCGGATGGCGCGGAAATCACCCTCGGCGGCGAGACGACCCTGCACGATCACCAGCACCCGTGACCCAAACCGTTCCACTTCTTCGAGCACATGACTCGACACCACCACGCATTTTCCGCGGGCACCAAGACGGGCGAACAGGTCGATCATGTGGAGTCGTTGGCGCGGGTCGAGGCCGGTGAGCGGTTCATCGAGGAAGACCACGTCGGGATCGTGCACGAGGGCCTGGGCGATCTTCACCCGCTGCTTCATGCCCTTGGAATAGGTGCGGAGCGGGCGAGCGTCGGCGGGGTCGAGATGCACGAGCGCCAGTGCGCTGGAGAGGGCGCCGGCTACATCGTCGAGTTGATGGAGGGTGGCGGCCAGTCCCACAAACTCGGCGGCGGTGAGCTGATCGAAGAGGCCATCTTGTTGCGGGACGAGCCCGATGTATCGGGTGAGCGACACGTCTTTGCGCGGGTTGCCTCCGAGGATCTCGAGTGTGCCCTTCGACGGGGGAGTGAGCCCGCTGAGCATGCGCATCACCGTTGACTTCCCGGCACCGTTGGGGCCGAGCAGGGCGGTGACACCGGGGCCGATCGAGAAGCTCACATCGCTCACGGCCACCACCGACCCGAACCACTTGGTGAGCCCGTTGGCCACGATCATGGGGCCGCTGTCGGGGGGGAGATCGGTCCGGGGGAGATCGGTCATCGGGTGATGACCAGTCGTTTGTAGCGAATGATCACGATCGACGTGAACGCCAACGTCCACGCCACGTAGGCGCCCACGATCGTGGTGGTCGCGACCGGCCGGGCCCGAGGGCTGACGCTCTGGGCCCCCCCGTAGATGCGCAGCACGAGTTCGAGGGGAAGGCCGAACAGGTCGAGTACGAAGAGGTTGTAGGACTGGCCTCCCTGGCGAACGAGGATGCCGGCGAACACCGAACTGGAAAGCACCACGAGGATCACCCCGGCGGCGGCCACCGCCCGCCGGGTGGTGACCGAAGCGATGGCAAGGCTGAGGGCGGTGTGGAGAAGCGCAACGGACAGGCCGGAGAGCAGCATGCGCCACAACACGTCGAAGAACTTGTCGACCCCCGCCGGACCCGTGCCGTTGATCACATTGGCGAGCAGGAAGAGCAGCGGCGGGCCGAGCGTGACGAGAGCGAGGATGGCAAGCACCCCGAGGGCCTTGCCCAACAGATAGGTCATGCGGCTGAGGGGGGAGGCGAGGTAGAGCCCGAGCATCCCGTACTTGCGGTCCGTGCACAGCACTTCCGGAGCGACGAAGGCCACAAACACCAAGATGGCGATAGAGACGAAGGAGTAGTACTCGCCATAGGTAGGCAGAAAGCTCCGGATCTGTCCGGCGCCGCGGATGTCCTGGCGGCTGGCCAGCACGGAGATGCCCACGAACACGATGGCGGGGATGTAGGCAAGGGCCAGCGAGAGGAAGGGCGCCACCTTGGAGCCGGCGGATCGGCGGAGGCCAAGGGCGCGTTGCATGGTCTGGATCGCCAGGGCCCGGACGGCCCCCCACTGGCCTCGGCGATCGCCGTCATAGGAGCGGTAGCCGCGGTCGAGAATGCGGGCCGAGCCGGTGGCATCGGAACGGCCGGCCTGCAGGCCGACGGCCGTGGGTGCGTCGTAGGCGCGGGCGCCGTCGGGAGTGGTCATGCGCTCACTTCGAGGAAGATGTCTTCGAGCCGAATGGTGCTGTCGACCATGCGGCGGATGCCCAGGTTGCAGGCGACGGCTCCATCACGGACGAGGTCGTGGAGGGCGATCGACGATGCATCGGACTCGACGGATCTTTGCCCTTCGGGGGGACGCGTGAGTTGCAGCCGGAGACCGTCGGCCTCGACCTCGACTCCGCGGTCACGGAGCCAGGCGACCAATTCGGTGGGATCAGCATCGAGGTCGATCGACACGCCACCGTCTCGGCCGACGAGCTCGTCGAGGCGCCCCGCTCGCACTACCCGCCCATCGGCCACGATCACCGCCGCGTCACAAATCCGCTCGATCTCTTCGAGGAGATGCGACGACAAGATCACGTCGAGACCGAACTCGGCGCTGATGCGGCGGATAAGGGCAAGCATGTCGTCGCGTTGTACGGGATCGAGGCCGTCGGTGGGCTCGTCGAGGAGCACCAGTTTGGGGTCGTGGGCGATGGCTTGGGCCAGCTTCACCCGTTGTTTCTGCCCGGTGGACATGGTGCCGAACGGCCGGAACCGCTCCTCCCCAAGGCCCACCTGCCAGAGGGCGTCGGATGCTCGGGCGGTGGCGTCGCGGGCAGGAAGCCCGTGCACCTCGGCCACGTGGCGAACGAGGTCGTGGGCCCGGATGTCGGGCGGCAGGGAATGGTGTTCGGGGGAGTAGCCCACCACCGTTCGCACCTGCGGGCCCGAGTGACGGGGGTCCATGCCGAGCACCGACAACCGCCCCTCGTCGGGGTGATGGAGGCCGAGCAGCATTCCGAACAGGGTGGTTTTCCCGGCCCCGTTGGCACCGAGTAGCCCTGTGACACCGTGGTTGATCGTGAACGACGCGCCATTGAGGGCGGCCCGATTGCCATAACGCTTCACAATGCCCGCGCCCGTGACTATTGGGTCCGTGGGCAGGGGCACGGCCGGCACAATACGGCCTGCGGCCCGGCGTTGGTACCCCACTACGCTTCCCCTATGACCGACGCCTACACCGCATCGACGAATCCGATGAAGCCCCGCTCCCATGATGTCACCGACGGCCCCAGCAAAGCGCCGGCCCGGGCCATGCTTCGAGCCATCGGTATGACCGACGACGACTGGGGCAAAGGCCAGGTTGGCGTGTGTTCGTCGTGGAACGAGGTGACGCCGTGCAACATGCCGCTGGATCGTTTGGCGAAACGCTGCAAGGTCGGGGTGCGCGACGCCGGGGCGTTCCCCATCGAATTCGTCACGATTGCCGTGAGCGACGGTATCTCGATGGGCCACGAAGGCATGCGGGCCTCGCTGGTGAGCCGTGAAGTGATCGCCGACTCCGTCGAGACGGTGATGCATGCCGAACGTTTCGATGCGCTGGTCACCTTTGCCGGCTGCGACAAGAGCCTGCCCGGCATGTTGATGGCGTCGGCTCGTCTCAACCTCCCCGCGGTTTTCGTCTACGGCGGATCGATCCTGCCGGGGGAGTACAACGGTGAAGCACTCGACATCGTGAGCGTCTTCGAAGCGGTGGGCGCTCACGCCATGGGCGCCATCGACGACGCCACCCTCAAAGCAATTGAGTGCAATGCCTGCCCCACCGAAGGCTCGTGTGCCGGCATGTTCACCGCCAACACAATGGCGGCGGTCGGCGAAGCGCTCGGCATGAGCCTGCCCGGTTCGGCTTCGGCGCCGGCGGTCGACGGTCGCCGAGACGACATCGCCTACGCCTCCGGGAAGGCGGTGGTGGAACTGCTCCGGCAAGGGATTCGGCCTCGTCAGATCATGACGAAACAGGCCTTCGAGAACGCGATAGCGGTGGTGATGGCGCTCGGGGGTTCCACCAACGCAGTGCTGCATCTTCTCGCTATCGCCCACGAGGCACGGGTCGACCTCGAGCTCGACGACTTCAACAAGGTGGCCGCCCGGGTGCCCCACATCGCAGACACCAAACCCCACGGCAAGTACCACATGGCCGACCTCGACCGCGTCGGTGGTGTGCCCATGGTGTTGAAGGAGTTGCTCGACGCAGGGTTGCTCCACGGCGATTGCCTCACCGTCACCGGTAAGACCATGGCCGAGAACCTGGCCGAGATCGATCCTCCCGGCGTCGACGGGGCCGTGGTTTACCCGGTGTCGAACCCGCTTCGGCCTATGGGCGGGATCGCCGTTCTCCAAGGATCGCTCGCCCCCAGGGGCGCAGTGGTGAAGGTGGCAGGAATCGACTTCACGGACTTCACCGGCACCGCCCGCGTGTTCGACGGAGAAGAGTTCGCCATGGCAGAGATCCTCGAGGGGAAGATCAACGCTGGCGACGTTGTGGTCATCCGATACGAGGGGCCGAAGGGTGGCCCGGGGATGCGCGAGATGCTCGCTGTCACCGGTGCGATGAAGGGCGCTGGACGAGGCGGCGATACCGCGCTTATCACCGACGGTCGGTTCTCCGGTGGCACGCATGGCTTCTGTATCGGCCATGTGGCGCCGGAAGCGGTCGACGGCGGTCCGATCGCCTTCGTGCGCGACGGCGACCAGATCCACATCGATGTCGTCAACCACACGATCGACCTGCTCGTCGACGAAGCCGAACTGGTGACCCGTCGAGCCGAATGGAAGCTCCCCGAACCCCGCTACACCAGCGGCGTGCTGGCGAAGTACGCCCGTCTCGCCCAAGGCGCCGAAAAGGGCGCCATCACCGAAGCCTGACGTTGCCGATCGGCCGTTCTGGATGAGATTCCGCCCGTATACGGGCGGAATCTCATCCAGAA
>JANOSD010000035.1:0-28387 GCA_031415655.1 Actinomycetes bacterium
GCCCGGATCCGGGCGGAATCACATCCAGAACGGCGTTTTGGGCGGGCGGCGTAGAGGCCGAGGAGGAGCAGCGTCAACACGATCGCCACTCCGGCCCCGACCCGTTTCGCTCCGATGTCGGAGATGAACGACGTGAACCCGTCCTGCCCCCGAAGGGCGAGGTCACCCGGGCCGGCGGGGCGAAGGTTGCCGCCGAGAACTTGGAGTTCATACCAGCCGTAGTACGTGAGAAAGAGCCCGGCGACGATCAAAAGGGCGCCGGAGATTCGCTGCACATAGGGGAGCGAGCGGCGCATACCGGCCACGAACTGCTGTTTGGCGAGCGCCACCGCCACCGTGAGGACGGCGAGGATCGAGGCCATGCCGAGGGCGTACGCCACAAAGACCACGACCACGCCGGCAAAACTCGACTTGGTGAGCGTGGCAGAAATGGTGGCGGTGAACACCGGGATCGTGCACGACAGGGAGGCGATGGCATACGACATGCCGAAGACGAACATCGACGGCAGAGCTCGGCTGCCGGTGCCCTTCTCGAGCTTCGGGAGCGACAACGTGGGGGAGTATCCCCGAACCATCGCCACCCCCAAGCCGGCGAGTACCAAACCCAGCACCATCGTGACCCACGGCAACTGCGCGTTGATGAAAACCGAGAACTGGGCGGTGATGAATCCGATGACGCCGAACACCGCAACGAAGCCGGCGGCCACCGTGATTGCCACCACCATCGCCCGGACCACGGATCGGAACGCGTCGGGGCTTTCGTCGTCGAGCCCAAGGAAATAGCCGAGGTAGGCCGGCAACATGGCGAACCCGCAGGGGTTCACGGTGGCGAGCATGCCGGCGGTGAACGCGAGGGCGATCGGGACGTCAATCATGATCGGCGTGATACATCAGGCGACGGCGAGCGTAGGGGCGACTGCGGCGCGAAGTTCGTCGGCCGACCACGCCCGGGTATGGGCTGCGACCACGATGCCGTTGCGATCGATCACCACGGTGGTGGGCAAGGAGCTGCTGCCGACGGCGAGAAGCGACGAGCCCGATCGGTCGGTGACGATGTCATAGGTAACACCGGTCTTGCGGATCATAGCGTGGGCACTGGAGTCGTTGTCCGAGACGGCGACCCCGACGAAACGAACCCGGTCGCCCAGTTCGAGGTGCACCTCCTCGAACGCCGGCATTTCCTGCAAACAAGGCGCGCAGGTAGAGGCCCAGAAGTTCACGACCACGGGCGTTCCGCGGAGGTCGGCGGGGCGAATCATTTCGGGGGCGACTGCGGTGGGCGGCGGCGCTGTGGTCCGGTCCTCGGGGGGTGCCACAAAACGGGGCCAGGCGAGATTGGGGACAGGTTGGCCGATCACATCGGCGCCGATCACGCCGCCACCGAGGCCGTTCACCCGGTCGGAAATGGGGGCCGCGGCACCAGGGCCAGGTCCGGCGGTGGCTGGTCCGCCCGACGGGGGAGACCGAATCGCGGTGGAAATGGCGACGGCGATTACGACGGAAGCGAGCAGGCACGCCCAAATGAGGCCGGCCGGTCGACGTGTTGGTGGCGCGGCGGGGGGGAGGTCGAGCGGATCTCGCTCTGCCAACGGAGCCTCGGGTCGGCCGGTCATCGGTAACGACGGTACCGCCGCTCGGGCCTCAGGTGGGAGTCGGCCGCAGGCTGGTGATAGTCGAGGAGGACGGGGCGGCCATGAAGGTTGGCGCGAGGACGGGACCAACTCGCCGGACGGGATGATTCACCGGACGGGATCTCGCCCAAGGTTTGCCCCCGAGAGCCCTCGTCGCCCGGCGGCTGAGGGCCGTTGGCCAGGGCCGCCGCGCTGACGCCACCGGGAACGGGCGCCGTGCGGGCGCAGCGCCGGCGGGACTGATGCCCCGCCGGCCATATGCCGGCGGGGCACTCCACAGTGCATCACTCGACGAGGGGGGCGCCTCGTGATGCGATTCGGCGACAAGACGGGTTCGCCTTGCTCCCGGGTGCAGCCACTCGGTGGGCTGCCCGGCGGCCCTGCTCGGCCGAGAACAACAAGGAGCGTGAGTCAGTTGCGCTTCGAGAAGCGGATTCCGAGCCACCGTTCGAAGCCTCGCAAGGACGTGACGTCGAAGACCTCCCTTGCGCTCGACGGTGAGGCGGAAGCCGTAGCGAGAAGAGAAAAGCTGGCGGCAAGATGCCGAATGGCGAACGGCTACTGGCTCACGCTCACAACGAAACGGGGTCACCGGCCAACCCAAGCCCGATGCTGTTTCCGTTCCGATGCCGTTCCGGTGCTGTGCCGATGCCGTTTCGATGCCGTGCCGCCGCCGGGCGGACCGGAGATCCTGAGCCGACTACGGGTCAGCCGATCTGTGTGGTCCGCCCGGCGTTCCGGGTCAGCTGGCCGAGCGATACTCGATCCGATCCTGCAGACGCAGGGGGATCGGGATCTCGGGAAGCTGATCCTCGGCGCGAGGGGTCTTGGCGGGACGACCCCGACGACGCTTGTTGGCGAGGACCCGGCCGTTCATGAACAGCTGGCCTCCCCACACGCCCCAAGGCTCGCGCCGGGCGATGGCGCCTTCCAGGCAGGGCTCGAGGACGGGGCACTCAGCGCAAATGGTCTTTGCGTGAGCGATGTCCTGGAGCTCGTCCGAGAAGAAGATCCGAGCCAAGCTGCCTTCGCCGTTGGCGCAGGCAGCGTCGTCCCAGAACTCCGTGTCGATCTCTTCGTTGGTTTCCAGCGCGGCCAACATGGTTTTCTTCTTTCTTGTGATGGGTGGGTACTGCAGAGCGGGTACTTCGGGTACTGCGGGGGTCTTGCGGGGTACTGCTGGGAGCGACTGGCGACCGAAAAGCAGAAAGGCCGCCGGGTGATCCCGACGGCCTTACGGAGTTCCTTGGTTTCGCACCTGAAATTCAGGGCGAGGGAATCCTCGGCCGTCTGAGACGGGACTTCGTGGTGCCGGTGGAGGCGGTAGCGGGAAGGAGGTGGGCACCTGTTGCCAGTTGCTTGCTGGCTTTGCCTTCCCCGCCGGGCCGGGTATCCATGCCCACAAAGGCATAGATAGCGACGTGGTGGTTGGCATTGGTGAGGCACTCGGCAATCGGCCACGGCTTGGCCATGACCGGCTGCGATGCGATCCGCTCGATGCCGGGACGCGACACGAGGGCGGAAGCGCTGTGGCTCGCCATCTGCTCGTGTGCTACCAACATACGAATCGGACTCCTGGGTAGTTCCGGGGCAAGGCCGCCGGAATTTCGGTTGACTTTGGTGCGCCCCGCTTCCGCGTGGTGCCCCTGCATCGGATCACGCGGAACAGATTCCGTCAATCTATTTTATTGATGCCTGGTTTTGTTGCGTTTTTTGGCAACGGGGCGTCGTGGTGTGCGCCGTTCAATCGCGCAATGCTCGGAGCGGCCCACATCCCACCCCGGGTCATGTGATCCCAGCGCTGTCCGAATGTCAGCCGTAGTAGCCGATCACGTCGATGATGAGATCGGTGGATGCGCCGGCGGCGCAGGTGGCGGCGAAACGGAGGCTGGTGCTGAGCTTGACCACCGTGCCGTTGGCAATCACCGTGCCGGCCGCAGTCCAGTTGACCGACGAGGTGCCGGGCCAAGGCGCGTCGCTCGAGTGGAGCGCGACAAAGCCGCCGCCGGAGGTGTTCACCACCGTGAGGTTGACCATCACGGCGGTGGAACCCAAGGGCACAAAGCCGCTGGCGTCGATGATACGAGGTGAACCGGCGCCGGTGAGCGGCGTTTTGGGACCGGTGGCGGGCGCATTGCCGGCACGAGAGTCGTAGATCCGCTGCTGCGTGGGGAGGAGGTGAAACGAACCGGCGCTCGTCGGGCCGGCGAGTTCTCGCCACGTCCCGGGTACGCCGGTCTGCACGCATCCCCAGAAGGTGACGTCGTCGCCGTCGGTCTGCGCCGCGATCTCGCCGGCTGTGTGCACGTGAGGGCTCGAATTTGGTGTTTCCGGGCTGCCGACGAGATAGAGCGCTGCCCGTCCTCCTTCGGCTCTGACGCCGATGCCGGACGCGCCGGCGCTGGCGTGAAGGCCGGGCCCTGCGCCGTTCGACAAGGCTCGGACGCCGACAAACGAGTTGGAGAATCCGCGTACGCCAATCCCATCCGTGGATTCCCCTTGCACGCCGATTCCCGGCGACGTCCCGAGCACTCCCCAGGCGTCGGCGGTCTGGCCGATACCCAACAGCCCGGCCCCCTCCGAGACCGAACTCACGCCCAGTACGCCGTTGTGGACCGAGTCACCGGTGCCTCGTCCCGCCAGCGCGGCGCTCGGAAACCCCGAGAGATCCGTGTCGGTGACGCCGAACCCGAACGGGATCACGCCGGGCACGCCGTTGTCAACGACAAGGGTGGTTTGGCTGGCACCCTGGTTGAGGTTGCCAATCAACAGGGTGTCGTTGTCGGCGGCTGCGGCCGGCATCGCAGCGACCACCGAGGTTGCCGTCCCCGCCGCCAGCACCCCGGCGGCGAGAGCGCCACCGCGGAGAAACGCCCGCCGGTCGTTGGGCACGTCGACCGACACCGCCGGTGCCGTTGCGACAGGGGCCGGCCCGGGTGCTGTCGCCACGGGCGCTGGCCCGGTGGCGGGTCGGCTGGTGTGGCGCAGTTCAGCCACCTCGGACCGGAGCTCGGCAAGCTCTTGGCGAAGCGCGTGGATCTCGTCGTCGTGGGTCATGGTGATGCGGTGCCTTTCGATGGTGCGCTTGGCGCTGGGGCTGGGCGCTCACTGGGACGGTGCGCTGGGACGTTGCGCACGGGTGTGGATTGATCGGGACGGTGGCCACGGTGGCGTAGCGGAATGGGCTCTCCGGCGGCGTCTCGTCGGGGTGTTCGCCCGTCGTTGTGGGAGTGAGCAAGCCGGAGGAACGTAACAGGGAGATCAGGTCTGCGATGACGAGCACGCAATCCCGAGCGACGCCGGCTTGCGATCGAGGTAACCCGTGGCGTTCCTGGTGCACACGACAGGGTGGCATGTGACCGGGTGCACGCGACCGGGTGGCTTGCGACGTGCGGGCCGTGGACGGGTGGGCCGTGGACGTGCTGGATGTGGAGGCACAGTTGGTGTCGTGGCGGGCCTCAAGCAGAAGGCCGGCGCCCAGATGCACGGATCGGGTCGGGTGCGCGACGTCGGGCTCGGTCCGAACCGCTGAGTCGGCGGTAGCCTTCGGAGCAATGTCGGAGCGGGCCCTCGGGGCGTATGACGTGGTGGACCGGCCGTCGGTCGGGCGGGTGTTCGAGACCTCGCGCCGGGTTCGTTACGGCGACACCGGGCCGGACGGTCGTATCCGGTTCGATGCGATTGCCCGCTACCTGCAAGACGTCGCCGGCGATGACACGTCGGCCGCCGGGTTGCCGGGAGACCATGCCTGGGTGGTACGTCGAGCCCTGATCGAAGTCGACCGGTGGGCGGCGTCGTGGGAACACCTCGAGGTGGCGACGTGGTGCGGAGGGTTGGGATCGCATTGGGCGGAGCGGGTGGTCACCCTCACCGGTGGAGCGCCGGCCGATGCCGTCCCCGGCCCCGACATTGGCGGAGCGGTTCCGCGGTCTTCGGGGGCGTCGATCCGCACGGCCACGCTCTGGGTGATGATCGATCTGGCGTCGCAACGCGCCGCCCGTATCACGCCCGCCTTCACCGAGCTCTATGAGGAGGCCACGCTCGGACGACAGGTGGGATCGCAACTGCATCTGCCGGTCGAACCTCATCCTGATGCGACCGTGCTGCCATGGATCGTGCGCCGTTCCGACCTCGACGTGCTCGGCCACATGAACAACGCCGTCGCGTGGGCCATGCTCGACCATGCGGCGTCGCAACTCGGTGTCCGCCCGCGACGTCCCGCGCCGGGAGTCCCGATTCGCGCCGAGATGGAGTTTCGTTACCCCGTGCTTGCCGACGAGTTCTGCGAACTGCACGCGCACATTTCCGATGGCCTCTGCACGCTGTGGACCCTTGCCGGCGCCCTGGACAGTCCGGCCAACAGTCCGGCCAACAGTCCGGCCGCCGTGCGTTCCGTCCGCAGCGTCGCACGTGTCACCGTCGGCCCCGCGTAGCCCTGATGCCGTGCCGACACGCGAGGCCGTCACGGAGTGAGGTGAATGAGTCAGGCGGCGTTCGGTGCCGTCTGGCGAGCGTCGACTACTGCGGCGCATAGCCGGCCCAGTGCCGGATATGCGGGGCGTTGAGTTGCCCTGGTGGGGCGCTGAACGGCTGGTCGGGCCCTGCGTCTCGAAAGGACCTCGGCGGACGGCTCCCGATCCAGAGGTGGCACGGACCCCGGCTTTCTCACCGGATCATGTATTGACGTTGGGGTCAGGGCAAGCGGACTCGTAGGCTGCGGGCATGCACGTGACAGGCACGGTGGCGGCGGCAGAGGTGATCGAGCAGGTACGCACGGTGCGTTCCGGCGTGCTCACGATCACCATCGGTACCGGCTGCTGCGAGTCCACCGCCCCGTTCCTCTACGAGGACTTCTGGCCCGGCCCCGATCAAGCCGTGGTGGGCGAGGTGGCTGGGGTACCCGTCTACGCGCCGGAGTACTTGCGCAAGCTGTATCCCGACGCCGACGGCGTGGTGGTCGACGTCGTGCTGAACGTGTCGGCCGAATCGCTGTCGGTGGAGACCGAGTTTGATTGTCGGCTGATTCTCCGCTCTGCCGACGCCGACTTCGGGATCGATGTGGGTGCCGACGACGTATGCATCGTGCGGCCCACCCATACGTCCCCATCGGTCGCCACCGGGGGCGCGTCACAGGTCACCGGGGCCATCCCCGAACATCTCCAACGCCTGCGGATGCGATGACCACCACGCCCAGCCCCCTCGTTCCGCACTGAACCCCTTCACATCCTCCCCAAAACCAAGGATCCACATGCCGTCCGACCGCGATCTCGCGACCGACTCGTCCGCTCCCGGCGGAACACCAAATCGCCCAGACGGACCGCCGCCCATTCTCGAGGCCACGGGTGTTCGGAAGGTGTATCGCACGGGCACCCAGGAGGTCGAGGCTCTCCGCGGCGTCGACCTCCTGATCACCCCGGGCGAGATGGTGATGGTGATGGGACCATCGGGCAACGGCAAGACGACGATGCTCAACTGCCTTTCCGGGCTCGACGACATCGACGGCGGCACCGTGCTCGTCGATGGGTCCGACATCCACCAGATGAGCGATGCCGCCCGCACCACCCACCGCGCCGAACGCATGGGTTTCATCTTCCAGAGCTTCAACCTGATCCCCGTGTTCTCCGCCGCCGAGAACTGCGAGCTGCCGCTTCTGGTGACCGGAGTCAAGCCGAAGGAAGCAAGGGAGCGAGCCAAGGCCATGCTTTCGCAGGTGGGGCTCGACGATCGTTTCGACCATCGCCCTACCGAGCTCAGCGGCGGGGAGCAGCAACGAGTCGCCATTGCCCGGGCCTTGGTGAGCCAGCCGGCCATCGTGTGGGCCGACGAGCCCACCGGCAACCTCGACAGCGCCACGGCCGGCGCCGTGCTGCAGATGCTGAACGACGTGCACGGAGCCGGTCAGACCCTCGTCATCGTCACCCATGATCGTGGCATCGGAGGTTCGGGTACCCGCCTCGTTGAAGTGCGCGACGGCCTCATCACCTACGACGGCGCTCCGAGCGAAGCGCCGCTCGTAGGCGCTCACTGAACCGCGTAGAAACGGACTCGTCGTGGCTCTCGCCTTCCTGCTCCTCATCCCGATCCTGGTCGACATCCTCCGCCGACCTACCTTCCGCGCTCTGGCCGTTCGCAACATCTCTCGCCGGCGCGGCGAGGCGCTCCTGGTGGTGCTCGGCGGGCTGCTCGGCACCGCCATCATCACGGCGTCATTCATTGTGGGCGACACGATCACGGCGTCGTTCAGCGCCGGCGCCCGAACCAACCTTGGGCCCATCGACCACGCCATCCGGGCTACGGACAACGCCAAGATCGACGAGGCGGAAAAGGCGATCGACGCCAGTCGACCGGAGGGCTCCGAAGGTGTGCTTCGTGCCCTCTCCACCTCGGCCGTTGTGGCCAACACCGCCTCACCGCGGGTTGCCGAGCCTCGTGCCGCGCTGGCAGAAGTGGACTTCGACAAGGCTCGAGCGCTTGGCGCCGACGCCGCGGTCACGGGAATGGCCGAGGCCGGGCCGACCCCGAACGGCAGCGAAGCGGTGATCAACGACCGGCTCGCCACCACGCTTTCGGTGAAAGCCGGCGACCCGATCGATGTCTTCGCCTACGGCGCGAGCAAGCGGCTCACCGTTCGCATCGTGGTGGCTGAGCGGGGCATCGCCGGCTATGCCGCGCAGCGCGAAGTGAGCTTCGACCCCACGCCACCACGGCCGGTGTTCGTGGCCCCTGGCACCATCGAAACGCTGCGGGGGGCGTCAACGCTTCCCGCCGCCGCGCCGCCTTCGGCTGAGCTGCTGGTATCGGACGTCGGTGGCGTCTCACCCGACAACGCCACCCTCACCTCAGTGAACGCCCGGCTCGAAGCGCTGACCAAACCAATCGGTGATGTGCAGGTGGTGAACCTGAAGGCCGACCTCCTCAAGCAGGCGAAGGCTACGGGAGACTCGATCGGGCAGCTCTACACCGGCATCGGTGGCTTCAGCGTGATCGCGGGGATCTTGTTACTCGTGAACCTCTTCGTGATGTTGGCGGAAGAGCGCAAAGTGGAACTCGGGATGCTGCGGGCTCTTGGCTTCAAACGCAACCACATCGTGCGCACCTTCGCCATCGAAGGCGCGATCTACTCGATTCTGGCGGCGTTTCTCGGAGGGGCCGTGGGCGTCGGAGTGGGGGCGGTGATCTCCCGAATCGCCAACGGCATCGTGGCGTCCGATGGCGCTGCGCTGGCCTACGAGCTGGCCGTGAAGCCGGCGTCGCTGATCACCGGGATCGGGGTCGGCCTCACCATCTCGATGTTCACGGTGTGGGGCACAAGTTTTCGGATCTCTCGACTGAACGTCATCCGAGCCATTCGGGATCTTCCCGAGCCGGCCGTACGATCCAAACGTTTGTGGTCGGCGGCGTTCGGCGGCGTGGGAGTGGCGTTCGGACTGTCGCTGCTGATGGTGGGCATATCGGGGAAGTCAGCGGTGCCAGCGATCGCCGGACCGCCCATTGCCGCGTTCTCGGCGATCCCCGTTCTTGGCTGGTTCCTCCCCCGTCGGGCCGTGATCGTGGGGTGCGGAACTGTTGCACTGCTCTGGGCGGTATTCGTGTTCCAGATCATCCCGGATGTCATGGGAGTTGTGGGCATCGAGAGCTTCCTGGTGCAGGGCGTGGCGCTCGTTGCCGCCGCGATCATGATCCTCCAGCAACTCGACGGGATGTGGGCCGCCATCGCCCGCGGTGCTGCTCGGATGGGTGCTGGTCTCTCCGCCCGACTTGGCTTGGCCTATCCGCTGGCTCGACGGTTCCGCACCGGCATGCTGCTGGCGATGTACAGCCTGGTGATCTTCACGATGACCTTCCTGTCGGTATTCTCCGCCCTTCTCGGCCAGCAGGAACCGACCATTACCCGCGAGGTGAGCTCGGGCTTCGATGTGCTGGTCGACTCGAACCCCGCCAACCCGATTGATGCCGGCGAGCTGCGATCGTTCGAGGGTGTGGGGGACGTTGTCACGCTTACCCAAGGTTTTCCGCTTTGGACCACAGAGCGGAAAACCGACCCGCAGCCCTGGCCGGTCACGGGCGTCGATGCCGGGCTGCTCTCCCGCAACGAGCCCCCAAAACTCAGCAAACGCCTCGATCGTTTCGCCACCGACCAGGCGGCGTACGAGGGTGTCATGGCCGATCCCACCCTCGCGTTGGTGCCGGACTTTTTCCTGCAAGGTGGCGGCGGACCGCCGGATGACGTGCTCAAAATCGGCGAGAAAATCACCGCTCGTAACGCTTCGTCGGGGGAGCTTCGCGAACTCACGATCGCCGGGCTCGTTGCCAACGACTGGGTGTTCAACGGCGTATTCGTGGGCACGGATTCGTTGAAAGAGTTCCTCGGTCCGCTCACGTCCCAGCGGCGGCACTATGTGTCGGTGGCCTCCGGCGCCGACGGCAACGACGTCGCCGGTCGTATCAACGGGGCCTTTGTCGAAAACGGTGCCGATGCCGACACGTTCCGGGCCAAGGTCGGCGCGCTCCTTGCCCAAAACCGATCGTTCTTCTCCCTTATGAACGGCTACCTCGGCCTCGGCCTCGTGATCGGCATCGCTGGCCTGGGCGTGGTGATGGTGCGGGCGGTCCGTGAGCGCCGGCGTCAGATTGGCATGCTCCGGGCGATGGGATTTTCGTCGTCGACGGTGCGCCGGTCGTTCCTGCTCGAGGCCGGATTCATCGCCTTCCAGGGATCGGTGCTCGGCATCGGTCTCGGTCTGCTCACCTCGTATCAGGTGCTCGCCAACTCCGACGTCTTTGGGGAAAACATGGCCTTCGCCATCCCGTGGAGCGCCCTCGGAATCATCTTCGCCGTGCCCTTCGTAGCGTCGCTCCTGGCGACGGCCGCACCCGCTACCCAGGCGGCGCGCATCAAACCCGCCGTCGCCCTCCGCATCGCCGACTGATCACCGGTTTTCGACCGCACGGGTTTCGACCGAAACGGTTTCGACCGCACGGGCTTCGACCTATTCTCCTGTGGTCGGTTCTGGCGAACCATGTTGCAACGGTGCCCCTTGTAGGGGTCTGGTTGCAACATGGTCCTGGTTCGAGCGGGTTGCCTGGCGGGACGGTTCGTGTGGTCAGGCGGTTGGCCGTAACGCCACGTCGGCGGGTGAGTTGGGGACTACGCCGGGTTGCCGTTGACGAGTACGGGGTACTGCCGGCGAGGATGATCGGCGAGTCGATGCTCGGGCTCGGCCGACGGGTCGTCGAGTCGCTCCTGCAGGACGTACGCCCCATCGGGGGCGTACTGGGTGATGTACGCCTTACGCGTGTGATCGGTGCGATTCGCCCCCGTGGAGTGGGGGGTGAGGGAGGAGAACACCACGATGTCGCCGGGCTCGGCTTCCACGGGCACCGCGTCGGGGGCATCGGCCATGCAGATGAAGCCGAGATCGGTGAGCCGGTGATCGAGCGTGCCGCGCTTGTGGAGACCGGGGACGACCCACGGGCATCCGTTATCGATCGTGGCCGAGGTGAGAGGAATCCAACACGTGAGGTACTGCTGAGGCACGACGAACGCGTAGCCGTTGTCCTGATGCCACGGGAACGGCGCCTGGGTATGGGGCTTCTTGTAGACGGCTTGATCCCAATAGAAGCGCACATCCTGGCCGATCACATCGTGGACAAGGTGAAGGAATACCGGGTGTTTGCTGAACGCCTCCAGGTCGGCGAATTGGGAGACCAGGTGGGTGGTGAAGGTGATCTCGTCGGCCCGGGCGATGAAGAGCGTGCAGTCCTCGGTCTCGGCGCGAAGGAACGTTTCCATCTCGGCCTCAGCGGGGTCGATGCACCGCGCAACGGCGTCGATCTCCTCACGGGTGAACACCCCCTTCAGCAGCACGTAGCCGTCGTCGTCCCACTGGCGAGCTTGCGCATCGGTAAGCAGTTGCAATGGACGGCCAGACTCCCGGCATGAGGTCCACGAGAACTGGTGGTTGAGCTTGTGCGGACGGACCCCGGTGTTGGGTGCCGATCCAGCCGCGGCCGAAGAAGTCATCTGCGCTCCCTTACATGTCTGTAAGTGTTGTTCTGCGCTACCTTACAAGTCTGTAAGGCGGCGTCAACTTTCTCGTCTGCTCTTCCCGGAAACCATGGCCCGATCCGTTCCCCCCACCAACCGTGCTTCGGCGCCCGAACCGGCGGGGTCGCCGAACGACACTCGGCGGCGGATCATCGAGGCTGCCCTTGAGCTCTACGCCGACGGTGGTCAACGAGGCACAGGGCTCACGGCGATCGGTGAACGGGTGGGTATCTCGCACAACGCCGTGCTCTACCACTTTGGATCGGCCCGCAACCTGTTGTTCGAGGTGCTCCAGGAACGCCAGCGTCGGGTGCTTCACGAGTTGGGTTGGGCGTGGAAAGGCACCCCCACCGAGGTGATTGAGAACCTGCCTGCCACCGCACGGCTGAACGTCGCGAAGCCCGGGCTGGCCAAGTTGTTCACGGTCGTACAAGCCGAGAACCTCGACCCCGACGCGCCGTTCCACGACTGGTTCGTTGCGGTTCGGCGATCCACTCGGAGTGCGCTGCGGAGTGTGGTGAGCAAGGGAATGCGGAGCGGAGAGTTCCGCCCCGACCTCGATGCCGGGCAGGTGGCCGACGAGATTCTCGTCTTCATCGCCGGCGCCGAAGTGCACCAGTTCCTCGACCCGAAACGAGTCGACCTCGTGAAGCTCTACGAGGGGTTCACCGAAGCCCTTTTGCTCCGCATCGTGCGGCGTTGACCGCTCGCTTGCGCGAAGATGCTCACCATGAGAGCATTTACCGACACCGTCGCCATCGTCACGGGAGCAGGGTCTGGCATCGGCCGAGCGTCGGCGCAAGCGCTGGCCGCAGAGGGGGCCTCGATCGTTGCGATCGATCTCGATCGTGAGGCGGCGTCAGCCACACTCGACGGGCACGATGGCAACCCGTCGATCACGGGTGCAGTGATCACGGGCGACGTGAGCGACCCGGATCTGTGGGAGCGAGCGATCGCCGCCGCATCGGAGCTCGGTCCGCTTCGTGCGGTACACCTCAACGCAGGGGTGTTTGGGCACACCGGTCGGATTGAGGACCTCCCGCTTGAGGTGTATCAGAACGTCGTCAATGCCAACATCGGGGGTGTAGTGCTCGGCACTCGGGCCGTTGTGCCGGTGCTGCGGGCGAACGGAGGCGGTGGCATCGTCGTTACGGCATCGGTCGCCGGCATTGTTCCTTTTGTACCCAATCCGCTCTACACGCTCACGAAGTGCGCGGTCACGGGGTTCGTCACGGCCATAGCTCCGAACCTTGTGGGCGATCGCATCAGCTTCGATGCGGTGTGCCCAGGAGCCGTCGACACCCCGATGACCGAGGGCGCGCTGGGTGGCCTCGATCCCATCGAACTCGGCGTATCGCTGATCCCAGTGGCAACGATTGCCGAGGTGGTGGTTCGGCTGCTCACCAGCGAGGGCACCGGACGTTCAGCGGCCGTGATGTCCGATGTCGATCCGTTGGTATGGACGTTTCCCACCTTCGTCGATCTCTTTGAGAACGGCACACCACTTCTGTGAGCACGACGATTTTTAACCTTTGGTGCGACCGCTGACGGATGGCTCCCCGTACCGATTGGAACCCGGTCCTGCGCCGCGAACTGGCGAAGCCCTACTGGGCCGACCTTCAACAGTTCGTTCGTGAGGAACGGGAACGTCACACCGTGTACCCACCGGTCGACGACGTATTTGCCGCGCTGCACCTCACCCCCCTCGCCCAGGTGAAGGTGCTGATCGTTGGTCAGGACCCCTACCACGGCGCCGGCCAGGCACACGGGCTCTGTTTCTCGGTGCAGTCCGGGGTTGCCCTCCCGCCGTCGTTGCGGAACATCTTCGTGGAGTTGCGTGATGATCTCGGGATTGAACCGCCCGGCCATGGTTCGCTTGAGCTGTGGGCGCGCCAAGGTGTGCTGTTGCTCAACACGAGCCTTACCGTGCGGGCCGGGCAGGCGGCGTCGCATCAAGGCAAGGGCTGGGAGACGTTCACCGACGAGGTGATCCGGGTGGTGAATGCCAAAGACGATGCGGTGGTCTTCATCCTCTGGGGTGCCCACGCCCGAAAGAAGAAGGCGTTGATTGATGTTGATCGCCATGTGGTGATCGAATCGGCTCACCCATCGCCGCTCTCGGCTCGCAACGGGTTCTTCGGTAGTCGTCCGTTTTCCCGCACCAACGCCGCCCTCGAAGCCGCCGGGCGCGACCCTGTCGACTGGCGCCTGTCCACATGAGCCTTTCGCCCTTTGGTCTCCTGTGCGCGGCGCTCCTGAAGCGGAGGGAAGATCGAAACCCGGGTCGTGCGGTCGAGGATCAGGTGGGGGCGTGAGCGCCCGACCGCTTCGGGTGGCATTGATCAGCGGGCCGGCCTACGACCAGGTCGACGCCGCGCTGGCGGCGTATACCGCCGAGCATGGAATCAAGGTGGAGGTGGCGTTTCGGGGCGACGAGTTTGCGCTCAAGACCCACCTCGACGATGCCCTTCCGGGAGGCGAGCGGTACGACATCGTGAGCACCCACACCAAGTATCTATCGTCGCATGCGGCGTGGTTCCAACCGATCGACCCGTGGCTCGACTTCGTGGAAGGGGGCACGTTCCATCCGACTGCGCTCGACCTGTGTCGGATCGACGGAAGGTTGGTGTGCCTGCCCCGAAATGTCGATGCCCGATTACTGATGGCGTGGACTGACGCTCTGCCCTCGCCCGACTGGCAGCCTGCGTCGTGGTCCGATCTCGCCAACGTCGCAAGGAGCGCCGCCAACGACACACGAGCCGGATTCGCCTTCCCCACGCGTGGCCCCGACCTGTGGGCCACCTATTGCGAGCTGGCGGCGGCGCTGGGCGAAAAGACCGTGGGTTCAGCGCCGCACCTCACCGCCGGCAATCCGGAGATGGATGGCGGTCGGCCGGCGTTGGCGTGGTTGGTGGACGTGGTCCAGGCCGCGGCCCCACGTTCGATGGTCCCGACTGGTTGGTGTGCCGACGAGGTGTCGGCGGCGTTCGTGGCCGGGGAGGTCGCGATGGTGGGGGACTGGCCGGTCTATTGGGGCGGTTATCCGTCCCACGTGAAGGACCGAATCACCGTCTTTCGTTCTCCGCCCGGGGTTGACGGGGGCCGCTCCGTGGTGGCCGGGTGCCACGGGTGGGCGATCCCCGCCGATGCCCGCGACCCGCTCGCCAGTGCCACCCTGCTTCGGCGTTTGTCGTCGGCCAGTGCGGCCCATGCCGATGCCGTAGCCGGGATGGTGCCGGTCCGACTCGACGTGGCCATGCCCGCCGATCATCCGCTCGATTTCCGTCGGGCCAACCTGCTTCAGCTCACCATCGTCGACGATCTCCTCCCGGCGCCGTCGTCGCCGGGAACCCTCCCTCAGGAGGAAGAAGCGGCCAACACGATCCGTTCGGCATTGCTCGGTGAGCGATCGATCGCTGACGCCGCGCTGGCCGCCCACCCCCACCTTGCTCGCCGGCTTGAGTGCCCCATCACCTCCGACCGGGAAGAACCTCCGGCGACACAACCATGACCCGACCACTTCCGCCTTGGTTCGACGGCGCCAAGTTCGGCATCTTCGTGCACGAGGCCGCGGCCGCAGTGCCGGCGTTCGCACCGGTGGGCCCGTCGCCTTTCGTTATCGCCGAACACGACGGTTAGGAAGCCGCCTTCGCCCGCACGCCCTACGTGGAGTGGTACCTCAACTCGCTCAACATCGAGGGCTCGCCGGTAGCCGAATCCCACGCCGCGAAATATCCTGATGTTCGCTACGAGCCATTTGTGGCCGAGTTCCTGGCCGAGTTCGTGGCCGAGTTCCTGGCCGGGCACGTGAGGTGGGACCCCGAGGTTTGGGCTCGGCTCTTTCCGCGCCGCCGGCGCAAAGTACGTGGTGTTGGTCACCAAACATCACGACGGCGTCACCCTCTGGCCCACCGATACCCCGAACCCCCACAAAAGGGATTGGTCGTCCGGGGGGACTGCGTCGGCGACCTTGCCTCGGCCATGCGGGCGGAGGGCATGCGGTTCGGCGTGTACTACTCCGGAGGATTGGACTGGACGTTCGGTGGGCTTCCCATCACCGATTTCGGGTCGATGATCAGCGCCATTCCACAGTCCGACGACTACCTGGCCGACGCCGACGCGCACTGGCGGGAACTCATCGACCGCTATCAGCCCAGTGTGCTGTGGAACGACATTGACTACCCGTCGAAAGCGGATCTGGGCGCGCTCCATGACTACTACTTCGAACGGGTGCCCGACGGGGTGATGAATGACCGATTCACGTGAGCCGCCCCCGTCGAGGAAGTGCACTCGGACTTTCTCACACTCGACCACGTCACCGTGGCGCCACTGAACGGCCGTTAGTGGGAGAACACCCGGGGCATGGGTACCAGCTTTGGCTACAACCGCATGGAGGACCCGGCGGACTACCTCACCGTTGCCGACCTCGTCCGCGTGGTGATCGACGTGACTGCTCACGGGGGGAACCTGCTCCTCAATGTGGGCCCCACGGGCGACGGACGAGTCCCCTGGACACAAGCCGAACGGCTGCTCGCCCTCGGGGTTCCCGGGCGGACCTTTCTGGTCGCAGCACTAGCCTGCGGCCATGCACGACGATGGGCACGAACTCGCAACACCGGCGTCCCCCAGTGCGGCGATGGACGCCTCCAAGGTGTCTGCGAAGGAGTCGCTTCGAGCCGCCGCCACTGCATTGCTCCCAATGGTGCGAGACGAAGCGGCGCAAGGTGAGTCGAATCGCCAGCTCACGCCGGCCGTTATGGAAGCGCTCGAAGGGTCCGGCGTCCTGTCGGTGCTTTCGCCCCAGGCACGGGGAGGAGCGGAGCTTGACGTCGCCACGATGCTCGACATCGGCGTCACGATTGGCCGAGCCGACACGTCAACGTCGTGGATCACCATGTTCTACGCGTTGCATAGTTGGCTGGCCTCGCTCTTCCCACCCGACGCGCAGCCTGACCTCTTCGGCGGCGCCCCGCATGTGCTGGCCCCGGCCACGTTTTCGCCGACCGGTCGAGCAGTCGCTCCATCGGATGGCGCCGATACCTACCTCCTTTCGGGACGATGGCAATGGGGTACCGGCGTGCAGCACGCCCACTGGGTGATGGCCGCGGCGCCGGTGCGGGAGACCACCGATGGTCCCCCTATCGACCTTCGGCTCTTCGCCCTTCCGATCGGGGAAGTGACCGTCGAGGACACCTGGTTCACCAGTGGCATGTGTGCGACCGGGAGCAACGATCTCGTGATCGACCGTCGCTCCGTACCGGCGCACCACAGCGTGTCGTTCGCCGCCATCCTCGACGGGAGTGCGCCCGGAACTGCGGTCCACACGGCGTCGCTCTACCGTTGGCCGCTCGCCGCCATCTTGTCGCTCGGTGCGAGCGCGCCGGCGCTGGGTACTGCCCTTGGTGTGCTTGATGGTTTCGAGACCCGGGTGCAAAGTCGGCGACTCGCGTATGTCGGCACGTTGGATCGCGATCGGGGGGCCACCCGGGCGCGGGTGGCCAACGCCCGCATCCGCCTCGAATCAGCGGAGTTGCTCCTCATGAACACGGCGACGGCTATGGATCAGCGGCTCGCCATGGGTGAGGTACCCACGATCGAACATCGAGCCCACGCGCGTATGGTGGCATCGGACGTGGTGCGGGTGTCCCGCGAGGTGGTGAACGATCTCGGCTCAGCGAGCGGTGCCTCGGCGCAGATGCGTTCGGACCCGCTCCAGCGGGCGATGCGTGATCTGGCGACGTTGTCCGGCCACGTGGTATTCGACCACGACGCCACCGCTGAGCTTTATGGTTCGGTCGCACTCGGCCAGGAGCCTCCGCGTGCCCTCCTCTGACCAAACGGTTTCGTCACGGTGCGAAGTCGGGGGTTCGGGCAACGGCCCGAAATGTCGTCGAGTCAGCGGCCGTCGAGTCTGTGAGTCTGTGAGTCCGTGAGTCCGTGAGTCTGCGGATCGGTAGCGCCGAACGACTACTTGGTGTCGGGCGTTGCGAATGTGGATGCCGCTGGATCCACGGCCAGTCGGACGCGTTCGCCCGAAGCCCCGGCCGGTGATGGACACAGGGTTGTCGACCCGATGGTGCGGGTTAGGTGACGGTGGCGCCGGCTCGGCGAAGGTCGGCAGCGAGTTGCGCCGCACCACCGCCGTGCACCGGCGTGATGCGAACGCCAGCGGGACCAGCGGCGTCCACGAGGTCCACGAGGTCCACGAGGGCCTTGGACTGCTTGAGTCCGAGTCCGGTGTGTTCCCGAACCACCTTGATGACGTTGATCTTGTTGCGTCCGGCGTCGATGAGTATCACGGCATCGGGCGGCAACATCGGGACCCCGCCGCCGGCCGTTTGGCTGGCAAGCGGGACCAGCGGTGCGTTGCAATAGGGGCATGCACCGTTGCGAAGGTCGGTGATTGGCCCGCTGCAGTTGGGGCACCGGGGCACGGCGTACTCGGTCATTCCGGGGAACGGTACCAAGACGTCTCCGCTCGGCGCGCGCATCTGCTCCGGTGCGGTCGGGCCGTCCGTTGGTCGCCGAAGGCATTGGGCCCGTCGAGCCACCGGTGCCCGCTCGTGTCGGTCTCGGCGAAACCATGCTGCAACCAACCCCCTACAAGGGGTTTCGTTGCAACATGGTTCCCCGAATTCGCACGCAGTTGGTGGCTCGCATCCCGTTGGCGCTGGTCCGTTGGCGCGGGTCCGTCGGCGCGGGTCCGTCGGCACGAGGGTGCGGTCCCGCCGTAGGGTTCGAGTCATGCCACGACTTCGCCAAGTTCCTCGCTCCGATGACATGGACCCGCTCACGCTGCTCATGTACCAACTGCTCTTCGACGACCGAGATCCCGTCGCCGAACCGGGTACCGCCACCGGCACGCCGGGCGATTGGTGGACCGTGTTCGCCTTGGTGCCCGACGTGATGAAACACTCCGTCGACGGCTTCGCGCTCTACCGCAGCCCCAAACGCCTCCTCGATCCAATCCTTCGGGAACTGGGTCAAACCCGCGCCGGGTGGCTCCGTGGGAGCCAGTTCGTCTACTCGCAGCACTGCAAGAGTTGTCGGGCGCTGGGCATGAGCGAAGAGCAGATTGAGGCGGTCCCGTCGTGGGCCGTCGCCACTTGCTTTTCGGCGCCCCAACGGGCGGTGCTGGCGTACACCGATTGTCTGGTGGGGGACGGCGGTCGCGTCCCCGATGCGCTCTTTGCCGAGTTGCGCGCCCACCTGTCCGACGAAGAGATTCTTGAACTCACCTACATCACGTGCATGTACGAGATGCACGCCACAATGAGCATTGCCCTGCGGACGGAATTCGACGATCGCCCCGAACCAATCGTGGAGGTCGCCGGCCCCGACGGTGTGAGCGCGTTCGACATCGGTGCCACCATCTCCGGCGGCGGCAGCAGCAGCAGCAGCGGCGATACCTGACGCCGCCCCGCCCCGTCGTGCCGTGCCCCGCCCCGCCCCGGACGCGAGCGGGCCCAGGCCCGGACGCACGCGGGCCCAGGCCCGCGCGCAGGCCTACACCGGGCTCGGTGGGTCGTTTGGGCAGGAGCATCGTTGGACGCTGCGTTCCTGCCCAAACGTTGGGCGTTCAGGGCGTTCATGTCTGCGATGTCTGCGATGGCGGTCGATGGCGGTCGATGGCGATGGCGGTCGAGCGTGGTCGCGGCGATCGGCCGGGAAGAACTGGCTCCAATCAACCCGTTTCGCTCGGTCGGGAAGCACGGACTTCATGAAGACTTCATGGTCCACGGCGCACGCTTCTCGGCATGACCTTGCTCGCAACGGCGGTAGTCCGACTCCGATCGGCGGTCGCATGGTCGACGAACCGTGCTCCGGCCGTGGAAGGCACCGAACGGGCCAACGTCGTACCGCTGGCGGTGAGTGCCGTCGGCCGGCCCCGTGTCGTGCGGCGGGAGCCGGCGATCGACGTTGTGCGCGGTCTCGGCTTGTTCCTGGTAATCGGCGGGGCCGAGTGGGGGGCCACGTGGTTCCGGCTGCTGGACCAACCGTGGGCGGATGGGATCGCCGGCAATCTCGGCGGGCATGTCGCATGGGAGGGACTTCACGCCCACGACCTGATCTTTCCGGGCCTGGTGTTCGTCGCTGGGCTCACCCTTCCCCTGACGGTGGTGGCGCAGATCAATCGAGGCGACCGACGCCGGGCCGTCCTGCGCCACATCTGCCGGCGCGTTGGCGGGCTCTTCCTCGCCGGGCTCGTGTACAACGGCCTCCTGCAACTCCCCGAACCTTCGGACATCCGCGTGATGGGCGTGCTGCAACGGTTCGGCTTGGCCTGGGGATTGGCGGCAGTGGTGACCGTCGTGCTCCCGTGTCGTCGTCGGCTCCAGGGATGGTGCGTCGCCATCACTGTCCTGCTCGTCGGCTATTGGCTCGCGCTGCGATCGTTCGCCGCTCCGGGTTACCAGCCCGGTGACCTGTCACCCGCAGGGAATTGGGCCGGTTGGATCGACCGGTTGTTCCTCCTTCCCGGCCAGAGATTCGAATCGTGGGGCGATCCCGAGGGCCTGCTTTCCACCCTGCCGGCGGTGGCATCGGTGCTGCTCGGCGCGGTGGTCGGCGAGTTGCTGGTTCGGTGGCGCACCGAGCGGCCACCGAACCGTGAAGCGGCCGACACGCACGATGATCTTGTTGGGGAGTCGATGCTCGATGGGCCGTGCGCCGGCGCGGTTTCGAAACCGTCGACAAAAGCGCACATGCACCTGCTGTTGGTTCCTGGTCGACTGGTTGCCCTCGGCACCGGGTTCCTGCTCATCGGCTATGCGTGGAGCCGGTCGTTTCCGATGGTGAAGCAGCTTTGGACGAGTTCTTTCGTGCTGGTCACCGCGGGTTGGACCACGATCCTGCTGGCCGGTGCCCTCCTGCTTTGTGGGGCGGGATGGACGCGGCCATTCGTTCGGTTCTTCACCGTGATCGGTGTGAACGCGGTGGTCGTCTACCTGGCGTCGGCGGCGGTGGATTTCGGCGCCATCGGGATGTTCGTGGTCGGCGGGGGTGTGACGCGTTTGGTCGCCGCCGGCCATGAGGCGGCGGCCGAATTGCTAGGGCTCACCGGTGGTCTTGCCGTGGCTTGGTGGCTGCTGTGGTTCCTTGATCGCCATCGCGTACGGCTTCGTATCTGACCACCTTGCTCCGCTTCCGGGCCGGTGGTGATGCGGGCTGGTGGTACATCCGCTCGAACCCGGAGCAGCCCAATCCATGTTGCAACTAACCCCCTACAAGGGGGACGGTTGCAACATGGTTTCAGCGCTCGCCGCGTGGTTGTGGATCAGCGAGGGGGGTCAGAGTTCACGCCAATAGATCAGCACCGGAGCCCCATCGATCACGTTGGGGACCTCACCCACCACCCGAAATCCGAGTCGTTCGTAGAGCGCCCGTGCCGGATTGTTGGCAAAGACGAAGTTGAACTGCATGGCGTCGAAGCCGAGCGACAGCGCCTGCTCCATCGCGTGCTCGACGAGCTGCCTCCCGAGCCCCCGCCCGCGGGCTTTCCGGGCGACGATGAAGCCGGCGTTCGCCACGTGGGCGGCCCGGCCCACGCCGTTCGGCTTCATGGTGAACGACCCGACGACCTTCCCGTCGCTTTCGGCCACCCAAACCGTCATCGCCGGAGCAACCCAGTAGGCGTGGAACGCCGACGCCGTTACTGGCTCGTCGGGGTCCTGGGGGTACCCCTCGCCCGCCGCCACGATCGGCCGGAACAACTCCAGCAATGCGGGCTCGTCGTCGGAAGTAGCAACTCGCAGGATCGGCTCGCGGAGAAGCAGGGACGGTGCGGGCGACGGTGCGCGTAGGGCCGACGGCTGGTCGCTGGACCGAGAACTCTCCGACCGCGCGTTGTCGTCTGAGGAAGGTGGGGGCATCGAGGGGTCGGGCTCCATCCGAGAAGCCTTTCACGCGTCTCGCGGTCAGCCGTCTTTGGTTGCGGGCGCGGTATGTCATGCGTGTTGCTGACCGGGAAGCCAGCAGTATGCCGAGGGACGGATCGCCGCGTGTGAGGCCGGCGTGACCGGGCGTGCTCGGTTTCCGGATGGTGCCCGTTGCGGTTCGGGGGCCATCGGGCGACGGGCGCGAGAGTTCAGGTGGCGAAGATGCCGGCGAGCGAGGTTGGTCCGTACCACGCGGCGTTTGGCGCCACCTGGTAGTCGTGCCAGAGCGTTCCGTCCGGGCCGACGCAGAACACTTCGAGGCGACCGTCGTCGTTCCGCACCGCCGACGGCGACTGCGCGCACGGCATCCCCATCGGGAACAGCGGACTCCAGCCTTCCAAGTAGCCGGTCTGGTAGCTGTGCCACAGGTACCCGTCGGCGCCGGCCATGAAGACCTCGTGTCGAAGGTCGGCGTTCGATTCCACCGATGGTGCGTGGGCCACCGCGGTCGTGCTCTCGAAGAGCGGCGGCCCCCCGTCACCGGTGAGGCGCACCCAGCGCAAGTGCTGCTGTGCGTCGCGGAAAAACACCTGACTTCCCCAGTTGTTGACCACGCTGGCGAACATGAGGGCCGGCCGACCGCGGGCGCCGGTGGCGATCCCCGTGAATGGTGCCCAGTGGGGGTTGACGGCAACAAGGCTTCCGCCGAGGCTTACGTCGGGGGACACCGCATAGTCCCACAGCTGCGTGGTGCGTCGGACGGTGCCGCCATTCTCGACGGCGACGAGATCGATGCCGGGGCCGTAGCCCTCCGGAGCGACGTCCACGGCGCCGTCAGGGTCGGTCGAGTAGCTGATGCCGGGGTCGAGGTCGTACCAGTTGGACCAGTCGCCGTTCGGTCGATCCTGCCAACTGTGCATCAGCTGGCCGCTCGTACTCACGGCGAAAGCCTCGAGGCGATAGTCGGGGTTTTTGGCAAACGTGGGAGGTGCGGCGAACGTCAGGCCCGGCTGGCCGATGGCGCCCAGCGGGAACCATCCGGTGAAGGGAGGCCGTTGTTCGGTGAGATAGATCCGGCCGTCGACACCCAGCAGTCCGGCTCCGAGTCGACCGTCGGCGTTGATGTAGGCCACGATCTGTTTCGTGGTGAGCGCGCCCGCAGGGGCGGGGAACGGCTGGGCATTCGACCACCCGAGCCCGATCGGACGTTGATACACGTTTTGCATGATCCCCGCTGGTGACGGGCCGAACACCTCCAACCGGCCGTCGGTGTTTTGGATCGCCGACTTCGTGCCCTCGAGCTCGCGGAAACGCCCCAACAGGGGAGGTGAGGGAGGTGTCAGCACCGAGCGGGGGATCGATGCCAGATTCGGCACGATCGTGGTGCTCAGGAATACTGCGGCCCGGGGGATCAGATCCGAAGTCATGTGCTCGAGGCCCATGGAGGTGTGGTCGGTGCCGGGATACGTGTTGAAATCGCAGGCATTGCCGATGGCAATGGTGGCGTTGCATGTGGCTTGCTGCGAGGCAAACGGCACAAGGATGTCGAGATCGCCGCCCGACATCTGGATGGGCGGTGCCCCGGGTGAGATCTGACTGGCGATCCCGGCGAAGGAGATAGCGGCTTGCACCTCTTGCCGGTAGCCAGGGCTGCCCGAGATGCCTGCGTGGTTCGGTTGATAGTTCACGTTGAGTGCGGTGATCGCTCCGGCGGAGTAGCCGGCGACCGCGATGGCATCGGGATGGAGTCTTCGGGCGGGTGATTGCACCCGCAGCCAACGAACGGCGGCCTGCGCATCCTCCAACGCGGCAGGGATCGCAGTGGCGAGCCGAGCCAGATCAATGAGGGGGCCCGCGTACACGCGGTAGTCGATTGAGACGACCACATACCCCCGCTTGGCCATCGAAGTGGCGAACGTCGTGGCATCGCGGTACTTGCGATCGATCCCCGGGGAAAAGAATCCGCCGTGGATGTAAACAATGACGGGACGCAGCGCGGCGACGTCACCGGCGGGTTCGTAGAGGTCGAGCACGAGATCCTCGGGGCCGCGTTGACCCTGCGCCCGCCCGTACACGATGCCATCGGTGAACGTCACGCCGGTGAACACCTCGTCGACGTAGCGGACTCCGGCCGCTCCGGCTGCTCCGTTCGCTGCCGGGGCGAGGCGAAGGTCAATAGTCAGACCGAGGAGGGAGACGAGGAGCGTCATCGCCAACGCCACGCCGGCCGTCGGAGTCTTGCGCCAACGGGGATGCCCTTGGCCATGCCGGCGCCGGTCGTGGGCTATGGCAGCGGGGTAGGCAAGAGATGACGAAGACATGAAGCGGTTCACCTTCGATCTGGCCGCTGCGGGAAAACGGCTGACGGCGATCCTACGAGAGTGCGGACGGGAATGTTTCGGGCATCGAGTCTCCAGCATCGAGTCTCCAGCATCGAGTCTCGAGCACGAGGAGTGTGCCCCAGCAACCATCCGGCATCCTCCGGCCAGCTTCGAATCTCTCGGTGTCTTCCTTCTCACCGCCCGGATCACGGGGGCGTTCGACCGAAGAGGCCGTGGGCTTCGGCGCTGTCGGCAACGTCATGCCCGCTCAGGGCCGCCCTGGGTATCCCGCCATGCGGCGTCGTCATCCTCGACGCCCGATTGCAGAGGGGCCTGCGTCCTTGCATCGGTGCCTGGCGGGCGCCAGAACGCCCGCTCATCTGGGCGGACTGTCACCGACAGCCTCTCCCGTCGTTGCGGGACTTCGAACCATGCAGGCTGTCGAAGAATCTGGTGGTGTGGGTGGGGTTCTGTTTCGCTGGGTTGCGGGGGCGCGACGGTTTCAGGGTGGCGGGTGGTTGGGTTGTTCGGTCGGGGTGGAGCTTTGCTGGCCGGGTAGCGGCCGGTGTTCTTGTTAGGTAGGGGTGGGGCTGGCTTGGGTGTGACGGAAGAGCTTTAGGAGGTTGTGGGTGATGTTCATCAGTGACCATTCGGCAGCGACTGCGGCGAGGCCGCGACGGTTAAACGTGTCGAAATCGAGATTGGTTTTGATGTTCCCGAAGAGCGGTTCGATGGTGTGGGATCGCATGGCGTAGGCGGCGGCGCCTTCAGCGGTGCGGAGCCGGTGTTCCATAGCGTCTACGAATGTGGCGTCTTTGGGTGGTTCGCCGGTGGTGGTACCGAGTTTGCGGGCGGCGGTTCGTTGCTTGTGGTCTTTGAGGGTGGCGATGAGCCGGGACGGGCCAGCGACGGTGAGGTTGTGGTCGTTGCAATACCCGGCATCAGCGAGGACCACACCAACAGTTTCGGTGACCCCAATTGCGGTAAGTGTTACCAGTGACGCGGCGACCATTGGCTGGTACAGACTGAGGTCGTTGGCTTCTTGGGTGACCGTGCAAGCGATCGCAATCTGGTTTTCGTTCACCGAGCTTTGGCAGTTGTAGCCCTGTATAAACCCATTTTTGGTTTTCATGATCCGACTGTCAGGATCGGTGATGTTGGCTTGGTGTAACGCGACGGGTTCCGCTGCTTCTGCGACTCTTCGTGCTTTGGAGGTCGCGTCGACCGCTTGTTGCACCCGTAGGTCAAGGTCGGTGCTGTACGGCTGAGGTTCACGGCCTTTCGCGACGGCTTCCAAAGCCCGTTTCGCGGCGTCGGCTTGTCCTCTCACCCGTGTCGCAAGTTCGTCCGCTTCTGCTCCCAGCAACGCTTCGTGTGGGTCTTTGGGTTTGGGGCCTGGGACTTTGCGGCCTTCCGAAGCGTCTTGCATGGCTTTCTCCGCCCGGTTATGGATTTCTTCAGCAACTTGAGCGTCGTAGTCAGCGATGACCGTCAACGCTTGTGCCAGCCGAGCGAGACGCCCTTTTGAGGTCGACAACTCGACAGGAAGCAAATCAAACCCGAACTGTGCCGGGACCTGATCCTCAGCGGTGTCGGTGTCGGTTACCTCACTGAGGATCCGTTCCACTTCCGTTTCGATCCACCCAGCGGTGCGGTTCATGTCCATCGCCGCGTTTCCCACCATTTTTGTTCCGTCGATGGCAATCATTCCGACGGACACCAAACCGGCTGCTTGACACAACCGCAGCACGTCAACGAACGCTGCTTCGATCGCCTTTTGATGGTTCACGACGAACCGTGCGATGGTGGCGTGGTCTGGGGTGTGCCCACCGGTTATCACCCGGTACGCGGCGTCGGTCCCGCATAACGCTTCGACACGTCGACTCGAACGGATCCCGTTCGCATAGGCGTAGAACAGCAACGCCAGCATCATGTCCGGGTCGTACGCCGGGCGGCCGGGACCGTCGTTGCGGTGCAACGCATGAAACGACGTCGTGTTGATCTTGGCGACAACATCAATCACGAACCACGCCAAATAATCCTCCGGAAGCCAATAGCGCATACTTACCGGCAACAAGAACAACTGATCCCGATCCGCGCTCACATAGTGATATGCCATACCATATTGTAGCATCTACAAGGTTATTGTATGATCATATACGCGCCGTTTCTCGATACTTCTGCCCGGATACCAGGCTCCGCAACACACCACCGAATAAAGCGACAGCCTGCGTGGCTAAACCAATCCGGACTTTCAGAAGTCGAAGAACTGTGATTGGCCTCCCCGCACGCCTCGTGGACTTCATGTCCAGTGACTACGCTCGAGTCGTTCAAGCAGTTGGTGCCACCTGCGGATGGGACAACGCCGAAGACGCGGTGCAGGAGGCGATGGCCCGGTCCATCGGACGATTGAACGAGATCGACAACCTAACCGCATGGATTACCGTCGTTGCTCAGAACCAGGCTCGAAGCTGGCGACGCAGACGGAAGCACGGCGATGAGCTCACCGACCGAGAACGGCGCTCCGACGGCTTGCCTGCTGACGAATTGATGGCGAACCTTGACCTCCTTGCGGCGGTGAAGGCGTTGCCGTTCCGGCAGAGGCAGGCGATCGTCCTCTACTACCTGCTCGACATGGACGTAGCCGCCGTGGCAAACGCCATGCGCATCAAGCCCGGGACCGTAAAAGCCTCGCTACATGCCGCCAGAAAGTCATTGCTCCAAGCTCTCCAAGTGGATGAGCAGCTTGTTCCCGACCACCGAGGTGACCCCAATGAATGAAGACTTCTGCTCCGATCCAGTCGGCGCAGGGCTCAGTGCCGTCATTGAGGCTCCTTTAGCGCCCCACGATTCGTCGGCCGTTGCGAGGCGGGTGCTCAAGCGCCGTACCGCTCGGATTCTGCGGATCGGGGTGTCGTCATTCTGCGCCACTATTGCGGTCGTCGGAGCGTTGGCAGCTGTATTGAGTTTTGCTCAGCTGCCGACCTCACCGGCAATCCAGATCGAAACAGGTTCCAAAGGCGTCAGTTCGGTACTCGCTGCTCCGGTAGTTACTGGGACAGTCAGTTCCGAAACTGCAATGTGGGCGCTGCTCAGCGAAGGCCGGTCTGTTGGCATCCGACCACAGATCATCACCACTCAAAGTGGGGTCTACGTTATTTCGTCCGATAACAAGGACTCGCTCTACTTCGCAGACTTGCGCGAACCACCCCTCACCATTGACTTTTCTTCGGCGGGCTCCCGCGTCGGCGCTTCGATCACGGCGTGGGGCGAGGACCTTGTCGTGATCGGCGGCTATTCGAACGCAGATTTGCCGGGGGTGGCTGGCCGCTGGTCGCCGAGACAAGGATGGCGATCGATCGCCCAACCCCCATTTCTGGCGGCCTCCTTTCCGGCCTCGATCGCGAGCAGCGATGAGGTTCTGCTACTCGGTGGTTTCGACGCAGGCAACCGGGAAGCAGTGCCAGCGGTTGCCTACAATCCGGCTCAGGACACGTGGCGAACCTTGCCGGATGCTCCAGAACCCACGCGAGTCGCAGGTGCGATTGCATGGACTGGTACGGAGGCTGTCATTTGGGGAGGATGTACTCCGCACCCCGTCGAAGAATGCGAAGATGCGCGGAGTTCTGCCGGTGCGCTCGAAGGTGGGGTAGCGCTCAACCCCGTGACGAACAGTTGGCGATCTCTGCCCGCGGCACCGCAAGGGTCATTCCTCCGGCCGGCCATCACGGTCGTCGATGACAAACTCTACGTCGTTGGAGGAACTGGATCATCCGTTGTCGATGCCGAGCTCAACCTCACCACACTGACATGGCGGTTGCTCCCCAGCTCGCCCGCATCAGGTTTAGTCGAACACACCTTGACCCCGATCGGCGATGACTCCATTGTTCTGCTTGGTTCAAGATTCCGGAACGCCACCTACGAGTCGGTCTCGGCGATCCTCAGTCGGCAGAGCGGGAATTGGACCACCATCGCAGCTCCGGCAATCGGATATCGCAATCGGCATGCCGCCGCCCAAGTCGATGCGGGCAAGGTTCTCGTCGCAGGCGGGTACCCGGCCGACGACATTGAGTTACTCACCGTGGAGTAGGACTTTGCAGTGATTCAGTCGCTTTACAACGAACTTTTTCGGGCAACCTCAAGCGACACCGTCGCTGTCGAATCTCCGAGCGAGCACCTTTCTTTTGAGCAGCTCGCCAGGCTTTCAGAGCGGATTCTCGATCAACGACGCCATCGCTGCGGTACGGCGCCGGTACTCGTCCGCCCCAAGCACACACCGGTCGGTGTGGCCATGCTCCTCGCAGCCCTCTGCTGCGACAGCCCTTCCATCATCGCTGACCCATCGCTGCCCGACGACCTCCTAGGCCACCTAGGAGCGTGTCCCAGTAACGGAAAATTTGGGTGTTTTGGGTCCGATTCGGGTTCTGCATGGCGCGGTCTTGGAATCGTGATGGCTCCTTGTGTGGTGCCAGTAGCGCCCTTGAGGCGTGTTATGGCGCGGCGAAGCAG
>JANOSD010000036.1:0-18183 GCA_031415655.1 Actinomycetes bacterium
GACCATCACCACCGCCACCACCTGCGGTGCGACACTGCGCCGGCCTCGCGGCTCGAACACGTCCTCGAACAGTGAATCGGGGAACAGGCGGTGCCCATCGCGATGCAACAACGTAAACACCGACCCGGCGGGCAGCCGATCGCCGACCACCCCCGCCGAACCAACCCACAAATCCGCTTGTTTCGGAGTCACACCCATGGTCATACAAGCATTATAAACCATCTACACACAAAACGCGAGCCCTAATCCGAGAAAAACACCACCCACCTAGGACGCGGCAGAATCCTGTGGTCGTTCCAGCCAGCTCGCCTCGAGGGCTTTCACGAACTCGCGGATCATGGGGACCGCCGCTTCCCCACAGACCTGCATATGTCCCGCACCCGCGAGCGTTTGCCGTGTGATAGGCGCGTTCGTGAAGTGAGCGGCCATCTCTTCGACCAGCTCGGGAGGTGCGATGACATCGTTTTCCGCTCCACAGATCAGGACGGGACAGGCGACAGCGGACAATCCGGGCCCGAGGTCGACCGTGCCCCATTCCCGGAGGAAGTGCGGGAGTACATCCTCGGTCAGAACCATGCGGAGGAATGACTCGATGTCAAGGTCCTCCGTGGAATAGAGCGGCATGCAGAGTGCCTGGAACTGGTCGTTCGCGCTCGTGTCCCCTCCGAGAAACGCGGTGGCAGTGGCACCAGCCTCGCGACCTCCCCGTGCTTCGAAGGCCTTTCCGATGCAGTCCAGGTCGAGCCGCGAGTGGATGCCGAGGAGAACCGCGGCGCGGGGGTGCTCGGGATTCCGCTCGAGGTACCGCTGAACCACGAGTCCGCCGAAGGACTGACCCACGACGATCGGACCATCGATCCCGAGCTGCTCGCACAACCGCACGATGTCGTCCGCCCAGGTATCGAGGTTCCAGCCCTTCGGATCCTTGCCCCCGCTGCGTCCCTGACCCCGTAGGTCGACGTAGACAACTTGTGCCACGTCACGAAGGCTCCCGAAGCCGGCAGACTTGAAGCCCGAGTGGTCCATTCCCGGACCGCCGTGGAGCAGCACAATCGTGGGCCGCTCACGCATCGTTGGGCCATCAGGCACCAGTCCGGCACCTTCGACGTCGACGTACAAGTCGACTCCCTCTTCGACCTTCACGCGCATGGAGTCCTCCCCCGCAACGGACGGGGACCCGCCCTGATGGCCCCATTCTGCCCGGAGCGAGGTCGAACCCGTGGGAGCCACCAGCGGCTCACCACGGGTCCATTCTTCGGATCGTGAGCGATCCGTCGCTTCCGCCCAAGTGACCTGACGCACAACGCGGCGCATGGAGCGGGCGCAGCGCGGACCCGCGCCGACGCGTCCCCGATCGTGCGGGCATATCCACGACGCCTACGTGTCCCAGATCGCCGGCTTCGCTGCGGTGTCCGCGCCGGCGCTCGCCCGAACGTTCCCGGGCTGGTTGTTGACCGACACGATAAATGAACACGCGACGACGCATAGCGTGAAGACGAATCGGTCGCCTTCGAGGAGTCATCCTGAGACGGTGCTCGCCCGCCGCAAGGTCGTTCGTCCTCGCTGCGCTGCGGGCGCTCCACCTTGCCCCGGCATCCGCGCCGTCGAATGCGGCTCCCATGAAGGCGATGGGCATCCCCACCGATCGTGTCGCCAACGTCACCATCTCACCTGACGCCCCACACTGGTTGCACGGCGCCGGCTCACCAGCTAGACCACTGCCTAATGGGAGAGAACTGGGTTGTGGTCATGCCTCGGGACGCCTATGCGGTCCCCGACCAGCTCACACAACGCAGGCTCGAGCACCTGCTGCGGACCGAGCTGGCGGGAGCGGAAGAGTTCACCGTCGCCACCAGTCAGAATCCGGTCTTCGAGCACCCGGGCGAGAACTGGAACGGTGTCCGCTGCCCGAACTGCGCGACCGAGATCGACGACGACTGGTTCGACGGCCGAGTCAGCTTCGGACCGGAAGGCATGGACGATCTCGACACGGTCACGCCTTGTTGCGGTGCGCCGACGACGTTCAATGACCTGGACTTCGTGTCGGCGGCCGGGTTCGGCCGCTTTCGCATCGAGGCCAGAGACCCCGATTGGGACTGGGATGACAGGCGCCTCCTTGCCACGGTGGAGGAGGCGATGGGCGCGCCCGCGCGTGTGATCTTCGTGCACCCCTGAAACGCGTGCACGCGTCGGAGCGGCTTCGGGCCCCGAGGACCGCGTCGTCGTCCGCGCGCGGGCGCGATCGAACGCCGGCTGCCGCGTTGTCCGTGCGCGGGCGCCCGATGGAACGCCAGCCGAGCGCGTCCGTGCGCGGGCGCGCGGCCGAACGACGGCTTCGCTCATGTTCTCAGGCGCTGAAACGATCGTTGCGCGCACCGTTGCGAGCGCGAACATGATGTGGTGCTGCCTGCAGACTTCGGGGATCGTGTGCGAATCGCAAGAACGCGCCTGACGGAAGAGTCCGGTCACGCGGGTAGGGCCGGGACTTGCTACGGCTTCACGACGCCCTCGGTGACGGGCGTGGAGGTGATCGGTGACACCGCCGAAGACCTTGCCCTCGCCGTCTCTTTCGAAGTTTCAGACACCGTCTGGTTCGCTCCCGATCTGATCGAGTTGGTGGACCATGGCGCGGGCACAGTTGCCCAAGTTGGAACCAAGACTTATGTCCGGACCGAGGATGGCCAGTGGGTGGAACCACCGCCCGAAGGGCGGTGACCGTGCCGAGTTCGACAGTTCAAGCCCTCTGTCCACGGGCGAAGCCATTGCAGTGAACCGCCCGAGCTTGATGCACGGGTATCCCAGATCAGCGGGCGATGAGTTGCTCTGTTGCTGGAGACAGCGTCCCAGAACGCCGGCTCCCGCCCGCCGCGCTAGCGCTCGGCTGATCGCTGGAACCGCGCTCAGCCGCTCTGATGCCGGGTTCGAACGACCGACGTGTCCCTAGAATCGCTGATGGTGTCCGGGGACGTAGCGATGGGCGACAGAGAACAGCGCAAGAATCATCGACTGCCGATAGTTCCGCCGTCGCGGCGACCAGCGATCCAACACCCTCTTGCCGACATTGAGGTTCCTCAACGCGAACGTGCCGAGGACGAGGTTCGCATAGAGGGCCAGGCGAACGATGCCGGGTTCCTCCTCGATCGAGCTGAGCTCCGCATTGGCAGAGGCAGAGAGCTGTGCCCTGTGCTCGGTCCCGGAGAAGACGACGTGATTGTCAGACACCTCGCAGCTACTGACCAAGTGTTCCGGTTCGCCTACCAGCCCAGAGGTCGATTCATTCCAGTCGCGGGAACACAACATCTCCGGTCGGCGGCTGGGGATCATTGGCTCTTGCTGCGAGCCAGCGACGGCCTCGCCTTTCGGCCCGCCGACCCCGAGCACGCCTTGGAGCTCTTGTCCTCCAACGGCATCAAGACCGCCGCGTCGGAGGCGCGGCTTCGTTCTTGGCCCGGCACGAGTGCCCCGGAAGCCAGCGCCGACGGGTGCATCTCCGCGGTAGTGATCCTGTCACTGACCTTCCTCGGGACGTGGCTTGTGTCGCTGACCGGGTTCGACTTCGACGGCCCCTGGGGGCGCCCAGTCGCCCTCGGGGTCTTCGCGATCGTGGCGTTGGTCCTGGGATTCATCTTCGGGCGCCCAATCCAGCGATGGCGCCGACGGAGCGTCGCCCAGCGCCGGTGACTCGGAGCGCATCGGCATGGTCAGGGGACATCGGTGCAGGCACAGCGAGGCTCCTTTCCCTTGAGGGCACGTGCCGGCGAGGAGACCTTGCGCCGATGGCGACTCCACCAAAGCGCCCCAACAGCCTGTCCCCCGAACGCGCGGGCCCTATCCCGGGTGCAACCACTCCGCCGCGTCTCAGTACGCCGGATTGTTCTGCCTGACTGCCGGCAGGGTGTGCGGGTTGGATCTATCCGACAGTCGATGTCACTTCGCCGCTCGGATCTGCGATGTCTTGGGGGAGGACTTCGATTGTGACGTTGGGGAGCCATGAGAATTGGTACACGCCTCGGTGGACTGGCAGTTGATTGAGAAGCCCAGTGATTTGTTCCTCGGTAAGCGTGAGGGTGATGCCGTCGTCGGAATGAACCCAGGAAGATTCCTGACCTGGCACAAGGGAAACGGGCACTCCGTGTTCGGTTGTTCGGCCCGAGAGCCCGAGGGAAACGCCATGGCGGAGTCGACCGGTGAGTCCACGTAGAAGTGGCTGCACCCCCAGAGCGGACAAGGTGATCCACAGGTCGCTGTCGCGCACTTCGGCACCCGCGATCGGCAGGAGCAGCACTCCCATCGACGACCCATCCCGGTCGATTCCTTCCCGAACCTGTGCTGCCATTCGAGGGTCATCGAGGACCGACGTTCGACGGAGGTCGGTTATGCAGAGTGGATCCCGGGCGGCGAGAAGTGTTGAGAACGACTCGCTGTCCCACTCTCGGATGGCGTCGAGCTCGTCGCGGGTGATGCCGACCATCTGCAAGAACTGAACCTTGCCGTTGGGGGTGTCGATGGTGCCGAGCTCGGGGTCCTCCACGAACACGATGGCGCTCAACGCGGTTTCACTTCCCAACATGATCGGGCCATTGGCGTCGACGTGGTGGCCGACCGCGAAACCTCGCCCCGTCTGGAAGACATACTTCGCCGCGTTCCCCATGAAGTTCGCCGCCCACAACGGCGGCTCGTCGGAGCCATCACGCATCACCCGCATGGTGAGCTCGAAGCCGAATCCCGACCAGTTGGGATCGTCGCTCACTTTGTCGTAGAGGTCGCTGAAGCCATAGGTGACGAGATGCCAGTACCCGTCCGGTCCTCCGACCGCATAGGCCGAGGTCCCATCGATGGGATCGGGCCCGCCGAACGCGAAGGGAATCACCGCCGCCCAGTGCGCTGGCTCAACGTCAGGATATAGGCGGCGAAGTGCTGCGCTGATCGCATCCCAACCCGCCGTGTCGTCCGCCGCCATCGCGCGAAGCTACTCCGCCGCGCCTTCTCGCACGGTGCCCGGGGCCAGAACCCGACACCGTTTGACGCCAACGAATTCACGTTGTCAGCCAGCCAGAGCCTCGCCGAAACCTCACCCCTGCTGGGCCCACCGCGCCATCGCGCCGGCGGCGAGCCCGACCTCGATCAACAGCTCGTCGCGGGCATAACGCTCGGCAAGCGCGTCCCATATCACCGCCGGAATATCGGGCCGATCGCCGGCAGTGCGCCGCTCCCTCGGACCCCGTTGCGCTGGTCTTGCAGCGGCCACGCGGTGCATCGTGCTCAACGGGCAACGGCCAGCCGTCCCATCCCCCGTTCCACCCACAGGATGGCGGTTCCCGTCGCTCCCCGCGCGAGCCTGGGGGTATCCCCCTGTATGTCCAGCCGATCTCCGCGACGATGATCTCGTGGTGACCCGAGAGCATTCGCCGTACGCCATTGCCGGGTGGGGGTCGGTCGCCGTCATGACGATTTGCGCCATCGGAGGTACGTCCGCCGCTTATGTCAAGCAGACTCTCGACCCGCCGCAATGCGTGGGGATCGGCTGGGGTTGCACTCCGGACTGGACATTCGGCTTGACCATCTCCCTGGTTCTCGCCGTCATCGTGCCGGTGCTGTGTGTTGGCGCCGTAGCAGCCATCGAGCTTTCTCGATGGTGGTGGCCCCCGGAGCGTCGTCGACGAGTTCAGTCAGTGCTGGCCAAGGCAATCGTCACGATCTTGGTGGTGGTGCTGTCGCTCCTCGCCGTGAACACCCTTCGTATGGAACTGATTGGGGGCTGGGTGGGGCGGTGACGGTCGCCGGTGCGGCGTGATGGCCGAAGACTGGGGTCTGCCGTTGTCTCCGTTGCCCTTTCACCGTCTGCGACCGTCCCAGATCGCGCGGGCAGATTCACGAACCCGTCGCGTCCCAGATCGCCGGGTCGGCGTGCGTCGCTGACCGCTGCCCAGGTCCAACGACGTGGAGGAGCGATGTCCGTGGGCGAAGGGCCGTCAGTCATGAGTCGGATCGTCGGGATCGACGACGGGGACGATCATGTAGCCAGCCGCACCCAGCGCGTTGATGACGTCGAGGGTCACACGAGCACACGAATCACCTTGGTGGCCGTGGCGCCAGAGTTCGCGTTCAATCGCATCAACGGCCCTCCGTTCAGGGCTCGACTCTTGACCTGACCCTGGCGAATCCACGTCCACGGTGGGCATTCTCCCAGAAGGGACTCGGTGGAGCCGTGAGCCGTCCGGGTTTGGTGCAGATTGCGTCCCCGAACACACGCCGGAGGTCGGGCATATCCACGTCCCGATATCGGGCAGTTCGCCGGGACCGCCGTGGCAGCGATTCCCGCGGCAGATCGCTGGGCCTATGTAGTTCTCGCTCTGCTTCGCTACCGCGATCAAAGGCTCGACTATCTTGCGGCCGTGTCGACGTTTGCTGACCTCGGAATCGATGTCCCTCTGTTCGCAGGCCCGGTAGAGGACGCCGCCGCGTGGTCTCCGACTGGAGTCTGCGTCATCTGCAATGAGCAACGGGAAGGGTTCCACCTCGGAGTGGGCGACGACCTGATAGTCACGTGCCCGTCGTGTCGTTCGGCGACAGCAGTAGCAGCAGACGACGGCGAAGACCCGTGCCTGTCGTGTGGCCAGCCGGTCGTGCTCAACGACTTCGAGGACGATCACGCGTGTTGGCGCTGCCTCCGATCCGGACGTTGGGCCTCCACGATGGATACCGAAGCCGGCATGATTCGCTGGCAGGACGCGATGGTGGGCCGAACCCACGGGCTCCCCTTCCCCACAGAGCCGACTGTGTGGGCGATCGGTGACGAAGGAGCCGATGTGCAAGCCGATGTGAGCGCTCCGCTCGTCGCCGGTTTCGCGACGAGCGAGGCGAACGACGACGGCTGGCGCGGCGTGCTCATCCCGAGCGAGATGATGCTCGAGTTGACGAGAACGCCGTCGTATTCCACGTGGCAGGGAGAGAATTGGCTGTTCCATTGCCAGCGGCCCATGCAGTACATCGGCCGGTGGGGCCGGGAGCAGTTCGACGCCGAAGCCTCCGACGGCGATGGCAAAGCTCTGGCGATCGCTGTCGCGGACTTTCACGAGGACGCGTGGACCCATGGTCTCGCCGCGAAGCCGTCAGCCAACTCCGCAGTCACGGCGTACATGTTCCGGTGTCCAGCCTGCCAAGCAGTACGCGGGCACTGGGACGTCGACTGAGACGGCCCCGCTGAGAAGGCGAGTCGCGTACACCGATGCGCGGAGTGCATGCGCTCGCTCTCCACGAAGATCCGTCCCAGGTGGGAGCGGCGTTGAGCCGCTCTCCGGGCCAAGGCGCGGGCATAACGTCCGACTAACGCGTCCCCTATCCGCGTCCCGCGAACGCGCAGATCGCCGGGTCGATGACGCTGCTGATCACGGCCGCGCCGCCCCGCTCGGTGTGCGGTCAGTAGTGTCGAGCCATGGAGCAGAAGAAGCGATGGGACGACTTCAGCCAGGGTCAGCGCGCGGCGATTGTCGCCGGCGCGGTAGTTGAACTGGTCCTGACAACAACTGCTCTCGTAGACCTAGTGCGGCGCCCCCGAACGCAGGTTCGCGGGTCCAAGGCCTGGTGGGTACTCGGTTTGGTCGTTCAGCCCGTTGGACCCATTGCGTACTGGGCATTCGGTCGGCGTCCGTCCTCGCTGGAGCGATGAAGGGTCTGCCGCTATTTCGTTGACGACGTCAGCCCCAGAAGCCGTCCCCGATCAGGTGGGCATAACCCCGGCGAACGACCGGGCCGATCGCCGGCTTCGCTGCACCGCGCTGCGCGCGGCGAAACGCCGGATCGTGGGGCATCATCACGCAGAACGCCGACGGCGCAAGCGTGGGGAGTCCTCGGTCAGTCATCGAGTTCACCGGTTACGGTGACCAGCCCCAACCCGCGGTCACGGCGTCCTTGCCAGGTTCCACGCCCGTCCGCATCCGGCGCCGGCCACATTCGACGTTGATCTGGCTCTGCGTGCATCCTTGTGCGGTGAACTGGACTCCATGCGCGACGGCCACGTTCCTCGCCGTGACGGCCATCACCGTCCCGGCTGGCTGCAGCAACTCGCCCAGCACGATACCGGCGGCGCAATCCGCCACGTCCGCGTCACCGATGACGCCAACCATCTCGGAGATCATCACCCCGCCGCGGCCGTCGCCCACCACGGCCGTCCGTCCCGGATCGGACGCCACCCGAACGCAGTTCCGCCCGGTAATGCACGATCTCACACTCGACACCAACGCCGAAGCGTTCGAACCTTCCGCAGAAGCGGTCGTCCTCGACATCCACGACACGAGCGGCGCCGGTGGCTCCGTCCGCCGCGTCAGACTCGGACCGGCGATCGTCGATGGGACAGCGATCCGATACACCGTCTATCGGTCCGACGATGGCGTCGAGGTCCAGTTTGCGCTGAAACGTGGTGACGGCGGCCTCGACCGATTCAACGTCGTCGCTGCCGACTGCGTGGAGCGCCGTGCACCGTGTCCCACGGGCCGGATCGCCTACATAATGGATGGCAACCTGGTGGCGGATCCCCTTGTGTCGAGCGCCCCCTTCGACGACGTCAGCATCCTCATCGCCGACGGAGTGATGGCGCCGGCGCCGGCGGACTCACCGTTCTCCTGAAGCCGCGAGCGACGGCCCCACCCGTTGATCGCCCAACCGACGAAACGCGGACCACCTGGAACGAAGATCAGGCCACCCCACGCGAGAACGGCCATGCGTCGATCATGCCGAGCCTCATCATCGTCGCGAGTCACTGCACCCTTCCCAAGCTCGCTCAGCCTCCGTGCTCAATTGCACGCCGACACCGTTCGCTGACGTATTCCCAGAACGCTCAATCTGAGAGCGGCAGAACGACGAGATGGATCACCCGCTTAACGCCGGTTTTGCACGACCGCCCGGCAGGTTGCCGGCCGTGGGCAGAACGGGTGTTGGCCATATCGGCCGCTGCTTCATCCCAGGAATCAGTCCGTCGTGCGGCTGCGGTAACCTGGCAGTGAGATGGCGAGCGAGCCGATCCAGCCAAGCCACGACGACAGCCTGGAGCTGCCGGTCGACGAGTTGCTGCGTCGCGCACGGCCCCTGCCGCCCCACGAGGAGATGCTGATCGACGATCTCACCAGCGAAGAGGGCGACGCCTTCCTCGCTGCGCTGCGACGGTGACAGCGCCGGCCATCCGAGGTGCGGTCGTCATCGACACCGACGTCTACGGCGCCGATCTCGTGCCTGGTTCGGTCCTGGCCACGCGGTACGAGCCGCTGATCGTGGGGCGCCCAGCCTTCATCTCGTTCCAAACCGCCGCCGAGGTCGTCGACCCCGACGCTGCGCATACCCGCCGGCGCCACCGACCAGCCGGGCGGCGGGACAGCAGTCCCCCTGAGACCCGGCAACATGGAGCTGTGACCGATTGGAGAGACCGCTTCGTTGACGAGTCTCGCGTCACCTGGGACCGGAAGGTCGCCACTGCCGCCGGGCCCCTGTGGCCATTGGCCCGCCCTTACTTGGATGCCTGGCGCTATGACAGCCGATCACCAGAGGCCCAGCTCCTCGAGAACCACTTCCGTGGGCTGGCCGCCGTCCCCGCTCGTCACGCCGACGCCATTGACGGCGTCGCCGAAGCCGTCCGCACGCTCTTTCGGGGCGCCGGCCTTATCCGGCTGGGTCTCTATCGAGGCCAGCCCTTAGAGCCGCTCTGGGCCGAGGGTGACGAGGTCGAGCTGGACGGACGAGGACTGACCGCGTGGACGCCGCTCCGAGAGGTCGCTGTCAGCCATGCCGCCCGGCGCCGTCCGGGCGCCGTGTTGGCCACCAACGTCTCGGTGCGCCAGGTGGCCTTGGCGTTCGATCCCAGCTCCGATGCCGAAGTGGTCCTGCACGGCACCGTCATCGCCACCGTCGATACACTGATCCCATGACGACGAGGCATCGACACACCATCGCGGTCGAAGACGACTTCCTTCGCGACGTCGACCCCGATGAGAAGGAACGCCGGCGTCTCGCCTACGAAGAGTCCAAGGCCGAGGCAGCCGCTTTCGAAGCCCATCTTCGCGACGAAGGCAGCGCCACCGGCTCGTAGAAGGCCTCGTCCCATCAGCTCGACCGGGATCGATGTCTTCCGACGACGCCGGCAGCATGCGGGTCGCAGAGGCTCGAAGCCGAAGCGTCGCTGGCGGACGTGGCCGCGAGCGTTTCTTTCGTGGACCGGCACCGGAGCGGAACTCGCCGCCCACGGTCGCGTGGCCATCTCCCGGTCACCGGATGGTGGAAGGAGCACGCCGCTCGGGATCGAAGCTCGCA
Organism: Actinomycetes bacterium; assembly: GCA_031415655.1. Taxonomy (GTDB): domain Bacteria; phylum Actinomycetota; class Acidimicrobiia; order Acidimicrobiales; family Acidimicrobilacustridaceae; genus JAKOVR01. Next base: position 10,300 of record JANOSD010000036.1, read on the forward strand.
CGGGCCCCGCTACGCACTCGTGATCTCTATCGAGACGCCCAGCGAAGATGTCGATCTCTGGACTCTCGTCGCGCAACAGGTTGGGTCGCCGGTCGGCATCGAGATCGAGACGTAGCCGGACCCAGGCCGACATCGATCAAGGTCGGTTGGTTCAGCGGCCGCGTCCTACTGTGTGGCTGTGCCCGAGGATCTCGAGGTAGCTGAACTCGTCCCGGCGGGCGGAAGCTGGAGCGGGGTGTTGTTCGACAATCCTTCTATCGGCTTCGGGCCAGCTCTCCACTGGGAGTTCACGTTCGAGTTCCAAGAGATCCGACGCGACTACGGCGACACCGGATGCCACCTCTCGATCGACTGAGTTCAGCTACCCACGACCAGGTGGCGCTCGATGACGCCCGCGAGCCTCACCTGTTCCGAGTTCGGGCAGCCCATCGAGGGAAGCGTGTACTTCTTCGCTCACTTTCGCTTTGACTCCGTCGCACTCACGATCGGCGAACAACGTGGATCACAGCTGTACGTCTCCGCCGTGGTGGAGGGCGACGTCGACGACCTCGGCATCAGCCGCCTACAAGCCGAAGGGTGGCTCGACTTTGATTCCTTGATCGTGGCTCTCAGCGACGTTCCAGCCACGGTCGCCGCAGCGCGATCGACGCTCGAATCGTTCACCGATGCAGAGGGCCTGGAGGGAGCGCACACCGGTCACAACTACCGCTTCAAACCGTCGCCAGCCCAGACGTAGCGAGGGCGTTTCTCAGTCGGCGTGCTGCTCTCACGGGTCGAGTGTCCCCTCGCCCGGTGCCGATCCGGGCGGGCCACTCAGGACCGTCAGGATTCTGGCCGCCGTCGAGCTGGCGTCGTTCGCGTCACCCAGTGCCGCGAACACCGCAGCCGCGAATAAGTGACTATCGGAATCGTCGGCTTGCCTCGCTTCCACGAAGGCTGCGAGGCAACGGCCCGTCCGGACCGACGGCCAGATCGTCTGGTCGCATCCTCCTCGCTCCCCTTCCTGGATCCGGGCGATGGTGGCGCGAGCGTTGGCGAGCTCCAGCTCCCGTCGCTGGTTCTGCACCGCAACCAACGTGGCAGAGCCAAACGCAGAACCATGCCGGAGCGCATCGGCGAGAGCAGACTGTTCCTTCGCGAGCGCCGCGTCGGTTGTGACATCGGCCAACAGAATTTCGATGATGTGACGCCGCTGGTCTGATGTCGCGGCCTCCAACTTCGCCTCGAAATCCGGGTCGGCTTTGCCGCCGATACTCATTCCGTCGAAGACGGCAAGGCACGCATCTTCGTAGGACCGGTGTTGGACGGACTCTTCGGTCCATGAACGGTGGCGCCACACCGCAAGCTTGGGGTCCTCGATGTGCGCTCGTCCGAGTGCGTGCATGGCGTCCGGGAGCGAGGCGCCTCGATCGTGGAGCCATGCGAGGACATCGTCCGGGTCGTCGCCGGCTTCAAGCCGGCGAGCCGCTTCGGTCACGTTGTCAGCTGGGTCCTCGCTCACCAGTCGTGTCGTTGTCCCTGCACCGACCGTAACCGAGCAGTCCCACACTTCGGCCGGTTCCTCAGTCATCTCCGTGCCGTGTCGAAGGCGGCGCCAGGGTGGGCTGACCTACGCGGCCAATCACCCCTATGTCCGAGCAGTAGAACGAGATGACGCCGTCGATGCCGGTCGATACTTCGTACTTGAGGACGTCCCACCCTCGGTCCTCAAGGAGCGTGTCCCAGTATCCATTCGGCGTCTTCCGGCCAGCTTCGAATCTCGCTGCGTCCTCCGTCTCACCGCCCAGAACAAGGGGGCTTTCGACGTGACGTCCTTGCGAGGCTTCGAACCATGGCTCGGAATCCGCTTCTCGAAGCGTCACTGGGACACGCTCCCAGCGATTCGATGATCCAGGCGTACGGCAGGTTCGTTGTCGTCTGCAGCAACTCGAGTTCCGCGACACCGTCGAAGCGAATCGTCCTGACCTCACCCTCTCGCTCGGTCGTCACCAACAGTCGCGGAGCCGTGCTCGCATCGCCGGGCAGGTAGGTGATGCCCGCGATCGACCACGAGCCATCGGCCAGCGGCAGTTCGGGCACGTCGGTCTCCGGCGGATCTGGCCACCAACCCGATGGACTGCCGGTCTCTTCGAGACTGAGCTGGGCCGCCACCAAGGGCCAGTCGTCGAGCAGACGAGCCACGAGAGCGCGGACGTACTCGCTGGTGCTCCTCGCGGTGGTCTGCCACTCGTTGACGAGCGGCCAGAGCTTGGGGGCGAGTGCGGCGGCGATGGCCGTCCGATTCTCGGCGGCGCCTGGAAGCTCGTTCTCGACGTAGATCTCGATTCGACGCTGGAACTCCGACAAGTCCGTGCCACCAGCATCACCGCACAAGGCGGGTTCAGTCGACGGCGATTGAGGCTGCGCCGATGGGCGCGGACCTTGTCGATCCGCGAGAATCGATCGACGCACGAGCGCTCGGTTTCCTCAAGAGAGCCAGTCGCACCCCGCATCCGAATGGCTCAAGTACAGCGCGACCCCGAGGTTCGTCGGCTCGCCGGGCGCTTGGTAGTCGTTCATCCCGTGGACGCCGAGATGCCAGTCGCCGGCCTCGAGCTCAACGCCTGCCGAGCCGTCGGTCGATCCTGAACGCCAGCCCTCCGATCGGTCCCACTCGCCGACACGGGTCTCGAGGACCTCGGAGTCCTCACCGTCCGACTGGATCGTCAGGGACGTGGACGCCACACCACGCCAATCCTCACTTTCGCGTTCGATCACGTACGTTCGAGGCGGCAATGGCTCGAGCATGTCGTCGCGAGGGATCTGGCTTGGACAGTCGATCTTGCGTATCGCCGGCAGCACAGTCACGGCCAGAAGCCCCGGGATCGCGCACAGCAGCACTGAGGCTTCCCGCTGCGCGCCGCGGCCACGAGCCGCAGCGTCAACGCAGACGACAAGCGTCCACAACAGCGTGGCGTCGACCAACCAGAAGACGAAGTCACCAGGGGAGACACCTCACGCCGTCTTCGACTTCTTCGGTGATCTCGTCGGGTACGTCGACTTCTGGCTCCTCTGGCTCCTCGACCTCGTGGATGCCAAGGACCGGGTGCAGCTGTTCCTCCCATCGGCCGACTTCCCGCTTCCGGCGGTCCCTCAGAACGTCGATGACTACCTCGAGTTCTGCGAAAGCACCATCGCCCTCGTGGTGGCGCGGAACGACCGAATCCGACACCTGAGCCGCTGCGACTCGCTCCTCCCGTCGTAGGTTGCATCCATGGGCTCGGGGTCGAGCCCCGCCAGGAGTTGGAGGTCGTCGCGGCGAACGATGCCGCCGCGTTGAGCACTCCATTGGCCGATTCACTGCACGAGGTTCCCGACATCTCCTTGGATGACTTCGAGCGAGCGTCGGGTCTGGCTCGGGCGGACGCGAATCCCACCGCGATCCTCGGCGGTGCAAGATGATTGCCAACCTCAATGCAGCTCCCGACGCGAAGTCGGCGAAGCTGCGCCAGCTTGAGATTGATTCGGTCGAGGCCAAGATCGATGACTTCCGCAGGGATTCGGCGCCTACGAACAATCCCTCATCAAACGAGGGTTCATCGACACCAGCCGCGGTGGGGGCTTCACGTCGGTCAAATGTGTAGGAGTCTTACCATGTCCGACTTCTCGCACGCTGAGCGATATTCTGCACGTCGTTCGATAAATCGCACACCGTATATCGGAGAGCAAATGGATGTCTCGATGCCGATCACCACGGTCGTCCCAAGTCTCGACGGACCCGTCCTTGCTGCCCTTGCGGCGACCGCAGGGCCCATCGGGCTCGCCGCTGTCCACGCTCGTGCCGGGCGCGGGTCCAAGTCCGGGGTCCGGTCGGTGTTACTGAGAATGATCGAAGTGGGACTCGTGCTTGAAGTGCCCGGCGGATTTGTACTCAACCGGGACCACCTGGCGGCGCCGGCAGTGGAGCTGCTCGCCACCCTCCACGGCGAGCTGACCAACCGCATCCGCGGCGTGGTCGAGGAGTGGACTGCGCCCCCAGCACTGGTCGGCCTGTTCGGTTCTGCCGCCCGACGCGACGGCGGCGCCAAAAGCGACATCGACGTGCTCGTCGTGTCCGACGACCCAGACCTCGCCGACCGCGTCGACGAACTGGCCGAGAAGATCCGCAGATGGACGGGCAATCGGGCACAGGTCATCGGCCGGACGTCCTCCGAGATCGCACGACTGCGACGCGCCAAGGAGCCGATCCTCGCCGAGTGGAGTCGCGATCTCATCGTGATCGCTGGCGAACGCACCGCTCTCAGGAACGTGGCGTGATGGCCCGATCGAAGGCTCGAACCCAATCGTGTGACCGCAGTGACGCGCTCAACCGTCTCGCCCAGGCGGATGCGTTCCTCCTCGCCGCCGAACTCGTCGTCGACGACGACAGCGACGACGACAGCGACGACGCGACTCCGAGCGTCGCAGCATCGCTTGCGGTGCTCGCGGGTATCGCAGCCTCCGACGCGGCCTGCTGCGCGCGCCTCGGTGTCCGCGCTCGAGGCCAATCCCACGCCGAGGCCGTCGAGCTCCTCGGCACGGTCGAGCCCGGCGGCGCCGAGATGGCAAAGGACCTCCAGCGCCTACTCAACCGCTAGGACGACTCGCAGTACGGCCTGACCTTCGTCTCCTCAGCCGAAGCCGGTCGCATGGTCGGCTGGGTGAATCGCCTGTTGGGTCACGCGCGGCGGGCCATCGAGGCATAGGAAGGCACGGCTGGATCCCAACGAACGCGCGCGACCTCGTCACCCCGTTGCAAGCTCGATGGTGCACCAACGAGGCCGAGGACGCCGGCGCATTCGGTTCGGGCGGCGTCGACTCGTCGACACGGGCCTCGGTCTCGGACCTCAACATCGCACGAGCTCGCACCGCGTTTGATTTGGTGGAGCCGCTTGCTGTCGACGTCGCCATCTCGGACCTTGCGTTGGCAGCCGCCGTCGTCGGCGCTCAGCACATCGGCGACGCTGCTCGCATAACCCGAAGGACGCATCGTGTGGGAGAGCAGGCCGCAATAAGAGTCAAGTGAGCGCGGTTCCAGGACGACGAAGAAGCCCGAAGTCAAGGAACACGGCCACCACCGAGGCCAGCGAACTCACCACTGCAACGACGGCGACCCCCGCCCGAGACCGCCTGCCGACGAACGCCATCAGCGTGGCGGTCAATGCGGCTAGCAACTTCGGAACCGAGCCGTAGAGTCCGAACTGGATGCCATTGTCCCGCCTTCCGATGACGTACCCGGGGTAGCCGCTGGAGGCGAGCGCCACGGCGATCCCACGGGGCAGCAGGATCGGGGCGGCGAGGAACAGTCGCTCTCGCATAACTAGCCACTCCTCGCCTTCGCGCTCATGCTCCCCCACTCGGGACGCGCCGAAACAGGCTGCCACGAACCGGCAACACGTTCCCCGGCGAAGCGGGGCCCGGCACCGCTATCTGAATGCCGGCCTATGCTTTCCGTCAGGGGTTCGCAATGAGACGTTCGAATTTACAAACGGGGTGGCTGGCTCTGCTCCTGCTTGGTGCGCTCGTGTTCCCTGCCTCGGTCGCGACCCCGGCAGTGGCTGCGGAGGCGTCAACGGTGAGCCGCGCGTCCACCGCTGTCCCGGCTGCGACGCACCTGCCAGAAGCGCGCCCGAGCGGTACCGCCTACGTCTCGCCGCCGATCACGACATTCCCCACGACGAACCATCCGGGCCCGATCGCCGTCGGATCCGACGGCAACCTCTGGGTCGGCCACGAGACCGGCATCGCGCGGATTACGCCATTGGGCGCGGTCACGCAGTTCACCGGGCCGACCGTCGGCCACCCGAACTCGATCGCCGCCGGCGCCGACGGTGCACTTTGGTACGCCGGCGCGTCGACTGTCCGCCGCATCACGACGGACGGGAACGCGACCGTGATCAACGCCGGCACCCCGGCCTGGAAGCTCATCAGCGGGGCCGACGGCAACCTCTGGTTCCTCACCGACGCGGGCATCGCCCGACTCACCCCCGCGGGCATCCTCACCGTCTTCTCCGACCCCGCGCTGGGTCAGCTCTACGAGCTCGCCGCGGGCCCCGACGGGAACGTCTGGTACACCGGGGTCAGCGGCACCGGTCGCGTCACCCCGAGCGGCGCGATATCGGAGGTGACGAACGCGGCCTCAGCGAACATCACTGCCGGCCCGGATGGCAACCTCTGGCTGGGAAGCCCGCTCCGGCGCGTCACCCCCGACGGGGTGCTGACAGAGTTCCTCGAGTTCTCGGGCGGAGACATCGCCGCCGGTCCCGACGGCAATCTCTGGGTCCTGGCCTACCAACAAGTCAGGCGCATCGACCCGACCACTGGCATCCCGAGCGCGCCGATCCCGGTCTGGGGAAACCTTCAGTCGCTCATCGCCGGATCTGACGGCAACCTGTGGATCACCGACTCGGGTGCAAACGATACGATCCGGGTCTCGACGAGCGGCACGGTGACCCGCTTCGGTGGGGTCAGCGGCCCTCACCATCCGACCTTCGGTGCGGACGGGAACCTCTGGTTCACCAACTGGGACGGAGGGACGATCGGGCGCATCACCCCCGACGGGACCTACGACCGCTTCAGCGCGCCATGGTCGCAACTCTCATCAGCGGTGACTCCTGTGTACGCGTCGATGGCTGTGGGATCCGATGGGAACCTCTGGGTCGCCAACTACCAACAGCATTCGATCGACGTCGTCGCCTCCACCGGGGCGTTCGTCGCTCACTACCCGAGCAGCAACCTCATCTATCCGGTCAGTCTGACCGCCGGACCGGACGGCAACGTGTGGTTCATCAACCGCGAGCTCAACACCATCGCCAAGATCACTCCCACCGGCCAGTTCACCCTCTACTGGGGCCCCGACATCGTCCGCCCGTGGAGCATCACCGCGGGGCCGGACGGCAACCTCTGGTTCACCAACGAAGACCACTCCATCGGCCGTATCACTCCCAGCGGCCTGACGACCCGGTTCCCACGGACCTCGGTCTACCCTGCGTATGACATCATCGCCGGGTCCGACGGCGTCTTGTGGTTCGCGGACCCTGACGGCATCGGTCGCATCACGACCACCGGCACGATCACCCACCTCGGCGACCTTGGCCTCGGGTACGTCCGCGCCCTGTCCATGGGTCCAGACGGCAGCGTCTGGGTCGCCGCCGGGACGTCCATCGCCGTGCTCTCGCCGAATGGCCAGCGGAAGGTGCTCACCGACCCGATCCTGGAGAACATCGTTGGCATCACCGATGGCCCCGGGGGCAACGTGTGGTTCACGGACCACAGCCGGAACAGCATCGGATTCGTCGACCCGAGGTTCCCCGCGGCGCCGAACGGAGTGCACGCGCGCGCCGGCGACAGGTCCGCAGGGGTGGCATGGACGGCGCCACCGGCGAACGGCGGGCCGCCTGTGACCAGCTACGTGGTCACCGCCTCGCCCGGCGGGCAGACGTGCACGTGGACGTCCGGCCCGCTCGTGTGCACCGTCACGGGTCTCACCAACAACCAGTCGTATACGTTCACGGTGACCGGAACGAACACGCTGGGTCCGGGCATGCCGTCTGCCCAGTCCGCGCCGGTGACAGCCCATTCCGGTTCCTGGTTCCACGCGCTTGCCCCGGTCCGGATCGCCGATTCCCGACCCGAGTCGGCCGTGGGTCCGTACACCTCGCCGTGGGACCCCGGGACCACACGCACGATCCCCGTGGCCGGGCAAGCTGGCATCCCGGACGACGCCGACGCGGTCACCCTCAACGTCACGGTCACCAACACCACGGCCGCCTCGTTCCTCACCGTCTGGCCCACCGGCCAACCCCAGCCCATCGCGTCGAGCCTGAACTGGACCCCCGGGGAGACCAGCGCGAACCAGGTCACCGT
>JANOSD010000037.1:0-10988 GCA_031415655.1 Actinomycetes bacterium
AGACGCATCAGTTCTGATGCGTCTCCCCTACCAAAAACCGTAAAAGGTGGGTTCATGCCATGGGAGCCGGCCTTGTGATGCGCCATTGGGTTCGAGCACCAGCGCCCGATGGCTGCGAATCACGGCACCCGGCGCCATCCACCCGACCGGCTTGGTCGGCCCGATACCCGAGCCGAGCACGGGGCTCGTCAGCACGGGGGTCGTCAGGTGCGCCCGAACCGCGCCAAGCCGCCTGGAGATCGGCTACCTGTTGGGCCAGGGCTGCTACCTGTTGCTCGATGGAACCACGCTGATCCGTCCACCGGAGTGTCGCACGTCGCAATCAAGTCTCGGGTAGGGGCGCAGCGACCAGTTCCCCAAACGCGGTCACCCAAGAGTCACTTGGCCTCTCGTGACGCCACGAAACCGCCAACGGTCACCGGCTGGTGACCACGCTCTCGTTGGCCCAGCGCCGCGAGGCGAAGGTGCCGTCACCGAACTGGCCGCCACTGTTGGATCCGAAACAGCGCGCCGTGGTGTCGACCAGCACGACACGGTGCCGTCGGTATGGCGGGCGCAGGTGAAGTTTCCGCCCGAGGCCACTTGAGCGACGGCCGTGAGCGGGATACAACCCGCGAGCAACCCCACGAGCAGGGGCAACCGAACCCGCGATGGCGAAGGGCCGAACCCACCTCGTTGACGCCTTCGTTCGTAGTGCCGCTATGGATTCCTTCGCCATGGTGTGCTCCTGAGGGGCCGCCCGCTTCGATGCGGGATCGGGGTTCGTTCACGCCAGGTGCCTCGAGAGCGAGCCACCAGTAGGCCGATGTGGTCGGCCAGAGACTGTTCATTGCCATCACCAACGTGAGAGCAAGCCACGGGTGTCGCGAGTCAGCCGCACAATCCGCTTCGTTCATCCTTGATCGATCGAACCTGCCGCTTCGACCGATCCCGCCAGGAGCAACGAAACAGCACCCCCACCCGGCCCTAGCCGTCATGTATCCACTCGTGCGTCGCTGTACCGGTTGGGCGTTCGTGCTGGCACGCGAACGCTGTCGTACTTCGGCGACGCTGGAAACAGCGATTGCGGTCAGGTGTTCGTGCCCATCGATCGGGCACGCAGCACCACGGCTGATTGCCGCTGACATAGTGTCGGCAAACTCACAGGATCGGGAGCACCCAAATGACCACATCTCGCCTCACCCAACCTTGCGAACATGACGTCGCTGATCCCGACCGGGCCGAACTCGACACGCTGCAGAACAACCTCCGCCTCGCTCTCGATCGGCTCACCGCCGCCGAAGCGCGAATCGATGACCTTCAAGGTCAGCGGGACACTTCCGCTGTTGATCACACCGTCGTGCCTGGTGTTGTCGTGGCCGACGGGTTTGGCCCGGATCAGGCGTTGACCGCAGCATTCGGCCCGTTCTCCGGCATGGATTCCGGCCCGTTCTCCGGCATGGATTCCGGTGGGGACCACGACTTGGACCACATCGCCGAGCTTGGCGTGCTCGACGATGACAACCCTGGGAACGACGCCAACCAGACCGATCCTTCGGTGAATCGCCCCCGGTTTCTCACCCGCGCCGCACTTGCCGCCAGCGGCGCCGCGGTCGGCGCGGTGGCGGCATCGGTCGCGACCGCGGTACCCGCGGCAGCCGCCGACGGCGATGCCCTGCTCGCCGGGGGTATCAACACCGCCACCACCCGAACGGTGATCCAGACCTCAGGCGACTTGGAGTACGGCTTTGGCGTGCATGAAGCCGGGCTCACGGCGTTTCCGGTTCAGGGCGCCATATCTGGACAGGCCGGGACGGTGTACGACGCCGGCGTGCTCGGCTACGCAACCAACGGCGGTACGGGCGTTCGGGGGGAAAGCGGCTCGGGCGTGGGGGTGATCGGGTCCTCCTCGGACTCGTACGGAGTGGGGGCCATCAGCAATGCGGGTGCCCCGACGGTGTCGGCGTTTCAGGCGCGGGCGACGGCCGGAGCGAAGGCCGCCACGCTGGTTGGACCACGACCGTTGCATTTCCGCAACGAGAGCGTGCGACTACCTCCCACCCAGGACGTGATTGCCGCCGAACATGGGCAACTCACCGCCGACCGCGATGGCGCGGATACCAGCTCTGCCCTGTGGTTCTGCACCAACGCCGGCACCCCCGGCACCTGGCGCAAACTCGCCGGGCCAGACACCGCCGGATCATTTCACATCCTCCCCTCCACCATCCGTGTGTACGACAGCCGGCCCGGCGACCCCCCGATCACCGTGCAAAAAGGCACCATCGGCGGCGCCGAAACCCGCGCCATCGACTGCAAACTCGGCGCCGGGGTGCCCGCCGGCGCCACCGCCGTCGTGGTCAACCTCACCATCGTCGACACGTCCGCCAGCGGTTTCATCGCCCTCCACAAAAGCGGCCTCGCCTGGCCCGGCAACAGCACCATCAACTGGGGGGCCGCCAACACCGTGCTCGCCAACAGCGCCGTCGTCGCCACCGACACCCAAGCCCGCATCGCCGCCACCTGCTCCACCGGGAGCTTCACCCACATCATCATCGACGTCGTCGGCTACTACCGGTGACCACGGTCGGTTTCTCGAGGACGAAAGAAGCCAGGGGAAGTCGATGCCGGAAACCGTTCGCGGGATAGGAATCTCGCCACGTTGGCGCCGATCCATCATCAGCGCCATGACATCACTGACAATGCTCGGCCTTGTCTCCTGCAGTCGGTCCACCGAGTCACCATCGGCGGCAGGTCCGGCGCCGGCGTTGGCACCCGCCGCCGAAACGCCCTCCGCAGACATGCCCTCGACCGACACGGCCTCCACCGACACGGCCTCCACCGAAACGGCGCCGGCTGGCCCGACAACAGCACCATCAACTGCGAACCCGCCAACCCCATGTCCGCCCACCGCTCCGTCGTCACCCACATCATCACCCACATCGTCACTGCCCCTTCGGCCGGCAACGTTCGTTCCTTCTGCGCCGCCGTCCGGTGAGCGCCCGCCGGGTTTCGTTCGGGGGTACGGTGATGCGATGGAGAGCTCGTCGCCATGGTATCGATCACTCGTCGGCGCGGCGACTGCGCTGGCGATCGTTGGCAGCACCTCCTGTGCCCCGTCGGCCAATGCGCTCTACGACGCCGCCTGTGCCAGCACGCTCATCACCGGCACCACGGGAACGGTGAGCGCTGCGGAGCTCAATGAGGTGTCGGGCGTCGTGAGCTCCACCGCCAACCCGGGCGTGCTGTGGGTCCACAACGACTCTGGCGATTCCCCGCGAGTCTTCGCCCTCAACAATGCCGGCGCCGTCCTCGGAACCTTCACGGTCACCGGTGCCACCGCCCAGGACTGGGAAGACATCGCCCAAGGTCCCGGCCCTATTCCCGACCAGCGGTACCTCTACGCGGCTGACATCGGCGACAACCCCAGCACCCGCCCGTCGATTGCCGTCTACCAGATCCCCGAACCGGTCGTGGACTCCGCCGCGGCGCCGGTGGGAACGGTCCCCCTCGGCGGCATGGCGAAGCTCACACTCACCTATCCCGACGGCGCCCACAATGCCGAAACGCTGCTCGTCGACACCGACGGCGCCATGTACGTCGTCACGAAACAAAGCGGTTCCGCCACGATCTATCGGGCCCCGCCCGGACTGGCGGCGGGCTCCTCCACCGTGCTTGAGAACGTGGGAACCGTCCCGCTCAACGTGGGCGCACTCCTCACGGGTGGCGATATCGCCCCGGCCGGCGACGCCATTGCCCTTCGTACCTACGGGCAGGTCTACCTCTACCAGCGGCTCGGGGGCTCCACCATTGCGGCAACCCTCACTGGCACTCGGTGCGCGGGCGCCTTCACGGCGGAACCCCAAGGCGAGGCGGTGGCGTTTCTGTCTGACGCTCAGAGCTACATCACGATGAGCGAAGGCGTGGGCCGCCCCATCAACCAGTACGCCGTTCCGTAACCCCAACCTCTTGGCCTCTGCGGCCGCGGGTGGGTCCTGTTGCCGGTGGCGTTTTAACGAGCGGGGGACGTAGCGGGCACGGTGGGGCCAACGCTCGGCGCGCCGCCGGGGGTACCGGTGGACCCGGTGGTGCCGGTGTTGCCGGTGTTGCCGGTGGTGCCGGTGGTGCCGGTGTTGCCGCCGTAACCAGGGCACGTCTTGAACTTGTCGAGCACCACCTGCGGGAAGAGCTCGGTGGAGGTCACCCGGTCGGGCGAGTTCTTCAGTTCCGAGTCGATTTGGGCAAAGGTCTTGCCCGTGTATCCCGCGAAAACCTTCTGACCTTCGACCAGTCGCTGAAGCTTGTCGTCTTCCGACGCCGGGATGTTGTCCCGGATATGGCCATACATACAGCCGCAGGTGTTGGTGGCGGCGATGGTGGCGGCACTGAGTTCGTAGTTGCCCGTACAGCCGGACAGGAACAACGCCTCCGTCGCCTCGCCATAGAACTTCGGTGTGTTGTCGGGACGGCTACAGCCGGCGAGCGACACGGCGGCGGCAACGGCCACCCCGATGGCCCCGGCCCTCAGGCCCAACGAACGACGCACAGCTTCACTCCTCGAATCGAACGCTCGCCCCCGAAGTTGGGGATGGCGGAACGGGCCCTCACCGTAGTAAACCGTCGACTCAGCCCGGAAACGGGGCAGGTGGGTGATCCGGCGGTGCGCCAGCGTTGCGTGGCGAGCGTCGCCGTCCAGCATCGTTTCGACGATGCGGCGTCACCCGATCGAAGGCGGCCGCGTTACCCGGTATCCAGTTTCGGTCGGCAACGAACCCAACTCCGTCTGGTGACACCGTGCCGCCCCACCGAACCCCGTCGGAAACGTCTAACAGCCCGCACACCGGGGCGCCGGAAGGGAGCTTTGGTCCACCGAGCGATCGTGGTCGGCGTGGAGTGCAGTCGGGAGACTCGACTGTCGATCGGGTCAGGCGGAGCGCCGGGCCCGGTACAGGGCCAGATCGGTAACCTCAGCTCCTGGCGTCTCCACCGCAGCCGGAAGGGCAGGCGCCAAACGGGCCAGATAACCCAAATGGGCGACCGACGCGATCTCGATGACCTCTGCTCCGCCGATGAACTCGGTGTTCATGGCGAGACGGTCGGCACGCACCAACGCCGCCCAGAGACCAGTCGGACCTTTCGGCACCGCACCGCTGGGGGCGGGGATTCCGTGGAGTCGTTCGGCAGAAGCGAGCATGGAGCCATCGTGCGCTCTCTCCCTCCGATCCGGATGAGCCACACGGCCTATTTTTTGATAAATAGGCCATTTGTCTCATTTCGATAGTTTTGCCAAAATCTTCAAAACGGTCGCTGAACTGCACATCTGGGAGTAAGTGGCCGCCACTCCCCGGGTTTCGGTTCGACGCTACGAAACGTCGGAGTTCGTTATCTCACGGGCGCGGGCGAAGACGGCATCGAGCATTGGCTCGGTGAGCTTGCCGGTAAAGGTGTTTTGTTGGCTCACATGGAAGCTGCCGAGGAGGGTAAGCGGGCGGTTCACCAGCCCCGATGGGGGTACGGGCACCTCGACGCCATGAGTAAAGGCGGGCCGCGGCCGCACCCCGAGATCGGCGCACAACACGCCGTAGGCAAACGCTCCGAGGGCAACCACCACCGACACCTCGCTGAGCAAGATCAGTTCTCGTCGGAGGAACGGTCGACACTGATCCCGCTCGTCAATCGTTGGCTTATTGCCCGGCGGGGCGCAGCGGACCGGGGCAGTGATGTACGCGCCCGTGAGACGCATGCCATCGTTCACGGAGTCGCTATTCGGCTGACTCGCGAACCCCGCTCGGTGCAACGCTCGGTACAGCCACTCGCCGGACCGGTCGCCGGTGAACATCCGGCCTGTTCGATTGGCCCCGTGGGCGGCCGGCGCCAGCCCCACCACAAGAACCCGGGCGTTCGCATCGCCAAACCCTGGGACCGGTCGTCCCCAATAGGACTCGTCGGCGAAGGCTGCACGTTTCTCCGTCGCCACCCGTTCTCGCCAATCCACCAAACGAGGGCAGGCCCGACAGTCCACAATCTCACGAGTCAAGGCTCGCAGTTCGATGGTGCGACGAGTCGGCATTTGATTCCCGACCCTATCCACCTCCCCGCCAACGACTCCCCCGTTCCCTTTGCCGACGAGGGTTGTGGTTCTGTCGCACCTCCGAAACCGAAGGCCGCGGCGCCACGGGCTCGTGGCGACGTTCGATCGACACCCACGACGGTGGCGGGGGCAACGTGAGGACCGCGTCACATCCGCCGATAGCCTGATCGGCGATGCCAAGAGCCAAAAAAAGCGCCGCCCCACCCGATCCGCAGCACACCGTGGTCCTCTTGGTCCGCCACGGGCAAACGCCGAGCACGGGTCAATCGCTCCCCGGTCGCGCCGCCGGTCTCCATCTCGCCGACACGGGCATCGCCCAAGCCGACGCCGTCGCCCACCGAATCGCTGCGCTCGGCGCCAACAAGGTAGCGGCGGTGTACGCGTCGCCACTCGAACGCACCGCGGAGACCGCCGCACCGATTGCCAAGGCACTGGGGCAGAAGGTGATTCGGGAAAAGGGCCTGCTCGAATGCGACTTCGGCGAGTGGACGGGAGGCGCGTTGGCTGATCTACGGAAACTGCCCGAGTGGAACACCGTCCAGCGGTATCCCAGTGGGTTCCGGTTCCCCGGCGGCGAGTCCTTCACCGAAATGCAAACCCGGATCACTGCCACCCTTTCACGCCTCGCCGCGCAGCACCGTGGAAAAACCATCGTGTGTGTGTCGCACGCCGACCCCATCAAAGCGGCGGTGGCCCACGCAATGGGAACCCACCTCGATCTTTTCCAACGCATTGTCATCAATCCGTGCTCCGTATCAGCGCTGCTGCTGTCGCCCGGCGGACCGGCCGTCCTCACTGTCAACAACGTCGACGAACTGTCGGCGCTGGCCCTCGCCTAGCCGCGGCGGTCCCCTGCCATGCCTGAACTTCACGAGTTCACCGACCCCGATCTGTTCACCGCCGGCACCCTTGGCCCTCCCGGTCAACGCGTGTTCTATCTGCAGGCACGCCAGAACGGCCACGTCCTGAGCCTGCGTTGCGAGAAGCAGCAGGTGTCGGCACTGGCCGACTATCTCGAAGGGCTCTTGTCTGATCTTCCCGGCGAGTTGCCGCCCAACTCGTCGCCCGGAAACCTGTCGTTGGTGACAGCCACCCTTGAAGAGTGGGTCGTCGGAGCGATCGGGGTGGAATACGACCACCGATCCGATCGATTCGTGATCGAAGCCGAGGAGCTGATCGTCGTCACGGAGGAGGTCTCCGAAGCCGAGGCGGAAGCGCTGTTGGCGGGTGCCCGCAAGGCTCGCTTCTCGTTCAGCCGAGAGCAGGTGGCCTGGTTCGTGCCTCACGGGCAGGCGCTGGTCTCCTCGGGCCGACCGCCGTGTTTCCTTTGTGGCCGACCCATGGATCCCGATGGCCATATGTGCCCGCGGAACAACTGAGTCGCGATGACCGCCGGTCTGCCCAACACGCCCGACGCTCCGAGCGCTACGGCCCCTTCCCCGGCCCGTGACCGCGAAGCGACGGTCGAACGGCTGCGCACAGAGCCACTTGAGGTGCTCGGACGGATGCCATGGAGCTCCAACGCCACGTTCCTCGTCTGTGTCGGCGACCCGCCCGAGGGTCTCGACCCGACCAAAGGCCTCGACAAGCTGGCGACGTCCGGGGCGCTCCTCGCGGTCTACAAACCGGGCAAGGGGGAGCAACCATTGTGGGATTTTCCGGAGCGGATCTTCACCCGTGAGGTGGCAACCTACGAGCTGGCCGTCGCCCTTGGTTGGGACCTCGTGCCTCCCACCGTCTATCGAAGCGACGACGATGCCGGCGTGCCCCTCGGGGAGGGCTCACTCCAACAGTTCGTGCACGTCGACTTCAGCGAGCACTACTTCACGATGCTCGAAGACGAGTCGCTCCATCCGCAACTGCGCCGCATTTGTGTGTTCGACCTACTAAGCAACAACACCGATCGCAAAGGTGGACACATCCTCGTCGACGGTGATCGACATCTTTGGTGCATCGACAACGGGCTGTCGTTCCACCAAGAGTTCAAGCTTCGAACCGTGGTGTGGGACTTCGCCGAGGAGCTCATCCCCGACGACCTACGCGACGACGTCTGCCGTGTGCTGCTCGACGGTCCCGACGGGCTTGCCGGCTCCGACGGGCTTGCCGGCACCGACGGGCTTGACGGCACTGACGGCAGCGCCCGCAGCTCAGGTGGGCGGGGGCAGGTTCCGGAATCCGTCGCTAGGTACCTCGATCCGTTCGAGCGTGATGCGCTGCTCACCCGGGCGCGGGCGGTTGTGGCCGAGGGTCGTTTCCCCTCCGACCACTCCGGCCGCCGTCACCCATGGCCCCTCGTCTGACCCGATCGAGGCCCCGCCCGCTGGGCTCCCGAGGACCGCAGCGGCGCTTTCAATCTCGACAGCCGAGCACACATCGGCCGCAGCGAGTGCCAGTCGGTCACAAGACCGCGTGGCCGATCAACTTCGATATGTGTTGGATGTTCACGGCGCCCTTGAACTCCAGCCGAACTTTGCCCAGACCGCTAAACCACAGCTCAAGTTCCGAATCGAGATCGAGGACCCCAGCCGTTTCCACGCTCCACGCCTGGATCTTGTTGTACGGCAGCGACGTGTAGTCCCGCTTCTTCCCCGTCATGCCTTGAACGTTGACAGAAATTAGCCGTTTGTCGGTGAATACCACGAAGTCACGAATGCCCTTGAAGCAGAGGTGTACCTGTTCACCGTCGATGAGCAGTGCTCCGAGCTCCGTGACGTATGGACCCGGATCAGTAGGGCCAAGTTTGACGAATACGCCGTTCTGAAAGTCGACCATGGTTGTCGACGGTAGGTGACCGACCTCTTGGGGGCCGGATGGGCGGGGTTCCGCCGGAGCTGACACCCTTGGAGCGACGGGACCGGCGAACGGGCAGCCCAAACGTTGCTGATGTGACCAACGTTGCATGGTTTCGCGCGCTGCGTGGCCGAGCGACCACGGAGCGTGCTTTTTCTTCCACTTGACGTATCTTCACTGCATTGCATATGGTTTCACCCATGTGCCAGCCAAGCACCAAGAGTCCCGCTCCCCGTTGTGGCTCTCAGGTGACCGGGATGCCTATGGACCGCCCGGTCACCGGAGCACGCCGAAGTGCCGATCCCGGTCACCACACCAAGCCTGTTCCCGGTTTCCGTGCCTCCCCGACTGCCGCCTATTCGAGTGCCGCCTATTCGAGTGCGGGCTTTGCGAGACCGGCTTGTTCGGGTGAGCTCGGATCGAGCCCGGTCACCGCGCTAGCCACCATCGGCACCGCATCGCCCCCTGAAACGCGACTACCAGCGTTCTGCGTTTCAACGAGTCCCCGCCCGTTGTCGATGCACGGTTCGCCATCGATGCACGGTGCCCCGTCGATGCATGGTGCCCCGTCGAGGACGCACAGCCTGTTGGAGGCGTATCTGCCGGCGAGTAGTTCACCTAATGCCGTTCGCTCGTCGCCGGCCAACGGTCAGACGCCATGAGCAACCCGCACCCTCGCTCCCGAACCGCACACAACGGGCCGGCACACAACGGGCCGGCCAATATGTGGCCATTGCGGCCCGTCATTGGCGTTGCGGCGATCGCCCTCCTTTCAATCGCCAGTCTGGGCTGCAGCGCCGGGGAAGATGCCGGACCAACACGTTCGACCACCGTGCCCCCACGTTTGGCCACGACCACAATCGCCACGTCCCCCTCCGGCATCACACCGGCAACGGCGACCGGTATCACGCCCCTTGTGCCCGCGACCTCGACCCCCACCAGTGCCACCCAAACCGTCGACGAAGCCGCGCAAGAAATCCTCGCCGTCGAAAACGCCTACCGCGCCGGCATGGCAGCGATAGACCTCGCAACTGCGGAGCCCGTCGACCCCGATCATCCGGCACTCGAAGCGACGCTCGCAGACGGCATGCTCGTAGACTGGAAACAGGTGGTGGCAGGTTGGAGGTCAGACGGAATCGCGGCAAGGCCAGGGACACAGAACCTCTCGGCGATCGATATTCGATCAGTAGTGACAAGCCCCGGCTACGCAAAAATCGAGACCTGCGAGGTTGATGATGGTGTTTTATACCGCGTCGCCAATGGTTCGATTAGTGACGACGATGTGTCGACCGCCGTCGTCGATGCTGAACTACGTCGATTCGACGGTGTGTGGAAGATCGTCGCCCGGGTCCCCCGAACGGTCGAGAACGGGAGGTCCACTTGTCCCGCCTAACGGTCGCAGCAGTCCTTGCCGCACTATTGATTGGGGCGTCCGCCGGGGTGGCCAATGCCGACAAGTCCAACCCAATTGTTGGGGGCAAGATCACCGGCCCCGGCGGCGACGGGATCGTCGTACTGCCCGGAAACCCCGGCGCCCCGCCTGTTGCTTCACCGTCGGGCCCACCGTCGGGTGGCGGCTCCGGTGGGGGTGGGGATGGGGCGTGGCGGGATCCGTTGATTCCGCCGAACTCCACTTGCGCGTTCTACGACGGCACCATCGCAGGGTCGCGGGTCCCCGTCGACCTCGCCACCATCACCCCCGGCACACTCGTCACCCGAATCTGCACCGCAACCGGCGTCAACGGCTCCATCGCCGGCGGCACCACCTTCCCCTACTACCCGGGCGTCCCCCCACCACCCACCCCCGAACAACTCGCACAAACAGCCCTCGCCCGCCTCGTCCTCCCGCTCCCGGCACCGTCGATGACCCCCGGACCCACCAGTCAGATGGCCGGATGGCCTACCTGGCTCACCGTCAGCAACTGGGCGGTCACCGCCGAATCAGCATCCGCTGGTGGGGTCACGGTCACCGTGCGCGGTGCCCCACAACAATCACTGTGGTCGTTCCCCGACGGTCGCACCACCACCTGCACCACCGCCGGACCGGTCTTCGACCCCAACCGCCACCGGGCCACCGACCCCACCACCTGCGGGTGGGTTCCCGACACCGCATCATTCACCCGCCACCCCG
>JANOSD010000038.1:0-56216 GCA_031415655.1 Actinomycetes bacterium
CTGCTTCGCCGCGCCATAACACGCCTCAAGGGCGCTACTGGCACCACACAAGGAGCCATCACGATTCCAAGACCGCGCCATGCAGAACCCGAATCGGACCCAAAACACCCAAATTTTCCGTTACTGGGACACGCTCCTAGCCGGCGTGGTGCACGGCGAGTACCACCGTGCCATCCACGATTGCTGCTGCGGTGGCCTCCACGTCCACATCGGCCACGGCCACCGAGACCTCGCCGGTGTCCTTGACAACCTCGATCACCCGGGCGTTTCGAGCCACGGTGGCCGCCCGCCCATCCACGCGGTCGATGGCTACAAGATCGGCAACTGCACCAAGGCTCACGCCGGCGGTGCTGCGCTGCGGGCGGCTGGGCAGGGTGAGAGCTCGGTAACCGGGATCGAGCAAGGCCCGGCCTCCGTCGACGCCGGGTTGGCCGAGTCGGGATTCCACCACCGGTTCGCCGGCCAGCATCGGTTGGCGAACCACCCGTCCAACCGGCCCGCGGTCGGTGTTGTCGTTCGGGCCGGCGTTTGGCCCCATGCTGCCTTCGGTGACGGCGCCAATTGGCACGTCTCGAAGGGCGACGTCACCTTCGCTGATCGTGGCGCCGACCGGAAGTTGCCGGGTGGTCATCCAAACGGTTCGCACCGGGCCAAATCGAGCGATGGTGGCATCGGCCTCACGCACCACGGAGGTGACGGAGAGCCCGAGAAGCACCGCCACCGCCGTGACGGGAAGCCAACGACGAGATGCTCGCAGCCGGCCGAGCCGATGCCGGAGCGGGCGAGAGAACCGATGATTTCGCGCAGTGGGCGCGGGGCGAACTCGCAGGTTGGGACGGGGCTGGGAGTCGAGCTGGGGACGGATGGGGGCAGGGACGACAGGCAGGACAGGCACGGCAGGCTCCAGAGTGAACGAACGGGGGAGCGGAGCCGAGGGCCCCACGACGGCTCATGCCGCGCAGCGTGTCGACGAGTCGACTGGCGCAGACTCTACTGGCTGAGCAACACCGTGAAGGCCCGGCGGACACAGGCGCTGGCGACGTCGAAGCTGAGGCCGTTTTGTTGCCGACGGAGGCGCCACACCAGGGGATCGATCTCCACCTCGAGCATGTCGACGATTTCGCTCCGGCGATCGTCGGAGTAACGGTCGAGTTCAGGCGTAAAAGTGCATTGCAGTCGCTCGCGCATCAGGTTGCGCATGAACTGTACGGCCAAGCCACCGAATCGTTCGCCGCTGGGATGAGTGAGTATCGCCCACCGGATGTGCTGGGAATCCTCGAGTACACGACATGTCGCCGCGCCGAACGACTCGATGCGCGCTTCGACCGGACCAGTTGGGGGGACATCGGGGACCAAGGGGAGGATGTGATCGCCGTTGCGGACAGCCACGGCCAACATCAACGTGTCCATGTCGGCGTAGTGGTTGAAGACCGTGCGCTGCGTGACGCCCGCTCGTTCGGCGATCTCGGTGCTCGATGGGTTGGTATTTCCTTCCCGCAGGAGCGACAAGAGCGAGTCAGCGATGCCAACCCGCGAACGTTCGCTTCGCAATAGCCGACCATCGGTAATCGGTAGGGAGTTCACTGGTGCCGGGAGGGATTCCGCCATCGGCCTCGTCGTGTTAGGCGCTGACCGGTGCGGAGGGTTTCGACGCCGATTTTCCGGAAGATCCGGAGCCGCCACTGCTGTCTGAACTCTTCGAGCCCGATGATGAGCCCGATGATGAGCCCGATGATGAGTCCGAGGTCGTTGCCGGAGTCGTCGAGGTAGATGACGTAGATGACTCCGATCCACCGGAGCCCGAGCCAGCGTCACTCGAGGATGAGCCAGAGTCACTCGAAGATGAGCCGGCCTCACCCGAGGACGAGCCGGAAGTTCCGCTGGCGGCCGAGGTAGAGGATCCGGAGCGACTATCGGTCTTGTAGAAGCCGCCGCCCTTGAACGAGATGCCTACGGCGGCGAACTTCTTCTTCAGGTTCACGCCACCACAGCTGGGGCAGTCGGTGAGCGCATCGTCAGTGAAGGCTTGCACGGTCTCGAGTTGGTGGCCGCAGTCCTTGCAGCGGTACTCATAGGTGGGCATCGTCGGAGAGCTCCTGGAAGATGTTCGTGGGTCGGCGAGCGGGAACAGGAGTGTACCGGGGAGCCGGCGTCGCTCCCATGTGAAGCACCAGCGGCCCTCGCGGCGGCGGTAGGATCGGGCCTGTGCAACGCAACGTCACCAAGGCGGTCATCCCCGCCGCCGGCCTCGGTACTCGGTTTCTCCCTGCCACCAAGGCGCAGCCCAAAGAGATGCTCCCGGTTGTCGACAAACCGGCCATCCAGTACGTGGTGGAGGAGGCGGTCCGGGCCGGTATCACCGACATTCTGATCATCACCGGCCGCGGCAAACGGTCGCTTGAGGATCATTTCGACCGGGCATTCGAACTTGAGTACTACCTGCAGGCGAAGGGCAAGTTCGACGATCTCTCCGAAGTGCAGGCGCTCGCCGAGATGGCCGACATTCATTACGTGCGCCAGGGAGAGCCGCTCGGTCTTGGCCACGCAGTGGGCGTCGCCCGCAAACATGTGGGCGATAACCCGTTCGTGGTCATGCTCGGTGACGACATCATGGATCGTCGCTCCACTGTGCTCGAAGGCATGATCAACACCTACCAGCAGTACGGCCGCTCCGTGATTGCCGTGAAGGAGTTCCCGATCGAGGAGATCTCGTCCTACGGGTGCGTCAAGCCCGAACAGGTTTCCGACGGCCTCGTACGCGTGCTCGACATTGTGGAGAAGCCGGAACCGGCGGTGGCTCCGTCGAACCTTGCGGTGATGGGTCGATATGTGTTCACCCCGGAAATTTTCGATCATCTCGAGCGAGTGACACCGGGCGTAGGTGGCGAGATTCAGCTCACCGATGCCATCGCCCTATTGCTCAAGGACCAAGCCGTCTACGGCTATCAGTTCACCGACGGCCGCTACGACGTCGGCAAGAAGATCGACTATCTCCGTGCCACCGTCGAGATCGCCATTGATCGTGACGATCTCGGCCCCGAGTTCCGGGCGTTTCTCGTCGACCTGGTGCACCGCCGTGGTTTGCTCGACGGCTGATTCTCGATGGCACTGATTTCGCTCGCCGACGCGACGCGCCACGTGTGGGAGGTGTGTTCGGCGCCGGAGGTGGCCGTTGCCGTCGGCGATGTACCGCTGGTCGATGCCGCTGGGCTGTTCTTGGCGGCGCCGGTCACCTCCCTTGTGGCGGTACCGCCGTTCGCCAACACCGCCATGGACGGGTTTGTGGTGCACGCTGCCGACACGACGGGTGCGTCGGATTCTTCGCCGCGCCGCCTGGCGATCAGTGGCGTGGTTCGGGCTGGCGATAACCCCACCGAAAGGCTGACACCGGGCACGTCGATGCGCATCATGACCGGAGCGCCTCTCCCCCCGGGGGCGGATGCGGTGGTCATGGTGGAGCGCACCCGAGCCGTGGGTGATGTTGTAGAGATCCTTGTTGAAGTGCCGTCGGGAAACCATGTGCGGCCGGCCGGCGACGACGTACGTGTGGGCGACATCGTGTTCCCCGCTGGCGAGCGTCTCGATGCCGGCCATCTCGGCGTGCTGGCCAGCATCGGTGTGCACACGGTGCCTGCGGTTCGCCGTCTTACCATTGGGGTGTTCTCCACGGGGGACGAGCTCGTTTCGTTGGGGCAGGCACTCGAGCCCGGCCAGATCTACGACTCCAACCGGCTCACCCTGCTCACCCTTGCGCGCGACGCCGGTTTCAACACGGTCGATCTGGGCCTCATCCGAGACGACGAGGACGCCATCGCCGAGGCGCTCACGGATGGGGCGGCACGGTGCGACGCGCTGCTCACGAGCGGTGGAGTGAGCATGGGCGACTTCGACTATGTGAAAGTGGTCCTCGACCGCATCGGCGACATGCGGTGGATGCAGGTGGCGATCAAGCCGGCAAAACCCTTTGCTTTCGGCACGGTCTCGAAAGGTGATGGTTCGTCGCGCCGGGTGCCGGTGTTTGGACTGCCCGGGAATCCGGTGTCGTCGATGGTGTCGTTCGAGGTGCTTGCCCGGCCGGCGCTCTTGCAACTCGCGGGAGCGCCGTTCAAGAAGTCGTTGCGGCCGCGTGTGGAAGCGATCGCCGACCACGACTTCGCACGCAGCCCCGACGGCAAGACCCACTTCGTGCGGGTGATCGCCGATTTCAGCGATGGGTACGCCGGGGTGCGGGTGCGGTCGGCCGGGTCGCAGGGATCGCATCAGCTTTCGGCGATGGCTCGGGCGAACGCCCTCGCCGAACTGCCCGACGGCCACGGCGTGGACGAAGACGAGGCCGTGCTCATCCACCTGCTGCGATTTTAGGAACACCGGGTCGAAACATGCCGGCGGGGTGACTTCTTGCGGTGGCGTGAGTAGGGTGCCGAGGTGGTCGACGCGACCCTCCCGTCATCGGAAACAGTGCTCTTGCGCCCCACCCCGGCGCAGAGGGTTGTTGGCGCCCTTACTCGTTCCCTGTGCGCCGCCCCCGTCCTGCTCGGGGGGTTCGTTGGCGAGGGAATGTTCGCAGCATGTCTCCTGGCCGCGGCCGTTGCGGCGATCGTCGTGTTCATCCTTGACCTGCTCGTACGAGCTGACGAACTGGTGGAGCTCCGTGTCGACTGCCTTGTCGCCAAGCGGCGCACCTACCCGTGGTGGGCGGTTGACGACATCGCCGTCGTCACCCGATTCGGCCGGTCGGCGGTGCGCCTCAGCGCGTTCGGGGTGGAGCAGTTCGACCTCGACGCCCCTCGGTCGAGTGCGCTGACGCGAAATCGCAACTTTGCTGCCGATGCCGACCTGCTGGTCAACGCATGGAAACGGCTTCGGCAGCGCGACGACCACGGTCCTTCCGTATCGCCACCCGCTCCACCGCCATCACCGGCGCCACCGTCATCAGGTCGTTCGTCGCGCGAATCACCCGAATCGCCCGAAACAGTCGGGGGTCGTTGATGCCGATGCCCACTACGGGGCCACTCCTGGATTCGTTTGGGCGTGTGCATCGCGACCTCCGGATCTCGATCACCGATCGATGTAATTTTCGTTGTACCTATTGCATGCCTTCCGAGGGAATGCCGTGGCTCCCGCGTGCCGATGTACTCACGTTCGAGGAGATCGAGCGACTGGCGCGGGTCTTCGTGGAACGATTCGGATTCGACAGCATCCGTCTCACCGGCGGCGAGCCCACGGTGCGAGCGCACCTCCCGGTGTTGGTGCGCAAACTGGCCGCGCTCGGTGTCGACCTTGCGCTCACCACCAACGGGGCCACGCTCGACATGATGGCCCATGATCTCGCCGCCGCCGGCCTACACCGAGTGAACATCTCGATCGACTCATTGCAGGCCGAGCGTTTCGCGGCAATCACCAAACGTGATGCACTCGATCAAGTATTGAGCGGTATTCAGGCGGCCGTGGCCGCCGGATTCGCACCGGTAAAGCTCAACGTGGTGGCGATGCGGGGGGTGAACGACGACGAGATCGTGGCATTCGCCCGTTTCGGTCGTGAGCATGGGGTAGAGATCCGGTTCATCGAGTTCATGCCGCTCGATGCCCAGGGCGCGTGGCGGGCCGACCTGGTGCTCTCTCAAGAAGAGATCCTTGAACGCATTCATGCCGAGTTGCCGCTGGTGTTTCCAGAAACCGGTACCGCAATGCACGTCGATCCCGCCGAACGTTTTGCGTTTGCCGATGGCAAAGGATCGATCGGGGTGATCGCGAGTGTCACCAAGGCGTTTTGTGCGAGCTGCGACCGCGTCCGACTCACGGCCGAAGGTCGTCTCCGAAACTGTCTTTTCGCTCACGACGAGACCGATCTCCGTGGCCCCCTTCGGGCCGGCGCCACCGATGACGACCTTGCGGAGCTGATCGTGGGCAACGTGGCGTCCAAATGGGCGGGCCATCAAATCGGTCAAGCGGTCTTCGTTCAGCCCAGACGCGGAATGAGCCAGATCGGCGGCTGACGGTGTCGGGGCAACCTGCGGTACAGTCTGCCGCCATGTCCGACCGAGGCCTCACCCACATCGATCCACTGGGCCGGGCCCGTATGGTCGACGTCACCCCCAAAGAGCCGTCCCACCGTCGGGCGGTGTGTCGGGGTCGGGTGTACATGACGGCCGACACCACCGCGCTGGTGGCCCGAGGTGCAATTGCCAAGGGTGATGTGTTGGCCGTGGCTCGGGTGGCCGGGATTCAGGCCGCCAAGCGCACGCCGGATCTCATCCCGCTGTGCCATCCGTTGCTGGTTGGGTCCGTGCTCGTGAACTTTCGCATCGAGGACGACTTCGTCGAGGTTGAGGCCCATGTCGACACCATCGATCGCACCGGCGTCGAAATGGAAGCGCTCACCGCGTGTTCGGTGGCGTGCCTCACCATTTATGACATGTGCAAGTCGGCGGATCGAACCATGGTTATCGGCGATCTCACGCTGTGGGAAAAGACGGGCGGACGTTCGGGTACCTACCGCCGTGATCCTTCTTTGGGCCTGCCGTCGGGCTCGGCCGACGGCAACGCCGACTCCCATTTCGGCCACTGAACCCCACTCCTTTCCGCCAAGCGATCTCCACCCGAGACGCTCCTTTGTGGCGCCTACGTTTCATTTGTAGTAGAAACGTAACAAATCCCCCCGGCCCGATCGTGGCTCTCCCCGTCCAGCATCCACAAAATCGTGGATCGGGGTGACTACGGTCAAACAACAGGAAAGGCCCCCGGAGCGTGCGAATCGTGTTGTTGGTCATCGTGGCAATTGGCTGGCTCGCCTACTTTGGCAGCGGTATTCGCACGCGGGCCGAAAACCGTCGGTCGAACTCGATCCAATCCTTTTCCAAACATCTTTCGGCGCTCGGTGGATCTGCGCCTATCCGGAGCGTGTCGCCCGGAGCGTCGGTGATTCCGCTTCGACCCGGCTACCTCGAGCGGCCCGCGAACGCCCGCATGAGCCTTTCGACGGCCCGCCGCCGTCGCCGTGACGTGCTGGCCGCGATGGGAGGGGCGGTGGTTCTCAGCTTGGCGCTCGCCGTCATCGTGGGAACCTTGGGTATCGTGCTGCTTGTGGTAACCGGCTCATTGCTTGTTTCCTACCTTTTCCTGCTCGTGCGGGCCCAGCGCATCGGTAGCGAGCGACGAACCAAGGTCCGCTATCTGCCTGGCGCACGGCCCGTGATCGCCGACTCCTCCCACGTCCTTCTCCTCCGCAGTTCGGTCAACTAGCCGTTTCTCGGCGGGTACACAGTGTCGGGTTCGGTACGCGAACAACTCGAAGGTCACGTCACCCCGATTCGCACGGCGCTCGACGACGCCCACGCCGCCCGCGAAATTGCGTTGCCGGCCTGTCGGCGGGCTATCCGCGCCGCAGGAAGCTCGATCCGGGCGGTGCATCGTTTGGAATTCGACCGCGCTGCCGCCCTCGCCGACGAATCCGAGGCGGCGATTCGTGAAGCACAACAGGCCGTTGCGGGGTTTCCCCAGGTTGCTCAGGCGGGCTTTCTCAACGATGCCGAAAAGGAGATGGTGGAAGCCCGTCTCACCGCAGCATTGATTCGAGGTGAACCACTCGCTGGTCCGGCGGAACTCTCGGTAGATCCGGCGGCATGGATGAAGGGTCTGGCGGAGGCGGCGAGCGAGTTGCGCCGCCACCTGCTCGACCGCTTGCGGGCGGGAGAACTCGAACGTGGTCAGGAACTGCTCGGCGTGATGGACGACGTCTATGACTCCCTCGTCGTGGTCGACTACCCCGATGCCCTCACCAACGGCTTGCGGCGAACCCTCGATGCCCTCCGAGCGGTGCTGGAACGCACCCGGGGCGACGTCACCACCACGGTGCTCCAAACCCGGTTACAGCGCACGATCGAAGCAGCGTCCACACCGCCCACCCTGTAACGGCGCCCAACTTCACCGCGCCCAAATTCACTTGGCCGACAAAACGTTCGGCGCCCAACTTCACCGGGCCGACAAAACGTTCTGTGCCCACACCGGAGGGCGTGGGCACAGAGGGTGGGAGGTGTGGTGAGGGACTACTGCAGGGCCATGAACTCTTGGGTGACCCAATAGTTCCTGCCGTCGAAGTAGATGCCGACGCCGGTGTGGGTGAAGTTGCTGTTCACGATGTTGCTGAAGTGGCCCGGTGAGCGGACCAGAGCGTCGTATATGGCGTCGACGGAGCCGCCGGTGCCGACGTTCTCGCCAAGCATCGACCACTGGTAGGGGTTCTCGTCGGCCAGGGTGGAGTGAGAAAGCCGACCGGCGTTGGCCATCTTGATCGACCAACCGCCCGCTTTCATCCAGAGGGCGACGTTCATCTGCAAAGCCCCCCGCCCGTTCTCGGCCCTCGTCTGATTCGTTCTGTCCATGACACGCTGCTCGTCGACGTTGCATGCCGCACTGGCGAGGACAACGGCGCCGGCGGCGAGCACGAGGCCGAGACGGACGGCGAGCTTGCGGGAGCGTTTCGGGGTGGCGGAGGAAGCGGAGGTGGTTTTGGTGGCGAGTGCGGTGGTGGTGGTCATGCAGTTAGTTTCGGTCGGAAACCACCTGGGCCTTTAGCCCTACTTGTGAATGCCATCGGTCACACCGAATCCGCGTAACCGCAGGTCAAGGGCAGTTCAAGGAGAGGGTTAGGCTGGGTCAAGTGACCCATGACTCACCGCCTTGGCGTCGATTCGAGCCACCTCTTTCGCTCGGGTCGCCCGGCGACGTGTCGGCGGTCACTGGAGTGACGCCCCGATAGGTTTTTCGACCAGGTTCTGGCTTCCGGCTAGGGTGGCGGCTCCCTCGGGGGTGTAGCTCAGTTGGCTAGAGCGCTTCGGTCGCATCGAAGAGGCCGTGGGTTCGAGTCCCATCACCTCCACTCGGAGAAGCCCCTGCTCGGCAGGGGTTTTCTCGCGTCTCGAGCCAGTCGTATCGGTGGGTCGCGTCTGAAAATGGCGCGAAAATGGCGCGGGAGTGGCGGTGAACTCTGCCGTGCATTCCTTTGCACGGCACAACT
The DNA here is from genome assembly GCA_031415655.1 of Actinomycetes bacterium. GTDB lineage: Bacteria > Actinomycetota > Acidimicrobiia > Acidimicrobiales > Acidimicrobilacustridaceae > JAKOVR01. Next base: position 9,017 of record JANOSD010000038.1, read on the forward strand.
TCCGTCCTGGCCACGGTCGCGGGACGCACCACGCACAAACCAGGCAGGTTGAAGGGACAGCGCTGCTTACGCTCGGGTGCGTGTCTGCAACTCCCGCTCCAGCGCTGCAGTTCTTTCCTTACCTCCCGCTCCGGCGAGCGGTACCCATGGGCCCGTACACGCTGGTTCCCTCAGGCACGTTCGAAGGGCCGTGGTTGAGCGCGCAATTCGAGGACGTCGCTCGTGAGTTCCTCGCATCCTTCGTGGGCCCAGCGCGCGAGCCGCTCGATTCCGGTGCAATCCTTGTCGACTCGGCTGCCGGGTGTGATGGCGCTCTTCCGGCCGTCGAGGTCCGGCATGCGGTCGGGCGAGCCGTCGAGCTGGCAGCGCTTGACGCCAACCCGACTGGTCGCCGAACGCGCAGGCCTGGAACGTTGTCACGAGTGACAACGCCGAGTTCCACTCCTGGCCGATCGACGTGGAAGGACGAGCCGTCACGCTCACGTCGGGGTACGTCGCCCACACCATGCACGGCGGCCTTCGCGTAGCCGATGGCTTCGTGGTGCCTGCGCCCGAGGAACTGCACATGCCGCTCGGCACGATCTCCCTCGACCCGGACGTCGTCGATGCAGCCTTTCACCAGTTCCTTCCCGGAATCGACGTGGCGGACGAGCGAGAGCGTCGCCGGCTGCGCGAGTCGGTGGGCTGGCTGAGCAAGGCGTGGCGCAACACGCCGAGTGTGGACTGGTGGGACCGGATCGTCTTGCTCAAGACCGGCTTCGAGGCGTTGACCGGCGAGAGCAAGACCCACATCGCAGCGGAACGGCTCAGAGAGCTCTTCGAGCGAGTCGTCGGTAGCGACCCGCACTCCGGTAGCGACCTGCTGTGGTCAGCAGCCGAGACACAGACGAGGGTGTTCGTCGACCGAAGCGGGACGGGCCGGTCGGTTACCGACCTGGAGCATTGGTTCAGAAGCTTCGGAGAAGCTCGAAACGCGATCATTCACGGCGACGTCGTGCCGAGCTCCGCCGAATACGAAGAACCGGGCTCGGCGTACAACGCGCCCTACTTCCACACTGCGGACCGACTTCTGCGCGAATCGGTCAAGGTAGCGCTCTCCGAGCGCTGCGGCCTGCTCTTGTATGAGTCCCCAACGTACCGCGCCGTGGTCGCCCATCTTGCTGCGGCACAGGACGAGGAGTAGCGGGTCCGCGCCTATCCGCTGTGCCCCGGAGAGGCCGCACCCGTCGTTCCATAGACTCGTACCGTGACCAGCCGGATCGTCGTGCCTCAACACCTCTTGGGCGACCATCGGGACAGGACATGGGGCGACGTGTCTCAGTATGTGGTTCACCTCACCAAGGACCCGACGACCCTGGGCGCGATCCTTGGCACCGGCTGCCTGAAGGCTTCCGGCCCATTCGGCTTCGGCCACTTCCGCAACATCCCAGAGGTGGCGGCGCGCCACCGGTCTGTGTGCTTCAGTGAAGCACCGTTGGACGAGCTTGAGCGCGTGACCCGACGCCGAGGGCACTACGGGATCGGCTTCACCAAGGACTTCCTTCGTCTGAAGCACGGAGCGCGCGTGTGGTACGTCGATCAACGCTCCGAACAGGCTTCATCGTTGTACTCGCTCCTTGGCCCGCTGGTGACCGCGAAGGACTTCAGCAACCCCATCTGGGAGCTGACGCCCTTCTTGGACCTGTTGATGCCCGGTAGGTACGAGTGGGACTGGGAGCGCGAGTGGCGCGTGCGTGGCGACCTCGACTTCACGCTGGCGGACGTTGCTTTCGTCCTTACGCCCGAGGGATTCGACGAGCTCCCGGCACTGGAGGGTTTTTACTTCCACCCGAAGCACGACCTTATTGTCGCGGCATCCACGCAGCCACTTGAGGAGTACGTCGAGGGACTGGTCCAACAGTTCTTTCGGACCTTCGAGAACCCGGCCAACAGCCTGCCGGTTGATGGCGGCGAGTACGTGTGGATCGTGACCGAGTGGTCGACCGAGGAAGCGGTGGATGACCGCTTCTTCGAGGTTCAAGATGACATCCGCGCTCGGCTTGTCGACTATCTCAATGGACTCAGTTGTTCGTGGGTGCTGTCTGATGATGTCGCGTCCATCTATGAATAGGCCATGCGCCGGTGTCGTAGCGTTGCGCCGTGTCGACGAATCGCGAGCGCATCCTGAGGACGATCGTTGCGACGCCTGGCTTGACCGACGGCGAGATAAGAGCGGTGACGGGAGTCGAACCTCATCAACAGGTCAACCAGATTTGTCGGTCGCTCGAGCGAGAAGGTCTTGTCCGGCGGACCGGTGGAATCCACGGGAAGATCGTCAACCTTCCCACCGCCGTTGGCGAACGTCCGCAGGTGCTCGACGGCCAACAAACCGGCGGCTCATCCTCTGACGTCGCCGCGAAGTCGAGTACCCGACATCAGCCTGCTCGCGTTCACTCGACCGAGCACGACAAGCCGCCGCTGGATTGGCCCGAGCCGGCGACGACCATGGTCATCATCCCGTGCTCTGGGAGGAAGCTCAGGGCCCTCGGCGGGTCCGCTGCCGGCCCGAGTGTCGCAGAGCGGCTCCCTGAGCAATTGAGTTCCGACCTATTGGATGCGCGACGCCGAGTTGCGCCGTTGGCGCACGTGGACGAATACGAGAAGATGCCGGCGGTTCAGAGGTACGTCGGCGGCTTCTACGAGATGAGCTCCTCAGCCATCAGGTCGGCAAGGTCTCCAATCGCAATCCTGTCGGGCGGCTACGGGCTGTTGCTTCCTCTCGAGCCGATCGGATGGTACGACCGGGCCTTCAGCCTCGCGGACTGGCCGAAGGGACTGCTCCAGCGCTGCCTTGTCGCATTTGCACAGGAGGCTCGCGTCGAGCAGGTCGTGGCGTTCTGTGCGCGGTCCACGTCCTACGCCTCACTTGTGCGATCAACTCCGTGGAGTCGTGAAGGCATCGCAGCCCGCCTGGTCTACCCGGTTGTCGGTGCAGGCAACGGGGCGCAGGCGATCGTTCCGCGTGCTCTTGGTCGTGCAGTGACGAGATATCTGGCTCGCGTGGATGTGGGCCAGGACGATGGAGCTCACAAGATGGCCGTGGAGGAGCTGTGAACCGAGGCGAGGAGACGGCCGCAGTGGTTGCGACGCTTCGCGACCGCGGCAATGCGACGCTCGCAGGACGGTTCGCTTCTCGTGCGGACACTCGACATCCCGGCCTGTACGCCTGGTGGGTCGATGACGACGGCGCACGCGTCCTTTCGGCGACGCTTGACGAGCCAGTGGTCGGCCTGATCTATGCGGGCCAGGCCGGAGCGACCTCGTCCAAGGCGGCGAAGGAGAGCGCTGCGACGATGTACTCGCGGATCCAGGGACAGCACATCGGGGGGAACGCGCGGTCCTCGACGTTTCGGATGACTCTCACCGCTCTGCTTCGGCGACCGCTTGGGCTCGAACTCATCCAACCACGGAAGCTGTCGCTACATAGCAATGAGCTCCTCACCGCCTGGATTCGTGAGCACCTGTCGGTCGTCACCGTCGCTTGCCCAGACCGGGCGACGCTTCGATCGCTCGAGCAGTCCGTGCTTCACGAACTCGACCCGCCGCTGAACCTCGAAGGGATGGACACATCGACGATGCGGACGACACTCAAGGCGTTGCGGCGTGAGATTGCCGCGGGGCCGGAGGATGGCTCGTCATTGGCGCCCGTCACCGCATGATCAGGGCTTCGGTTCGAAGCGCTCCACTCAGCCCAGGCGCTCGCTTGCATCGGTGACCGCTGTGTGCGCCACCGAAAGGGGGATCCGCTCCTGTTCGATGCGAGGCGGGAGCCCAGGAGCGGGTGAGCACACTGCGAGGTACGTGCTCTCTTCGGCACCGGTGAGCGTCGAGAGCACCTTCGGCGACCTTGAGGGAATCTCGCGGCCGTCTGGATAGTGGAACGTCCCCCACGCGGCGTAGGCACAGTAGGTGTCGTTGTCCATGAGAATGCTGACGGCGGGGACGCCGTCGCGGCGGTATCCATCGAGGATCTCGAATCCGTCAGCGTCGATGTCGCCCCAGTAGACGATCAGGGGAGCATTCACGAGCCAGTCGAATCGAGCGGCGGTGGAGCCGCCAGCCCCTCCTCCTTCGATTGCGATGCCGCCGGCTGTAGCGGGGAAGTGGACGGCGGTGTCCTTGTTCTCCGTGATGATCACGACCCTCGGCTCGTACGCAGGGCGCATCGTGTCGCCGACGGTCGCCGAGTCGAACCGGCGGCCTCCGGTTGAGAGGTGGTCGGGGTCGAGATAGGTGAGATGGATTCGGGCCGGATGGCGTGGAGCGAGATTGAGCGGCCTTCCCGTGAGCAGTTCGACGATCGGTTGGCCGGTGTTGAGCCACTTGGCATGGACACCCGGAAGGGGAACCTGGCGAGGGGTGAGACCGTCTGCCGTGTTGGACTGGAACCAGTCGGTGACCGTCAGCAGAAGTGAGAAGTCGAGACCGCTGTAGCCATCGGCGGCCCGGACCACTGCGGCGACACTTGGGCAGTCCGGATAGCGGTCGCGTACGACGGCAGCACGCTCCCGGCCGCGGTCGATGCGAGCGGTCCACTCACTGCCACAGATGGCAGCGGCGGTGTCGAGGTCGGGGATCGTGACGTGCGTCGGGATGGGCTGGCTGGTCCCTTGGACGCGTCGGTTCACCTGCCGAATGGCGACTCCGTGCTTGCTTGCCCAGTCGCGCAGCGCATGGACCTGCCGCTGTGTTGTCGGGAAGTCGGCGGTGAGGTCGCGGGTCGAGATGTTGCCGACCGGTATGTCACTCGGCCAGCCCGCCGACTCACCGGCAGCCTCCAGGTGCCAGCCATCTTGCAGGCGCAGCTCGATCCTGCGGGTGATTTCGGCAGGCGACTTCACGGTGTCGCGAGGTCGTCGATTCGGGCGTGGCCACTGGCGGGATGCTTCGTGACCTGAAGCATCCGCTCGACGTGAGGTTCGAGCGCGGTCACCTTGTCGAATGGCGCAGCGACGATGAGTTGAAATCCAAGACCCTTCCATGCGTTGACGCCGCGGCCGGCGAACTCGGAGTCAGCCTTGATGAAACCTTCGTCGAGCAGCACTGGTGCGAAACGGGGTCGAGAGCGGGTTTCGTCTCCGAGTTGGAAGCGGAGCGCAGCTCCCACGATGAAGGCGACGAGCTCTTGGGTCTCGCCGCCCGACTTGCCGCCGAGTGTGCGGTACTCAGCTCGGACGGTGCCGTCGGCCATGACGACCGATGCGGACAGCTCGATGTGCTTGCGAACGTCGAGGTAGTAGTCCCGCTCGCTCTTGTCGCCGCCCTTCGTTGGGAGTCGGATCAGGTCGATGAAGTTTCGTAGCTGCTTGAATTTCGCTTCGGCCTGCTCCGCGCTGAGGTCGCCGGTCGCCCCGGAGGACAGCGTCTTGAGCGTGCTGCGGAACTTGGCGTGCTGGTCGTGGTTGAGACGACGCAGATCGATCCTGAGCCGATCGCGGTTGGCCCCGAACGGGAGAGATCCGAGGATCGTGTTGACAGGACCGAGTCGATCTTGGATGTCGTCGATCGCTGTGTCGAATGCGCCGTGCAGTGGCAACAGGTCCTCGCCGGTCCATTGCGTGATTCGCCGAACCCATTCCTGGAGTCGTTCGTGCAGACCTGTCGCAGCGATCTCATCGAGGATCGCGAGGTAGTCGGGGTACGACTCAAGGTCGACGCCGAGGTTCGGGTCTGGCCAGCGGTCCTGGTACCGCTCGAACACTGCTCGGATGGCCTTGGCTGAGCGTTCGCTGGCTGCCCGCGCTTCCGATCGTTGGTTGCGCAGACCTGCGGCCAGCGCCGCGAGATAGCGAGCAAAGCTGTCGGGTTCGTAGGGGCTGGCGGCCGCGATCGCTTCGAACCGGCTGGTGAGGTCCGCGCGTTGTTGGTCGTCGGACGTGATGCCGTGCAGCGTGAGGTTCTCGAGTTGCCCGGTCAAGCCGGCGAGATGTTCGTCGAGCTCCGTGTAGCTCTCGTCGAGGCCTTCGATCTGGTACTCCGCACCGTGCCGGCGTTTCGATGCTGCCTCCTTCTTGCCTTCTGCCTCCTTCTTCTGTTCCTCAAGGTCGCGAAGGCGGTCGTTCGATTCCAGGATGGCGTCGCGCTGCGCCGTGAGTGTGTCGACGTCTAGCTGAATGGACGGGTGATCGATCGATTGCCATTGGGCTACCGCTAACGCATTGTGGGCGTCGCGGCAGGTCCGTAGGTCGTCCTCTCGATCGTCAAGAGTCTTCAACGCCGACTGGACCGCTCGCTGTGCCACGGCGATCTCAGCGAGCCGGACCTCGATGTCCGCGAGTCGAGCCTTGTTGTCGAACCCGATGATCGGTGGAGAGTTCGTCGAGCCGTGGGCGCCGCGTCGGCCATCCCGGGTTTGGCCAGCTTTCGTGACTCGGCGGCCTGGGCCGCTGAGGTCGGCGGCTGAGTTGACACACATCGCATCAGTGCCGGCGTTGCTCAGGCGGTCCTGGACCCACGCCGTGAACGGCGAGCTCTTGTAGGCAAGCTTGCCGGAGAGCATTGACGGGTCCATGCGTCGCTGTTGGAAGTCACGGAGGCCGATGCCCTCGAAGTTGATCCGAACGCGCCAATGGAGGCTGTCGACTGCCATTGAGAGTCGGTCGAGATGACGTTCGTCGACGAGCATCACTCGGGCGACCGAACCGAACGCGACCTCCGCGGCGGGCCGCCACTCGTCCTGCTCAGGCAGGACGTCGATGAGCTCGGCGACGAAGGGTAGGTCACCCGGTTGGAGGCCAGCCGCGTGGGCGGCTTCGACCCGGGCTTCATGCAGACCTGGTGGTACCCGCCCTTCGCGGCCCTGCAGCGATTCGCGTTCTGCTTCGAGGGACGTCGCTTCCTGCCGAAGGGGCCAACCACGCGTTTCCTGGAGCTTCTCGCGTTCCTCCTTCAGCTGCTGGTCCCGCCTGGCGAAGCCCACCTCGAGGAACTGGCGTGCCTCCGACTGCGCAGCGACGAAGTCGTCGGCGGATGAGATGTCGAGTTCCAGAACGGCGGTCCGCTCGTCGAGCGTCCGTCGGGCCACGATCGCGTCGTCGCGGGCGAGTTCCAATGACTCGATCCGAGTTGCCAGCGACTTGAGGGTCCCGCCACCCGCCTCGTCTATAGCGTCGTTGAGTGCCGCCACCTGGCCTGCGAGGGTTCGCTCCTCCTCCTCAGCCTTCGCCCAGCTGGCCTGTTCGGCCTCGCGGGCCGCACGATTGGCGTGCAACGCGTTCGTGACGAGCCCGGACTCGAATCGCACTGACCAGTGCGCGAACGGCGACAACTGGTTCTGGTCCAGGCCTAGTGCCTCGATCGTGCGGGCTCGATCCACGTGGGTCTCGTATTCGGTCCAGTGCTCTGGGATCTCTTGGAGCACCTTCTGCTTCGCTGCTGCGGTTGCCATCTCCTCGTGCGCTGCCTCAAGGTCGGCGAAGTGGCCGATCGCTCGGTCCGCAGCGGCAAACGTCGGGGGCTCCTCAAGCACCATCGACTTGTACAGTCCGTCGACGCTGGTGACCGGCGCCCCCGCTTGGATGCGGGCGAGAAGCCGCAACGCACTGCTGCCATCGCCGTTCGCGCCGATCCCTAAATGTCGATGCACCGCGACTGCAAAGGCGTCGTAGGAGTCGTGCACGTTCATCGCCGGGAATCTGGAACGGATCGATCGTTTGTCGAACCTGCCCTCGGCGAGCGCCTCGAACTCCTTCAGATCGATCACGCCGGCGACGGTGCAGAGCTTCTTGGTGATGTCGCTGTCCTTCGTTGCCGACCTCGGCACATAGAAGACGCGAAGTGCGGTGAACCGCTTCGTAGTGTCGTCGACGAAGCAGACCGCCACGGCACCCCAGGTCCACGATGTCGAACCTCGCAACGTCCGCTCGGCTGCTTCTCCGTTCTCCCGGACGTCGTCGAGCTTGCCTCGCAGGTACGTGGTGAGGTTGCGCTGTGTTGCGCTCCGCGCACGCCCGGACCCAGCGTCGTTCGAGGCGCCGTTGAACGGAGTGTTCGAGCTCATCATCACCGCGAGGTACGCGTCCAGGATCGTGCTTTTGCCCGTGCCTGATGCCCCCGAGATGAGGGTCGTGTCCGGGGAGAAGTGGATCGACCCGACCCCGTGGAACCCTCCCCAGTTGACGAGCTGGATCGATTCGATCCGCCACTGCGCATGGCTCGGCTCCTCGGCAGGTATCGCCGCGCTGTTCATTTGACTTCGGACCGATCGCCGTCGTCGGCGCCAGCGCCGTCTGAGAGGTCCTCCTCGTCGGCGGTTGCTGGGGCTTCGGATCGAAGCCACTCGAGCAACTCCTTCAGCCGTGGTAGCGGCATGAGCGCATCAAGAACTCGCGACACGGCGAACCGGTCGTTGTCACTCGTGACATGGAGGACCCCCATCGCCCTCAGTGCGTCGATCGCATTCGAGGCCCTCCTCGACTCACCCGCCAGATCTGTTGCCTCGGGGTGTCGGAACTCGCTGATCCGTTCTTGGAGATCGTCACGATCTACCAAGACGGACTCCTCGCCAGACGCGCGTTCTCGGTGGGCTCGCTCCCGCAAGTACACGAGCAGGATGGTCTCCTCGCGGCTGTAGGCTGTGTCGTGGAGCAGGGTCGGGAACCGCCGCTCGCCATCATCGGGGACGGCCTGCCGCTTGTACGCGACCTCGCTCTCCTTGTCGATCTGGAGCGTCAAGAACAAGTCATTGAGCCGTGCGCTCAGCGTGTCTTCGTGGCGGACGAGCACTTCCCACAGATCCGGGTGAGTGTCCTTGCTGAGATAGCGGTCCTTCAGGAGTTTGACCAGGCACCGCCTCTCGTCGAAGGACAGGCCGCCCAAGTCACCCGAGAACATCGCGACGCTGGACCGATCGTCGAACCCGTCCGGTTCGCTACCCAAGTCAGGCATGTCGGTGGTCGTCATCCCACCTCCAAGTCATGCAGCCGGGTGGCGCACTCAGAATCGATGGACACCGCGGGGATCTTGAAGGCTCGTCGAGTGCCATCGGGGCGGATGGTCTCGACCGCTTCGCGCTCCTCGGTGTCATCGAGCGCACCGATGCGCGACAGAAGATGCAGTACTCCCAGCACCTCGACGGGTCGTCGCAGATCGTCGGGGAACTGACTGAATGCCGCGCCCGCAGTGACCCCTCCCTCCGTCGCGGCACTGCACAGCTGTGTCCGCAACCGGACAAGGAGGGGGCCTCCTTGTTGAAGAATCTCCTCGAGGGTGAGCCCAGATCCGATGTCCTGCGCTACCTCGCTGATCGGCTCGGGCGCCACGTGGTCGCCTGGGTCGTAGAACCGCTCACGTACGTGGGGGAACCGTCCGGTCGCATCTGGCAACAGCGCAACTGGTGTTCGGGCTCGGGTCGATGATCGGTGGACCCATCTGACAAGCTCGCCGTGCAGCGATGCCAAGGTGCTGGAGAGTTCGCGCTCCTTCACCGCGTCGTGATTGACGATGTGATCGCGAAGCGTCTTGGTCACGCGGCTTCGCTGGTCGAGGACATCATCGAGACTGCGTCGAATCATCTTCACCGTGCCCTGGAATGCACGGATCTCGTCGTCGGTGAGGGCACCCCTAAATGGGTGAGCGAGGATCACATCGAGGTCGCGCCTCAGCTGCGTCAGCATCACGTCGTCGCGCAGCAGTCGGAGAGCCCCCTCGAACGCTCGACCCTCCGGCGTCTCCCTCAGGTCATCGTGCCGGGAGAGGTACTCCTCGATGATCTGGCCGAGCGGCCTCGTGTCGCTCCGGAACTCCGTGAGCAGGCTGTCACGGTGGCCGCGGATCGCTTCCTCGACTCGCTTGAAGTCACTTGGCAGTTGCGAGATCAGGTCTACGAGGTTCGCGTACCCCTCCATCATCCGATCTTCTGACGCCGGCTTGGGTTCCCCGCCAGCGACAAGTCGATCCCGCTCCGCCGTCAGCTCTGCGATCTGAACGTCAAGGCGATCGATCCTCGACTGGGCATCTGGGGTGGCTTCGATGGCCTGCCGTCGCACGACGTCGAGGATTGCGGCGAGCCGTGATTCGCTCAGGAGCGGACGGTCACTGCTCAGGCTCTGGACAAGTTCAAGCGCCTCGAGCGCGTACGAGGTGAGCTCGTACACCTCCTTGCCGCCGTCGTCGTGCAACCGGACCAGCCACTTGTTGTTCATCCACTTCCGCGACAGCTCTCGTCCCGTACCGCGCGGGACCTCGACGCCTTCGGCTCCCAAAATGGCGAGAATCGTCTCGATGTGGGCGTGGAGCTGATCGGTTGGAAGACTGCGCCGGTCCCGGTCGAACGCCATTCTCAACACCGCGACTTGGACGGCGGCCCAGGTGCCCCTGAGCAGCCGCAACGTGGGCCGCGTGAACGCCTCCTCGACCAGCCGCAGTTCGCCCGCCATATCGCTCACACCACCATTGTCACATGGGGGTGTGACACTTATCCGGCCTGCGGGAAGGGCGCTCCCGCCGGCTGTGGTCGTGGTTCCCATGCGCGTCGCATCGCGGCGCGACCGTGGTGGCTTCGTGAAGGGCGTCGGCCCAGTGTTGTGGGCCTAGCTGTACGCCCCGTCGACGATGCGCCAGTGGCCTGGGTTGGCTTGAAGCGCGCACTCGGCCGCGGTGCTGAGAAGGTCCTCCCGGCGCTGACCGGCGACCGAGAAGGTGAGGTGGTCATCAGGAACGCCGCCGATTCGGGCCCACTCGGAATGCTCGACCAGGATCTCCCAAGCAGCGAAGAGCTCGTCAAGGAGTTCAGCCTCGACATCGTCGACAGGCTCGCGGTGGATGACGGTGAGGTGGCGCCGGCCCCAGGCGAGCTCCTGGGCCTCCTCAATGAGGAGGACCTCGAGGTAGTGGTCGCGTTGGTAGGCCTGCCAGTCCTCCCGGAGACCGGCGTCGTGCGCGCGAATCTCGTTGAGGAGGTAGCTGAACGGGTCGTAAGTGTCTTGCATCGCGATGCTCCGGTCTCGCCGTCGCTCCACGAGACGGCGACTCGGAGGTATGCGGTGGAGCCCACCAAAACCCTAGCAGAGGCACTTGGCTGGTCGAACTTGTGTTCGTACGATGTCGAGATGGCGAACCGTGCCCGGCTCACACGTCCGGAGGTTGAGATCCTTCGGCGAAGCGTCGGCGCGAGCGGGCAGCTGCCGCGAGACCAGCTCGATCGGTTGTTGGACGAGACTGCGCTACTGATGGAGGAGCGCGAGAGGCTCGCCCAGCTGTTCGAGGACTTGTCGCCGCCGTGGCGCGATGTCCGCAGCACGCTGAACGAGCTGCACCGCCTGCTCAGCCGGCCGAGCCTCGCACCGCGCTGAGGCGTCGCGTCGTGGTCTGGGCGGTAGTGGTGGCCGCGCCGTCGGGTGGACCGTCGAGGAAGGTCACGGCTGTGGCGGTGATCTCCCAGCGGTCGCGCTTCTTGCCGTCGTGGCCGGTGAACTCGTTGTGGTCGAGCCGGCCCGAGACAGCGACGTGCCGACCGCGGGTGAGGTGCGTCGCACACGTCCCGGCGAGCTGGTTCCAGGTTGTGACGGGCAGGCGCAGTCGACGTCGGCCGTCGACGTCGAGATGGAAGGTGGCCTTGACGCCCTTGCCAGTATCGGTGCGGGCCGGGTCGTCGATGAGGTGTCCGGTGAGAGTGATGACGTTCACGGGGTCGTGACCTCCATCGTGCTCGTGGGTTCGTGGTCCCGTAGGTCGATGTCGGCGGTGATGTGCGCGGCGGGTGCGATCCAGTCGGGGCTCTCGCGTGCCCAGTCGTTGAGGTCGTGGCCAGCGGTGGGTGGTTCGACGATCCGAAGGTCGATGCCGGACTCGGCGATGAGCTCGCCGAGTCGTTGGCCGAAGTTGCGGCCGGCGTCGTCTGCGTCGATGACAGCCACGATGGCCATCGGTTCGCGTTCGCCATAGGCGGCTAGGCGCGTGGCGACGCTGTGGTCGGGGTACTGCGAACCGAGTACCGCGGCGGACTGGAAGCCGTACTGAGCCGCAGTGAGCGCGTCGGGGATCCCTTCGCACACGATGAGCGTTCCGGGGCGACGCACGTCGCCCGACGGCGCGGTCCACGCGAGTCGGGGGTTCGAACCCATCGAGGTAGATGGGTTGTCGAACTTGGGCCCGCCGGGGCTCGGGTGGAGGTACCGGGTCTGCGCGTAGCGGACGACCCCGTTCGGATCGAGCGCGGGGAACACTGCAGCCAGACCGTCGCCGCGCGGCAAGCCGGGTGGCCGGCTCATTCTCTGACGACCAGGGTCCGCCCCGACGTGGTTGGCTTCGAGAACCTCCTTGGTGAAGCCGCGTGCGGCAAGCCACTTGCGGACGGGCAGCATGTCGCGTTGCCACAGTCGCTCGGCGCACCGTGAGACGTACCGCACGACCTCGGGCGACAGGGGCCGCGAGCTGTTGGTGTGAGCGGCCTTACGTGGCAGAGGGGCAGGGAGCGGCTCGTTGGGTCGTAGGCCAGCTCGTGAGCAAGGTGTTCGATGGCGGCGCCGCGGTCGCCGCGGCGGGTGACCATGACGAGGTCGATGGCATCGCCTCGGTGGGTGTCGTCTCCCGACCAGCACCGCCAGCGTTGGTGGCCGCGCCCGTCGGTGTACATGCTCACCGAGGCGTGGTTGTCGGCGTGGTCGGGTACGGGGCACCGCCAGCGTCGACCGCGTGGTGTGCCGATCGAGTCGGAGTGCTCCTCGAGGATCGCGGCGAGATCGGTGCGGTCGAGGACCTCGCCGATGTCCCACCGGTGCGGGTGGTCGGTACTCATCTGCGGCATCTCCTCATGCGGCCATCGCGGCGTCGGTGTCAAAGAGCTGGCGCTCACGGGCAGTCAGCAGGCCCTGGACGACCGCGCCGCGGTGCTGCAGACGCCACAGCGCTCGACCTCGCACGAGTTGTCCGACCAGAGCGGCCTCGCGTTCGGTCAAGGCGAAGAGCTCGGCTGCGATGGCGAGCTGGTCGAACGATTCTTCGGAGCTGACGCCGCTGCGCCCTACCGTGACCTCGTCGGCACGAACCGGACCCCGGTGCTGATGAGGCCCGGCGGCTCGCCTTCCGGGCCGGTCGACAGCACCTGGCGAGTCGTGGTCAACGCCGTTCTCGAGCCCGAGACGTTGCCATGAGCGCCGGAGGGCCGAATCGTCTCTGGGGTGGCGTCTATGAGCTCGCCGAGATGCTCGAGGAGATGCCGGGCGGCACCGCCTTCGCCGTGCGCGACTTCGCGCTCGTCACGCTCGCCGGCCAGCTGTCGGCGACCTTTCCTGGACAGCTGGTCTTCAAGGGCGGTTTCGTGCTGCGGCACGCACACGGCCACCTGCGGTTCAGCAAGGACATCGACGCCACGCGCCACGCACCGCCGCAGCACAAGCTCGAGAGCGAAGAGGTTGCCGCAGCAATCCGATTTGCGAGCATCTGAACGGAGGAGCGACTCATGCGGAGACTGATGCGACGAGGCCGAGCTGGGCCCACCGCTCTCGCGTCGCGACGTGGTGTTCGTGATGGATCTGCTCACCGATCACGTCGGCGCGGATCTTGCCGGCGCGCTCGAGGCGCTTCGCGATCTCGGCGACTCTTGCCCAAGGAACCTCGATCACAGCTGGACCGGCTCTCAGGACTTCGAGGAGCGCGATCTCGATCGGCCGTAGCCTGAGGAAGCGGCGTTCGGCCGAGCGCGAGACGAAACGGACGCCTCGAATCGGCGCCGGGATGCGACCAGGTACCGCGACGACCTCGATGGCGGGGACCTGTGTGGAGAGTCCGAGCGCGTGAGCCGCGGAGATATCGGCGGGGCCGGAACCGACCCCAGCGACTTCGATAGCGACTTCGGCGGGCCGGGGTAGCGGCATGCCGACGCGCGTCTTGGGCCCCTTCCAGTAGAGGCCCTTGCGGACGCGAACGATCTCGCCCCCTGCCGCCAGTCGGGACATTTCGCACTCGACCGCGCGTCGAGGGCCGGGAATCTCGGTCGCCCAGATGAAGGCCCGGACCGGGCTGAGGTCGACATGGTCGCGAACGCCTTGAGCCGTACTGATAAGAGGAAAGTGTAACGAGATTCTCTCAAAGTCAGGCATCAGAACGCGGCGTAGAGTCTCGAGGCGCCGGAGTCGGCTCCAGGCGCCGAGGGACTCAGGGGCGAGCCTGGAACACCGTCGGCAGAGCGTTCGCGGCCCGGTGGTGCTCGGCGAGGGCGGGGTTCATCCAGCCGAGCAATTCGACTGCTTGGTCCCAGACAACGACGAGCGGGACCTTGGTCGTGGTGCCGGGCGACAGGATGCCGTTCATGATTGGTTCGTGGTGTGCGGCACGGTTGCGGAGCTTCTGGAAGCTGGCCGCTCGGGAGTGGACGGCATCGCGAGTTGGCCGGCGCTCCCGCCCAGAAGCCGTCGTGGACCCAGTAGCGAATCCGAACCTGAGGGCGGGGCGCCAGAGGTTCGCGTCGTAGTCGATGGGCCGCCCGAGCGACGAGGTCCCACCGCGCCCGAGCAGCATCACCCAGGTGCCGAGCATGAGGTCCGCTACCACCCTGCCGGCGCCCACGGTCCCTTTGGCGATCTTCTTCTGGTGCCTCCGGACCGCGTCTGTGAGGGTCTCGGTCGTAACGTCATCCAGGATCAGCTTCGGGTTCGACCACCAGTCCTCGTGGCCGAAATGGTCCGTGAGCTGGTTGTGGATCGTGTTCCGAAGTGTGACCTCGAGGTCGCATGTGAGGGGTCCCAGCGCGGCAACCAACTCGATGTTCCAGCGGTAGAGCGCCCAAGCATGGTCGTCGTTTGCCGCTTCGTCGCGGTAGGTGGTGAGGCGGGGCGTCGAGATGGCCTTCTCGAAAGAGGGGTTGAAGGACATGGCCGTGTGAGGGTAACCTGCCGGCAATTCCCCGGTGTCGCCAATGCTCTCGTGGCATGCGCCCGGGGTATTGCCATTTTCGGGCGAGGCGGCGAAGCCGGCGCCGGCCCCCGCGAAAACCCCGCGGGACTGGCCGAAACAGGCCAAAGCGGGCTGATACCGCCCGGACGAAAACCACCTCTGACCTGGACGTACGCGAGCTTCCCAACACGGCCCAACACGCCCTCCCGCTTTTACACGGCAGAGGTCATGGGTTCGAGTCCCCTATCGCCCACGAGCTGGCCCTCCCTGACCTCGCAAGCATGCTCGGTCGGGATGGCCGCGTTGTCTCCGCTGCGCTGTGCCCGTTCGGGGCCACGGAGGCCAAGGCGTCCGTGCGTGGGCGATGAGGGTTCGAGCCCCATCACCTCCACTCCGTTGTGAAAGTCCCAACGTCGCCCCTGGTCACGGCTCGTTTGAAAGAGTGTCTTCAGATCTCGAGCGCACTCGGTCGCTGGCCGTGCGCGAGCATCGCGTGATGGGGATCTGGATCGAGCTGCGCGACAACCGCGGTACCGTCGTACGTGAGATGCCAGATCCGGCGGGCGGGACGTTCGACGCGGCTGGTGACCTCGATCGAATCCTTGCCACCCCCAGGGGCGGATCGCAGCTGCTGCGGTACATCGACCACTATTGCGACATGGTCTTGAACGGCGTTCAAATGTCTGATCTCCTTCTGGACATCGACGATGTCCGTTCCGTCTGCGGGGACGCAATCGAGCGGCGAGGGCTCGACCGGTTGACGGCAATGTCGAAGCGCTGCCGGCAGCATGCGTCACTCCCAGGGAACACCCATGTCGATGTCGAACTCGACGAAGTCGATCGCGCCATCTGCTGCGAGCTGCGCGACGACGGTGAACACGGGAACCAGGACGCCTCCTGCGCTGAGAACTCGATAGTCCGGTCGTCCCGTGATCAGCTCGGGCAACGATTCCCACTCGACCGCGATCCGGTCGACGATCCGAAGGAGCTCGTACACCTGGAAGTCGTTTGCCGACGGCTCACCCATTGGACCGCGCTCATGTGGCAGCTGCGCACCGAGGTCGTCGAAGAACGAAGCCGTGATGCGGACCGACCTGCGGCCCGACGTCACCGGGGCGAGGATTCCTCAGCGTCGATCCTGGCCTGGACCCTGTCGCGCACCTTGGAGAGGAACGCTGGTGGGATCTCGCTGAGATCTCGGATGATGCTCGCCTCGAAGAGTGCGTCGATCTCGCCCGGCGACATTTGGTCGAGTTCGGCGGCGGTCCAGACCTTGCGCGGCATGACGCCCACCCTACCCACGGAGGTCAGATCGAACAGGCGCCCGGTCTGAAAGCAGTCGTATCACCTCCACGAGCTGGCCCTCCCTGACCTCGCAAGCATGCTCGGTCGGGATGGCCGTTTGTGTTCCGCCTTACGCACTCCGTCACGGGCTGCCGGAACGAGAAAGTTGCCTCCAAACAAACTATCTGTAAATGTGTTCAGTTATGTCGGAGAACACGATCCTCGCGCCGGACGGCAGACGAGAACGCGGGGACGCCAGCCGCCGGGCGATTCTCGACGCCGCATCGCAGGTGATCGTCGCGGACGGTGTGGATGCCCTCACCCATCGATCGGTGGCCGAAGCGGCGGGGGTGCCTCTGGCGCGAGTTTCGTACCACTTCCCGAAGGTGGAGGACTTGATGGTCGCCGCCGCGACGCAGTACCTCGACGCCTTCGACGACCGCCTGCGCACGCTCGCCGACAGCGCCCGCGCCGGCAAACGTTCGATGGTCGACGCCTGCACCGTCTTCCTGTTTGAGCTCGTGACCGTTTCGTCTCGCGAATTCCTCGGGATGGTGGAGGTGCGCTTGGCGCTCCATCGGCGAGGGCGAACGGTCAACGACGTTGGCGTGGTCACGATCATCCGATCATTCGGTGCTGACGAGCGCCGCGCCCTCTCCATTGTTGCGTCGATGTTTGGATTCGCGGTGTTGGCTGCCACTGCGCCGGCGCCGGTCACGCAGTCACAGGTGCGCACCCATGTGCGCTCAATTCTTGGAGGCACCACATGAGCGCAACACCACGATCGCAGGCCGAAGGGGCGCCGCTCGGGCCCGGTTCGCTCCTCTGGTCGGTCGCCGGGGATCCTCGCGGCCTGATGCCCGGTACCGCGGCGGGGATCATGCAGTTGATGCTTCCCGGGCTCGGTGCCGGCGTCACCGACCACTCCAACTTCTTCGACGATCCCTTCGACCGTATCTTTCGTTCGATCCCCTACATCTGGGGCAGCATCTTCGCTTCGGACGAAACCGAGGGTGATGCGCGGGGACGTACGATTCGCGACTTTCACCCCGATATCAAGGGAACTGACCACAACGGGAAGCGTTATCACGCGCTCGACCCTGACGTATTCTGGTGGGCCCACGCCACCTTCACCTGGGAGTTCTTCCGGGCCCACGAGCTGTACTTCGCCCGCCCGTTGCGGCGGGCCGAACAGGAACAGCTCTACGCCGAGACGGTCACCTGGTACCGGCGTTATGGCGTCAGCGACCGGCCGGTTCCGGCGACGCTCACCGATTTCCGCACTCGTTTCGATCAGATATGCCGCACTGAGCTCGAGCTCACGCCGGCCGTCACGTGGGTGCTCGACCCGTCGTCGAACCCGGGCGCCCGATCGGAGGAGATCAAGCTCTCCGGGTTGCTCGCGCCGTTGAGCGGGTTGGCCAACCACCTCGGGTCCGAGTTGTTGCGAATCTTGGTCTATGGCGCCATGCCCGACATTGTGCGCCGACGGTTCGGCTTTGACTGGTCAAACAGGGATCGAGTGGCGTTTGCCGGGGTTTGTGGGGCACTGCGAGCGATGGGGCCAGCCATCCGGCGAGGGGCCCTGGCGAGCGCGTTCCCCGAAGGAACACCCCATCTCGACTTCAGTGATCCCACCGGACGCAACGTGATCGTGGCCGGCCCGAACCCGCGTCAAGGGCGGCGACCGGTCGATGCATCGGTCACGACGAGCTGAGTACGGCGATACAAACGTTCTCGGTGCCGTGGCAAACCGGTCTCCGAGAACCCGGTTGGCGAAGAACGTAGGGGATGCCACGATGCCGGCATGCCCCTCGAACTCCCACCGCTGCCGAGCGACACCATTCTGATCGTGGAGGTTGGTTCCACCGCGCACGGAACCGGCATTCCGGGAGGTGAGGACCTCGATCTCATCGGCATCGTCGTCGAGCCGGCCACCCAGGTGCTCGGGCTCGACGACCGCGGGTTCGGAACCGTGATGCA
The DNA here is from genome assembly GCA_031415655.1 of Actinomycetes bacterium. Classification (GTDB taxonomy): domain Bacteria; phylum Actinomycetota; class Acidimicrobiia; order Acidimicrobiales; family Acidimicrobilacustridaceae; genus JAKOVR01. The sequence goes on from JANOSD010000038.1 coordinate 27,155, forward strand.
ACGCACCCAGCCGGAGGGGTCCCGCTCCGGCCCCGGCGACATCGATCGCACCTTGCATTCGTTGCGGCGATTCGTGCGGCTCGCGGCGTCGGGCAACCCGTCGATCCTGATGGTGCTCTGGGCGCCTGTGATCGAAACCACGTTGGAAGGCGCGGAGCTGCAATCGCTCGGCGCAGCATTCGTCGGCCGTCACGTGATTCCGCGGTACCGGGGTTACATGGAGAGCCAGGCCCGCCGGTTGCTCGGCTGCGCGGCGGCGGTCATGGCCAACGCGGCGGGGGAGGCCGCGGGGAGCTCATCGCCACTCACGGGTACGACACGAAGTACGCGATGCATGCGGCCCGACTTGGGTTTCAGGGGGTGGAATTGCTCACGACTGGCGGGTTGGCCCTGCCCGTGGGGGGCGAGCCAGCGGAATGGCTGCGGGCGGTGCGCCGCGGTGATGTGGCGGTCGAGGCATGGTGGGACCGTTGCCTCGACCTCGACGCTCAGTTGGCCTCATTGGAAGCCGACGCGTCGATCCGGCCGCACGCAGACCGTGCGACCATCGAGCGTTGGTGTGTCGATACGCACCACCGTCTGTGGAGCCGGTGAGCGGATGCCGACGCACTCAATTCGCGACGCGCCAACGCTCCCGACCGGCACGTTTGGCGTCGTAGAGCGCGGCGTCGGCTCGATGCACGAGGTCGGCTTCCTCCGTGAAGTCGCCACCAATGTCGGCGCCGGATCCGGACGTGGCGAGCGCAATTCCGATCGAAGCGCCGACACTGACCATCGCGCCTGCTAGTTCGCCGTCCACCGAAACAGCGATTGGCTCGGCCAACGCCGCCAGCAACCGGTTGGCCGCACCTTCGGCGCCGGCTCGATCAATCGGATCGAGGCATCGCAAGACGAACTCGTCGCCCCCCACGCGGCCGAGTTGGTCGCCCTCGCGCACGGCGCCGGCGAGTCGGCGGGCCACGTTGGTCAGCGTAAGCGTTTCATTGAGGCTGGCGTCGCCAGGCTCTGATCGGGCGACCACATCGCAGGCAATCGTGCCGACCGTGCCGGACCGGCCCGGAGGAGAATCGGGAGGGCCCAGATGGTGGGAATCGATGCTTGCGTAGCGGCTTTGGCGAGGCCGCGGGGATAGCCGTCAAGGTCAGGGGGCATCTGCGCGACCCCCGATTCGAGGGCCCGCCGCCAGGGGCCGTCGCCCTCCTCGGCGAGGAGGTGCTCGGGGAAGCCGACGTTGGCGAGTTGACAACCGTTCGACGCGGAAATGATTGCGGTGCGCCCGCGGATCGGGAGGCCGAGGAGGGCGGCGCAGAGAAGACTGAGCGCCTCGTCGGTTTCGCCTCGTTGGGTGAACGCGATGAGCGCGTCGTTCACCTGATACTGCGTGGTGTTGTCGCGCACGGCGACGATCAGCCCGTTCACGCGAGGGTCGTCGAATTTGTTTCGGCCGTACACCTCGAGAATGCGCGATTCGCCGTCCTTGGGGATGAAGGCCATGGATGCCGGCCCCATCACCAGGTCGGGATAGGCCTGCACGTAGGCGACGGACTCGATCAACCCCTCCACCGCAGCGGGGTGGAGATAGCTCATCACGTTGGTGCCCACCACGTCACCGAATCCGTAGCCGGTGAGTTCTTCGAGGGCGGGACTGGTGAAGGTGAAGTTGCCGATCTCATCGATCACCATGATCCCCACCGGCGATGACTGCACGAGCGCGTCCGTGAGGTCGGAGTAGGAAGCGCCGGTTGATCCTGATCTCCCCGAAGCCCCCGCATTCCCCGAAGCCCCGGTCGCTTCACCGAAGTTGAGGATGTAGCCATCGGGATCCTCAATGACGAGCTCCCGCATACCCCACCGGCTCATCCCGAGGCTCGATCAACGGCTGACCGCCGGCGGCAACAACGGCGGGGCAAAAGGTGTCGACGTCGGCCGGGTAGAAGTTCAACGAGCCGAGCAGCGTCGACCGGCTGTCGGGCTTGCTGTTGGGCTCGCCGTCGGGCTTGCCGTCGGGCTTGCCGTCATCACTCGTGAACATCAATCGGGTAGGTCCGGACGACAGCGAACACCACAGGGGCGACGACTCCGGGCAGAGCCGATCGACGGTGCACCCCAAGACGTCCCGCTAGAACGCAGCTGTAGGGTCGAGCGATCGTACCCCCAGCGTAGGCTCGCAAACCGTGAACCGCTTGACGTAACCGAGCCGACAGGAGGGGCATGGCGACACCACCGCAAACATCCCCTGCCCTTCCACTTCTGCGACCACGGGCACTGGTTTTCCTCGTGTTTGCCGCAGCACTGTTTCCCTTGGCCATCGGCGGCTGCGGGCCCAATCCCGGTGCGTCGGATGCATCGACACCCGGCAGCACAACGCCGGCCACCACCGCGCCCGGCGGAACGATGCCGGCGAAGCCTGCGGTTCGGGCCATCGGCAAGACGGTCGACGGCACGCTGCGTACCGCCGATGGAAGGGACCGCACCTACCGCATCTACGTGCCCTTCTCGGTCAACGCCAACACACCCGCACCGCTGTTGTTGGCCCTGCACGGAGGCACCGGTTGGGGCAAGCAGTTTCAGTTCAATTCCGGCTTCGACGGCATCGCTGAGGCCAACCAGTTCCTGGTGGTCTACCCCGATGGGATACCGCTGGAAGTGAAGATCACGCCTGATGGTCGAACGTGGAACGGGGGAGATTGCTGCGGAAACTCCGCTCGCGACAACGTCGATGATGTGGGGTTTCTCGTCGCGCTCATCGAGAAGTTGGTGGCCGAGTATGCCGTCGACGCCACCCGGGTATTCGCCGCCGGCCATTCCAACGGCGGGATCATGAGCTATCGGCTCGCCTGCGAACGGCCCGACAAGATTCGAGCCATCGGGTTGCAGGCGGGATGGATTGCCCTCGACAGTTGCACGCCCAGCCGGCCAGTCTCCGCCCTTCACATCCACGGGACCGCCGACAAGAATGCGCCGTTCGATGGCGGGCGTGGAGCCAAGAGCATTTCCGGGACCGGCGCCCGAGCCGCCATGGATTCCACGCGCATGTTCGCCACGGGTGTGGGATGTGCACCCACGCACACCGACACTCAGACCGGCCCGATCACGACCATCGAGTGGGATCGCTGTCCTCCTGAGGTGCACGTACGGCTCCTCAAGATCGAGGGCGCCAGCCACGCGTGGATGGGTCACCCGGGCCGTCCGGCAGGGCAGGGGTCGGCCCCGAGCGGCGAGCCCTACCAGGGCCTCGATTCGAGCGCCGAGATCTGGTCGTTCTTGGCGACGCAGTGAGATGATGGAACCGATAAGCGAGCCCCTTTCCACAGATCGACCTTCGACGGGCGAGGGATCGTTTCCACCCGTCGTTGGAGAGAACCCGTCGAATGCGGACGGCGCCCACTTCGTGCAGATGTGGGTGCATCCAGCCACGATCGGGGTGACGCCGCGGCGCCATTCGCCTATCCGTTCCATGCTGGCGGGGCAGCCCAGATGGAGGGCATCGGTCGGCTCGACGAGGGTGATGCCGTGCGTTTCACCGCGGCCGGGGCTCCGCGGCCGGGGCTCGGTACGTCACGGCGACCCGCAGAGGTGCTGAACTGTCGGTAGAGGCGATGCAGTCCACAGCTTCCCGAGCCGCCACCTACCTACGGAGCCCGACGTGACCGAACCCGATGCCCAGGAACGAGCCACCCTCACCGCCGCTCGGGATGCGTTGCGAGCCGCCCATCTTCGGCCGAAGGGGGAGCGGCCTGCGAGCAGCACACGCGGCGTGCACCACGTCGCCTTGGTGGTGGCCGACGTGGCCCGCACGGTGCACTTCTACCAGGACCTGCTCGAGATGCCGCTCACCGACATGTTCGAGAACCGCGACTACCCAGGATCCACCCACTTCTTCTTCGACCTCGGCCACGGGAATGCCATTGCCTTCTTCGATCTCCCCGGGGTTGACGTGACGCCGTATGCCGAGGTGTTCGGCGGCCTCCACCACCTCGCTATTTCCGTGGAGCCGGAGCGGTGGGCGCACCTTCGAGCCAAACTTGAGGCGGCTGGCGTGCACTGCGATCACGTCAGCGGAACGTCGCTGTACTTCCGCGATCCCGACGGTGCCCGACTCGAACTGATTGCTGACCCGCTCGGCGAAATGTACGGCACTATCGTGCTTTGAGCGGTCGGGAGTACGGTCTGGTTATGTCTCCATCGATTCTGGCGCAGGTATCCGGCGTTTCCACCACCGTTCCGATCACCACGGCTGCCGGGGGCGAGCCGAGCAGCGCCGGGCTCGTGGTGTTCCTGCTCGTGTGCGTGATCATCGCGGGGGGTGGGCTCTTCGTGTTCTTGCAGGCCAAGAAGCGCAGCACCGCTGGTATGGCCGACCCGTCCGGCCGGCAATACGGAGGCGGGCCACCTAGCTAACCGGGATCTCGAGCTAACCGGGTATGTAGTTGAAGGGGTTGGCCTTGCCTCCGCCGATCCGCACTTCGAAGTGCAGATGGGGACCGGTGGAGTAACCGGTGGTGCCTTCGTAGCCGATCAACTGGCCTTGCACGACTTCTTGGCCCATCGATACGCCCACTCGGTTCTGGTGGGCATAGGCGGTGATGATGCCGTCGCCATGGTCGATCATCACGAGGTTGCCGTAACCGCCGTTGTTCCAGCCGGCAAAGATCACCTCGCCGCCCTTGGCGGCGTAGATCGGGGTGTTCATCGGAGCGGCAACATCGATACCGGGGTGGCCGCCGCGGCCGCCGAAACCTTGGGTGAGCCGGCCGGCCATCGGTGCGATCATCCCGCCGGGACCGACGGTCCGCACAACGTTGCCGGCCGCGTCCGTGCCGATTTCGGCGTTACGAGGTGGCCCGTTGGCCTGTACCTGCGTGCGATAGGTGAGGTTGGTGATGATCTTTTCGAGGTCGGCGTCTTCCTTGAGAAGCTGCATGGCGTGGATTTTGTAGTCGGCGATTCGCTGGTCGATTGCCGCCTTGATCACGCGTTGCTGTTCGTGTGCCTCGGCGAGCACCTTCAGCTCATCTTCGGCTTCGGCCCGCTTTTCGGCGGACTCGACCGCCGCCCCGTCGGCCTGCACGCGGATGTCGGCAAGCCGTAGGCGTTGAGAACGCAATCGGTCTCGGGAGTCGGCATCGCTGCCGTTGACCTCGGAAAGCAAAGCCCGTTGACGCTCGGCGGTGGTGAGGTCCTGTGAACGCAGCAGGAGTTCTTCGTTGCTGTTGCGACCGCCGGGGGCGACGTAGGCGGCGATGGCCCGCTCCCGCACCTGGTATTCGAGATCCCGAATCCCAACCTCGAGACCACGCACCTCGTCGGCAAGATCGCGGGCGAGACGGCCGGCATCCTCGGCGGCCTTGCTCGTGTCGGAGACCCTCCGTTGCTGGGCTTGCACGTGGGTGCTGATCAACGTGAGGGCTTGTTCAAGCTCGTCTTCGGTAGCTTCGAGAGGCTTGAGCTGGCTGGCGATCTCGGCTTGTTCTCGTCGAACTTGGTCGCGTCGGTCGCGTGCTTCACCCGCAGTCGACGGTTTGACGGGGTCGGCGGCGTTGGCGACGCCGGGCGGTATCGCGAGCCCGAACAACGTGACGCAGACAAAGGCGACCTGGTGGAGCGAGACATGACGGCGCGAGGCGCGCCGGGGTCGGCGGGGTCGGCGGGCGGTGGTCAACGGAAAGCGGGGCGGCATCAGGCGGAGATCAGACGGGCTCGGAGATCAGGTGGCACAAATCAGACAAAGTGTCGCTGAAGCGACATGTTCGTAATCTAATCGCAAAGGAACGGTGGTGTCGAGCGGTGCGTACGGGGAGAAAGATGGCTCCGTGACTCAAAGGGCTCAACGATTGACACGGGGATCATGGTCTCCGTGAGGACGGTGGGGCAAATGTTGTTTCTGGGGAAATGGTCCGACGCCACCTCAATTGGTCCGCCCGCCCGACGTACGCGCCGTTGGTACGGTGCGGGTGATGTCAGCGATGAACGAACCGCGACCAGGGGAAGCACTCGCCGCGGCGTTGAGTGATCCGGCGTTCTACGCCGGTGACCCTTACCCGACGTTTACTCGGCTGCGTAGGGAAGCACCGATGGCGTGGAACAACGAGGTGGGGTTCTGGGCCGTCACCCGGCACGCCGATGTGCTGGCCGTATCAAAGGACGCAAGCACGTTCTGTTCGGGCCAGGGCATCCTCTTGCGAGACATCGGGCGCCAGCTTCCCGAACAGCCCGGAGCGCTGCTCTACGTCGATCCGCCGGAGCACAGCCGTTACCGCGGGTTGGTCCAACCGGCCTTCGCCCCCTCACGGATACGAGCATTGGAGGACCCGATCCGCCGTCGATTGCGGGCCTTGCTCGACGAACTGCCGATGGGCGTCGAGGTGGACATCGTCGCCGATCTTTCCGTGCCGTTCCCGCTTTTGGTGATTGCCGACCTCCTCGGTGTACCTGAGGCCGACTGGCCGCGTTTTCAGCGATGGACCGATGCCCTCATTGCGCTTGCGACGGTCGAGACCGATGTGAACATCGCCATCGCAACGGAGATGGCGCTCTATTTTCTCGAGGTGATCGCCGAACGGCGAGTGCGTCCGCTCGACGACCTGGTATCGCTGTTGGCCACGGTGGAGATCGATGGGGATCGGCTCGATGACGGCGAACTGATGATGTTCTGTGGCCAGCTTCTTGTCGCCGGCAACGAGACCACCCGAAACCTGGTGAGTGGTGGACTCGTGGCCTTGGCCCAGCACCCGCAGTCCTGGACCGATCTTGTTCGTCAACCCAATGACATCCCTGTTGCGGTCGAGGAGCTTCTCCGATGGACCACGCCCGTCACCGGGTTTTGCCGAACGGCCACCGTCGATACGGAACTGGGTGGGCAGGCGGTCGCGGCGGGGGAGGCACTGCAACTGCTCTATGCCGCCGCGAATCGTGATGAGGTCGTTTTTGGCGCTACCGCCCACACCCTCGATCTCCGAAGGAATCCGAATCCACAGTTGGCGTTCGGATTCGGCACCCACTTCTGTATCGGCGCCGCCTTGGCCAGAATGGAAGGCCGGATCGTATTGGAGGAGTTGGCAGCGCGAGTCGAACGATTCGAATGCACCGGACCGGTACAACGCCTTGTGTCCACCGTGATTAGCGGGACGACGAAAGCGCCGATGGTGCTACACCCGTCGAAGCGCACCGGTACCTTGTGACCGATACCTCCAGACCGGTCGTGGTGCCTACGCTGGCGCAATGCGCTCGGGCTACACGCACAACCCCCTTCGGGGGACGCCACAGCGAACGTCGGTTGTCAACTATCCCCGAGCCTTCCACGAACGGCTTCCCAACTACGCCGCCACGCCGTTGCTTCACCTTCCTGAGCTGGCGGCGGAGCTGGGGATCGGCGACCTGTGGGTGAAGGACGAAAGCGCACGTATGGGTCTGTGCTCCTTCGACATCCTCGGGGCATCCTGGGCGCTTTACCGCATGATGCTCGCCCGACTCGGGAGGCGCCCCGGCCATTGGGACGATACGGCCGAACTTCGCCAACGATTGGCGCCGGTGGCCGAGGCTCGGGTCGTCGTGGTGAGCGATGGCGAGTTCGGCGTCGCCGCATCGACGGCGGCTACGTGGCTCGGCCTGTCCTGCACGGCCTATGTCCCTGAGGGCATCTCTCCGCAACGCATGGATGCCCTTCGGGCGGCGGGCGCCGACGTAGTCGCCAAAGGTCTCCGCTACGACGACGCGCTGGCGCTGGCCGCAGCCGACACGGATCCCGCCACCGTCGTGCTCTCCGACTCCTCGTGGGAGGGATATGTCGAGGTGCCGCGCTGGGTGGCGGAGGGATCGGTCACCGTCTTCGAAGAGATCGATGACGAACTGCGACGCCGCGCCTCCCCGTCCGACGGGCAACCGTTGATGGATACCGTCGTGATGTCGCTGGGCACCGGATCGCTCGCTGCGGCAGCGGCGTTGCGCTATCGGGTGATCGATGAACAGGGGGATTTCGAAAACCAGACAACCCTAGTCGGCGCCGAGCCGGCTCTCGCCGCCTGTTTCAGTGAGTCAGCCCTGGCCGGCCGGCGAGTGTCTATGCCATCAGCGGCAGCGTCCGTCATGGGCTCGTTGGCGCGGGGGCTGCCCTCACCCCATGCATGGGAGATCGTGGCCGATGCCTTCGATGGTTTCGTGGCGGTAGATGATGCCGACGCCGAACGGGCGGTCGAATTGCTCGCCGACAACGGGGTGGTTTGTGCACCGTCGGGAGCAGCGGCAGTGGCGGGGGTCCTTGTCGCCAGTCGTGATCGTGGACCGCAGCGACAGGACGACGGACTGGGGCGTCGATCACGAGTCGTGGTGGTCGTGGCCGAAGGTGAACGGTGAACGAACCCGCCAGTCTTCACGAGTCCCGAGGTGTCGACCGGGTGCCGGACGGGGTGATCGAGCATGCCGTCGACACCCTCCGCCATGGCGGGCTGGTGGCGTTCCCCACGGAGACGGTCTACGGCCTTGGAGCCGATGCCAGTAACGATGCTGCGGTTGCCAAGGTGTTCGCCGTAAAGGGTCGACCCCCGGGTCATCCGCTGATCGTGCATCTCTCCGACGCCGGACAGCTTTTGCATTGGGCCGTCGACGTGCCTCCGGAGGCCACGTTGCTCGCCGATGCGTTCTGGCCGGGGCCACTCACACTGGTGCTTCGTCGATCCGACCGTGTTGTTGATGGCGTAACCGGCGGTCGCTCTACGGTGGCGATTCGTGTTCCATCGCACCCCGTGGCGCGGAAACTTCTGGCGGCGTTCGGTGGAGGTATCGCCGCACCGTCGGCCAACCGATTTGGGCGGGTCAGCCCCACCACCGCCGCCCATGTGTATGCCGACCTCGGAACTGATGTCGACCTGATCCTCGACGGCGGCCCCTGCGACGTGGGAGTGGAGTCCACCATCATCGACCTCACCGGCGATCGCCCCGATGTGCTTCGGCTCGGTGGCGTGACGGTGGATGATCTCGCCGACGTGCTTGGGCTGGCCGCCGTCGACCTCGGGGCGGGATGGTCCGGGGCGCAGGGAACCACGACGGCCGCACCGGGGACACTGGCCGCGCACTATGCGCCCGCAGCCGAGGTTCGGTTGGTTGCGGACGCAGACGCGCTGCTCGTCACGGTTCACCGGCTCACGTCCGAACGTCCCGCGCTCCGCATCGGTGTGGTGGCCCCCACGGTGCTCGACTCCCTCCCGGTCGACGTCGTGGAACTGGAGCCAGCAGGTGCTGCCGCCCATTTCGCCGCGGTGCTTTACGACCGACTCCGCCAGGCCGATCGGCTCGGGCTCGATGCCCTAATCGTGATCCCACCGTCTGGGGGCGGACTCGCCGCCGCAGTCCGCGACCGACTCGACCGCGCCTCCAATGGTTCCGTTCGGTCATCAAAGCTTCATGTAGATCCCGAACGGCAGTAGAGTCTGCAAAGGCGGCAGCGGGCCGGCGGCAACATCTAGGAGCGACTCATGAACAGCGACCATGCAGACGAGGTCACCGTCGGCATCAACCGCCGCAGGTTGATCGCAAGCGCCGCCGCGGTGGCTGGCGGCGTGTGGATTGCTCCGGCCATCACGTCAGCGGCGGCGGCGTGCACCGGTACCTGCCTGACGCCTTCGGTGCTGGATTGGGACGTGTTCTATAACCCCGGCGATACGCCTGTCTCGACGGTCGTCGGCGCGGTGACCGTCACCCAAACATTCTCTTCCACGGGCACCGCCCCCGGTGCGAACTCAAACCGGATCAACGGTGGTACGTCGGGCAGCCTCTCCCCGTATCTCCGGCTGGAATGGGGAGCGCCCCTCGCGGCCGCCAATTCCACCCAGACAATCGTCTTTTCGTTCTCCCAGACCATCAGTGACCCGTGTTTCACGCTCACCGACGTCGACGCAAATACTGGCGGATGGCAGGACGTTCTCACCGTTACGGCGACGGGTCCGGGTCCCGCCCCCGTGATTGGCTCCAGCTTTGTGGGGCCAAACGTTCAAGGAACGAATCCGTGGAACGGCAACCTGACCACCGGCGATGCCGGTTCTGGTACTACCAATGGCAACGTGGATGTGGAGGTCACGGGTCAGGTGGACACTCTCACGATCGTCTACGCCCAGGCCAACTTCAACTCCACCCAAACCCAGCACATCGGCATCTTCAATCCCACCTGGTGCGAGTAGTCGTCGCGGGCAATAGGTTCTGGCCTCCGATCAGGAACAAGGCGGCACCCGACGACGCGTACAGCGAAACTGGCGTTGCTGACCGATTGCGCTGCTGCATTCACGAGACGCGGCACGAGGCGGATTCGTCCAGAGCGATAGGGTAGGCACATCTGACGGATCGTCAGATGTGCGGTCCGATTCTCTTCAGGCCGAGCTCGGAGAACATCATGCGCCTGTTCGTCACATCCCTCCTCGTTGGTACGGCAGTACTCGCCTCGGTGGCATGTTCCGCGGCCGCCCCCCCGGTGGCGGCCCCAGCCTCCACGACAGCCCCCGCCGCCGCGGTTTCGTCGGCCACGGTGGCCACGGTGGCCACGGCGGCGCCGGCGGTGAAAGACAACAACGCCCCGACGCCGGAGAAGGAGAGCGCCGACGTCGAGTCCGACAGCAAAGGTGAGCCACAGCGCCAGACCGAAGGTGGTCGAGCGCTGTCGGCCGACGAAGTCGTGGAGTTGGCATTGGCCGACATCGAGGCCTACTGGTCTACGGAGTTCGAGCAGGTGTACGGCACGCCCTACAAACCGCTCTCTGGCGGGCTTCATCCGTACAGCTCTACCCAAGCTCCCCCCTCGTGCGGGGGCGAGGTGCCGTTGTATGAGGAGGTTGCCGGGAATGCGTTCTACTGCGATACCGACGACCTCGTGGCGTGGGATGCCGAAGGGCTGGTGCCCCCGCTTAACGAGAAGTTCGGTTCGTTCGCGGTGGCGCTGGTGTTCGCGCACGAGTTCGGCCATGTGATTCAAGGACGGGTGGAAGGCCTCGGCCAACGGCCCACGATCGTTACCGAACAGCAGGCCGACTGTTTCGCTGGTTCGTGGACCAAACATGTGGCCGACGGCAAGAGCGAGAAGCTTGAACTCCTCCCTGGTGCACTCGAAGGGGGGATGTCGGCGCTCATCGATCTCCGCGATCCTCCCGGTCGGGTGGAGGCGGTGGAAGAAGGGGCGCACGGCAATGCCTTCGATCGAGTGAACGCGTACCAAACGGGATTCGACGGTGGAGCGAAAGCTTGCGCCCCGCTGTTGGATAGTCCGCTCGATGTGACGGAGGTGCGGTTCGCCACCCAGAACGAAGCCGATACGGGCGGGAACATGGACCCGGCGGAGTTGATCCGGGTGGTGCCGAAGCTGCTCAACGGCTACTGGACCAGCGGGGCAAAGGACATCGGTCTTCGTTTCAACCCGATCAGCGAGGTGAAGCCCTACGCCACGACTGACGAGGTGGTGTGCAACGGGAAACGATTGAGCGAGCAGGCGCTCGCCAACGAAATTTTCGTCTGCGTGCCCGATTCGTATGTGGCGTTCGATCAGCAACTTGGGCAATCGGTCTACCGGGAGATTGGCGACTGGGGATTGGCCACGCTGCTCTCGAAACAATGGGTGGCGGCGATCCAAGCGCAAAACGGGATCGACGACACCACCAAGATCGCCCAACTCGAAGGGGCATGTTTCTCCGGCTCCTTCAGCCGCGCCCTCGCTGACGGCGTCGAGACCGACGTCGACGGCAAAGCCGAGCCATTCTCGTTGTCGGCTGGCGACCTCGACGAAGCAGTGATCACCTACCTTGTGTACAGCCCGCAGCCGTCGTCGGCGAACCCCGAGGCGCTCACGTCGTTCGCCCGGGTTCGAGCGTTCCGTACCGGGTTTTTTCAGGGGGAAAAAGCGTGTCTCAACCTCACCGCCGGTTGACGCCCATCCAGCATCCGCGGCGATCGTCATCGATCTCTCCGCTCACCCGCCTCGGAGGCATGCCATGAACAGCCCGGATCCATCGCCGATCGAAGCGGCCAAGGCCCGCTACGAAGCCGAACGCACGAAACGGCTCCGGGAGGAGGGGCTGTCTCAGTACCACACACTCGGCGAGCACGACCTCGATCGTGATCCGTGGGCCGACCCCGGGTTCACCCGCGACCCACTCGTCGAGACGGTCGAGGTCGTGGTTCTCGGTGGTGGGTTCGCCGGAATGCTCGCCGCGATCAATCTGGTCCGACGAGGTATCACCAACTTCCGGATCATCGAGAAGGCGGCCGACTTCGGCGGTACCTGGTATTGGAACCGTTACCCCGGATGTATGTGCGACGTAGACGCCACCATTTACCTCCCGTTACTCGAAGAGACCGGCTACATGCCGACGGAAAAATACGCCAGCGCCACCGAGATCTTCGGCTATTGCCAACTCCTCGGCCGGCACTTTGGGCTCTATGAACACGCGCTATTCCAGACCGAGGTCGAGTCGCTCATCTGGGACGACGACGCCCATCAGTGGGACCTCACCACCAAACGCGGCGACCGGATCCGAACCCAATTTTTTGTCGCGGCTGGCGGCCTGATGCACAAGGCCAAGCTGCCCGGCATCGAAGGCATCGAGCGTTTTGCGGGTAAGGCGTTCCACACCTCGCGGTGGGACTACGAGTTCACTGGCGGCAGCCCCACGGAACCAATGGCGCACCTCGCCGACAAGGTCGTCGGGATCATCGGCACCGGCGCCACGGCGGTGCAGGTGGTGCCGCAGCTGGCTCGATCGGCGAAGGAGGTGTACGTGTTTCAGCGAACACCATCGGCCGTGGGCGTGCGCAACCAGCAGCGGATCGATGAAAACTGGTTCCGTGCGTTGCCGCCGGGGTGGCAGGCCGAGCGCACCCGCAACTTCACCGAAGTGGTCACCGGCAATAAGCCGGACCGTGATTTGGTGGCCGACGGATGGGGACAGGTACTACGAGAGGACACCCAACGTGAGCCCGCATCCGACGAGGAGCGGGCCGAGCTCGAAGCCATCGACTTCGAGATCATGGAGGGTTTTCGCCAACGCATTGACGAGGTCATTGACGATGCCAGCACCGCCGAACGTCTTAAGCCCTGGTATGGCAAACACTGCAAACGCATTTGTTTTCACGACGATTATCTTCCGTCGTTCAACGAGCCGAACGTGCACTTGGTGGACACGGATGGCCTTGGTGTGCGGGAGATGTCTTCCGGTGGGCCGATGGTGGCCGGAACCGAGTACCCGCTCGACCTGTTGGTGTTCGCCTCGGGTTTCGAAATCACGACCGGGCTCGTCGATCGCCTGGAGTTCGACCCCGTAGGTCGCGATGGGGTGCCGTTGAGCGCCCGGTGGCACGACGGCACCCATTCACTTCACGGGATCCTCACCGCCGAATACCCGAACTTTTTCGTGGTCAGCTTTGTCCAGGCTGGCTTTGGCCTGAACTTTGTCCACTTTCTGTCGGAGTCGACCGCTCACATCGCATGGTTGATCGATCACTGCCGACAGGAGGGGTACGCCTCCATCGAGGCGACCATCGAAGCCGAGGACGAGTGGCTCAACATCTTGTGGGAAGCGTCAGGGCCACTTGCTCGCTACAACCGGGGGTGCACGCCGAGTTACGGCAACAGCGAGGGAGCGCGCACGATGCTCGCCGCCCGCGGTGCGGTGTTTCCCGGACCGCTCATGGACTACGCCGCCCATCTTGAGCAGTGGCGCGACGCCGGTACCCTCGAGGGCACCAAGATCGTCCCCGATACCCCACGAACCGATACCCCACGAACCGGGCCCGCCTAGGAAATTGCCACCGGTCCCACGTAGTACCACTGGCGCTCTACCCGGGTGAACAGGCTGTGCTCGCAAAGTTCGCCGGCAACGCCATTGTGGTTGTACGTCGCCACAAACGAGACCGTGCCCTGATCGTCGAACAGGTCGCCGCCAGTGGAGGACTGCACCTCGAGGCCGGTCCACGCAATGCTCTCGTCGATCGCAACGCGGGCCGGCCGAGTGGTTGGATGCCACGAGGCGCGGAGGTGGGCAGCGTCCCCCAACACGTAGGCCACGTAACGGGAACGCATGAGCTGGCTGGCCGTGGCCACGTGGCGCTCACCGGTCAGCACCGGGCCGCAGCACCGATCGAAGGGGCGACCCGACTGGCAGGGGCACGGTTGCGTTTCGAGGCTGGTCATAGATCGGGACGGTAGTTTGACACGCGCGTCAGGAAACCCGCAGGACCTCGCCCGTTTCGATCTCCCCACGATTGATGAGGAGGCCGCACCGTTCTGGGACGGCATGCGAGACGGCCACGCTCTCTACCGCCACCTGCTCCCTGACATCCGGCCTCCTGACATCAGCGCCTGCACCGGTCCGAGTCGCCGCGTTACGGCAGACTGACTCGATGTTCGTTCTCGTCACCGGCGCTACCGGGTTCCTGGGCAGCCACGTCGCCCGTCTTCTCCTTGCCCGAGGCGATGACGTACGAGTCCTGGTACGCACCACCAGCGACCAGTCCCGCCTCGATGGTCTGACGATCGAACGGGTCATCGGGGATGTCACGGATCGCAACAGCGTTCGCGCCGCAGTGGCGGGGGTCGACGCGGTGATCCATTGTGCGGCGATGGTGGAGTTCGGTGCCGCCGATTCCACCTTGCTTGAACGGGTAAACATCATTGGTGCCGCTGCCGTGCTCGATGCGGCCGTCGAGGCTGGCGTGCGGGTGGTACACGTGAGTTCGTTGGCGGCGTTCGGGCCGACCGAGCCGGCCTCGGCTCCCAAAGACGAGCAGTGGTGGCACCCTGGGCCGTTTGCCGTGGCGTACGAACGGAGCAAGCGGTCGTCTCACGATTACGCCCGCTCGTTGGCGGCGGCGGGCGGTTCCGTGCGGATCGGAGCGCCGGGGGGCATCTACGGGCACGGCGATCAGAGTTCGATGGCGCAGCTCATCGAGGTGTTCTCCCGTTGGCCGGTTCCGATCGGGTATCTACCCGATGTTCGCCAAACCACGGTCAACGTCGAAGACTGCGCCGACGGCCTGGTCCGCATCCTCGATGGTGGCCCCGAGCTCGACGGGCAAGAGTTCATCCTGGGTTCCGAAGCGGTGTTCATCGCCGATTGGCTGGCCATCATCTGCCAGGTGGCGGGTCGGCGCCCGCCGATGGTGAACCTCCCCACGTCGTGGGTTCGGGCGATGGGTCGTCCGGGTGCACGGGTCGCCGGCTGGTTCGGTCAGTCACCGGAGATGGTCACCGAAACGGTGGCGGTGGCCACCCACGATTCTGCCTACTCGGGCCAGAAGCTTCGAGATCAACTCGGTTGGGAGCCCCGCTCGTTGGAGGAAGGCATGCGAGACATGGTGGACGCCATGCGGGCGGAACGGGTTAGCCGTCGACGCGCACGTTGACCGTGTGCCAGCCAGTGGCTCCATCGGGGGCGACGGGAGTGATCTTCTCGGTCTGGGTTTCCCCGGTTCCGTCGGTGGCACGAACACGTAGACGGTGGTCTCCGGGGGTGGCGTCCCAGGTGGCAACCCACTGTCGCCAGGTGCTTCCCGAGACGACGTCTCCGAGCCTGGCTTCCATCCAGGGGCCGTCGTCCACCTGAACCTCAACCTTGGAGATACTTCGGGTGGGCGCCCAGGCCACGCCGGCGATCGGTGTGGGCCCGGCGGTGAGGGGTGTTGATCGTCGAGGCACATCGATCCGGGATTGGGTCTTGACGGGACCGTTCTTCGACCAGCCTCGTGGCATCCAGTAGCCGTCGAAGCCTTCCCACGTGGTGAGGCGGATCTCCTGCAACCATTTGGTGGCCGAGACGTAGCCATACAGGCCAGCGATGATCAGCCGAGCGGGGAATCCGTGGTCGACCGGCAGGGGCTCGCCATTCATGGCGACGGCGACCAAGGCAATCCGGTCGTCGTCGAGTGTTTCGGTGGGAAGCCGGCGGTGAACCCATCGACCGAAATGCCCACGATCTGGCCGGCCTCGGGTTTCACCCCGGCGCGTTCGAGCACCTTGCGCAGCGGCACGCCCTGCCATCGAGCATTGCCCACCAGCGTGTCGCCCACATCGTTGGATACACAGGCGATCGTGACAATCTCTTCGGTGTCGGCCATGGCGACGAGCTCGGCGAACGTGAGTGAGTACGGACGATCGACCAAACCGGTGATTTCGAGTTTCCACGTGTTCACGTCGACACGGGGCGAAATGAGCGTGGTGTCGATCTTGTAGAAACGATCGTTCGGTGTGATGTACGGGCTGAGGCCTTCGATGACGGCGCCGCCCGGTCCCACAACTGGTTCGAGGGTGGTGGTGGTGCCGCCGCCGGCGGTGATGTTGCCGCCGGCGGTGGGCTTCGGGAGCGAGATCGCCTGCCGGGCCGATTCCACCTCCACCTGCGAGCCGAGCCGACGGCTACCCGTGGCGGCAACCGTGGCGAACGCGCCGGCCGCTCCGGTCCAGCCAAAGAACGCCCGGCGGCTCGACGCCGGGTTCCGGGGATCTTCGAATCGTTGGGGTGGCGCGGCGTTCGACGAATCGGTGTTCCGGGCGAGCCCCAGCAGCACGTGCAGGCAGACAAGCCCGGCGGCGGCGGCGAGGAGGGCGGCGGCCACGGTGAAGGCGGTGGAGGCAAGGGGATCCGTGGCACCGGCAATCATGCCCACCAACGCAAAACCTCCGAACAACACGGGTGGCAGCCACGGGCGCCGGCGAGCCTGCCGGCCGGCGAGGGCTCCGAGAGCGAGGGCCACGAGTACGGTGCCAATGATCAGCGCCGGTTTGTCGTTGGTGCCGAAGATCGCCACTGCCGGACCTTTGAGGATGCCGGCGAATTGATCGATGAACGACGTGCCCACGCTGGTGATCAGCGTGTGGTCGGCGCCACCGAAGCTGCTGATCAGCTCACCCACCCCCAGCGCCACCCCTGCGCTCACTGCACCGGCAATCGACGGCGCCCCGGGAACTACGAAAGTGTCGCCGGGCGAGGAACCGGGGCCGGAACCGGGGGAGGAACCGGGGGAAGAATCGGCGCGAACCGCGGTTTCGGTCATATCGTTCAAACGTCAAGGCAACGGGACTGGTTCCCGCGTGATTTGTGGCCCTCTTCGCGTAGCCTACCGACCGGTCGGTAGGCTACGTTGGAGTCGATGAACGCTCCGCACGCAGCCGCTGGTGCCGCCTCTGGTGCATCCTTCGATGCACCTACCGAATTCGACGAGCCTGTTGCGCTTGCTGAACGGGCCGATCTTGTCGAACCCGATGCGCTCGGTGCCCGGCTTCCCGGCCGCCGTCGGGCGGACGAAAGGTTTCATTGGGGCTCGTCGGCGCCATTTTTCCTGCTCCAACTCACGCCACTCCTTATCTTGTTCACCGGATGGTCATGGCGGGCGGTTGTGTTGTGTGCCGTCACGTTTTTTGCTCGCATGTTTTTCATCACGGCGGGGTACCACCGCTATTTCGCCCACCGGAGCTACAAACTCGCCCGTGTGCCGCAGTTCATTATGGCGTTTGGTGGCACCACAGCCGCGCAGAAGGGTCCGCTGTGGTGGGCGGCGCACCATCGCGACCATCACCGTTGGTCCGACACCGACCGTGATGTGCATTCGCCGCAACGGGGCTTCTGGTGGAGTCATATGGGATGGATCGTGTGTGAGCGTTATTCCGGTACGGATTTCGATCGCATCAAGGACTTCGCCAAGTTCCCCGAACTTCGTTTCATCAACCGGTTCGACTGGATCGGGCCATGGTCACTGGGCGTGGCGTGTTACCTGATCGCGGGTTGGCAGGGCTTGGTGATTGGGTTCTTCACCTCGACCGTGTTGTGTTGGCACGCCACCTTCACGATCAACAGCCTGTCGCATGTTTTCGGCCGCCGGCGTTACGTCACCGAGGACACCAGTCGAAACTCGGCGTTGCTCGCCTTACTCACGATGGGGGAGGGGTGGCACAACAACCACCACTACTACCCGGCGTCGGCCCGACAGGGCTTCTTTTGGTGGGAGTGGGATCCCTCGTTCTATATCCTCAAGGCGTTCAGTTGGGTCGGAATCGTAAAGGACATGAAGACCCCGCCGGCGTGGGCGTTGCAGGCCAGTCGGGTGCGCGACGGCAACTTCGATATCGGCATGTTTCGGGCGCACTGGAACAAGGCCACCCGAGCCGTGGTGGCGGCATCCGAGCAACTGTCCGAACGGGTGATTGAACGGCGGGCGCTGGCCGGAGAGACCCTGCACGACAAACGCCTCGCCCTGGAGTCTTTTGTTCGGGGATCGATGGAGTCCGCCGAGGAGCTCGCCACGCTGGCCCGGCGAACCCAACGGGCCGAACGCAACCCAGAACCACCATCGCCGTAGCCGCACCACGTTCGTAGCGATAGGGTGCGCGGTGATGGTCGACGCCCCAGATCTTTCGCCCAGCGAGCAGGATCTCCTGCTCGACATCTTCGGTTCCTTCACGCCGGAAGTCCGGTCGAACCCGCACCCGGTCTATCACCGGCTTCGGGCGGCGGCACCGATCGCCCACAGCGCAATCAACGACGACTCCTGGGTGCTCACACGTTTCGCCGACTGCGAAGCCGTTTTGCGGGATGCTCGGTGGAGCAGCAATCCAAAACACCGCACTTCGCCGGCGGGAGGCCCAGCCGGTGGCCCCGAGGGTGCGATCGATTTTCGAGGTGCGGCGTCGGAGTCCGGGGCCAACGTGTTGTTGTTCCTCGACCCCCCAGACCACACCCGGCTGCGCAAGTTGGTGAACAAGGCGTTTACGCCCCGGACGGTCGAACGGCTTCGGCCCCGCATCGCCGAACTTGTCGACGGCATCCTCGACACGGCCGACGAGCGGGGAGAACTCGACATCGTGGCCGACCTTGGGTTCATGCTTCCCGTCACCGTGATCTGTGAGCTCATGGGCGTGCCGGTGAACGATCACCACCTGTTCGGCCCGTGGTCGTCTGATGCCACCCGCATGCTGGATGGCGTGCTCGACGAAGACACGGCGATGAAGGGGATCAATGCCTTCATGGAGATCATCGGCTACTTCAACGATCTTTACGACGACCGTCGACGCAACCCTCGTGACGACCTCCTCACGGCACTTGTCCAGGCAGAGGAGGAAGGCGACCGGCTCACGGAGGAAGAGCTGCGCTCGATGACCGTCCTCATCTTCATCGCCGGCCACGAAACCACCATGAACCTGATCGGGAACGGCATGAAGGCGTTGCTGGAGCAACGCGACCAGTTCGACCGGCTCGGCGCCGACCCCGGGTTGGCACCGTCAGCGATCGAGGAACTGCTGCGGTTCGACGGGCCAGTGCACATCACGGGCCGGATTGCCTCGGAGCCGCTCGAAGTCGGTGGCCGGCAGTTTTCCGCCGGTGAACAGGTGGCGTTGCTGCTGGCGGCGGCCAATCGTGATCCCGCCCAGTTCCCCGACCCTGACCGGCTTGACATCACCCGCGCCAACGGGCCCCACCTCACCTTCTCCCATGGCATTCACTATTGCCTTGGCGCCTCGCTGGCCCGCCTCGAAGGTCAGATCGCGATCCCGTCGTTGGTGCAGAGGTTCCCCAACATGGCGGTCATCTCTGATCCGGTGGAGTACCGCGATCACTTCGTGCTCCGAGGTCTCCGCGAATTGCGGGTTTCGGTACGGGGCTGACATGACCGATTCACGACGGGCAGGGCGAGCCCGTCCTGCGTGGGACGAGGCTCGCCGCCGGTCTTCCGAGCTGGCGCCGAAGATGCTCGACTACCTGATGCGCATCGGGCCGGCGCTGCGCAGCCTGGCCGCGGCCCTCCGGGTTTGGGCCTACCTCGGGGCGGCCTTTGCACTGGCGATCGTGGTGCTGCTCACGGTGTTGGCATTGCCCCTCACCGTGTCCGACTTGCTGTGGCTGTTGTTGTCCGCCATCGCGGTGGGGTGGTCGTCGGTGGTGCTCGTGTGGTTCGCCCGATCGCTGACGGCCGTCGCGGATCTGCCGGAGTGGATCCGCAGGAGCCCCGACGTCCTGTCCCGCAACGGCACCGAACTGGCCAAGGTCTACCTCGATACGGCCGGCAAGTGGGGGGAGCAGAGCCGCTTTGGTGCGCTCCGCGGTGGCATCTGGCGAGGCGGTCGCCTCGTGTTCTCGGTCGCCAAAGACATCCCCGAGTTTGCGGCCGTAGGAAGCATGGCAAACCCCCTGTTTCTGATCGCCACGGTGATCGCTACGTTCTGGATTGCCGCCGAACTGTTTGTGGTGCCGCTGTTGGTGTTGATCACCGTGCTCACCCGCTGATCCCGGTCATCGTCAGTTGTTCGGTTTGCGTCCGCTCACGATCCGGCTGGGGGGGTAGGTGAGAAACTTGAGTCCAGACTTCTTGAGGTCGTTGAACTTTGCGTCTTCGAGCCAGGCCGCGTACTCGAACGTCTTGCCGACGTCGACGATCACCACACGGCCTCCTGGCTTCGCCACGCGGATGATCTCTTTCATGGCCTGGCCGCGGTCGGCCGCCAGTGGGAGGTTGTGGATCGACATGCTCGCGGTGACGAGGTCGAACGAGCGATCCCCGAACGGGAGCTCACGCATGTCAGCGGTGCGGATGTCGACTCGACCCTCGACGCCTTCGACATCGGTGTTGGCCCGGCACACCGATTCGGTATTGCCCGACTGGTCCTTCGCCCGCCACACGTCGACCCCGCTTACCTTTCCGTTGGGGAGACGGTGGGCCACCTTGATGAGCACGAGGCCGCGCCCGCACCCCACGTCGAGCGCCTTTTCTTTGCCGGTGAGGGCAAGATTGTCGAGTATTTGATCCCACAGTTTGGCCTTGCCTCGTTTCGAGCTCCACACCATGTAGACGGCAGCTCCGACAAAAAGCAGACTGGCGATCCAAGGGCCGATTCCGGCGCTCGCCTGACCGGCCCCTGATCCGATGAAGATGCCGGCCATGGCCGAGACGAATGCGGCGGCCACGAAGCTCAACAGCATCGGTGGCGAGTCGATGCCGTAGTCGGCCGTCGCCGGCTGACTCGGACCGCTCGAGCTTCCTTGTTGGGCCTGCATCGGTGCCTTTCGGTTTGCGTCGACGCGATGGCGACACGTCGAAGACTAGGTCGGCGGCCTGCCCGAACAGCTCCTTAGGTGGCGTAACCACCGTTCACCGGTAGTACCTGCCCGGTGACCCACTCGGCCTCGCCCGAGGCCAAGTACAACACCGCCGGCGCGATGTCTTTGGGTTGCCCGACTCGGCCGACCGGGTAGTTCTTGGCAATACGGGCGACGAGGTCGGTGGGGGTATTCGGTGGGCTCACGTTTCCCAAGGCCACACAGTTGACGGTCACACCGTGGGCTGCCACCTCTTTGGCCAGCGACCGACAGAACCCGATGGCACCGGCTTTGGCGGCGCTATAGACGGCGAGAAGTGGTTCCCCCGTGCGCCCGGCATCGCTCACGATGGTGATGATTCGCCCATGGCCGCGGTCCGTCATCCCGCCCATCACCGCGTGCACACAGTGAAGAACTCCATAGAGGTTGATGTCGATCCAGCTGTTCCACGTGGCCGGCGCCGTGCGATGAAAGGGGAGGAGCTCCCACTCAGGATTCGGTGGCACGCCGGCGTTGTTCACCAGAATGTCGATAGGGCCGAGATCGTGTTCCACCTTGGCGGCCATGGCGGCCACGTCATCGATGTCGGTCACGTCGGCGGCGATTGCCATCGCTCTGCCTCCCGCGGCGCGGATCTCGTTGGCGATCGTGGTGGCTCGTTCGTCGAACAGGTCGTTCACTGCAACCGCAGCTCCGGCCGCAGCGAGGGTGCGGGCGATCTCGGCCCCGACGTTCTGACCGGCTCCGGTGACGAGGGCCACGCGCCCGGTGAGGTCGAACATGGACCGCAGTCTCCTGACTTTCTGACGACCCGTCAACTCTGGGGCCGGTGGCCCAAGGGTCAGGCGTCGTGCCAACCGCCGGTGTGGGTGAGATCGAGCGGTGTTGATGGTGTGGCGCCACCGCGTAGGTGTACGAGGAGTTCACGAAGCCGGTGGGGCAGCAGTTTTACGGAGAGGTCGCTGAGGACGTCGTCGAGGTGCCACCACACGTGCCCGCTGAAGGCGAGGGCTTCAAGCGCCTCGAGCCCACCCGCCGTGGTGACGGTGTGCCGGTCGGCGGCCCAGGCGACGTGGATGTGCTCGAACTGGTCGAAGTGAATCCCGGAGAAGGTGAACGTGGCCTGTTGGGTGGCCACGGCCGGACCAACCTCCACATTGCGGAGACCCGTTTCCTCATGGATCTCGCGGCGGGCAGCATCATGACTCGACTCGTCGTGATCGATGCCACCGCCCGGAATCTCCCACCACGTGCCCTTTTGCGGGTCGGCGGGATCACGAGCTTGGAGCAGCAGAACGTGATCGTCCGGGGAGAGGACGACGGCTCTAGCGGCCTGGCGGCGAAGCACGAAGCTCATGGGCGCTCGGGCAGAGTCCTTCGTAGGCTGGGGCGGGGCCGCTCAACCAGCGGGGGGAGTAGGCGCACAGCAGTCGACGAGGTGAGGATCCGGGGGGAACGGATGGCGCCTCGACGTCGGCATCGTTGGCAACGTCGGTGGTTTGCATGGTGAATCTGTCTCCTCATTGAGCAAGATCCGGATGGGATATGAGGGCTAGCGTACCCCGGCGGCCACAGGATGTGACGGCACGTTTCAACCGTCGAGGGCCTTGGAGGTCATCGACGGGGAATCCTCGAACCAGTCGATCCACCTGCCGTGCGCCTGTGCCCACGCAAGGGGGTACGCAGAGTGCCCGGTGGGGCCCCAGATGCCAACCCCGAGCAGCGACGCCCCGCGGGGGTCGTGGATGGCGGCCGGGCGAGGGGGCGCGGGAATCCATGGCGCGACGGAGGGGTACTCGAGCGTGATTGCGGCCACGGTGCGTTGGCGCTCCGCCGCCCAGCGGGCGATTGCGGTGGCGGTACGGACTCGATCGACCGGTGCGAGGTAGGCGAGCACCCAGGTGGAGAGCACGACGGGCACGGCATCGGGGGGAGTGCCGTCGAGCAGGTCAAAGATGGTGTCGGGGGCATTGCCGATGGTGAGTTGCGGTGGGTTCTGCCGGGCGAGGCGTACCGCCGCTCGGAAGTGCATCAGCCGGTCCTCGATTCCCGGCCAGAGGCACGCTTCGAGCCATTGCATGTGGTCGTCGTCGCCCACGTCGAGCGGATTGACGTCAACCCCTCGACGTCCCGTGATGGGGGGAAGGGCCGGAGGAAGCGGCGGGTCGGTGGGGCCGACGAGGTCGCAGGTCAGGACCACCTCGGCATCGACCGGCCCCGATGTGACGGTGCTTTCGCCGCGGCGATAGTCGATGCGAAACCGATCGAGCGCCATGTTGAGTCCCGCGCTGGGTCCGATTTCCACGAGGTGGACCTGGGTGGCGCCGGTGAGCTGGGCGACGGTGCTGAGGGCGACCGTGGAAGCCGATGCTCGCCCTACTTCGTTGGTCTGGATCGACCGCAAGCGCATGATGTTCGCGACATCGACGAACTGCTCGGCCAACAACGCGTGAAAGGGGGGCCACGGGTCGACGTTGCCAATACCGCCGGCGTAGGCCCGGGCCAACGGACCCCCGGGAGTTGCCGCCGCAAGGTATTTGACCGCGGCGAGACAAAGCACCGGTTCGATCTTCTTCTTGTCCGTGATGCCGACCAGCCGGGCGATCATCTGGGAATCATCGGCCATGGCGAGGGAAATGCGTTCGTAGATCGGGCAATAGCCGTGCATCTCCGATTCGGCGAGCAAACGCCACACGTTGGCGAGCCGCTCGGCGGGATCCCGGGCCTCACCGGGATCGTGATCCGCCGCCACGCTTGGTCGATCGTCGGTCATCGCGGCGTGTCTGCATTCTCGCCGAACTTGGCGGCCTGGGCACGAAGGGCTCGGAGCTCGGACCGTCGGGCATCGGCGAACGTCGGGGCATCCAGGCCCGCTCGCAGCACTGCTTTTGTGGCGGCCGCCGCTCCATGCGGGAGCGAGGCGAGCTGCTCGACGAGCGCGAGGACCGTGTCGTCGAGACGGTCGGGTGAGGCAACGACCTGGTTCACGAGGCGGAGCCGCTGTGCCTCGTCGGCATCCACGCGCCGACCGGTGAGCATGAGTTCGAGCGCCAGGCCGTAGCCGACCTGCCGCCAGAGCAGGTACGACGATCCGAACTCGGGGGTGAGCCCGACCTTGGCCAGACCGAAAGTGAACGTGGCGGCGGGCACGGCGATGCGCAGGTCTGCCGCCATGGCCAGGGTGGCCCCACCTCCGAACGCCGGACCATTCACGGCAGCGATGATGGGTTTCGGGTAGTCGAACAGCTCCTCCACGGGCCACAACGGTTGGCTGCGCTTTTCGCTGAGGGTCGCATCGATGCCGTCGAACGCTTC
The DNA here is from genome assembly GCA_031415655.1 of Actinomycetes bacterium. Taxonomy (GTDB): domain Bacteria; phylum Actinomycetota; class Acidimicrobiia; order Acidimicrobiales; family Acidimicrobilacustridaceae; genus JAKOVR01. The sequence goes on from JANOSD010000038.1 coordinate 51,526, forward strand.
TTGGCGGTCGGCTCCGGCGCTGAACGCCTCCGAGCCGGTGCCGGTGATCACGAGGGCGGCAACGTCCGGGTCGCCGGCGGTGGACTGGAGTTCGGCGCGCAGCGCCTCGGCCATGGCACGGGTCATGGCATTGCGTTTGGCCGGCCGATTGAGCCGAAGCCAGCGCCCCTCCCCTCGTTGCTCCACCACGAGATCTGCGCCCGTCGTCACGCGGCAAGCATAGAAGGGGAGCGTTTCTGACGAAGAGTCAGGTCGGGAACTAGCCTTTGTTGATGGCCCCCGATCTTGCCCTTCCGAGCGACGACGAGCCCCGCGGCGACCTGCGGTGGGGCACTACCCCAACGTTGGTGATCGATCAGGCGGCGGCGTTGGGGGACCACCCGGCCATCGTCGACGGCACGGTCACGATCACCTACGCCGATCTGGCTGGCCGGGTGGAGCAGGCCTGCCGGGCGTTCGTTGCCGCTGGTCTGGAGCCGGGGGACCGGGCGTCGATCTGGGCGCCGAACACCTGGGAATGGGTGGTGGCGGTGCTCGGCTTGCATGCTGCCGGTGGTGTGCTTGTTCCGCTCAACACCAGGTTCAAGGGCGCCGAGGCGGGGTATGTCCTCGAGACGAGCGGCGCCCGGTTGCTGTTCACCGTCACCGACTTTCTCGACACCGACTACGTGGCCTTGTTGCGTGATGCCATGGGCGACCCCACCGACGACGGTGCCCGGCCGGTGTCCGGGCTGCGGGCGCTTGAAAAGATCGTGGTGTTGCGCGGCGCGGTCGTCGAAGGCACGGTGTCGTGGTCCACGTTCCTCGAAGCGGGCGGCTCCGTGGACGCGTCGGAGGCGCACGCCCGCATGGCCGCGGTCTCGCCCGACGACCTGTCCGACATCCTCTTCACGTCCGGTACCACCGGGAAGCCGAAGGGCGTGATGACTGCGCACGGCCAGAACCTCCGCTCGTTCAGTGCGTGGGCCCACGTCGTGGGGCTGCGCCACGGTGATCGCTACCTGATCGTCAATCCGTTCTTCCATGCGTTCGGCTACAAGGCGGGCATCCTGGCCACCCTGATGACCGGCGCCACCATGTTTCCCCAAGCGGTGTTCGACGTTCCCACGGTGATGGCCCGCGTGGCCGCCGACCAGATCACGATGCTGCCGGGGCCACCCACGCTCTATCAAACGATTCTTCATCATCCCGACCTTGCGAACTTCGACATGGGGTCGCTCCGGCTGGCGGTGACGGGAGCGGCGGCGATCCCGGTGGAGCTCATCGTGCAAATGCGCGACAAGCTCAGCTTCGAGACGATCATCACCGGTTATGGCCTCACGGAAGCGTGTGGGATCGCCACGATGTGCCGGTTCGACGACGACCCCGAGACCATTGCCACCACCTCGGGCCGTGCCATCCCGGGCGTGGAGGTTCGGTGTATCGGGGAAACGGGCGACGAGGTGCCACGCGGGGTTCCAGGCGAGGTGGTGCTGCGCGGGTACAACGTGATGGCCGGCTACTTCGATGATCCGGGCGAGACGGCGGCAGCCATCGATGATGATGGTTGGCTCCACACCGGTGACATCGGGGTGATGGACGATCGTGGCTACATCAAGATCACCGACCGTATGAAAGACATGTTCATCGTCGGCGGATTTAATGCCTACCCGGCCGAGATCGAGAACCTGATGCTCGCCCACCAGTCCATTGCCCAGGTCGCAGTGGTGGGCGTGCCCGACGAACGGATGGGTGAGGTGGGGGTGGCGTTCGTGGTGCTGCGCCCAGGAGCGGAAAGCTCGGCGGCAGAGCTGGTGGCCTGGTGTCGCGTGTCAATGGCCAACTACAAGGCGCCGCGCCGGGTGGAGATCGTCGACGCACTTCCTCTGAACGCCACCGGCAAGGTGCTCAAGTACGAACTGCGGGCCCGAGCGCAGGATTGAGCCGTCCGGTCGGGTGCCGTCTCGCTCGGTACCCTGTATGTGTATAGTTAGGCGTATGCCCCGCATGCAGGTGTACCTGCCCGAGGACCTGTACAACGCGCTGAAGGAGCGCGGTCTGCCGGCGTCCGAGCTCCTGCAGGAAGCCGTCCGGGCGGAGCTGCGTCGCCAGGCGTTACTCGACGAGACGGATACGTACCTCAGCGAACTCATCGAAGAAGTGGGCGAACCCACGTCGGACGAGGTCGCTCGAGCCGAAACGATCGCCCGGCGGCTCACGTTCCGCCACGCGACCGATCGTGTGAGCTGAGTGGTGTTGGTCCTCGATAGTGGTGCGGTTACGAAACTCGCCCGACGGGATCGGCAGTCGGCGGCGATCATCGGCGTGCTTCGGCGTGAGGGACTCTGGCCTCCTGTCGTTCCGTCCGTCGTGATCGTCGAGTCAGTCACTGGGCGGCCCGGTCCGGACGCCAACACGGATCGTCTCCTCAAGACGTGCGACATCGTCACCGGGGCCACCGAGCAAACGGCTCGCCGGGCCGCAGCATTGCGATTCCGCTCGAAACACGGGTCTGCGGTGGATGCGCTGGTCATCGCCATCGCTGAACCAGCCGGTCGCGTGCTCACAGGCGATCCCAAAGATCTCCGAGCGCTCGCTGCCAATGCCGATGGCGTTGTGGTCGAGACGATCTGAAGTCGGCTTCTCTCCGCCACTCGACTGACCTCAGTACCCTCGCCAACTCGCAATCGAAGCCCTTTGCCCGTCGGGAGGAATCGCACGGTTCGTTGGCTTCCCGCCCGACCATATCCGGAAATATGTGGGGTCATATCTGGAACGTACGTAGGGTGCAATCTGGAAAATCTATGGCCTATGCTGGGGATATGCCAACTCCGCTAGTCGACCGCCGAATCCTCTCGGTCGTCGCCGACCGGATGACCGAAGCGCCGGTGGTTGTGCTCCAAGGGCCCCGCTCGGTCGGCAAGTCCACCGTGCTTGTGGAACTCGCCCAGCGGCGAGATGTGGAGATCACCGACCTCGATGATCCGGCCGTTCGCGCTCGAGTGGCGGCATCGCCATCGGACGCGGTTCGAGGGCCTACACCGGTGTGCATCGACGAGTACCAGCATGTCCCGGAGTTGTTGCAGGCCATCAAGGCTGAGTTGAACAAGCAGCACGACAACGGACGCTGGCTGCTGACCGGCTCGACGTCATTCTGGGCGATGCCCAGCGGCACCCAAGCGCTCACCGGACGCATGCAAATCGTCGAAGTGATGCCGTTCTCCCAAGGTGAACTCGATGGCACCCACGAGGACTTCCTCGACGTCGCGTTCACCAATCCCGCTGCGCTCGCCGTTCCCAAACCCGCCAGCAACGAACGCGAGAACTACGAGCAACGGGTTTGTCGCGGTGGCATGCCGCTGGCCGTCCATGTGGACGCTCGCAGACGCGCCAACTTCTACGGCTCGTACCTCCGGACTTCGCTGACACGAGACGTGCTCGACCTTTCGCGGGTTCGCCAGGTCAACGTGCTCCCGCGTCTCATGGAACGACTTGCCGCGCAGACCGGTCAGGTTCTCAACATCGTCAAGGCATCCAACGATGCGGGCATCGAACCCCGCTCCGGCGACAACTACGTCCGGCTGCTCGAAGCGCTGTTCCTGATCCGTCGGCTTCCCGCGTGGGGACGCACCCTCCGGTCGCGAACCGCCCATTCGCCGAAACTGCATGTCGTGGACTCCGGGCTCGCCGCCTACCTGCTCGGCATCACACCCGAGAAGCTTGCGCGACGCGACCCGGCCGCGCTGAGCGAATTCGGGCACCTCTTCGAAACATTCGTCGTCGGCGAAATCCTCAAACAGGCTTCGTGGTGCGACGATGTTCGCGACGTCGGCCACTGGCGAACCCACAAAGGCCAAGAAGTCGACCTCGTCGCCGAAGCCCAAGACGGCAGCGTCGTGGGCTTCGAGATCAAAGCCGGCAGAGAGGTCGACCGAAAGGCGCTCCGCGGTCTTGTCGCTCTGCGCGACGCGCTCGGCGACCAGTTCCGAGCAGGCTTCTTCCTCAACACCGGCACCGAGGCCTACCGCTTCGACGACCGCATCTACGTCTGCCCAGTCGACCGTCTTTGGCAAACCAGCGTCACGTCAGGAAGTACGGAGTAGTCACCTGCCCGACGACGGCGAGGTGGAGCATGTCGCACCAGGTGATGGGCATGGTGCAACGGGGCATGGTGCAGACGCGGTGGCAGAACCAGCCGGTCGCGTGCTCACGGGCGATCCCAAAGATCTCCGAGCGCTCGCTGCCAATGCCGATGGTGTTGTGGTCGAGACGATCTGAAGTCGGCTTCTCTCCGCCTCTCGCCTGACCTCACCCCGGCGAAGGCGGTGTCCGGGGGAGCTGTGGGCCCGACCACAGGATCAATCAGCGAGGGGTTACGCCGTCAGGTCGGGTGCCTTGGCGTTAGGTGCCTTGACGTTGGGATTCGGGGTGTTGGCGGTGGTGGCGTTGGGAGGTGAGGGTGCGTCCGTTGGGGGTGGTCCAGGTGAACCAGCCGTTGTGGGTGGGTTGCATGGTCCAGTTTTTGCGGTGGGTGACTCGGTGGTGGTGGCGGCAGAGGGCGGCGAGGAGGGCGAGGTCGGTGGGACCGAGGTTTTGCCAGTGTTCGACGTGGTGGATGTCGCACCAGGTGACGGGCATGGTGCAACCGGGGAAGATGCAGCCGCCGTCGCGTAGGGCGATGGCTTTACGTTGCCCGTCGGTAGCGAAGCGGG
>JANOSD010000039.1:0-16525 GCA_031415655.1 Actinomycetes bacterium
GAACATCACCAGCGAAATCGTCCATTCCCTATTCTCTAATATCCAGACACAAATCGCGAATCGAGAACCCAATAATCTTTACTGGGACACGCTCCTAGGAGCAATCACCGTCGAACCCGCACCATCAGGCAATCACCGTCAGGCAATCACCATCGTGCCACTCGCAATGAGCACAACAGTGACCGCCGCCACCGCGAGCCGATACCAACCGAAGATGGCGAAACTGTGACTTTGCAGATAGCCCACCATCCACTTGATCGCCACGAGGGCAGCCACGAACGCCGTGACGAACCCGATCAGTGGCGGTCCGGCCCCGTAGGCGGTGGTGATCTCGTCCCCGTGTTTCAGAAGGTCGTAGGCCGTGGCGGCGCTGAGCGTGACCAACCCAAGGACGAAGGCGAACTCCACCGCTGCCGCCAGGCTGTAGCCCAGCAACGCCGCCGCCACGATGGTGACCAACGACCGACTGGTTCCTGGCCACATCGCGACCACTTGGGCGACGCCGATGATCGCTGCGTGGCGGGGGGTGAGCTCGGCGAGTGAGCGCCGACCTTCACGATCTGGAGCGAGGGTGCCCACCTTCGACAACCACAGAATCACGAGCCCGCCAACAACCCACGCCACGATCACCGGCACCGGGCCGAACAGCGCTTGTTTGATCGACTTCTCCGCCGCTAGCCCAACCACCACCGCCGGAGCGAAGGCAATCACGAGATTGATCAGCAAACGACGACCGTCGTCGTCTCGGCCGATCAGGCCCATCATGATCTGGCGGACTCGTGCGAAGTAGAGCACGAACACCGCCAGGATCGCGCCGCCCTGGATCACGATCGAATAGGCGTCAGCGGCCGCCTTGCTGGCTTCGCCGTGGGTCCCCACGCCGAGCAGGCTCTCGCTCACCAGCAAATGCCCGGTAGACGAGATGGGGAGAAACTCGGTTACGCCCTCAATGACACCGAGCAGCACCGCCTTGGCCGCCGTGAGTTCCGACGAGCCGGCGGCAATGTCGGCGGCTCCTAAAGATCCGAGTATCGCGATCGCCACGAGGGCGAGGAGAAACCCACGGCGCAATGTTGCACCGATCGGCCGCGTTGGCGTCATGTACCGGAAAGGCGTACGCCGTCGATCACAATGCTGGCGCTTCCGGTGCCGCCGGGCAGCCACTCACGGTCTGAGCCGACGGCACGAATGTCGAGCATGAGTTTCTGAATGGTGGAACCCAGCGTGACCTCTCGGACCGGTTCGGCCATTGCGCCGTTGCGAATCATTAGCCCCTCTACCCCAGCCGAGAAGTCGCCACTGATCGTGTTGACCCCCGAGTGAAGCCCCGAGAACGACGTGACATAGACACCCGTATCGACCGTGGCCAACAGTTCTTCGTGGGAGAGGACACCGGGGGTAAGCACCAATACGTGGGGACCAACGCCCGGGGTGGAGCGATAGCCCCGCAACGCTGATCCCGTTGACACGGTGCCGTCCTTGCGGGCGGTGTAGGAGTTCTGCAGGAAACCCCGAAGAATGCCGTTCTCGATCATCGGGTTTCGCCGGCACGCCAAGCCCTCGCCGTCGTGACTGGTAGCGCCGAGGGAGGCCGGGTCGGTGGCGTCGTCGAATACCGTCAGCAACGGCGACGCAATGAGTTCACCCACCCGATCGGCGAACGGAGAACGGCCCTTCTGCACGGTTTCGCCGTCGAGGGTGGCGGTGGCCAGCCCAAGCAAGGTGACGGCCAACCGAGGTTCAAGAAACACGGTGACGGTTTGGCTCGGTACTGCTTTGGCACCGAACAGTCGGACGGCGCGATGCACGGCATCAGCGGCGCTGCGCGAGAGGTCGAGCAGTGCGGGATCGCGGCCAACGTCGGCCCCTCCCCCCGTCTTTGTTTCTCCGCCGTCGTTGGCCAGGGCCACTACCGACACGCTGCAACTGGTGCCTCGTGCCGTGGCCGTGATGCCGTTGCTCGATGCCACCGCAGCCTCACCGGCGGAGTCGGCGTAGGCAGCAGTGCGCACGCCGGTGATCCTTGGATCAAGCCCCCGGACGGCGCGCTCCATCTCCAGCGCCAACGCCACCTTCCGCTCCGCCGGAAGGGCCAATACTGCGTCGTTCCAGGTGTCGTGTTCCACCGCCGCAACGCCGTCGGGCACGGCGAGCCCCAAGAACTCATCGGCCTGCCCGAAGCGCACGTTGTCGCGCGCTTCGGCCAAGGTCTCGGCGATCACCACGGGATCGAGGGTGCCGCAATGGGCGAAACCCTGGCGATAGTCGCTGATCACCCGGATACCGATGCCCTGGTTCTGGGCCGAGGATATCGATTCAACCTCCCCCTCATAGGCCTTCACCGTGGTGCTCACACTGCGACCCACGTAGGCCTCGAGTTGTTCGCCTGGACGGGCTTGGGCCGCGATGCCCTCCACGATGCGAAGCAGTTCGGCCGGGTCGAGACCACGCGCGGCCGCTGTTGGCTCCCGGGCGCTCATGTGCCAGACACGGTGACGTCGTGGATCACGAGGGACACGCCGGACGCGCTCATCGGCAGCCATTCGAGGTCGGCTCCCACCGCGCTCACGTCGAGCAACATGCGTTGCAGCGTGGAACCGAGCGTGAACTCGGCGAGCGGCTCGGCCACCTCGCCGTTGCGGATACGCAACCCATCGGCCCCGGTGGAGAAGTCTCCGCTGACGGGGTTCACGCCCGAATGAAGCCCGGCGACGTCTTGCACCAACACACCGTTGTCGACCGATGCGATCAGTTCCGCCTGCGAGGCGGTGCCGGGAAGCAACGACACGGCTTGCACCCCGACCCCCGGCAAACCCTTAAAACTCCCTCGAACCGCAGAACCGGTGGAGACCGTGCCCGCACGGCGAGCGGTGTATGCGTTGTGAAGGTAGTGGCGGAGAACCCCATCCTCGAGCAGCAGGTTGCGTCGACAGGCGAGCCCTTCGCCGTCAGTGTCGGTGGCAGTGAAGGCGCGGGGATCGGTGGGATCGTCGATCAGGGTGAGCAACGGTGAGGCCACCACTTCACCCAACCGATCGGCGAAGAGCGAACGGCCTTTCAGCACCGACTCGCCGTCGAGAATCGAACCGATAATGCCAAGGAACTGCGCCGTGACCCACGGATCAAGCACGACGGTGAGTCGCTCCGAAGGGGGTTTGGCGGCACCAAGCAGGCGGGTGGCCCGGCCCACGGCATCGGCCGCCGCCCGCTCCGGGTTGAGGTCGGCCGGTTCCCGCCCAACCGAGAAGCCAAAGCCGGTGCGGGTCTCGTCGTCGCGCCCCGCCATCACGTAGGTGGAGAGAAACGCCGAGGTCTCGGCCCCGGCGTTACGGATACCGGTGGTGGAAGCGATCGCCCCTTCGAAACGGGTGTCGGCGTAGTCGGTGGATTCGAAACCCACGATGCGCGAATCGAGGGCAAGCACCGCACGCTCGAGTTCAAGGGCGAGGTCAATCTTGCGTTCCGTCGGAACGTTCGCCAGGGCCGCCCGGTGCAGGTCGAGTGTGGGAACGGGAACGCCATCGGGTTCGGCGAGCAGTTGAAACTCGTCGACCGTGGCAAACGTCGCGTTATCGCGCGCTTCAGCCAACGCCTCGGCGAGGATCGCCGGATCGAAGGTGGCGGCGTAGGCAAACCCCTGCCGGCCATCCTGCACCACCCGGATACCAACACCTTGGGATTGCGCAGACGACAATGATTCGATCTCGCCGTCGTAGACCCGAATCTCCGTGTCGGTGCCGCGCACTGCGACCGCCTCGATCTGCTCACCCGAGTTCGCCCAACCCACCACCTTGTCGACCAGATCGAGGAGATCGCCGGAGGTTGCCGCCGTCATGCGGCGGTGCCACCGATCGTGAGGCTCGATACGCGCAGCGTCGGCACACCGTCGCCGACCGGTACGCCTTGGCCGTCTTTGCCGCAGGTACCGGGAGGACCCATTGCAAAGTCGTTGCCGACGGCGTCGATGAGTTGGAGCACCTCAGGACCGTTGCTGATGAGGTTGCCCTCCCGCAGAGGTTCGGTGATCTTTCCGTTCTCGATGAGGTAGGCCTCGGTCATGCCAAAGACGAAGTCGCCGGTGGCAGTATTCACCTGACCGCCGCCCAGATGTTTTACGAACACCCCGTTATCCGTGGACGCAATGATGTCGTCGGGGTCTCCGTCGGACGCCAGCAAATAGGTGTTGGTCATGCGCACCATCGGTAGGTGCTGGTAACTCTGGCGCCGGCCGTTGCCCGACGAGGAACGGCCCTCCTTGCGGGCCCGGAGGTAGTCCCACATGTAGTCGGTGAGCACACCGTCTTGGATCAGCACATTGCGCTGCGCAGGGTTGCCTTCGTCGTCGATTCCGAAGCAGCCCCACTCGCGGGGCATCGTCCCGTCGTCGACCAACGTGACCATGGGTGAAGCCACTAACTCGCCTACGCGCCCTTTGAACACCGACGCACCCTTGGCGATGAGATCAGCTTCCAAGCCGTGCCCACATGCTTCGTGGAACAGCACGCCACCGCCGCCGGATCCGATCACCACCGGCATCTGCCCGCTCGGCGCCGGCCGGGCGTTGAGCTTGGTGATCGCCCGTTCTGCGGCTTCCCGAGCCAACTCCTCAACGTCGTAGCGGTCGAATAGCTCGAAGCCCATCGTGTGACCGATGGACTGTCGCCCGGTTTGCATGCCGGTATCGGCCGAGGCCACACAGGACACGGAGAACAGCGTTCGCACGGAGTCGTCGGTCGCGAGCAGACCGTCGGAGTTGGCCACGAGAATGCGGCGGCGACTATCGGCGTAACTCGCCGAAACTTGGGTGATGGCGGAGCCCGACGAGCGGGCGACATCGTTGGCCTTGACCAAGAGCTCGACCTTGGTGGCCTTGGCGACGTCCTCGGGGAGAATCTCGTAGCGATAGCCCCGATCCGCATCGTGACGGGCACCAAGCGCCACAACGTTCGCGCCCCCTCCCCCACCCCGGGCCGCTGCGGCAGCGGCCTCAGCGGCGGCGAGCAACCCCAACTCGGTGAGGTCGGCGGTATGGGCGTAACCGGTGGTGTCGCCCGCCACGACCCGGATGCCCGCACCACGATCACGGCCCGAAGACAGCTCCTCGACCTTGCCATCGTCGAGGTACGCCGACGACGAACGTTTGTCCTCGGCGAATACCTCGGCAAACTCGGCGCCGGTGGCCATGGCCCGTCCGAGCACCTTGGTGAGGATGGCGTCTTCGATCACGTAGAACTCCGTTTCACCGCGAGCCGACGCTCGCGTCCGGGCAGGCTACCCGCGTACCCCGTCAGAGCCGACCTGTGGCCTTGACCCGGAGATAGGCATCGGCAAGGCGCGACGCCAGCTCCCCGGGAGGCGCGTCCACCACGGTGGCCCCAACGCCGCGCAAACGAGCCACCGAACGCCGGCGCTCTTCGAGCGCCTGGATCGCTGCCGCTTTGCGGTACGCCCCTGAGGCATCCTCGGGCGACGACGTGGCCCACCGAACGACGTCGGGATCCTGCACGGCGGCGACCACCACGAGATGGTTCCGGGAGATCAGCGGCATGGCCGGGAGAAGATTCTCACCGACCGCCTGCTCCACCAGATCGGTAAGCACCACCAGCATGGCTCGCCGCCGGAATCGGGCCAGGGTGGTGGCGAATGCACCTCGGTAGTCGCTCTCGGAGAGAGCCGGTTCCAATTGGTACATCGCTTCGGTGACCCGACCGAGCTGATCACGGCCATGACTCGGAGGCACGATCGCTTGAATGCCGGCATCGAACGCCACAAGCCCGGCGCGATCCCCCAGGCGGGTGGCCACGTGGGTGAGCATCATCACTGCGTCCATGGCGTGCTCCACCCGGGGGACGCCGTCTACCCGGCCGGCCATCACCCGACCATTGTCGAGCAGGGTGATCACCGTCTGGTTCCGCTCCGCTCGGTACGTGCGAACGATGGTCTTCCCGGCGCGGGCGGTGGCGGGCCAGTCGATCTTCTTGAACTCGTCGTCGACGGTGTACTCGCGCAATTGATCGAACTCAGTGCCGCCGCCGCGCCCCTGCGCCGACCGAAGACCGATCTCCAAGATCCGGGCGCGGTTAATGCGGAGTTCGGCCTCGTCGCGCGAACGAAACGGCGGGTACACCCGAAGCGAATGAGGGAGGCTGCGGGTTCGTTGTCGGGCGCCCAACCCCAACGGTCCCTCGACCCGGAGTTGCAAGGATTCGAGGCGGAAACGGCCGCGCCGAGCGGGACGGAAGGCCGTCCGTACATCGAGGGTGCTCCGTGCCGGAATTGTCACGCGACCCCGCCGCACTCCGGCCCGAAGGGATGGCGCGAGGTCGTCCGCGAACCAGACCCGTTGGCGGCGGCCGGTGGGGTTCGACACCTGCCACAGGATTTCGCCCGACACCTGCAGCGCGATCACTTGGGGAATCGTGCGGCGCACGCCCAGCGATGAGGGCGACGTTGCCAACGCCGCGTCGACCGAAACCAAGACCAACAACGCCACGTTTACGGCGAGGAAGCCGATCACGCTGTTGGTGCCGACCACCACCACCGCACCGAACGCGGTCACCACGGCCATACGGAGGGTGGGGTAGGGGAAAAGCTCGGCCACCGAACGCGGGAGGGTTGCGGCGAGCGGCGCCGTGCGACCGGGCGGACCGGGCGGACCAGACGGACCGGGCGAATCAGCCGGACCGGGCGAATCGACGGGAGAGGTCATGCAGGGGCAGCCAGGTCAGCAGTGATCAGCGAGGGACCGGAACAGCGGCGAGGATGCCGTCGAGGATGCCGTCGGCCGAGGCCCCTTCGAGCTCGAGTTCCGGTCGGATCTGCAAACGATGACGCAGCGCCGGTTTCACCACCGCCTTCACCTCATCCGGGGTGACGTAGTCGCGCCCGGCGAGCCAGGCCCACGCCTTCGAGGCGTGCATGAGCGCCGCGGCGCCGCGCGGCGACACCCCGAGGGTGACCGACGGTGAGTCCCTGGTGGCTCGCACGATGGCCACGATGTAGGCGAGCACCGCCGGATCGATTCGGATGTGACCAATTCGTTCGCGGGCGGCGGCAAGGTCGGCGGCGTTCGCCACGGGCCGGATACCCGAGGCGGCGATGTCGTGCGGGTTGAGACCCCGGTCGTGACGGGCCAACACCTCCTGCTCCTGTTCGAAGCTCGGATACCCCACGTGGAGTTTGAAGAGGAACCGATCGAGCTGCGCTTCCGGCAGGGGGTAGGTGCCCTCGTACTCCACCGGGTTCTGCGTGGCCACCACGATGAACGGATCGGGAAGCGGGTGGGTAGTTCCGTCGACCGTCACCTGCCGTTCCTCCATAGCTTCGAGGAGTGATGCCTGGGTCTTGGGTGGCGTGCGGTTGATTTCGTCGGCGAGGAGCAGGTTCGTGAAGACCGGCCCTTGGCGATACCGGAAAGTTCCCTCGTGGGCTTCGAAGATCACCTGTCCGATTACATCAGAAGGCATGAGGTCGGGGGTGAACTGAATCCGTTTGAAGTCGAGATCGAGGGCGGCAGCCATCGCTTTCACCAAGAGCGTCTTGGCTGTTCCCGGCACCCCTTCGAGAAGCACGTGCCCTCGCACTAGCAACGCCGCGACGACCCCCGACAGCGTGCCGTCTTGGCCGACTACCACCTTGCCCACCTCCTCCCGCAGAGCCAGGATCGCTTGGCGCGGATCGGCGGTGGAACGCTCGTGCACCGGCGTGCCGGGTGGGGGCGACGGGTCGATCGGGCGGGCAGGGTCAAACGGGTCGGCCATGGAGGACCTCCTCACGAACTTCATCGATGAGCTTGGCGGTAGAGAGCAGTTCGGCATCGGTGCCGACGGGGTAGTCGAGCACGGCCGCAGCGACGCGAGTGGGATCGGCCCCGGATCGTTCGGCGGCGGCGGCAGCAATCAACTCCGGTGGGGCGTCGGCAGCAAGGCCGAGCCGGTCGGCGAACACACGGCGAAGGTCGGCCCGAAGCATCCCGGCGGCACGAGACGGGTTACGGGTTTGCTGCATCAGGTTTCCCACCGCACTGGTGAGTTCACTTCCGGCGAGGAGTACGGGTTGCGGCTCCACCACCGGGAAGCCCAGACGACGCCCCCGAAACAGCGAGTACACCACGAACGCCACCCCGAGTTGAACGAAACCGAGCTTGACCCCCAAACCGAGCAAGTCACCGAGGGACGGTTCCTCCACCGCTTCACCCGGGGGGACCGAGAGCACGGCCACCCGGGTGCCGGGCCGGGGGGCGAGCAGGGCCTGGGCGAGGCGAGCGTTGTCCTCTTCGGCCAGAAAGGAGTTCCAGAAGACCGACGGTGCGCCAACGGAGACCAGGTGACCCGACCCTTCGTCGGTCGTCACAATCAGTGATTCACCCTGGCGCGTGAAACAACGCTCGGCGCCGGCGGGCACACCGAACCGCACCCCTTGTTCGATCTTGAGCGACTGCACATCGGCCAGAGCATCGATGTCGCACTCCCGCTGCTCGACGATGGTCTCACTGAAACCCGCCACACTCGCCGCGCCAGCCGACAAGAAGCCCAACTCCGAATCCGGGTCGGCCACCACGAGGGTGCCGCCTTCCCGCACCCACCGTTGCATCTCCGCCGTCCGCGATGGCGGCACGACACCAGGCAAGGCCAGCGCCACGTCCGTGTCGGGAGGGGGCTGCCGGTCGGTGATCACCACCGTGGCTCCGAGCGCTTCGAGGGTTTGTACCAAGGCCATCGTACCGCTTTCACCGTTATTCGTGGGGTCGTAGGGCTTGCCTTCCTTGTTCGGCGTGCCGCCCGCCAACACCACCACAAGGACCCCGGCCCCGATCATCAACCACAGCCAGACGCGGCCTCCCGCCTTCGCTGGTGAAACGCCCGTGGTGGTGGTCATCTCCCGACCCCCGCGACCGTACGAGCCGCCAGCTGCCGAAAGGCCTCGTTCTCTGCTGGACCGGTTGGCGCGTCGCCATACCACGCCGCTTCGAACAACTGCGCCGCTTCACTGAACGCCGGTGCGGCCACAGGTGCGGACCCGCGCAGCTCCCGTCGGTACTCCCCCGCCGTGCGACCCGGAACTTCACGTAACACCCCGCGATCGACGAGGTCCCCCACCAACGCTCGGAATCGGCACCGAATCGCTTCTTTCCAATCACCATCACGTTCGTGTCGTTCGGCCGCCTCTCGCCACTCGCCGGCGCTCATCCGCGCCTCGACGGTTGCCAGCATCCGCACCCCGGGGTCGGCCTGCACCGTTCGAACCAACTTGCTGACGAAATAGCCGAGCAACCCAACGACAACGAACAACACCAACCACGCCGCCATCGTGCCGGCGCCGCCTTCAAACAACCGCTGCAACACCCGCGACACATTGTCCGCCAGCCATGTTTGTGCCTGTTCGATCCACGTCTTGGGCGGCCGTTTGAACTCCGACTGGGCCAGCACGGTTTCTGCCGCCCGTTTGGCCTCATCGGCCGACCCTTCCGGAATGGGGAGGGGCTCGAAAACCACGCCGCCAACGGGGAAAAGGGGATGCCAAAGACCACTGGCCGCGGGCATCGTAGGTATCGAGGGCGTCGTGGGTATCGACCCAATGCCGCTCATCACGAACATCGCCACAACTGCAGGTACGGCGATGAGCGCGCCGATTCGCGGGATCACCGCCCAGAGACGTGGGGCGACAGAAGTCCCGGCGTCGGGGCGAACAGAACGGCGCTTAGCCATAGGCCGGTTCGGGGAGCTCCCGTGCGGCCTCAAGGTCGAGGTCGAGGCCTTCGGTGCGCACGCGGAGGTCGAGGTACTGCAAGGTGGCGACACCGGCCGAGAACGGCACAATCAACAGCGACGTGAGCCCCCGCCCAACGCCCTGCAAGATCCACTGCCAGTCTTCGGGAACGAGGAACGACACCAACTCGGGAACTGCGGCCAGCAAAGGGGTGATCAACTGTTCGACAAGCACCGTGAGCGACACAAGGCCCAACGCCGCCCAGAATCGGCGGGTGCTGAGTTGCCAGCAACGCGAAATGGTACGAACGGGACCCAACCCCTCGATCCCGGCCACGGGCCCGGCGATCACAAAGACGGCCAGCACGGCAAAAAAAGGTGCCACACAGAAGAGATATCCCACGGCCTTGATCGGGAGCAGCATCAACCACAATGCCGCCAGCGTGGGGAGCCGGCGCCACACCAATCGGAGCGCATCGGCGGCAGTGCGATCCTCACCCTGGTACCAGCCGGACACCAAGAAGCCAATGGCTGCGCCGAGCAGCATGGCCGCAAAGGCCTCGATGGCCGCACCGCCATAGACCCCTGCCATCCCATCGAATTGCGACGCTGGTGCCGCCGTGGTCGGCGAGGAGAACACTTCGGACAGTTGACCGAAACTGTCGGTGAACGAGGCGGCGCCTCGCGCCAGGAAGGCGCCAAGTAGTTGGGCGGGCAGCACGATCAGCGCCGACAACGTGAGCACCACACGGGGATGGGACTTCACCACCGCGAAGCCGCCGTCGAGTTTGTCGATCTGCGTCATGGGACGCAGTGGGATAGGGAGCCGCAAGGGTCCCGCCGTTGACGGGCCTGCCCCCCGCTGCCTTCGATCGAGCGGGTCGCTTCCCTGCCCTCTCGCGAACGGCCCACTCGCAAACCGCCCACTTGCGAAACGCCCACTCGCAAACCCTTCGTCAAACCCTTCGTCAATGACCCCGTTCCCCACCGACGGCTGCTCGACGGCACTATCGGGCAGCGCCCAGGCGCCCGATGCCGGCGGACTCTGGTCCGAAGTCGGGGATCCGGGGGGTGCCGGGGATTCAGGGGGTGCCGGGGATTCAGGGGGTTCGAAGGAGGACATGGAGCAGACGTGGCGAAGCCGTGGAGGGCTCGGACCCGCGGTTCGGTGTTCGAGCGTCCCCATTCTGCCCGCGCCGAGCCACGTATCGCGGTTGCCCCTTCCCCGCAGCCATCTACCCGCACCGGCAGACCCCAATATGCAGACCCCCAACGCGGACCCCAACGCCGGCCGACCGGCGCCCGGCCACGTCCTCGGCCGCCGACCGACCGGAAACGCAGACCATGTTGCAACCAAACCCCTACGAGGGGGTCCGTTGCAACATGGTTCTCGCCATAGGATCGGGGAGTGGAGGGCTTCGAGGCGGCAACGTACGGCGACCGATTCGCCGACGTGTACGACGACTGGTATCCGACGGGCCCCCACACCATCGACGCGGTGGACCGGCTCGCTGTGCTTGCGGCGGGTACCGATGGATCGGGAGCGGGGGTGGTGATCGAACTCGGGGTGGGTACCGGCTCCGTGGCGATCCCCCTCGCCCGCCGGGGATTCGACGTGCGCGGTATCGATGCATCAGAGGCAATGATTGCCCGGCTCCGCTCGCTTGACCCGACGAATTCGGTGGCGAGCAACGTCGCCGACTTTGCCTCGTTCGGTGTCGACCGCGTACCCCTTCGCGTCACCGATTCCAAAGGACAATGCGCGGTCGGACTGGTGTTCATCACCTCCAACACGTTGTTGGTCGTCCCCGGATCGCTGGCCCGAGTGGCCCTCTTCCGGCGTATCGCCGAAGTACTTCGACCCACGGGCGGCCGGTTCGCATTCGAGGCGTTTGTGCCGCCATCAACAGCGAGCGCCGCCGACAATGCCGCCGACAATGCCGCCGACAATGTGGTGACGATCCGCTCCCTCACCGCCGATCGTGTGGTACTCACCGCCGCTCGACACGATCGTGTGGCCCGTACCATCACCGGCCAGTTCATCGACCTCGGCCACGGCGAGGCGGTCCACCTCCGGCCCTTTCACCTCCACGAAGCCACTCCAGAAGAACTCGACGATGAGCTCGGCCAAGCCGGCATGCGGCTCGAGCAACGGACGGCGGACTGGTCCGGCTCCCCGTTCACGTCCGCCAGCGTTAACCACGTGAGCGTCTACATCGGCGATCTATGACGAAATAAGTGCACGAATTGCCGCCACGAAGGCGTCGACATCGTCGCCCTTCGCCACTTCAAGGTCGACGCTGGCGTTGCTTTTGAGCACGATCCGTACGAGTGGTCCGAAGGTGACTTCCCCGTGGTGCACCTCCGCGATTCCTCGGCCCGGTACCGATCCCAGCACCTTCTGCGGTTTGCCGGTGATGCCCACGCCCCACAGGACCAAACGTTCGGTGGTGACCAGGATCGCCATTTTACTGGCGGCAGGAAAGCCCACGAGCGTGTCGGGGTCGACCTCGGGCATTTCCCCGCCTTCGACCCCAATGCTCGCATCCATTGCGGCCATCTCGGCCCGGAGCGTGGCCGTGTGGGGGGTGCTGACTCCGTTGTAGTTCACCTTGGCCGCGGCCACGGGCGTCTCCCCCGGCGCCATACCGGGGCGGGCCAATTCGGTAAGGACAGGCAAGGTATCGGAAGGTTTTCCCACGAGGAGGACCGTAGCGTTTCTCCATGGTCACCGCTCGGGCGATAGCGATTCGGCCGTCGGTCGGAGTCGATCGGCAATCATCGTGTTGGCGTAGGCGGCGTAGGCCACGGACGCGTGAGGGTCTATCGGAGCGAGCAACGGACCTGGCGGTAACGCCTCCACGATCACGCCGGCGGCGCGGTACAGCACCAACGCCGCCAAATCGTAGGGGTGCGTATGCATGCCATCGGGATTGAAGATCGGACGCGGATCGAGCACGGCGGAGGACCGGCCCGTCGCAACATCGAAGAGATGCTGGCCGCCACAGGGAATCAAGTGGTCGTACACCTCCAATCCGGCGAGGTGCCGGTCCGCCCACGCACCGATCGGACCATGATCACCGGCGAGCAACCGCACGATCGTGACGAAGGTGCGATTGGGGTCGGTGCGTCGTGATGGCTCCATGACCAGCGGAACCGGGGATGTTTCACCGAACAAGTCATCGATCACCGCGCGGGCGGGGGAACCGGTGGCCGCCCACGCCACCCGACCGGTTGGGGCGCCCGGGAGCGGAATCTCCACCGCCACCCCCACCTCGAGATCCTCCAACGTGTTGGCGTTCCGGCCAGCGCCGATGAGCACCCACGCGCTGGAGATGCCGGCGAGGTAGGGGCGGGTGCCGTCGACCGGATCCACCAAATAGCGCCACGGTCCGCCGACAACACCCACCGTCAGGGGGTCGTCGAATCCTTCCATCACCAGCGTGCCCGGCCAGCGGTGGCCAACCTGATCGGCGAGCGCGAACAGGAGTGCGTGCTCCGCCCGTTCGTCGACGCCGTACACGTCGTCCCCCCCTTCCGTACGCACGATGTCGTGGTCGTCGCCGCTCGACGACGATCGCACGGCATTGCGAACGGCCCGCCCGACCTCGGCCAATGCGGCCGCCAACCGAAGAAGATCTTGGGGTCCGAACTCGTCGATGGGAGCGGTCACCTCCGTAGCATGACCGCATGGCACGCATTCGGGTAGGAATCACGATCGACGCTTCGCCCAAGGCGGTGTGGAAGTCGGTGCAGGACATCACCACGCACGTGGAATGGATGGGCGATGCCGAAGCGATCCGATTCCTGCCGGGGCCACATTCCGGCGTGGGAACCCGGTTCGAGTGCGATACGGCCGTCGGCCCTTTTCGCCTCACCGACGTAATGGAAATCACCGAATGGAAACCCAACCGGGCGATGGGCGTTCGCCACGTGGGCCTGGTTGAAGGTGACGGCGTATTCACACTGCGCAAACGGCGAGGTGGCCGGACCCGATTCGAGTGGACCGAAAAGCTGCGCTTCCCTTGGTGGATGGGCGGGCCGATCGGTGGTCTCGTCGGGGCCGTACCGCTTCGACTGATCTGGCGAGGAAACCTTCGCCGACTCAAAGCCCGCGCTGAAGCCCAACGCTGATACGCCGCGCTGATCCGTCAGCCGAACAACGGATTGCGCCAGTTGTTGGCGAGCACGATCGACGCCACGATGCATACCACGCTGAACGCCGATGCCACCGCCACCGCCTTGGCGAGATCAGGTTTTGTCGCTTCGATCTTGCTCATCGCGAGTGCAACGAGCGCGCCACCAGCGAGGCCGCCGAGGTGGCCACCGATCGAAATGCCCGGCACGAAAAACGTGATGCCGACATTGAGCAGAATCACTTGACCGAGGCTTGACTGCCAGATGTTGACGCCGCGAGCCCGCAGCAGGATCGCCGCTGCTCCCATCAATCCAAAGATTGCGCCCGACGCACCCACGGTGGGGCTCGTGGGCGACAGGATCATCACGCCGAGCGAGCCGGCAAACAGCGAAGCAAAATAGATGGCGAGGAATCGCGCCCGACCCAGCATCGGTTCAAGCTGACTGCCGAGCACCCACAACCCAAACATGTTCATGGCGAGATGGATGAGTCCGCCATGGAGAAAGCCGCCGGTCAGCAAACGCCAGTACTCCCCGCCCGCGACGCCGCCGTATCTCACGCCTCCGCTTTGGAACGGAGAACCGCTGAGCAGTAACCGGAGTTGCAGGGGCGTGTCGGAACCACCGCTCAGACCGAATGCTCCCGCGGGATTCGGCGACCCGACCAAGGTGATGAGGAACATGGCGGCGTTGATGCCGATGAGCACCTGTGTGGCGATCGGCTTGACGCCTCCCCGCCCACCGAAACCGGCGGGGACTTTGGGGGCGGGATTGGCCTTCACACATTCCGGACATTGGAACCCCACCGATGCCTGCATCATGCAACTCGGGCAGATGGGCCGGTTGCAGCGCTGACATGTGACCCCCGCCCGGCGGTCGGTGTGCCGGTAACACGTGACCACCGTCGGTGCGCCGTGGGCGCCAGGTTGACCAGGCATGCCAGGCAGCCCGGGCGCCGTCGGAGGACCAGCCCCGTAGGGCGAGCCCGGACCGTACGACGAGCCGTAGCTGGGCGGCGGACCGTAGGTGGGTGAGCCGTAGGTGGGCGGAGGCGCCGCGGGGCCACCAACGGGCCCGGTTCCACCGTAACGAGGACGGCCCGGATCGCCGGGCGGCGGGGTGGGGGGTCCGGGGTATGACATTGACCAAAACCTTATCGGCGGCCCTCGCCCATGCGGCAGCGCCCGCCGTGAACGTCAGCGGTCGGGCCAGGTTCAGCGACCGGTGAAGGTTGCCTTTCCTGGTCCGTGAGCGAGAAACGACTCGACACCGATGCGAGCGTCGTCGGTTCGGAATACGTCGACGAACAATTCCTGCTCGATCTCGATGCCGTCGCTCAAGGAGCCGTTCAGCCCCCGATCGATTGCCTGCTTGGCCAAACCCTGCGCCACCACGGCACCCCCAGCCAGCTCGGCGGCACGTTCGATGGCCCGATTGAGCACATCATCGGTCGGCACGACCTCGTCGACGAGGCCCATCGCTAGCGCTTCCGGCGCCTTCACCTGGCGGCCGGTAAAGATGAGGTCCTTCGCCCGAGCCGGCCCCACCAAACGGGCGAGCCGCTGCGTGCCACCCCCACCGGGGATGATGCCGAGGAGGATCTCCGGCTGGCCAAACTTGGCGTTTTCGGCGGCGATGCGAAAGTCGCAAGCCAGGGCCAACTCGCATCCACCCCCCAGCGCGAAACCGGTGACGGCAGCAATCACCGCCCGCGGGAACCGTTCGATCACCTTGAACGCCTTTACGAACAATCCGCCGTAGATCGCCGCCTGTCCGGCATCGCCGAACTCTTCGATGTTGGCACCGGCGGCGAACAGGCGACTCCCACCGTGAACCACCACGGCGCCGGGAAGATCGGCGTGGAGCTCGTCGAACACGGCGTGCAGTTCCGTGAGGAGCGCCTTGCTGAGGGCGTTTACCTTGGGGTTGCACAGCTCCACCACGGCCACGCCGTTGGAAAGCCGCTCACACCGCACGAGCGGTTCGGACGGCTCAGAGGACGTGGGGGAATTGGCCGACTCGGGGGAATTGGCGGGAAGCGGGGCATCGATCGACGTCATAGCCGCGCACCCTAACCCTTCTTTTGCCTCTTGGATCTGCCACGACCCGGCGTGACGCGCCACTATGTCGGGTCCCGTTCGGCTCCCTCATGCCGACGGAAAGCAGGAGGAGACCTGTCGTGATCAAAGAGTTCAAGGAATTCATCAGCAAAGGCAACATTGTCGACCTTGCCGTCGCCGTCATCATCGGCGCCGCGTTCGGACTGATCGTAAAGTCGTTCACCGACGACATCCTCGGGCAGTTCATCGCCGCTCTAGGTGGAACCCCCGATTTCAAGGACTTCGGAATCACCATCCGGACGGTGACCAACGCCGCAGGACAACCGCAGGAAATCAAGTTGCGCATCGGCCTGCTAATCAATGCCATCGTCAACTTCCTGATCGTGGCCTTCACGCTTTTCCTCGTGGTCAAGGGAATCAACAAAGCTCAGGCAGCGAAGGCCAAGGACGTCGCCGAGGAAGACGAAGAGCCGACGGAAGCCGAGTTGTTGGCCGAGATCCGCGATCTGCTCAAGGGCCAGGCCGGCCGCTAGCGCCGTTGCCCCCGCCCCATTCCACCCCGCCCCATTGGTTTTTGGTAGGGTAGACGCATCATTTTTGAGGCGTCTCCCCTACCAAAAC
>JANOSD010000040.1:0-39213 GCA_031415655.1 Actinomycetes bacterium
CTGCTTCGCCGCGCCATAACACGCCTCAAGGGCGCTACTGGCACCACACAAGGAGCCATCACGATTCCAAGACCGCGCCATGCAGAACCCGAATCGGACCCAAAACACCCAAATTTTCCGTTACTGGGACACGCTCCTAGAAGCGACCGCACTCGCACGAGCCGTCGGCGCGTCGGAAGTGCGCACCTACTACATGGAGGACGAGGACCATGTTCTCGGAGATCTGGTCGTATGGGAAGTCGATCTCGACTACGCCACCCTCCCTGTCGATCTTGAGGAGCGTCTGACTTCTGCGCTGCGTCGCTTGGTTGAGGCGGGCGCTTTGGTCGCCTGGCTGGGGTTCGAGGGGTCCTTCGATTTCGAGCACATCCTGACTGAGGATGTCTCGAACCAGGTCTACGGCGTCACTGTCGACGACTGGCTGCGGATCAACCTCGGTGACGAGAGGTGGACCGATCTCACCTGGACCTCGACGGTCCTGCGCGCACGGTCGGCCCTTCGTGCGGCCGCAGCCGAAGACGATGACTCATGACCACGTTCGCGCTGCCGGCGTTGCGACCGCACGGCATGCTTGGCAGCGGCCCACCGCTACGCGTACGACACCCGATTGCATGTACGACTCCCCGCCGTCGAGCTCGCGCGCGGCAACACCTCATAGGGGCGGCCGTCGACCCGCCCGCCAGGGCGTGTCGGGGGAGGTGTGCGCCGAAACGCCGGGATACTTTGGCCAACGGCACAACCCGCGCCATCTCGGAGATCCGCGAAGGCGATGAAGTCCTCGCGACCAACACCGGGACCGGCGAGACCCAGGCCCGCACCGTCACCGCCACGATGGTGATGCACCACGACGGGGACCTCCTCGACCTCACCATCGAAGACGACGACGGCCAAGGCGTCATTCAGACCTCCGACCGGCACCCCTTCTGGTCCGTCACCGACAGCGAGTGGGAGCACGCCATCGACCTCAGTGTCGGTGAGCAGCTCCGACAAGCCGATGGCAGTACCGCCACCGTCGTCAGCTCACCGAGCGGCCCGGCCGCCAAGACAGGTGGGACCTCACCGTCGAAGTCGACCACAACTTCTACGTCGACTTCGGCAACGGGTCGGTTCTGTTACACAACTGCCCGCCGACGAAGAGCAACTACCGAACCCTGTTCGAGAAGGCGCACCCTGGTTCGCTCAAGAGCACCGATCAGGTTCATCACGCCTTGCCTCAGAAGTACGAGCCGATCATGGACCGTGTCGGCGTGAACATCCACGAGCACCAGTTTCTTCGTGGCGTGGACTCAAAGGTCCATTCGCAGATCACGTCGGAGTGGGGTCGGTGGGAACGAAGTTTTGGGCGGACGCCAACGGCTCAGGAGTTCACGAACTTCTCGTTCGTGGTCGATCAGAAATTCGGTCACCTATTCGTCTTCGGCTAGAAGGATCACCGTCAGTCAGATGCGTTTGCCGTTCTTCGAGGATTTCGCGTCGTCGGTGGATTCGACTCGCCACGGCGTGTGCGAGGTGATGACGGCGTCGGAGTTGCCGATCTGGGTGAACGATGCCCGTGCGGCGGAGTTCCTTCGCTCAGTCCTTCGAGATCCGGAGGATGTCGAGAAGCTTGCGGAGTTCGTGGTGGGGTTCGTGACGACCGCACTTCACTCGGCGCTGGTCACGATTGACGGCGGCTCGGCGAGCGCGGCGGTTGGCCGGGTCGAGCTCGTCGATGAGGCGGGCGAGTCCTTGGGGGGATGGCTTGCATGAGCTGTTCATCGACTACCTGTTGGAGACCGGTCGGATGACTTGAGAGCCAGCCGTCTCGGTCAGCAGGCGTCGGCGATTACGAACGGAATAGATGCCGGCGCCGCGGGGGATCTTCGCCACGGTTGACGCTGCGACGGAAATCTCTCCGAGAAATGCAAAGCGATTCGCCGCGCCGAGTTCGGTTCGTGATCAATTGCTGGACCGGGCGGCTCGTCGCGATCGCTGCTGACCCGCTCACCGGCTTGAACGACCACTTCTTGGCTATTCGGTGGTCCAGAGGTAGGCAATGGGAATAGCGGTGATGCGGTCGCTCATTGACCACGGCCGGTCGCCGGTGTAGAGGACGAAGCCGTGGACGAAGTCGTCGCCGAGTTTGTCGCGCAACCACTTGAGCCATTTGGTGTCTTGGTTGGTGACTGATGATGCGGCCTTGATCTCTATGGCGAGGACTCGGCCGTCGTTGGTTTCGAGGATGAGGTCGATTTCGGCGCCGTCGCGGTCGCGGAGGTGGTGGAGGCGGACCTCGTCTCCGACCCAGCCGAGTTGTTTGGTGAGTTCGTTCACGACGAACGACTCGATCAGCGAGCCGCGGGCGGGGTCGTCGGGTCGAGCGAGCGCGGTGGGTGTTTTGCCCAGAAGGTGTGCGGCGATTCCGGTGTCGGTGAGGTACACCTTCGGGTGACGCGTGATTTTGGTGGTGAGGTTTCGGGACCAGGCGGGGAGTAGGTGAACCATGTAGGTCATCTTGAGGTACCCGATGTAGTCGTCGGTGGTTTCGCGGCTGCCGAGTTGGGCGTCGTCGTGAATGTGGGACACGACCAACTCCCCCGCCGATCGCGCCGCGAGCAGCGAAAGGACTTTCGGGAGCTGAACAGTTTTTCGGGCGCCGGTGAGTTCTCTGATGTCGCGTTGGGTGATAGTGCGCACATAGTTTCGGAACCAGCTGTTCCGAGCCGGTGGGGCCATGTTGGTGACTTCAGGGAAACCGCCGACGCAGAGCCGTTCGATGTAGTCCGCGGTCACGAGTTTCGACGCGGCATCGGTACGGAAGCTGGTGGGGTGCTCGAGCGCTCGGCGTAAGAACCCGTCGGGGCCTTCGCCGAGTTCGCCTTGTGAGAATGGCCATAGTTCAAGAAACGCGGCTCGGCCGGCGAGCGATTCCGAGATCGTCGGGACGGTTAAGAAGTCAGCAGAACTATCGAGGAGGAACTGATAAGAAGTCAGCAGAACCATCGAGGAGGAACTGACCGGGAGCGGGATCGAGGTCCACGACGGCTTTGGTGGCGCGGATCAACGGATCGCCAGCGCGTTGCACCTCATCGAACGCGCGCGGGGTGGACCCGTAGGAAACGAAACCGCTGGGGTCGGCCAGAGTTGCTTGCAGGACCGTTTCTTCATCGAGCCGAGCCAGGGTGCCTTTGCCGGCCAGAACCTGACGCACCAGGGTCGTCTTCCCCGATTGTCGGGGCCCGGTCACGACCACTACCAGGAAGGCAGCCATCGCGTCCTTGATGACCTCGCCCATTCGGCGTTGTCGATCGATCGTTTGGCCCCCTACCGGAAGTTTCGTCGCCCCTCTACCAGAAATTATGTCGACTCGCTACCGATAGAATTGTCGGGACTCTACTGGTAGTTCTGTCGCAGACACGGCCGATGACCGACTCTTCGTCCGACGACCGTTCGGCTCTCCGTCTTGCGGGCATCCCGCGAACGTGACGCAACACGATGGAAAACTCGGTACGGAGCGGCACGAGACGGCACAACGTATAGGCAGCCCAGGGCGCCTGTTTGCGTCGATGCTCCGAAACTCGATTTCGGCGTGTCATTCCCCCTCGAACCGGTCGAACTGGCAGGTCAACGGCCACAAACCCGCCGCCACGAAGGCGAACGGCTCGGATCGCGCGTTGGGGGTGGTCGACAGCAACGGGAAGTCCTACGGCGTACCCGGCCCGACCCCGGCTTCAACCCCGACCCCGTACCCGGCCCGACCCCGACTCCAGCCTCGGCCCCAGGTTCGGCGTCGGCGCCGATGGGCGGGATTGAGGGCTGATGCCCCGCGGGGTGAAGAAACTACAGGCGCCGAACGGGGACCCGGCCGATCCGCACTGCCTCGAATGTCATATCGGCGAGTTCGTGGAGTGGCTGGGCGTCCATGGTTACGCGGAAGCGACGATTTCGGGGCGGCGCCGTGCGTTGCGGTCGCTGCGACGCCGGCCCAGGTCAAGAACGCCGCTGCAACACCGAGCGGTTCGATCGGTAGGCGCGCCAACCGGCGTGAGCACTTTAGGTGCCGGTGAGTTGACCAACGAGTGTGGCCATGGCGCGGGCCTTGTCGCCCGGGATCACCGTGTAGGAGTACCCCCACCGATCGCGGCGCCGGTTGAGTTCCTCAGCCATCTCCTCAGGAGTGCCGATCAGTGCCAACGGCGACCGCACAACATCAGCGGCCGGCCCGCCGAAGAACAGCGCCACGGCGTCGGCGGTGGCGGCCGACTCGGCGGCCGAAGCCGTGGGTTCACACACCGAAAGCCAGGCGTTGAGTTCGATTTGGTCGAATCGATCGGCCGCCCCCTCTCGGACCCAGTTGATCTTCTGGTCGATCTTCTCCGGCATGGCGTCCTGCGCCGCGTCGGTGTCGATCTCGCCTGAATGGATCGACGCGTTCACGCCCACGATGTCGGCGGTCGCTCCGGCAAACCGCAGCACCCGAGGGGCGCCACCGCCGATGAGTATCGGCGGACCGCCCGGCCGGAACGGTGATGGCGTACCCACCAGATCGGTTACCTGGTAGTGATCACCGGTGAAGGTGAACGGACCGGGGGAGAACAGGCCCTTCAGGACCGCCGCATGTTCCACCATGCGATCCACCCGAACTTTGGGGGAGTCCATCGCAATACCGGAACGTTGATAGTCGAGGTTTTTCCAGCCGGCACCAAGCCCCACTTCGAGACGGCCCTCCGAGAACTGGTCGATGGTGGCGAGTTCTCGGGCGAGCACGACGGGATGGCGGAAGTCGCAGTCGAGCACGAGTGAGCCGACGTTGAGTGTGGTGGTGACCGCGGCCGCGGCGGCCATTCCGGCAATTGGGCCGGGGCCTTCGTCGAAGTGATCAGGGACGAACAGCGTGGAGTAGCCCAGGGCCTCGATTTCACGAACGGAATCAGACCAGGTGCGGTCGGGGAAGGGTTCGTGAAGCTCAACAGCGAAGCGGAAACGGCGGGTGTTGGTCATAGCGCCCGTGTCTATCGGGTGGCGGCCGGTCGGGCCAACGAATCAAGGAGGTCGAGGTAGGTGTCGAACGGGTCGATCGTCAGCCCTTCGACCTTGCCATAATCGTCCCACGCCCGAAGGGCGATCGCCTCGGGGGCACCGTCGAGCGTCAAGAACGCCTCGGCTTCACGAGGAGAATGGGCGCCGCCTTGGCGAACCAGGCTTGTTCGGGAACCGTCGGAGAGACTGCTGCGGTAGAGCGAATCGACGGAGACTCGATACCGTTTTGCTTCCACGTGAAGCGCGATCGGACGGGTGACCGAGGGCGGAAACAGATCGGCGAGAAACGCCGCGCCTCTCGTCTCGTGGGCATGATCGATGGGATCGGCGGTGTCGAACCCGAGTCCATCGGCGAGTTCGAGGAGATGGCCAACGTCGTGAAGCAACGCGGCGGCGACGAGTTCGGGAGAGGCCGACGCAGTGCGGGCGAGGGCGGCGGTCTGCAGGGCGTGATCGAGCTGAGAAACGGACTCGTCGTACGGATCGCTGGCCCATGCGTGGTAGAGCGCCACTACCTCGGCGACGGTTTGGGCGCTCACGTGACCGGACGGCCTTGGAAGTCGCCGATGAGGCTCACTTTCACATGGGCGCCGGCACCGTGGGCGCCGGCCCCCTCATCCGTGTTCTGCTCCGCCGCCCATTCGGTCAACTTCTGTCGGTAGTAGTCGGCCCGACGGTCGCCTTCGGAGAAGGCGTTGTAGGTGGGATACAACGCCCGGCGGGGCGAGGCGGACTCGTTGGATCCACTGCGGTGCGGCGTGCGCGAGTGGAACCAGAGGGTTTGCCCGGCTACCACCTCCACTGGCGCCCACG
This sequence comes from Actinomycetes bacterium, assembly GCA_031415655.1. Taxonomy (GTDB): domain Bacteria; phylum Actinomycetota; class Acidimicrobiia; order Acidimicrobiales; family Acidimicrobilacustridaceae; genus JAKOVR01. The sequence continues at coordinate 5,833 of JANOSD010000040.1, forward strand.
GCATTGACTCGACGATGCCGGCCCGGATGCACCCCGAGTCGTCAGTGGGCAGCACGTCCTGGTGATGGCCGGACACCACTTCCAGACATCCGTTCCCGAGCGTGGCGTCGTCGACGGCCACCATGCACGACACGTGGATGTCGATAAATCGATACGCCGGCGCGTCTTGATGGGGGGCGTAGCCGGCGCCCCCTGGCAGCTTGTAGTTGATCTTCTCCTTGTAGAGCACCGCCGCTTCTTCGAGCAGCAAAGATGCGGTGGCGAGCAGGGTGCCGGCGGTGAGAAGCGCTCGTAGACCGTCGTGAAACGGGATCAGGTTCTCGCTGCGACACAGCTTCGGGCCGTCGTCAGTCAGCTCTCGATGGTGCAGCCAGTCGCCGCCATCATCGGGCCAACTGCTGATGTCGTCGACCCATTGTTGGAGTTCGACAACCCCGGCCTGGTCGAGCGTGTTGGTCAACAACCATCCGTTGGTGCGGTAGTGCTCGAGGGCTACGTCGGCATCGGCGATCGGATCAATGGCAGCGGTTGGCGCAACGGACACGAGGTGATGGTACGACGTCTCGACGGGCGATGCGCCTACGTGTTGGCGAGCCGGGACACGATCGGGGCGGTTGCGGTGGGGTCGTCGCCGGGCACCACCCAGAACGAGACGCCCCATCGCTCGCGACGTTCCACCAGTTGCTCGCAAATCTGGTCGACGGTGCCGATCCATGCATGGGGGGATTGCAGCAACATCTCCGGCGTAAGGCCAGTGGGCGCCGCCATGCGGTGGGCTGCGCCCTCACGGTCGGCGGTGATGACGATCGGAAAGGCCACCATGTTGCGCTCGACGATCGATCGTCTCTGCGGCGCGGCTTCGTCCATCCAACGGACCTGCTCGTCGAGGGCCTGCTCGGGGGTGTGGGTCGGCGGCTGACCGAACAGCGAGCGGGCCAGGAGGCTGGGCCCGATGCCTACCACCTCGGCGGTTTGCGCGGCGAAGGAAAGCAGGCGGCGAGCCTGAGCGCCCACAAGCAGTGGGGGGTGAGGAGTCTGGCGCGGAGCGGGCCACCCGGCGGCGCCGTCGATGCGGTAGTGCGTCCCCTCGAACTGTGCCGGAGCGCCATCGAACATCGAACGCATCACCCCGATGCTCTCGACGAGGCGGTCGACACGGATGCCCGGTGGATCGAAGGGAATGCCGGCTTGCCGGTACTCGGGCTCGAGCCAACCGGCGCCCATGCCCCAGATAGCCCGGCCGTTGGAGAGCACATCGAGGGTGGCAATCTCCTTGGCATGGGCCACGGGGTGCCGGAAGTCGTTGCAGGCCACCAGCATCCCTACCCGCAACGACCGCGTTGCCGCCGCCGCACTCGCCAACGCCGTGAACGGTGCAAGTTGCTGCGTGAAGTGGTCGGGGATGAGCAGCGAGTCGAAGCCGAGTTCCTCCGTTCGTCGAGCGAGCCGACGCCAGATCCGTGGGTCCGCGCCTTGGCTTGCATTCAGCCCGAACCGAAAAGGATGAGGGCGGGCGCTCATGTCGGGGTCGGCCACATCGACATCCTGCCGTATGCGCCATGCCGATGCGGTCACCGAGGTCGATAGGGTGCACGGGTCGCATGCACCCCGGGAGGCCGACACCATGGCAAACACCAAAGACACGATGGCCAAGGTCTTGAATACGTTCCATCGATCGCTCTTTGACGTAACCAAGGGACGCATCGGCGGCAAGGCCTTGGGGATGCCGGTGGTGAAGCTCACCACCAAGGGCGCCAAGTCCGGCGTCGAACGCACGGTGATGCTCACTTCCCCGGCGCAACACGGAGAGGGCGTGGTGCTCGTGGCGTCCTACGGCGGCGACGATCGGCACCCGGCGTGGTACCACAACCTCAAGGCGAACCCTGAAGTAACCGTGGTGATGAGCGGGAGCAAACGCACCATGACGGCACGAACGGCGACGGCGGAAGAGAAGACGGAGCTGTGGCCGAAAGTCACGGCGGCATACAAGGGCTACGCCGGCTACCAGACCAAAACCGACCGCGACATCCCTCTGGTGATCCTCGAAGCCTGACCCCGTACCGTTGGCGGTCTGCCGATCCTTCGGCGGGAAACGAGGAGTTCACCCGTGTCGTACGAATTGCCACAAGGTCCGGGCTCTGGTCGGGTCGTGCTCACTACCGGGGCGAACTCTGGCATCGGGCTCGCCACCACCGTTGAACTGGCCCGTCGGGGTTTTGTTTCGGTGGGGTCCGTGCGTTCGGAGAGCAAGGCCGAGGTCCTCCGGCAAGCCGCGGCCGAGGCCGAGGTGCCTGTGGACGTGGTGGTGTTCGACGTCACCGATGCCGACGGGTGCGATCGGGCGATCGCCGAAATCATTGCCCGTCACGGCTCGCTGTTTGGCCTAGTGAACAATGCCGGCTACGCATTGTCGGGCGCCGTGGAAGATGTGTCCGACGCTGATGCTCGGCAGATTCTCGAGACCATGGTGTTGGCCCCGGCTCGGTTGGCGCGGCTGAGCCTTCCGCACATGAGAGCGGGTGGTGCCGGTCGGATCGTCAACATTTCGTCGGTGTACGGTCGAACCACCTCGCCGTTGAGTGGCTGGTATCAGGCTTGCAAACACGCAATGGAAGGGCTTTCTGACGCGCTCCGGATGGAGGTGGCGGCCGACAACGTGCAGGTCGTGCTCATTGAACCGGGAACGTTCCGCACCTCGATTTGGGAGGACGTGGAGCGGGTGGATTCGCAGCGCGAAGAGAGCCGCTACGCCGATGCCTACGGGCGTGCCCGGCGAGCCATTGAGCTCACCTCGCCAATCATGGGCGATCCGGCGTCGTGCGCCGGCACCATTGCCAAGGCACTCGAAACACGGATGCCGCGAGCCCGCTACCTGGTGGGGGCCGATGCCCACGTCTTGGCGCTCACGAGTGCGTTCACCCCCACGATCGTGAAGGACCGAGTCACCCGCTTGATCATGGGTTTGTAGCTGGGCTGGACAAACCTAAAGAACGTTCGTTATGTTCTTCCGCATGGGACGCCGAGCGGGAGTTACTGCCGACGAAACCAAAGAACGACTGGTCGACGCTGCCGCCGAGGTGTTCGCCGACCGCGGCTACGAAGGCGCACGAGTGGCCGAGATCGCCAAACGTGCGGGCCTTACCACCGGCGCGATCTATGCGCACTACGGCAATAAAGCCGACCTCCTCAGCGAGGCGATTCAGTCCCGTGGCTCCGGCGCACTCGACGGGCTTCTCGTGGGCGACGGTGGCCGACCGGTGCTCGACGTCCTCCAGGAAATCGCTATCGCTCTAGGTCGGGGCCGCAAGGGCGACGGGTCTTTGCTGGTGGAGGCGGTTGGCGCCGCCCGTCGAGATCCTGATGTCGGCAAGATGCTTCGCAAGAACGTGTCGGCCAAGGAAACCGAGTTGGCGGTGTTGATCTCCCACGGTCAGCACGCCGGTGAACTCGAACCCACCCTTTCCCCCGACGTGCTCGCCCGGCTGTGCACCACGCTGGCTCTTGGGTCGTTGGTCGTTCGTGCCCTGAAACTCGACCAGCCCGATCCCGACGCCTGGGCCGACGTGGTGAGCCGGCTCGTTGCGGCGATCGCCGGGCCGCTCCCCACCCGTCCCACCGCATAGCTCCTACCACCGTCCACGCAACACACCGTCCACGCAACACACCGTCTACACCAACCCCGCACCACTCATCTTCACCCCCCGTACCGGAGGTACCAACCATGACCACCACTACTGATGCCAACGACACGACGAGCACCGCCGACGTGGTCGACGAGCTCACCGCCTGGCTCGAGAGCAATTGGGATCCCGAGCTCACGGTGGGGGAGTGGTGGCAACTCCTGGGCCTCGCCGGCTGGTCGGCACCTTCGTTACCCACCAACGCCTACGGGCGTGGCCTTTCCCGCAACGATGCCGTGAAAGTGGGAGAGACGATCGGCGAGTTCGGCGCCCTCTCGGCCCCCGGTGGCCTTGGGCTGTTGCTCGCCGCCCCGACAATTGCCACGCACGGTACACAGGAGCAGATCGACCTGTATGTACGGGAGATCGTGACGGGCGTGAAGGGTTGGTGTCAGCTGTTCAGCGAACCCGGCGCTGGCTCCGACCTCGCCGGCCTCACCTGCAAGGCAATCGAGGACGGCGACGAGTTCGTCATCACCGGCCAGAAGGTCTGGACCTCGCTTGGGCAATACGCCGACCTGGGCATGCTCATCGCCCGAACCAACGTGGAAGTGCCGAAACATCAGGGCATCAGCTACTTCGCCTTCGACATGCTTCAGGCCCGTGTGGAGGTGCGAGGTCTTCGTGAAATGACCGGCCACGCGATGTTCAACGAGGTATTCATGGAGGAGTGCCGGGTGAACAAGGACGCCCTCATCGGCGGTCTCAACAACGGCTGGGCCGTCACCAACACCACGCTGATGCATGAGCGTTCAGGCCTCGGTGCGGGCGGAGGTTCGGCCCATGGTGGTCTGGCCATGCCTGGCACGATTGCCGACAACTTTGCCAAACGTGCGGGCGACTACGTGCGTTCGGCCAAGCCCAAACGTCGCACCAGCGGTCCCGTGGCCGGCGCGGCCGCCAAGCTCTACATCGACCTCGCCAAAGGTAACGGCACCATCACTGATCCCTCGATCCGGCAAGACCTCATGCGGCTCCACACGATTGGTGAGTTGGGTCGCTACAACAACCTTCGAGTGAAGGCGGCGAAAGCGGCTGGCAAGGAGATCAAAGGCATGCCCAACATCGCCAAGCTGTCCATGAGCGAGATGTCTCGCCTCTCTCGTGACGTCAGTCTCACCATTCTGGGCGCGTCGGGCATGCTCCACGCCTACACCGACGATCAGCGCGCAGCGATCGACGAAGCGACCGGGAACCCGTTCGGGGGCATGGTCACCGGCATGGCGTTGTTCGCTCAGGGTCCGCCGATCTATGGCGGCACCGATCAGATCCAGAAGAACATCATCGGCGAGCGCGTACTCGGCCTGCCCAAGGAAACGAACAACGACAAGACGGCGCGTTTCTCGGAGTTGCCCAAAAACGCCTGATCGCCTTCGAGGTCGAAGTTGAATCTGTGCACATCGTTTGCCGTCCCGGGAAGAATCCCGGGGCGGTAGGCGTTGTGGCCGACATGACCACAGTCCAAGACATTGCCATCAGTCGCCTCGACGGAACCCCGTCCAACCTCGGCGAGTTCGCCGGCAAGACCGTCCTCCTCGTGAACGTTGCCTCCAAATGTGGGCTCACCCCGCAGTACACGGCGTTGGAAGCGCTCCAGGTGAAGTACTCCGATCAAGGGTTCACGGTTGCGGGCGTGCCGTGCAACCAGTTCATGGGCCAGGAGCCGGGAACCGCCGAAGAAATCGCCGAGTTCTGTTCTTCGAGCTACGGCGTGAGCTTCCCCCTCTTCGAGAAGATCGATGTGAACGGCGATACCCGCCATCCGCTCTATGTCGAACTCACGCAGGTGGCCGACGCGTCGGGCCACAGCGGCGACATCCGCTGGAACTTCGAGAAGTTTCTGGTCGACGGCGAGGGCAACGTGATCGACCGCTTCGCCCCCACCACCGCTCCCGATGATCCAGCCGTGGTAGCGGCAATCGAAGCGCAACTGAGCTGACTGGCCGAACTGGCGCGGGGAGTGGCCAGTCGTCATTTGGCGCTGACCACCCCCGCCGTTTCCGGGGTGGTCACTCGGTCGCTCCGCCGTCTACGGCGTGACCTTGAACGAGCCCCGCATGAACGGGTGCACTCGACAGAAGTAGGAGTAGAACCCCGGAGCGATGGTGGACGGAATCGTCCAGTCGTTGCGGTTTGCCGTGGGTTCACCCGCTTGGCCGAGTTGGCCGGAGTCGAACTGCACGTCTCCATCGGCGAGCGGATAGGCGATGCCCGTGGAAAGGTTGCACGGGCTCTTGCACGACGTGATCGTGTGCCAGATGCCGTTCTCAAGCGGGCCGTCGAAGCTCAAAAACTTCAATGCACCCCCAGCTTTCACTTCAGGAATCGTCTCGGAGTTCGCCATGTCGCCGGGGAGGTAGACGTAGTCGCGGATGTCGACCTGCGTGGTGGGTGCGAAGGTGGTGATCCGGGTCGGGTCGGGGAGCATGGCGTCACGTCCGCCCGACTTCGTGTCGCCGCCGTGGTTGTCGTTCTCCGGGAGATGACCGTGGCTAACCAGGCCGAGCGCGTCGACCCGTTGCTGGAACGGATCGACACCCTCGAGGCCGTCGGTATACCAAGCCACTTGGATGCCCATCGACTCATACCACGATGCCTTGCGAACGTCGTAGGTGACGTTGATCGACAACACATCACCCTTCTTTACGGCGACGCGCCAATCCGGGGGTGTGCCGGTCATGGAGAGGTCCCAGGAAACCGCGCCCTGGGGTTCGTAGTAGACCGCTTCCGATCGAAAGAGCCGCACGGTGTCGCCTTCCGCGACTGCGGCCGCCGGCGATCCTGGCGCGGCGGAGGCCCCGGAGCGCTGCAGGCGCATATCGGAGTACAGGCCACCGGGATGCAGATGGGCCGCAGTGTTGACAATGGTGAGGTCGCGGTCGGCGGTCCACAAATTGGTGGTGGTGATCCCACCGGTGCCTCCGCCGCCTCCGGGCCCTCCCGGACGTCGGCGTCGGTCGGTTGCATCCGGAGCCCCCGCTGCGGTGGTTGTGGTGGTGGGAGGTGCGGTAGTGGGAGGGGCGTAGGCCGAGGGGTAGTCGTCAGGGTAGGTGGCGATGCCGTCGTTGCCTTGGCCTTTGAGCGCGTCGAAGACCGGATAGATCTTCCCGTTCTCGACATCCATCCACAGGGGTCGAATGCCCTTGAGCGACGACGCCGCCGGCGAATCGGCCGGGACGAAGTCCACGTCATACGTAACCCACACCTGCTTGGTGTCGGGCCAGAGATTGTGAATCATGTAGTTCAATAACCATGTGTCGGTTGCCTTGTAGGGGTAGCCGTAGCCGGCGGGCGCACGGAAGTTCGTCTTCTCTTCGCCAGCGGCAAAAAAACGTTCGGGCAGTCTGGGAACGGTGGGATCTTTCGCCCCGAGGTTCAGCCAAACCGCGTGATGGAGATGCACGTCATCAACGCCGGGGGTCATGCCGTTTTCGAATTTGAGGTCCGGGCCGAAGCCGACGATGTAGCCATCGACGGCGGGTTTGGGAATGTCGGCGCCCGTAAAGGCGATGCTGTTCTGCCCGGACTTGATCGTGATGGGGCCCACCTTGAACTTGAGATGTTGCACGGCGGGATCGTTCGTGGCCCAGGCCGACGCCGGGGTTCGATCCTCCCGCAACGGGTTCGCCGCGGCAGCGGTGGCATCGACGATGGTGTTGTAGCCCGAACCCTTCTTGGCGGCGTAGACGCCCGTGCCGGTGGTGACCCCCGTGTCGCCGGCGGTGCCTGCGGTCGTGGTCGAACCGACCTTGCCCGCATCGTTGGTGGTGGTGGTGGTCGAACAGGCCATCCCGAGGATCAGCAAGCTGGTTCCCCCGATAATGACGGCGCGACGAAATGGTGTGGTCAATGGTCCCCCGAGCATGAGCCCCAGGGTACCTGGCGGTACCGTCGAAAGCGGTTCGCGTGAGCCGACGGTTGCGGGACAGAAGCGGCGGCCTGGCGACGTCACGGTGGGGCGGTAGTTGCGGTGGCGGTAGCTGCGGTCGTGGCGGCCGTGGCGGTCGTGGCGGCCGTCGTAGTCGCCGTCCCGCGGACCGGAAGGGAGGCGCCCCGCGGGAGCAACGTCGACGGGATCGATGTCGGTGCCGGATCGGTGTCGATGCGCCCGAGTCCGAGCATAATGATATGCAAGGCGATCGTCGCCCCACCGAGACCGATGACGAGCCGAGCCACCGGGTGGAGGGCAGCGACCCGGGTGGCGATTGAGGCTTTGGGCGTATCAGCCAAGTCGTCATTCGCCGTTTCGTCGGCATCTATGGTGGGTTCGTCGGGCATCGGCGGTGTGGGGGAATCGGTGTCGGGAACACCGATCAGGTGCGACTAGGGTGTCACATTCCTGGCCGCGTGGCCGAGTGGCTTAGGCAGGGGCCTGCAAAGCCCCGTACGGCGGTTCGATTCCGCCCGCGGCCTCCAGGACGTCGACCGGCATTGGGTGAACACCCGTGCCGGTCGAGTCGTTTTGTTTCGTCCACCCGTGCCATCACCCGCGGTGGTCGGCGCCTGCGGTGGTCGGCGCCTGCGGTGCGGTCGGCGGCTGCCGGGCGGGCGGTCAAGCGGTGGCGTCGGTCGCGGACGCCAGTGATCGGCGACACGTGGTGAGCCAACCGGTGACCTCGTCGAGAAGCCCTCCCGCGGTAGCGCCCTCGCTCTCGTTGAGTGATCCGTCTCTGATCATGTCGGAAAACACGTCGGGTATGCGCTCGATCATGGTGTGCACATCGTTGATGAGCTGCTCGGGATTGAGGTCACAGGCGGCGGCCAGACGTTCCCAGTGCCGCCGGGCGATGATTGAAGGCCGGTACGTGCCGCCGACCTTCTGCGCCAGTTTGAGCTTCGATTCGTGGTCGCCGTAGGGAAGCGCGGAGGCGATGTCGTAGAGGGGCGCGAGGCGGACGTGCGCTCCGGAGAGCAGGAGCGAGTAGTTCTTGGCGTGCGCGTCGGTGCCGAGGATCAGCCAGTTGTAGGCGACAGCCCGACAGATCGTGTCGACGTCTTGCGTCGGGTCACCCGGCTCGTTGTTGCGCACCACGTTCACCATGTCGGCTATCGACGGGCCACCGTCGTTCTCGTACTTGTGCGCAGGGTGGATCGACAACGCCTGGCAAAAGTCCTCTTGGTGAACCCGCAGCACTCGTCCGTTCCGGGAGACGCGGTCATAACGTCTGACGACGAGCGCCCGTTCGTCGTCGAACTGGGCGATCTCTGTGCGGGCAACGGTCAGACCGAGCCCACCAGCGACCTTGAGGCACAAGTGTTCGTTGAGGTCATGGTCGTCCATGCCGCCGATGGCCGGCTTGAGGATGTGTGTTGTCGGTGTCGCCCCGAACGGAGCGCCCCACTCGCCCGTGTCGGCGTTCCGATGCAGAACGATTTTGCCTTGCGCGCCGGCCAGACTCCACCGGCCTCCGGTCCGGGCGGAATGCCACTCGGTCGTGTCGCGCCGGACCGCTCGCAGCAGTCGGGCGACATCGGATTCGGTCAGCGGCGCCACTGACCCCCGGGCGGCTTCGTCCGGGTCTTCGCCGAGGGGGAGGTACTGGGCGGCGCCGGCTACCTCAGCCCCCACCTTGGAAAGCAACGCGACGACATCGGTCGCGGAGCACTGAAAGTCGCTGGCCCATCGTGCGAGCACCCGATCGTTGTCCGGCAAAAGCCCCCACAAGAACGGATGCACGACCTTGTGCGTGTGATCCTCGACCGCCAACGGCATCGATAACGACAGCGGCGTGGAGTCGGGGTCGGCCGCCCACCGGTTGTCGTAGCGGAACCGGAGACTGGAACGGTTCGCCCCGTCGACAACGCCAACCAGTCGCCCCTCGATGAACACGTTCAGGTCGGGGCTAGCCATCCTCGCCAGCCAAGAGGCTGTCCAAGTCGACCGCACCCCGGGGCACCGGGACGCCTTCGACCAGATCGATGGTCAGCCCCAACGCTGCCAGCGCACGCAAGACCGACCCGACCTCGGCGGTCGCCTTGCCCTTCTCGACGTTGATCAACCACTGTCGCGAGACCCCAGCGCGGTGAGCGAGGTCACCCTGGGTCCAACCACGCTTCATGCGCCCACCCTTGATCGCAGCACCGATATCCCGAACTGTGCGCACCCGCATGAAGTCATCGTACGCGAACACCATCAAGAGGTCAATGTACGCGTACATTCCCGCCAAGTACACGTACGCGGACACCCGCGCTCCCGGGGTCGGCGATTCAGACGCCAAGGTGAAACGTGATCAAGGTGACCCACGGCGACGTCGGGTGGGACCACAAACGGCAGGGTTCGTGAAGCCTTGGACGGTGATGCCAGTCGCCGACACGGGCGGGTTTCGTCCCCGCTTCGGTCCTGCCGCGAAATTTTCCGACCGGTAGGGTTCGTAGCGTGCTGGCAGAGCTTCTCGCAGAACCGGGGGTCGTCGAGATCAGTGTGCTGCGTTCGTCGTTCGGGTTCCTGGCGCTGCACGGTGGGAGCGTCGAGAAGGTCACCGACCACATTGCGATTGCCGCCGCCGAGAAGGCCGGTGCGTCGGTCTATGCGCTGGTCCAGACCGGAGAGTCGGGGCGTCACATTCCCGCCGCGAAGATGTCGCCCGACGACAGCGATGTGCTGGCCACGTTTCTCGCCCATGTTGACGTGGTCGTATCGATTCACGGATTCGGCGTCGCCAGCCTGTGGCAAGCCAAGAAACGTGCGCTCGAGTCGGGCGACGACCGTCACCTGGTGTTCGCCCACGATCTCCCCTACACGCCCGATCGGGCACTGTTGTTGGGAGGATCCAACCGTGGTCTTGCCGCCGACATCGCCGCCCAACTGCGTGACACCCTTCGCGGCTACCACCCAGTCGACGACCTCCCCCTGATTCCTCGGCAACTACGAGGGCTGCATCCCCGCAATCCAGTCAACCTGCCAAAAGCGGGCGGGGTGCAGATCGAGTGTTGCCCCGACGTGCGCGGCCTCGGTCAATCGTGGTGGGGGAAGGGCACCCCTGAGGCTCCACATCCACCCGAAACGGATTGTCTCATCGAGGCGTTGGCTGCCGTGGCGGTTCAGTCGAGCTGACTCATCGCGGCGCCGTGCAGTACTGCGGACGTGGCGGCAACGGCCACCACGGGAAGGGCTTTGAAGAACCCGATGCCGGGGGCGCCTTTGACGGTGGCCAGCGCGTCGACCGCGTCGGCGGTGGCGCAGAGACCAGCCCAGGATTTGGTGGGCTCGCCCTTCGACAACGCCTGCAACATCCCAGCCCCAAGCGCGAAATCGCGGATTCCCATCGCTCGGATCATTACCTTCACTCCCGGGTCCTTGGCCGCTTCGCCAATCCACATGCCCCCGGCGAAGCCGGGGAAAACGGTGAGTGTGGTGCCCACAACAACACGACCGGCGGCGAGCATGCGAACGATTTGGCGGTAGTCCATTTCCGCAGCATGCCAGATCTGTGCGGTCGGCGCGACCGCTGGTGGGGAAACGCCATCGGCCAGACGGTCAGTGGACGGGTAACTCGCGAAGCGCTCCGAGGAGGTGGTCGATTTCCTCCACGGTGTTGTACCCATGTGGGCTGATCCGAATGCCCCCGCCGCGAGCCGCCACCACGATGCCCCGTTCGGCGAGGTGCGCTACCGCCCCGTCGAGGTCGAGGTGAGCGGCCGTGAGGGTGACGATCCCGGATCGGCCTTCGTCGGATCGGTCACTGGCAACGGCAAATTTGGATCCCGCCATACCATCGACGAGCAGGTCGAGCAGATGGTCGACGTGGCGCCACACATTGTCGACGCCGGCTTCGACAAGAAGGTCGAAACTCGCCCCCATCCCAGCGATGGTGATGTTGTTGAAACTGCCACCCTCGAAACGACGAGCATCGACGTCATACACCAACTCCAAGTTCTCGTAGTCGTCTCGGTGAGCGACGGAGGCCCAGCCCGGTTCCTGGGGGCGAAGCAGGTCGAGGTTTCGCTCGGCCACAAAAAAGAGGCCCACACCGAGAGGGCCGAGCAGCCACTTGTGGGCGTCCGCAGCAGCGAAGTCGACCCCCCACTGATCGAGCTCGCAGGGGATGAGGCCCAACCCTTGGATGACATCGACGCACAGCAACGCGCCGTGGCGGTGGCACAGCGCCGCCAACTCGGCGAGGTCGGTCCGCCAGCCCCGGGCGTATTGCACCCAACTCACCGCCACCAGCCGGGTGGGACGGCGGAGGAGTTCCGTCTCGAACTGCTCAATGGGCAGGGTCCACCCGGTGCCCTGCGGTTCGACTAACGCAACTTCGACGCCGAAATCGCGCAACGACAGCCACGGATAGATCGACGACGGGAACTCCCGGTCGGGCACGAGTACCCGATCTCCACGCTGCCACGACAGGCCATTGGCGACGAACGACAGTCCCTCGGTGGTGTTCTTGACCAGCGCGACCTCATGCGGCCCTTTCGCGCCGAGCAACCGAGCGCCCGCCGCTCGGGCCGACTCTTGCTGCGCCTCCCAAGGGCCGAGCGCGGCGCTGCCATGCAATGCGAACTCTGCGGCGCAACGATTGATCTCCCTGACCGCGGACTGCGGAAGTGGTGTGACCCCGGCATGATTCATGAAGGTGTGGTGGGCGACGACCGGGAAGTCGGCACGATCAAGTGGGGGAGCGGACACCGCCCTCCTTGTGTTCGATGGGGACCAAGTTGGAATCGTTGCCGTTCGGGCCAACGAGCGAGGGGCGCCGGGAAGACCCGAACGGATTCGGGCCGCCCCGGCCCGACTGGTAGGGTACGCGTTCTCGGGCGATTAGCTCAGTTGGTTAGAGCGCTACCTCGACACGGTAGAGGTCATGGGTTCGAATCCCCTATCGCCCACGAGCCGGTTCTGCATGACCTCGGAAGCCTCCTTGGTCGTGCGGGCCGCATCGTTTCCGCTCCGCTGGGGGCGTTCGGGCCACGCAGACCAGGGTCCGGTTTCGGTCGGGGTGGGTCGTTGTTGTGCGGTCGCACGAGTTCTGCATGACCTCGGAAGCCTCCTTGGTCGTGCGGGCCGCATCGTTTCCGCTCCGCTGGGGGCGTTCGGGCCACGCAGACCGGGCCGGTTCTGCATGACCTCGGAAGCCTCCTTGGTCGTGCGGGCCGCATCGTTTCCGCTCCGCTGGGGGCGTTCGGGCCACGCGGGCCGGGCCGGTTCTGCGGGCCGTACACTCGACCGCTATGAGGATCACCCTTCCTTCCGGCACCGCAGCGGAGTTGGCCACGCCGCAGCTACTCGATGGCGGGCCTCCTCACGACGTCGACCGGGGGCTGGTGCTCATCCCCGACATCGGAGGTCTTCGTCCGCTGTTCGACGATCAGTGCCAATGGTTGGCCAACGAGTCCGGCTCGACGGTGGTGGCGTTCGAGATCTGGCCCGACCATCCGGATACGGACTTGGCGTGGCGGCTGGGCAACGTGGGAGAGATCGACCATGAGAAGCTGATCGCCGATGTGCAGCATGCGGCCGACGCGACCAAGGCATCCACGGTCGGCGTATTGGGGTTTTGCATGGGTGGAATGTTCGCCTTTCAGGCCGCCGCCACCGGTCGTTTCCACCGGGCCGTGCCCTTCTACGGCATGATCCGGGTGCCCGACGCCTGGGCTCACCCGGCGTTGGTGGAGCCACTCGAGGCGGTTCGTGTTCCGGGTGCTTGCCCCGTGCTCACAATTGTGGGAACCGATGATCCGTACACGCCGCCCGACGACGTGGCCGCAGCCGAAGCGGCGGGGGTAACGGTCGTCCGCTACGCCGGCGCCGACCATGGGTTTGTCCACGACCCATCCCGACCTTCGCACCGGGCGGATGACGCCGTCGATGCCTGGCGTCGGGCGATCGCCTTTCTCGCGGAGTAGTCGCCCCCGATCGGAAACGACCACTGGCCCGATTCACGTGGTCAGAACAGGCGGTCAGATCCGGTGGTCAGCCGGCGAGGATCAGGCCGGCCGGATCAGGCTTTCCGAATGGCTCGCAGCACCACGAAACGGGGGTTGGAGGCAAGCACCTCGTGGTTTCCGAACAATCGGTGCATTTTGGTGTGGTAGCCGAGATGGCGGTTGCCGACCACGACAAGCTCGCCCCCCGGCCGCAATGCTTCGTGGGCATCGCTGAACATCTGTGTGGCCGTGAGGTCGTCTACCGCGTGGTCGGAATGAAAAGGGGGATTGTTCAACACCAGATCCACGGTTCCCGCGCCGATCGGCGGCGCATCCCCCAGGTCGGCGATGCCGTTGCCCCATACGAACCGGGCCATAGGCCCGCCGGACAACGCCGCACGAAACGTGGCTTGCGCCGACGTGACGGCTCGGGAGGACTCGTCGATGAACGTGATCGCGCTCGATGGGTGGGCCAACGCGAAGGCAGTGCCGATTGCGCCGTTGCCGCATCCCAGATCGATGACACGAGCAGATCCTCCGTGGCGATCAGTGCCGATGGCGTGGGTGGCGTCGGTGAGCGTGGAAAGAAGGAGTCGGGTTCCGAGGTCGAGTCGGTGGGAAGAAAAGACCCCGGCATGGTTGACGGTGGTGAGCGGCTCCTCGCGCCCTCGGAGACGCACCTCCACCATGTTGGGCCAGGGGTTTGTAGCTCGCTCAAGCTGCGGTTCGACGACGCTGTAGATGAGTCGGGCCTTCTTCCTCGCCAACGAGGTGGTGGTTGGACCCACCAGCCGGCTGAACAAATCCAGCGTCGACCGATGGATGTGACGGGTCATGCCCCCGGCCACCACCACGGTGTGCTCACGCAAACTCGGTGCCAACCGGTGCAGCAGATCCTCGAGCAGGCCGAGATCCTTGGGGACTTTGAGCAACAACACGTCGATGGGTGCGGCCACCTGGTGGAAACTGGTTTGATAGCTCAGCGCATCGGTTGGTTGTTGGTTGGCGGCGACGTTGGCGTGCGCCGCGCTCCGGGCCAGGAACGAGTCGGAGATGCTGGTGAGGTGTTGCGCGATCCCGGTGAGTGCAGTGGTGAGCGTCCCCGAGGTGTCGTTCACCACCACGACGTGGCCGGAAACGCCGTCTGGGTGTTGTTCGGCGAGGTGTGAGAGCAGCAGTTCATCGGCGGCGTCCCACGCTCGGAGGAGGTCCGTTGGGGAATCGGGATATCGCCGCAATACAAACGTGCCGAAGGGTGTGACGAGTGGGTCCATAGGTGCCGATCAGTTCGTTGGAGCGTCGCGCAAGGTGCGAAGAAACGTCAGCACTTCGTCGCGATCGATGGTGCGTCGCATCGGAGGCAGGCAGGCGAGAAGCTGGGTCCGGTAGGACTTCGTGGCGAGACGAGGATCGAGCACCGCGACTACGCCCTGGTCGGTGGCGGTTCGGATGAGTCGGCCCGCTCCCTGGGCGAGGCGCACCGCCGTGGCGGGGACGGAGACGAGTGCAAAACTCTGTTCGGAACCCACCATCTCTTCTTTGGCTTGGATGATGGGGTCGGTGGGGACCGGGAACGGGAGCTTGTCGATCACCACCGCTCGAAGGGTTGCGCCCTGTGCATCGATGCCCGTCCAGAACGACGCGGTGGCGAAAAGACAGGAGGTCTCATCGGTGATGAAACGGTGTGTGAGTTCGGCCTTCGGCAGCTCGCCCTGGGCAAAGATTTTGAGTTTCGGGAAACGGGATCGGGCCGCCTTGGCGGCGTCGCCCACCGCTCGGTTCGTGGTGAACAGCGCCAACGTTCGGCCACCGGCCGCGTCAATGATGTCGAGCAGTTCCTCGGTGGCGAGGGCGCGCCACGCATCGATGCTGGCGCCGCGAGGTTCGGGAAAACGTTTCGGGACGTAGAGCAGTGCGTTGTCGCGGAACGGAAAGGGTGTGCCGACATCGAGCCACTCGGCTTGTTCGATCCCGAGGTCGCGAGGAATCGACTTTGGCAGCGTGGCCGACGTGAGCACCGGGATGACCCCTTCGTCCCACACCACCGAACGTAGGCGGTGACCGATGGCGATCGACGTGGCCTTCACGCACGCCCACGTATCGCCATGCTCGAGATACACCACGTCGCCCCGACCATCGGGTGGCGCGAGCAAACGGTCGGTGATGTCGGAGTGGAAGGTGGAAACGGCGAGCAGTGCTCCCTCGATCCGGCCCGCCGTGCCGGGCTCGACGTTGTTGCGGGTTTCGCGCAGCGTGGCGGTGAGGGCCACGAGTGGAGGGAGCAGCGCCACCGCCGATTCCACCAGGTCGGGATCGGTGGCCATGCCGTGTTCGAGCCGCATCGGTCGACCTATTTCGGCGCGAGCTTTTGCCATAAGCATCACGGTGTCGTGGAACCGTTGGGCCGCCGCTTCGAGGTCGCGGAGATCGTCGGCGGCGTCGGCCGACACGCCGCGGACAAGCCGGGTGAGTTGGAGGACACGATTGCGTGAGAGTTCGACCGACAGTGCCCCGATCACGGCGTCGACGAATTCGTGGGCCTCGTCGACGATGACAACCCGGTGCTCGGGGAGCAGCCCGCCATCGAGCGCCAGGTGAGCTCCGTAGAGGTGGGCGTTGACCACGATCACGTCGGTGCTGTGCGCACGTCGTTTGCGCTTTTCGTAGAGGCAGTCGTCGCCGTGAGCGCAGCGGTCGGCCCCTGGACAGGCCGCCGGTGCAACCGAGACGGCACCCCACGTGGCGGGATCCGGCTCGGCATCGAGAACCGCGCCCAGCTCGGCACGGTCGCCGGATCGTGTGGACCGAGACCACTCGAGAATCTTTTCGAGCTGCGGCCGATCGAGCCGTTCAAGCTCAGTCACGGGTGATGTGGTGGTGGAGGTGTCGAGATCGAGCGCGCCCTGCTGGGCCTGGGCGACCAGCTTGCGAGTCTCCGCGAGCGCGGCCTCGCACAAGTAGTTGGAGCGACCTTTCAGTACCAGCCACGAAAAGCGGTCGGGGTGGTGCGCTTCAAGGAATGGGAGGTCCTTGCGGGCGAGCTGGTCTTGAAGGGCGATCGAGGATGTGACCACCACGACCTTTTCTCCTGTGGCGCGGGCGTGGCTGATCGCCGGGGTGAGATAACCGAACGTCTTGCCGACCCCCGTGCCCGCCTGGATGGCGACCGGTTGGCCTTCGTGGAGTGCCCGAGCGATCCGCTCCACCATTTCGACCTGCTGTGGGCGGGGCTCGGATGTGCCTAGCGCGGCGGTGACGGCGCCGAGTTTCTCGAGGATCGTGAGCGCGACCTCCGGCGTCTCGTCGTCAGCGTCGTCTTGCGCGTTGTCGTCAGGCCCGAACCCGTTACTCATCGGGTCGACCCTACCGGACACCCCCGGATGGTCTGCTGTGTGGGCCAATCTCGTGGGGTCGGCAAGGATAGGAACGTGGAGGACACCGACGAGTCAGAAATCGACGACCCAGAAATCGACGACCCAGAAATCGACGATGACGTGGTTTGGCGACGTGCCCCCGACGTGCTCTGGCGGCAACTCACGGATGGCGTGATTGTGCTGTCGCCCGGAGATTGCGATGATCAACCGACCTTTGTGCAGGGATCAGGCGCCACGGTGTGGGAACTGCTGGCGACGGCGACCACCTTGCCCCACATGGTCGGCGCGCTCGCCGATGCGTTCGGCGCCGACCCGTCACTGGTTCGGGCCGACGTTGAGCCGGTGTTACTGGTGCTCGAACAGCGGGGAGCAATCGAACGAGTTCCTGCCCCCCGTTCCGGCTCGGAACCGTGATCCGCTTGGCGGAAATGGTCGGTCAGTCGGCCACGCCGGTGGCGCCAAAAACCTTCGTGGGGTGAACCCGCACCAGGAGTTCGCCGGGGACCCCGTTTCGTTGCCCGTAGGCATCGGCATTGGGTGCGCCCATGTAGCGACCGCCGATCTCCGTGGCCCACCGCAACAGATCGGATGGGTCCTCGCTGATGGTGACGGTACCGTTCACCACCGCAAAAGCGAACGGCGGGGTCTCATCGTCGAAACACAACGACACCCGGGGATCGCGCCGGAGAGACTTGCCCTTGAGGCTGTCGCCGTGGGTGGTGAAAAGCACGTCGTCGCCGTCGAAGCTCACCCAGATTGGGGCCACATGGGGCGAGCCATCGGCGCGCACCGTAGCGAGTTTGGCGGTACGTGCGCCGCCGCCGGGCCCGGTGGAGGCAAGAAAGGCGTACAGGTCATCGTGTTGCATCGGTGGCATGTCGACGAGGGTATCGGCGCTGCGATGGCAACAGAATGGAGCCGGTCACTTGCTCCTCTCGGTGGCCATGCTCGAAGGCGGACGCTACGCGGATGTCGCCGGCCACTGCGTTATTCTCCGCGTATGTCGAAATCCTGGGGGACCTTGGCGCGCCACTCGGCCGCGCTCCTACTCGCACTCGTCGTCGGGGCGGTGGCGGTGGTGGTGCCTCCGGCGCCGAACGCCAGCGCAATCCCGCCTCCCACTCCGCTCACCTTTGGGGGCACCCGCATGGACGCCGCCGTGTGGTCCAGTCGTCAGGATGCGTTCTTGGCGTTCGCTACGGCTTCGCCGATGGTGAACGGAAACAAGAACTCGATCCTGGCGCATGCCGAACGCAACCGGCGCGACAACACCCATGCCTTCGATGGCACGGCACCGCAGCCGTCCGACTTCGCGGCGGAGTTTCAGAAACTGAGGGAGTTTCGCGACACGGGCGACTTCAACGTCGCCGCCTTTTTGCCGATCTGGTACGGCTTTCGTGAGCAACTTGATCCCGACACCCGGGCGGCATGGGAAGAGCGTCTGCTCGCCTTCAAGTACTGGTGGACCGAACCGACTCCGCCCGGCATCACCGACAGTCAGTACTACTGGACCGAAAACCACCAGATTTTGTTCCTGACCAATGAGTACCTCGTTGGTCAAGCGTTCCCGAATCGAACGTTCACCAACGACGGCCGCACCGGTGCCCAACACATGGCGCATGCCGAACCGCTCATTCGCAAGTGGCTCGGGCTGCGGGCACGGTTCGGATTCTCGGAGTGGCTGTCGAACGTCTATTACGGCGAGGATCTCGAGGCGCTTCTCAACCTCGCCGAATTCTCCGACAACCCTGACCTCGCCCGCCACGCCGCGATGATGCTCGATGTGATGTTCGTAGAGATCGCTTCTCACCTTCAGAACGGGGCGTTCGGCGCGACGCACGGTCGGTCGTACATGAAAGACAAGATGACCGCTCGCGACGAAGACACGTTTACGTTGCAGCAGTTGGTGTTTAACGACACGCCCATCGGTTTCGCCAAAAACGATGTGGCGGTGGCGTTCGCCGTGGCCACCCGCTATGTGCCTCCGCAAGCCGCCATCAACATCGCCAAGAGCACCGAGGTCGGCACGGTTCGCCAACGGGCCAGTCTGCCGGTGCCCACCAAAACGCCGGTGGTGGCCAACCCTGCGCCCGCGGCAGGGCAGCCCTACGACGATCTCATGGTGTGGTGGGGGATCGGTGCCCAGTTCGCATGGCCCGTCGTTCCGTTGTCGATCGAAACGATCAACGCCTACGACCTTTGGGACACGGACAACTTTCAACAGGCGGCGGCGCTCCGTCCGATCGCCGACGCCTCCACGATCCCGCAGCTCCAAGATCTCAGCGCGGCGTTGGGCCAACAGATCAACGCAGGCTTGCTGAGTGAAGTCCATACCAACACCTGGCGTTCGCCGGAGGTCATGTTGTCCACTGCTCAGGACTGGCGTCCGGGCGAGTACAGCGAACAAGTGCACATCTGGCAGGCCACGATCGACGCCGATGCGCAGGTGTTCACGCAGCTGCCAAACCAACCACTGCCGCTAACCACCGACTGGTTCACCAACAGTGGCTATTGGTCCGGCGAAGGGGCGACGCCCCGTTCGGCGCAATTTGAGCGGGTGAACGTCTCGATCTACGCCCCGGCCTTTGTCGATCAGGACGAAGGGCCCTTGACCCGCCTCGGGTACGAGGACTTTACCCATGCCTACTTCCCCACGGAACACTTCGACGAGGTGGTCGAAGTGGACAACTGGGTGATCGGCCGTAAGGGCGATGGGTACGTTGCGCTGTGGTCGTGGCGTGACACGCAGTGGCGGGTCTACAACCCGGCGACCGAACCCACACGGGGTCTCACCGAACGGTTCGACCTTCTCGCCCCCGGTGGTCCCGACAACGTGTGGGTCACCGAAGTGGGGCGCGCCGCCGATTTCGCCGGGTCACCGGACCCGTTCGGGGCGTTTGTGGCGGCGATCACGGCGGCGGTTCCGGCGGTCACGCCACGAGCGGTGGATGGTCAGGCCCACACGCTGAGCGATGGGTTCGACGTGGCCTACAACTCTCCGCAACAGGGCGCCTTGTCGTTCGGGACCGTGGCACCGTTCACCGTTGCCGGCAACGCCATCGACCTTCACCCCGAGGATCACTGGTCGAGTCCGTGGAGCACGGTTGGATGGGATCAATGGCGCTACCAGGTATCCGCCGACGGTGCGTCGCTCGATCTCGACTTCAGTGCGGTGGCGGCGCTCACCGTGGTGGAAGTTCCTCCTAACGCGCCGGTCCCTACCACGGTTCCCGGGAACCTTCCGCTGGCTACTCCGGCATTCACGGGCTGACGGCGTTCTCGCCCCTCATCTCCCTTCAACGCCTTCGCGGCACCCCGGAATCGTTCAGTCGTCTTTCCAACCGGGCCAGCGGTCCCGGAGATCGATGGCGAACGCCGCAAGCTCCCCGCCCTCGTTCATCAGGGCGTCGAGCAGCGACCCGACGAGCGCAAAGTAGAAGTCCTCGCCTTCGGGCGGTGAGATCGGATACCCCCGTCGGCTGGCCTCGCGCTCGAGTCCGGCTACCAGCTGAAAAAACGAATGGGTCAGAAATTGGGCCTGATCGGGGTCGAGATCGATCGTCCACGTGAACTCCGGCGAAGTCGCGGCCAACCGCTCCCAGCCATCGAGGAACGACTCAAAACCTTCGACGATGCTGGGATCGACTCTCGCCGGACCGCGTCCGGTCATGGCTTGACCGAGCACGGTTCGGGCGTACGCCACCCACAATGTGGTGCTCCGGGAAGGCACCGGTCCGACAATCACTCGCATGGGATGAGCGTATGGCCGATTGCACCACTGTGCTTGTCGGTAGCATGGTTCGTCCGTTGACGGAGCTCGCAATCGCAAGGAACCTGGATGGCAGATACGGAAGGCGTCGAGGAGCAGCAGTCCCCGACAGGTCAGACAACGCGAAAACGAAAGGCGTCGCCTGCCGTGCGGCACCGCCAGTCGGCATCGGGTGAAACGGTCGCGGAGGAGACTGCCAACGAGGGCGGCCGTTCCGCACCGGCGGTGCCGTGGCAGCGAAACCCGTGGGTGTGGACGGGCGTCGTTGTGGCTCTGGTGGCCGCCGCGCTCGGAGCATCCGTGCTCGTGGGCACCGACGCTCGCGACCCGGCGTTGGCGGCGGTCGATCACGCGGAGATGTGCCGCAAGGCAGAGGAGTTCAAACGAGCAAGTTCCGGTGGGGTCGACATCACCAAGGACAGCGACGTCGTTCGGCGCATGGAGTCGTCCCTGCGCGAGGTCGCGGCGGCGGCTCCCGATGTGGTGCGGCCCGCAATGCTCGACTGGGCCGATGGATTTGCCGAGGCCAACCGCGCCGTCGACGAGGTGATCACGAAATTTGGAAAGGACTCCACCGAGGCCTACGACCCCGTGTTCCAGGTTCTCGACCGTTTAGGTGAGCAGCGCAGTGTGTCCATCGATCGAACCACGAACTACGTCAAGAAGGCATGCAACATTGATCTGAATGGCGCATCCGAAACAACGGTCGGCGACATCGGGGGATCTACCACTCTGCCCGTCGACCTACCCCCAACCGGGACAACCCCCCCGCCGCCCGGTACCGGCGATCCCGGTCCGAGTACTCCAAGCACAGGCGCTCCCGGTGGCGAAGCTCCGGGCGCCGTGGTTTCTGAGGATTGACCTTGTGTCGTATCCCAGTTCCGCTTCTCGGAGCGTTACTTTGACACGCTCCTCGTTCCCTTTTGGGAACCGACCGGTGGGTGGATTTGGGGGAACGGCGGGGGTGCGGCAGACGGCCTGAGTCGACAGTGGCCAGCGGCATAGGTTTCAATGGAGTAGAACACGTTCTCGTTTTCGCAAAGGATTGCGAACCGACCCCTTGGGGACTTCATGCACATCGGCTATTCCACCGAGCACGACGAACTGCGCAGGGAACTGCGGGCCTACTACGCGGCGCTGCTCACACCCGAGATCGTTGATGCCCTCGCCCATAGTGAAGGCGTTGGTCCGGTGGCACGGCAAGTGGTGTTGCAGATGGCGGCCGATGGTTGGCTTGGGGTGGGCTGGCCCACCGAGTACGGCGGCCAGGGGCGGGGTTTCATCGAGCAGTTCATCTTCTTCGATGAGTCGATGCGAGCCGGCGCACCGGTACCGATGCTGACGATCAACTCGGTCGCGCCCACGATCATGAAGTTTGGCAGCCAGGACCAAAAAGACTTCTTCCTGCCGAAGATCCTGCGGGGTGAGATCCACTTTTGCATCGGGTACACCGAACCGGATGCGGGGACCGACCTTGCCACCCTCCAGACCAAGGCCATACGGGACGGTGAGGAGTGGGTGATCAATGGGCAGAAGATCTTCACCTCACTTGCCACCGACGCCGACTACGTGTGGCTCGCCGTCCGGACCAATCCCGAGGAGCTCAAACACAAGGGCATCTCGATGATCATCGTGCCCACGTCGGCGCCGGGCTTCAAAGCGGTGCCGATTCGAAACTTCGGAGAGTTCAACACGAACTACACGTTTTACGAAGACGTTCGAGTGCCGTACGAAAACTTGGTGGGCGAAGAGAACCGCGGCTGGAACCTGATCATGGAGCAGCTCAATCACGAACGGGTCACGCTGTGCAGTTCGGGGATCATGGAGCGGGCGCTTGACGATGTTCGCCGCTACGCCCAAGAACTTCCGCTTGCCGATGGACGCCGGCTGATCGATGAGCCTTGGGTGCAGGCGAACCTCGCGTGGGTTCACGCCCGCGGCGAAATACTCCGTACCCTCAACTGGCGCGTGGCCTGGGGGGCGGAACATGGCCAAGCGCTCGACCCCGCCGCGGCGTCCACCATCAAGGTGTTCGGCACAGAGTTCTACATGGAAGGGCTCGGGAAGTTGCTCGAGGTTTTGGGTCCGGTGGCAGGCGTGCGTGACGGTTCGCCCGGGGCGGTGCTGAAGGGACGGATCGCCAACTACCTCCGGGGCCTTCACGTGCTCACCTTCGGTGGTGGCACCAACGAGCTGCAACGGGACCTGATCGCCATCTTTGGCTTGGGTCTTCCCGGCTCCCGCTAACCGTGGCTCCCGCTGGCCCTATTCGCCTTTCCCTTCTCGCAAGGAACCCAATCATGGATTTCGCACGTACCGAAGAACAGCAAGAAATTGTGGGGCTCAGTGCCCAGATATTGACCGACCGCTGCACACAGGAGCGCCTAAAGGAGGTAGAGGCGGGAACGGAGAAGTTCGACCGCGATACGTGGCTTGAACTTGCGAAGAGCGAGCTGCTCGGTATTGCCCTGCCGGAATCGGTTGGTGGGGGCGGGTTCGGTTTTCTCGAAGCGTGCCTGGTGGTACAGGAGGCCGGCCGCAATGTCGCCCCGCTGCCGCTCTGGTCCACGTTCGTGGGTGCGGCAACGGTTATGGAGTTTGGTGGCGAGGCGGCGATCAAGGCCACGATTCCCTCGGTGATTGAGGGACGGCACCCGATCGCGTTGGCATTGAGCGAGGTTGCGGCACCACTTTCGTCACCCGCGCTCAGCGTGCGCGACCTGGACGGCGGGGTGGTGCTCACCGGTGTCAAGACGAATGTGGCCTATGCCCACGTCGCGGGGTCGCTGATCGTGACGGGGACGGGGGTCGACGGCACGCTTCGGGCGTTCTTGGTGCCAGCAGATACTCCTGGACTGCGCATCGAACGCCAGGACACGTTCAATCGTGAGCCCCGCTGCGAGGTTGGTTTCGCCGACGTCACCGTTGATGCGGACCACGAGCTGCGAGGAGACCAGGTCGTGTCGTGGATCGTGGACCGGGCCGTTGTTGCCGTCTGCGCCCTTGCCGCCGGGGTTGCCGACGGAGGGATGCGGATCACCGCGGGCTACGTATCCACCCGCCGACAGTTCGACCGGCCAATCGGTTCGTTCCAGGCGGTCGGGCATCGCATGGCGGATTGTTTCGTCGACGTCGAGGCAATGAACCTGTCGATGCTCCTCGCGGCATCTCGGCTGGCACAAGGCAGACAAGCAGAAAAGGAAGTGGCGGTCGCGAAGTACTGGGCCTCGTACAGCGGCAGCCGGGTGGGTCACGCCGGTCTGCACCTTCACGGGGGGATCTCGATCGATCTCGACTACCCGATACATCGGTATTTTCTCTGGGCCAAGGAGCTCGAACTCACCCTCGAGGGTGCGGCGCCACAGTTGGCGCACCTCGGATCGATACTCGCAGCCGAAGCTGTTGGCTCAGTGTGAGCTAGAAACATCGGGTGCGCGTCGTCGACATCCACACCACGGAACAGCCCCAAGCACTGTTCCAGCAGTGTTTTGCCACTATGCAGCGAACAGGCTTCAAGATCACTACTACCGCCGCCGGCTGGAAAATGAAGTGCCGTCGCCCCCTTCCTGCCACCACGCCCGGTGCGCGCACCACCGGACACGAAGTTGATGTCGAAGTGATGGTCACTCGGCACAGCATGAGCACCGTGGCCGGTGCCTGTATTCGATTTGTGCGGCAGGACCCTGCTGCGGTGGCTCCCAACGCCACGGTGGCCGTCGCCTTGGCTGACGACTTCGAGCAACTGTGCGACGAAATCGCGGAGTGGTCGGATAGGCGGGGCTCGTTGGTGCAGATCGTGAAACAACGGTGAGGGTGGTTGAGGTTCACGCCACCGAACTCCCTCGTGATCTCGGAGACGAGGCGAACGCCGTATTGCTTCGCCACGGGTTTCAGGTGGCATGGACCTCGCCCTGGGTGGGCAAGGCCACGCGTGGCTCCTCGGTGAGTAGCTATTTCGGCTTTGGGACGTACCTCGAGATCAAGGTTGAAGCGATGGTTTCTACTCGCCCCGGGGCCACGGGCTGCGTGAGGTTCACGCGGTCGGAGGTGCGGCCGGGGTCGGATGTGAATGCCGTATTGTTGTTGGCCGACGAGTTCGAGCAGACGGCAGACGAGGTGGCCGTCTGGGTCGATCAACGGGGAACACTGGTCGAGATCCGGAAGCTGCGGTAGTGGCGCATCCCGCCCGAGGCACGGGAGGTCGAGGCCGGCCGCGCGACCATGCGGTCGACGAACGACTCTTCGTCGCCACCGTGGCGCTCATCGAGAGCGTTGGCTACGAAGGATTTACCATTGAGGCGGTGGCCGCTCGAGCGGCCGTAGCCAAGTCCACGATCTACCGGCGTTACCCCGCCAAGGCCGATCTCGTGCTCGCTGCTGTCGCCCAGCTCACCGGTGCTGCGCCGGTACCAGATCAGGGAAGTTTGGGCGCCGACCTGGCGAGCCTGGTCGAGGAGTTCGTGGGATCGCTGAGGGAGGGTGCGCTGGGAAGCATGGTGCGGGCATTGCAACTGGCACTGGCCGAGCGACCTGATCTGGCTGACGTCGCCGCTGCCGGTTTTCTGGCCGACCGCAAACGAGACCTCGACACAATTATCGACCGAGCGGTGGCGCGGGGTGAACTGCCAAGTGATGTGGATCGGGAGATTCCGTTCGACCTGTGTTTTGGTGGGGTGCTCATGCGATTCCTGGTCATGCGACTTCCAATTTCGGAGCACTATGCCGGGACGCTTGTGGCCACGGTTCTCGACGGGTATCGCCACCGATCGTCACCTTGACATCCCGCCGGGCGTGTCTGGTCTCTCCGGTCAAGATACGGTCCGTCGCTTTACGATACCAATCGTTGCGTAAATCGAGCCGGGGCCAGTACAGTGCGTCGATGTCTGGAGAACTCACGCCGGCGATCCGTTCTTTTCTCGCCCACCACACGACCGGCGTTTTCGCCGTACATCGCCAGGATGGGACGATCCATCAGACCGTCGTGCGGCATCTGTTCGAGGAAGATGCGATCTGGATCTCCACTGAGGCGAAACGACTAAAGGCACGGGCGCTTCAGCGCGATGGTTGGGCGTCGTACTGCGTGCACGGTCCTGAAGCGCCGTTTCCGGCGGTGAGCATGGAGGGCTCCGCCACCATCCATACGACGGGTATTTCCGAGCGCACCGGAGCGATCTTCTCCTTGATCTTCGGGTCTCCGGTCGATCCTCCGCTTACTGACAGCGGGCTGGCGTCGATGGATCGGGTGGTGATTGAGTTGCGCCCGGCCCGCATCTACGCCGTGAGTTACCTCGACCAGCCATGAGCGAGCCACCCCTGATCGATGCCGACGTTGTCGTCGCGGGCTACGGGCCGGTCGGGGCAATTCTCGGGAACCTGTTGGGGGATGCGGGCCATCGAGTGGTGATCGTGGAGCGCCAGCCGTCGGTCTACCATCTGCCACGGGCCGCACACTTTGACCACGAAATTATGCGTGTGTTTCAAGCGGTTGGCCTCGACGAGTCGGTTGGTTCGGCCACGTGCGGCATCGATGGGATGCATTTGATAAACGGGGTCGGGGAGGTGCTGCTGGCTTTCGACCAGCCGGTCGGTCCGAACCCCGTGGCCGAGGCGAACGACTACATGTTTCATCAGCCGGGGTTGGAACTGGCCCTCCGCGCCGGCATCGAGCGTTTTGCCAACGTTTCGGTACTTGTCGAACACGAAGTCGTGGGCATCACGGTTGATGACGGCGCAGTCGGAGTCGGTGCGGTGATCGAGTCCGTGCATTCCGGTGAGAGCCAAGTGATTCGAGCTCGATATCTCGTCGCTGCGGACGGGGCACGAAGCACCGTGCGGGCCGCCGCCGGACTGTCACTCACCGACTTTGGATTTGATGAATCGTGGCTCGTGATCGACCTCCTGATGCAACGGCCGGTCGTGCTGCCCACCGTGTGTCAACAGATCTGCGATCCCGATCGCCCGGCGACCTTTGTTCCCATGCCCGACCCACGCCGCCGTTTCGAGTTCATGGTCCTGCCCGGCGAAGATCCCGATGCCCTCTGTTCCAACGAGCGGGTATACGAGTTGTTGTCGCCGTGGTTGAGGCCAGAGGACGCCGAGATCGAACGTGCGGTGGTCTACACGTTTCAGGCCGGAATTGCGCCCGAGTGGCGCGCTGGCGCCGTTCTGCTCGCCGGTGACAGCGCGCATCTGATGCCTCCTTTTCTCGGGCAAGGCATGTGTAGCGGAATACGGGATGCCTCGAACCTCGCCTGGAAACTCGACCTCGTGCTTCGGGGCATCGCCGACGATCGACTGCTCGACTCCTACCCATCAGAACGGTCGGTGCACGTTCGCTCGATCATCGATCTCGCCGTGGCGATCGGACGCACCATCTGCTTGCTCGATCCCGAGGCGGCGTCCGAACGCGACGCGCAGATGTTTGGCGCGTCACGGTCGGCTGATCGTGATCCAGATTCGGGTTCCCTGCTTCCCCCTCTTGGACCCGGATGTCACGAGGGTGCCGACGTCGATGCCGGTCGACTTTTCATTCAGCCGTGGGTGCAACGACGCGTCGATGGTGAGCGTTGTCGGCTCGACGATGTTCTCGGCGAGGGCTTTGCGCTCATCAGTAAAAGTCACGATCCCCGACCGATTCGTGGAACCGTCGACGGTGACCGGTGGGAACAATTGAGAGGTAGGGCCGTGGTTTTTCGAGCCATCGCCCTCAGTGATTCCGATCCACCGACGGCGGCGCCGGAAGAACGTGTCGGCCCAATCGCTGCGGTGATCGACACGGACGGTTTTCTCGACGAATGGTTCGACCGGCATAACGTGGCCACGGTGCTGCTTCGTCCGGACCGCTATGTGATGGCGGCACGGACCGGGGGAACAGGTGGCATCGTCGGTGGCGACTCGGTGTTGACGGCGCTCGCACTCCTTGCCCTGGCCGATCGGTGATGAGGGGCTGTTCATCGCTCACACCGTGCCGGTGTCGGTGTTCGGGCCGGTGTTCGTGCCGGTGTCGGTGTTCGTGCCGGTGCCGGTGAGGTCGGCGGCAAGCCAGGTGGTCATGTGGTTGGTGGCGATCCGTCCGAGCTCGGTCGGAAAGAAAGGGGAACCCATGCACTGCCGCCGGGTAGACGCGCAACTCCCCTTCGTTGCCGGCCGCAGTCCAGCGTTCGTAGAGGAAAAATCAGTCGTCGGGTAGTGGGTCGAGGGGGCCAACGGTGAACAGTGCTGGAGCAAGGCCCGTAGGTCGGCGTAGAGGGGTGATCACTCCGGGGATCGGCGGCCTTCGTTGTCGACGCCGACGAGAATGTGCGCAATACATGCATCGAGTATCGAACCGCGGATCAAGACCTTGTCGTGGCTGTCCCGAGCGAACGGCGTGAGCCCGAGGTCGTCACAACCAAAAGGCAGGTCGGCGGCGACGAATCGTCGTGCCGTCTCGGCGCCCTCGCGATCACGAAGGCGGAGAAGGGCAAGCGCCGCCAAGTGGGCGTCCGCCGAGCCGCCCCACGAGACTCAAGGTGGTAACTCCCCACTCGGCTTGTGCATGCTCGATCAGCCACCGTGCGGCCCATTCGCAGTCGTCGGGGCCGGCGGGGAACGGGTGCTCGGGGGCGAGGCGGTAGCCGACGCTCACCACCACGGCTCCGGTGGCATCCGCCAACGCGGCGGCGCTGACGTCGCTAGAAGCCCTGTCCCAGTAATCATTCGGCGGCTTCCGGCCAGCTTGGAATCTTGCGTCGTCCTCCGTCTCACCGCCCAGAACAAGGGGCTTTCGGCGTGACGTCCTTGCGAGAGTCCGAACCGTGGCTCGGAATCCGCTCGTCGAAGCGTTACTGGCAAACGCTCCTCGTTCTTCGACGCGCCGGAGAAGGGCGGGTTCGATCTTCATTGCTCAAGGCGATGAGGTCGTTGGACCGGGCGGCGGGAGCGCGTCGCCCACATGTATGCAACCATGCGCCGGTGGTCCCCGATCCCGATACGCAGCCGGAGGTGCCGCCCGAGGCGTGCAACGCGGGACCCTGTGGCGATCGCGTCTCCCATTCGTGGCTCAGCACACAACTTCGTTCGCAGGTCGAAGAACCAACACATGTCCCGGCGATCTTTCTCGGCGCTGCCACGCTTTGGTCGTTGTCCCAACCGGGTTGGCACGTAGTTGCTACTCGTATCTGTCTGGTGGGTTGGTTGGTGCTCGCCGTGTTGTGTGCGATCGGCCTCGTTCGCCGAAGCCGATCAGATGAGCCGGCAGCACCGCTTTGGATGTACATGATCGTCCCGGTTCTGGGGGTGTTGGTGGTCGCAGCGGCGATTACCGAGGCGCCGGTGAAGGTGCGGTTCCAACGGGAGAAAGACGACATGACCGCCGAGGCCGAGGTTTACCTTCACGATTTCGCGGCGCCCCTCGACGACACAATCGGTCCATTCGCGGTCGATCGTGTGGAACGCCGAGGGAACGCGGTGTACTACGTGGTGGGAAACGGCGGCGGCGACGACGAGTACGGGGTGGTGTACCGGCCGGCCGGCCCGCCGCCTGAGACGGGGGTGGACCGGTTCGCCCCACTCGAGGGTCCGTGGTATCTCTGGTACGCCAACAGCCCTCGAGTGCTGTTCCGCTAGGAGCGTGTGCCAGTAACGCTTCGACAATCGGATTCCGAGCCACGGTTCGGACTCTCGCAAGGACGTCACGTGGAAAGCCCCCTTGTTGTGGGCGGTGAGACGGAGGACGACGCGAGAAAAGAAAAGCTGGCAGGAGGACGCCGAATGGTTACTGGGACACGCGCCTTGGCTCAGCCCGTGGTCAGGCCCGTTCGAGTTGTCGGAGAGCCCGATACGCCTTGTTGATTGTCATCATTCGTTCGGCGTGAAAGATTTGGGTAGCTTCGTCAGCAGACACGTAACGGTCGGGGTGATGCGCTTTCGCCAGCTTCTTGTAGGCGACGGCCACGTCGGTGGATGAGGCATCCTCGCGTAGGTCGAGCGTGGCGAGGAGTTCGCCGACCCGCCATGGGTTGGGCCGCTCGGTGAGCTCTTCCTCGTCGACACGCCGGCTCTCGGCGTAGAGCGCATCGGTGGTCCAATAGTTGGTAGTGCCAACGCTCGGTTCTCCGAGACTTGCCCAGGCGACACCTTCCGTGGCATTGGCGATCTTGTTCTGGGCGTTGGTGCGCTTGTCCTTCATGCGTTGCGCCCAATCGGCATAGGACGCGGATCGGTCGTCGGACGAGGGACCATCTGCCGCAAGGTGGCGGAGCTGAGGAATGGGCACTTCGTCCCAAGGATTGTCGAGGCGTTCGTCGTCGAGGAGTGCGTTGTCGTGGATGCCGTTGTCGTGGAGGCCGTTGTCGTGGAGCGCAACAGGTTCGGAGCGACGAGTTCGTGCTTCTTCCCGCATACGTTTGAAGAACTGGCTGGCCACGACTCGATCATCCCCCTTCCAAAATCCGCTACGGCAAAGATACCAAAGCCAACGGGGGGGCGAAAGGTATTCCTCGTTGTCGCCGTCGGATCGGTTCGATCAGGGACCGCGCGGAAGCCCGAGCAGGCGTTCCGCCAAGATGTTTCGCAGTATCTGCGTGGTTCCACCCATGATCGTGTAGCCCGGGGCGTAACAGAGGTTTCGGGCCACGCGTCCTTCAAGAAGTGCGTTTGGCCCCGCCACCCGAGCACAAAACGACGCCACTCGCTGTTCGAACTCGGTACAGATGGTCTTGGTGGCGGCAGAGAAGCCACGCGGCGCCTGGCCGAGCACCTCTCGAAGAACGAGGTGCCGTCCGATGCGATAGCCAGTTTCGAGGGCAGCGATCTCCTGACGAATGAGCGGATCATCTCGATCGGCCCATTGGTCGCGACACCATTCGTAGAGCGCTCGGTTGCTGACGAGTCGATCGATGCCACCACGTTCATGTTCCATTTGACGCATGATCTGACCGAAACTCCCGTTCTCTTTCCCGACAAGGCTGGAGTTCGGGACGCGGTACTCCTCAAGGAACACTTCGCAGAAATGGTCGTTGCCGGTCATGTCGTGGATGGGCTCCACGCGGACGCCAGGAGCGTGCATGTCGATAACGAACTCACTGAGGCCCGCATGGGGAGGGGCCCCGGGATCGGTACGCGCCACCAAGTAACACCAGTCGGCATGCCTGGCCCCCGAGGTCCACACCTTTTGTCCGGTGATCACCCATTCGTCGCCGTGGCGGACGGCCTTCGTGCGTAGAGACGCAACATCGCTTCCGGCGTCGGGCTCGCTCATCCCGATGCACCATGCCGAACGACCGGCCACAATCTCCGGTAGGTATCGTTTGCGCTGCTCGTCCGAGCCGTACTGCAAGAACGTCGGGCCGATTTGGCGGTCGGCGAACCACGATGAGGCTAACGGCGCACCACGGGCGATAAGGGTTTCGAAGACCGCGAATCGCTCGAGCGCCGACGCTTCTTGTCCGCCGTATTCCTTCGGCCACGTCATCCCGAGCCAACCCCGGGCCGCGAGTTCTTGGGCAAAGGTGGTCGAAGTGCCCACGAGCCAGCTGTCCTCCTGCGCCTCGGCTTGCCAGGCGTCGGCGAGGACGGCCGCTTCGGCCTGCAGCTTTTTGAGGTGCTCTGGCCACACGAAGTCCATGGACCGGACCCTATCGGCGGATGGAGTTTGGGGTGGAGTCGGTCCAGCGGAGAAGGTGAGGTGGATGGAGTTCCAATTGGCTGACTTATTCGAGGCGGTGGCGGCAGCCGTACCCGACCGCGAAGCACTCGTCACCCGATCAATCGGAACCGAGCATGCGGCCACGGCGGACGGCACCGAACCCCGGGTTCGGGGGGCATCCGACGAACAGGTTCGGTGGACCTATGCCGAATTGGCGGAACGTATCGAACGGATGGCCGTCCTTTTGGCGGACCACGGGGTGAAGCCCGGCGATCGAGTTGGGCTCCTGCTGCACAACGGCTGGCCGTACATCGTGGCCATGATGGCGTCGTTCGCGCTTCGTGCCATACCCGTGAACGTCAACTACCGCTATACCGCGTCGGAGTTGGCCTACGTCTTTGCCGACGCCGGGCTCACGGTGGTGGTGAGCGACCCCGACCTCGCATCGGGAGCCATCGAAGCGCGTGAAACCTGGGCGCGTGAGGTTGGGGCGCGTGAGGTTGGGGCGCATGAGGTTGGGGCGCATGAGGTTGGCGCGCATGAGGTTGGGGCGTCGAATCCTGGCGACACGGGAAGTGCAGGGGACAGTGCAGGGGACATGGAGGTGATCGTCGCCGACGGTGCTCTAGCTTCGGTGCTTTCCCAACGCGATGGGCGTTGGCCCGGTATACGGCCGGTGAAACGATCTCCTGATGATCTGTACCTGCTCTACACGGGTGGTACCACGGGGTCGCCCAAGGGGGTGATGTGGCGGCAGGAGGACATCTACTTCGCGTCGTTGGGAGGGCGCGGAACGCCGTCCGCTGGTATCGCCGCGGTATCGCGTCCGGAAGAGTTGGTGGATCGGGTTCGGCGCGGTGATCCGCTTCTGCGTCGGCTTCCGCTGTGCCCGCTTATGCATGGTGGGGCGATGTGGGTGGCGCTCCAGACCTTGCTCGGTGGGGGATGTCTTGTGCTCTCGGTCGATCGACGTTTCGATCCCGACGCGGCGCTGTTCCTATTGCAGGAGGAGCAGGTGCAACTCACCATGGTTATCGGTGATGCGACGGCACGACCGCTGGCTGCTGCACTGAACAAGAGCCCGTCGACTTATGACTTGTCGTCGTTGCAGGTGATCGCCTCCGGGGGAGCGGTGTTGGCGCCAGATACGGTGCGCGATCTTCAGGTGAGGCTTCCACATGTCAAGATCGTCGACACGTTCGGAGCCTCGGAGACCGGTGGTCAGGGCCGGCTCCAGCGAGGGCGAGACGGGGGTCCACCCCGTCTGCTCACCGATGGGGATACGGCGGTTTTTGACGACCTGGATCGTCGGGTCGAACCCGGCTCCGGGGTCGTAGGCCGGCTGGCCCGGGGCGGTCGAATCCCCATTGGCTACTGGGGGGATGCGGAGAAGTCCGCCGCAACTTTTCTGACGATCGAAGGTCGCCGCTGGTCCGTGCCAGGTGACATGGCCACCATTGAATCTGACGGTTCGATCACCTTGTACGGGCGAGACTCGGCCTGCATCAATACCGGCGGAGAGAAGGTCTTTGCGGAAGAGGTGGAAGGGGTGATCAAGTCCCATGGTGCGGTAGGGGATGCGTTGGTGGTGGGGTTGCCCGACCAGAGGTTCGGCCAACGGGTCGTCGCCGTGGTGGCTTTTCGACCGGTACCGTCGGGCGGGTTTCCGCCCACCGACGCCGAATTAGATGCCTTGGTTCGACGGCAACTGGCGGGGTACAAGGTGCCCCGCACCTGGATTCGGGTGGATACGTGTCGGCGGCTGCCCACCGGCAAACCCGATTATCGCTGGGCTGCGTCGGTTGCGTTGTGGGGTGGAGTTCCCGAGAGTCGCCGCCTACCGTTGGCGTCACGGTTGGCGCCCACCTCGAATCGTTACGAGCGGGCGATGCGCGCCCACGATGCCGCCGTCGCCTGCGGGGACACCGGGTACTTCGATCCCACGTCCGGACTGTTCGTCATGACGGCCGTGACGTTGTGGACGAAGGGCCACTGCTGTACTTCCGGCTGCCGACACTGCCCATTCGAACGCCGCTGACCCCCCTTTCCCGAACTGGGCACACT
>JANOSD010000041.1:0-2958 GCA_031415655.1 Actinomycetes bacterium
CGATCGGCACCCCCGCCAACCCACCAAAAACAGTGACCCCCGGACCAGGCAGACCCAAAGGAACCCCAAAACCCCCAAGAACACGCCACCCCGCCATCAAAAGGACAAAAACCAAAGCGGCCTGAGGTTTAAACGCAAGCCTAGGGGAACTCGGGCGCCAAGCCGGCGATCCGCCCGATATTCGGCCGTGGATCAGGGCTACCTCGGCCCGCTGTTATGCCCGCATCGAATACGCGGAACGCGTCTGTCGCTGTCGATTTGTCAGCTTCAAGGAGCCCAGATTCGATCGACAGGCATGACGTGCAATCTGTCCTCGTGGGTATAGGACCGATTGCCCATGTAAAGGGCGACACCGGCCGTGAATGCCTCGCCGTAGGCATCGCGGAGTTTGCGCAATCCGCGAAGGCTGTCGCCGGGGACGCGAGAAGCGGCCTTGACTTCAAACGCGATGACCGCGCCGTCGTCGCGCTCGATGACGAGGTCGACCTCGTCGCTGTCGCGTGTTCGCCAGTGGCCGAGCACGCCAATGCCGGCCATCCACGATGCCTGTTTGCTCAGCTCGCCGACCACGAACGTTTCGAGGAGGTGACCAAGTTCGGTGAGTGCGGTGGGGTGGCGCCGATCGAGTTTGTCCGAGGTCAGTCGGAGGAGCCGTGCCGCGACTCCCGAGTCGAGTATGTGGATCTTCGCTCTGGCGGCGGATCGCGTGGTCAGTGTTGTTCCCCATGCCGGCAGTCGTTGTAGGAGGAACACTGCCTCCAGGAGCCGAAGGTACCCGTCGGCGGTTCGTTCGTTGAGCTTGAGTTCCGACGCGGCCCGGGTGACGTTGAGTACTTGTCCGGTTTGACCGGCGAGCTTCTCGAGTAGTCGAGGGAGCGCGGCCGCCTGTTCGACTTTGCTCAGTTCGAGGACGTCGCGTTCGAGCGTGAGACGCACGTAGTCGTCGAACCATCGGCTTCTCGCTTCGGTCGAGCTACGAGCAAGCGCTGCCGGAAACCCGCCGCAGAGCATTCGGTCGATGTAGTCCGTACGACTCGTCGTTGAGGTCGCGCCGGCGACGTAGCTGATCGGATCGGCGAAGAGGCTCTCGAGGAAATGCTCGTGAACCCCCGCGAGTTCGCCCTGCGAGAGCGGGAGGACCGGCAATCGGTGCAGTCGTCCGGTGAGGGCTTGGGCGACGGTCGGCAGCGACTCGTGTCGAGCGGACCCCGTCAGGACGAATCGCCCCGGGCTGCCATCGCGGTTCAGTTCGGCTTTGATGGCGTCGAGGACGATCGGCACGTGCTGGTACTCGTCGATGAACACCGGCTTGTCACCGGCGACGAAGATGGCAGGATCTGCCGCTATGGCCTCTCTGGTCGCGAGATGGTCGAGGTCGATGACTTCAGCCCCGTGCCGATCGGCCAACTGCCGCAACAGGGTGGACTTGCCGACCGTGCGAGGGCCTTGGAGCAGCACAACTGATTCGTCGGTCATCCGATCGACGACGATCGGCAGGAGCCGTCGCCCGACAATCGCATGCCTAGCGAGGTTCATGACTTCACGGTATCAGATGCCTGCGGATTTGGAGGACCTTATATTGCGGATTTGGAGGGCATTGTGCTGCGGAATTGGAGGCCGCACTCTGACGGTTTGCCACCAGGTTCAGCCAAACCAAGCGAACGAGGCGATCCGCCACGGCGGGTCACCCGGCAACACGACCTCCCAGGTGGCCCATGTAAGCGAGGGCCCGCGTGGTCGCCTCCCAGCGTGGCCAAGCATTCGGCCTAGAAACCACCCACAGGAAACCGAGAGCCGCGCTCGAAACCGGCGATCAGGGGCGCTGATCGGGAGAGGAAGTCCGTGATATGGCCCGCGTGTTAGGGGGCGCTTACTGCGCCGAAGCCCCAGAGGCCGACGAGGATCACGCTCTACTCCGGCGGTCGCTCGAACTCGACCTTCGTCCAATCGACGAGCGCCTTCCAGCCTGGGAGGTCGTACGCGTAACCGAGGAGCACTTTGTGGACCACGTGCTTGGCTTCGGTAAGGGCTTGGTAGTGCTCGTCGGCGGAGCCGTTTCCGGTACTCAACCACCCATGGCTGTTGCGATGACCATGCCGTCTGAGCGAAGTGGGTGGCATCCTTCTCGACAATCACGAAGTCACCGTCGTACTGGCAGTCGTTGAGAAGCTCGAGCAGTAGGTCTTCGGAAGGTTCGTCCCATACGCCACCATCGGGTGCGGTCGCACGGACCGAGGGGCTGTCCACGCCAGGAAAGATGTGATGCTCGGGAACTCGGTCTGCAGCCATCTCTCACATCTTCGCATCGGGCACGAGGGTCGTTCGAGCAAGGGGCGCCAGATCCCGTCGCGCGCACTCCCGGCGATCTGCTCGCGGTTGGGGCGGGATATTGCTCGGGTGATTGGGGGCGCGACGCCCGCCTGGCGCGCTGGACGGCGCTGCCGGCATGACGGCGTGTCACGGTTCCAGGACCGTGAAACTGATTGCGGTGAAGGACCATTGCCCGTCGGTGAGAACTGCGCATCGTTGACCGCGACCCGTCATCGTGGAGGCTTCGTCTCCATAGAGCGTCGGGAAGCCGTAGGTGGGATCGAAGGCAGCGGTCACTCGCCTACCGCACACGTCGGGCTGATCCGTCGGTGGGCCAGGGTCGGCGGTCGCGGCCGTCGACGGCGTGAGCGACTGCCGGACACCGATCTTGCGTCCAATATCGTCGAGGGCGTCATCGACCGAGAACGATGCCGGATCAGGCGAGGTCGGTTGCCCGAACTGGACTGCTGACCTCGCGACGACGTTGGAGCCGTCGACCTGGACCGTCTCGGTGCGAGGCGGCCCGCAGAAGCAATGGACCTCGTATCGCCACTCGTAGTGGCGAGGCCGGTGCCCATCCCAGAACTGGCGCGCCTTGGCGTAGTCCGTCGCGGTAACCACCGGTGCGTACGAGAAACCATGCATGGC
>JANOSD010000042.1:0-55141 GCA_031415655.1 Actinomycetes bacterium
TCAACGACGGAGGCATCAAAAACAACTGGTCAGGATCGTAAGGACGGAACCGCTTATCCACTCTCGCCCGCACCATAAGTTCACCGTCAGGCTCAACCAACTCAGACTCAAACAACCGAACATCACCAGCGAAATCGTCCAATCCCTATTCTCTAATATCCAGACACAAATCGCGAATCGAGAACCCAATAATCTTTACTGGGACACGCTCCTAGGATCGGTGTCGGGCGCGTCATGGGTCCAAGAGGCGTCACAATTCGGGACCGAGCATCACCCATGCGCTGCGTCGCCGGGGTTGAACCCGC
Source organism: Actinomycetes bacterium (assembly GCA_031415655.1). Classification (GTDB taxonomy): domain Bacteria; phylum Actinomycetota; class Acidimicrobiia; order Acidimicrobiales; family Acidimicrobilacustridaceae; genus JAKOVR01. The sequence continues at coordinate 306 of JANOSD010000042.1, forward strand.
CCATTCCCCGAGCAAGTCGCCTATTGCTCCTCACATCTGGCACTGAGTCCCAAGCCCGGATGGTAGTTCACAGTCAGGAGTCTCTGATTAGAGGACTTCTTCCATGGCTCGGAATCGGCTTTTCGAAGCGCCACAGGGACACGCACCTGCCGCAAGCCCAAAAAGGGTTGGTTGGTCCGCTCATCTGTGGGCCAACGACGAGACGCGGGATAGGCGCCGGGGGAGATCGTGGTGATCACGGACTCCTCGGGCCTCACCTCTCGTTCCCGGCTTCTCGTTCCTGGCCCATGACTCCTCGAGCCCGCGTTCGTGGTCGGCCCCGGCGCCGGCTCCCCGTCCCCGACTCGCCGAGGCCATGGCCGTCAGTGTCATACCCCTTCGGCATACTGCCAGCATGAGCTTCTCGCCCACCGCCGCCGACCCGCCACGCCCACCTCGCGCTCTTGCGGGTGGGGGTGCCGCAACGGGTGTCGGTGGTCGGGGCAAGGCGAAGGCCAAGGCACGATCGGTGTTCCGATGCACCGAGTGCGGCACGTCGAGTCACCGCTGGGTGGGCCACTGCTCTGCGTGTTCGGCATGGAACACCTATGTCGAGGAGTTCGACGATCCATCGCCATCCACCGGCCCTGCCGCGCTGCGGTCTACCCCCACATCGGACACGCCCGTGGCGATCTCCGAAGTCGACGTCGCCGAGTGGTCGGCGGTACCCACCTCGGTAAGCGAACTTGATCGAGTTCTGGGAGGCGGTCTTGTGCCCGGATCCGTCACCCTCATCGGCGGAGAGCCCGGCATCGGAAAATCCACGTTGCTCCTGCAGGCAATGGGCGGGCTCGCCACCCGGGGAACCGTGCTCTATGTGGCGGCGGAGGAGTCCAAGCAGCAGGTGCGGCTACGCGCGGAGCGCCTCGGCACGCTACGCCCGCGGCTCCTGTTGGTTTCAGAGACCGACATCGGTGCGGTGCTGGCCCACATCGATTCGGTGAAGCCCACGGTGGTGGTGGTCGACTCGATCCAGACCGTCCACCACCCCCAGCTCAGTTCCGCCCCTGGGTCCGTGGCGCAGGTTCGGGAGTGCGCGTCGATCCTGGTGCAAGAGGCCAAGGGCCGCAACGTTTCCGTGGTACTGGTGGGCCACGTCACCAAAGACGGTTCTCTGGCAGGGCCTCGGGTGCTGGAACACCTCGTCGACACCGTGCTCACCTTCGAGGGTGATCGGCATCACGCCGTACGAATTTTGCGGGCGGTGAAGCACCGGTATGCCGGCACAGGGGAGCTCGGTCTCATGGAAATGACCGGCATGGGCCTTCTCCCGATCGATGATCCCAGTGGCATGTTGCTGGCCGACCGTCGACCGGGTGTGCCGGGATCCGTGGTCGCCGCGCTCATGGACGGGAACCGGGCCGTATTGCAGGAGGTACAGGCGCTGGTGGTCCCACTTCGCGGCGACGGTGGCGCCAAGTTCCCTCGGCGAGCGGCGGAGGGAATCGATGCGAACCGACTGGCGCTCTTTCTTGCCGTGCTACGGCAGCACGCGTCGATCGACGCCACCTGGTCGGAGGTCTACGTGTCGGCCGTTGGCGGCGTGCAGATCGACGATCCTGGGGCCGACCTCGCCGTGATCGCGGCGATCGCCTCGGCTCAATCCGAGAAACCCCTTCCCGACGACCTCGTGGTGTTCGGTGAGGTTGGGCTTGGCGGCGAAGTTCGCCAAGTGCAACATGCTGATCGTCGGTTGGCCGAAGCCGTTCGGTTGGGATTTCGTCGAGCGATCGTCCCGAAGCTGAGCCCCGAGCCACCGCCAGGCATTCAGGCCCTTCGCGTCGAGACCGTGCACGAGGCGCTCGTCGTATGCGGTTCCGCCGATCTTGTGCCCGGCGGAGCGAACCGGAACGACCGCAACGACCGCAACGACCGCAACGACCGCAACGACCGCAACGACCGGAACGACCGGAACGACCGGCGTGACGGTCCCGCCGGCCGGAATCGATGAATGCCACCCCGTGGTGCGCCAAAAGGTTTGGCACGACAGTGAACCGTCATGGCCCCGTACACTCGCGTGATGCCCCGTCGACGCTCTGAAGCCCTGCTTGGCGCGCTCGCCGCGGTGGCCCCCGGAAAGCCGCTCCGCGAGGGCCTCGATCGCATCCTGCAGGCCAAGATGGGGGCGTTGATCGTGGTGAGCGACGGCCCCGACACGCTCAATATCTGTAGCGGTGGGTTTCTGCTCGACGCTGCCTACAGCCCGCAGCGACTTTCAGAACTGGCAAAGATGGACGGCGCCATCATTCTCGCCGCCGATTCCAGCCGGATCGCTCGAGCCAACGTGCACCTCGTGCCGAATCCCAACGTTCCCACCAGCGAGACCGGTACCCGTCATCGCACCGCGGAGCGGGTTGCCCGCTCGATCAACGTGCCCGTGATCTCCGTCTCCGAGGACATGGGGATCATCAACGTCTACATCGGCGACGAGAAACATCCGCTGGCTCCCACTCCTCGGTTGCTCGATCGAGCCAATCAGGCGCTTCAGACACTGGAGCGCTACAAGAATCGTCTCGACGAAGTCTCGGCCGCGCTCTCGGCCCTCGAAATAGAAGACCTCGTCACCATTCGTGATGTGGTGGTGCTCCTCCAACGCATGGAGATGGTGCTTCGAATCGCCGACGAGATCGAAGCCGACATCGTGGAGCTGGGTACCGATGGGCGCCTCGTGCGGTTGCAGCTCGAAGAGGTGATGGGTGGCGTGGGCGACGAACGCCGCCTCGTCGTGCTCGACTACTTCCACGAAGATGCGGGCTGGCACCTCCAAGAGTCCATGGCCAGGCTGAGTGAGCTCGAGACCGACGACCTCCTCGACCTCAAACGGGTGGCGTCTACCCTGCACCTCCCCACCGGGGTGAACGATCTCGATGCCTCCCTCGAACCCAAAGGGTTTCGGCTGCTCGCCCGGATCCCCCGACTGCCCGACGTGATCGTGCACCACATCGTGGAACGTTTCGGCACGTTGGCCAAGATCATGCGGGCCACGATTGATGATCTGGACGAGGTGGAGGGAGTGGGCGAAACTCGAGCCCGCGCCATTAAGGAAGGGCTGTCACGGCTCGCCGAATCCTCCATCCTCGACAACTACTCCTGAGCTACCGACCTCTCGTCGCCCCGCTCACTGGCGCAACTCCGGGCGGTAGTGGCGGCCGACGTCGAGACTATTTGTCGAACGGGGGACCACTACGAGCGGGATTTTGCTCGCCGGGCTTCTTCTCACCGTCGTTGCCGTACGGGACGCCGGCGCACGCAGCGGAGATCATGAGGGCCGCGGACACCCCGACTGCAGCCAACCCGTGGGCCAGCATTCGAAGGGAGGCAGGCGACCCCAAGGCGGCGCTGCGGTAGTGGGACACCGGCCCATTCTGACCCAACCGGCGTGGCGAACGAGACGCGGAAGCGGCCAAACCCTTTCGAAGTGATTGCCCACGACCAGCCCCGCCGCGTAATCGTCGGCATCGAGGCGGGTCAGGGTTCGGGCTGGTACCGTTCCAGCGCATACGTCAGTGGAGGAACCATGATCGAAACTCGCCGTACCCGCCATTCCCGTCGTGCCCGGTGGGGCCGAATCGCAATCGCCACCGTGGCGGGAACAGCACTCGTCGCCGGCCACGCGTCACCGAGTTCGGCGCAGTCGGACAACCCCCTCACCGGGCAGACGGGTTGCAACATCATTACCGGCAATCAAATCGTCACGTGGACCTTCACCAACGAGAGCGAGGCGGTGGTCGACATTACCGGGGCGGCGCTGAGCGGGGCGACCACCGGTCCTGCGGTCTTCCAGCCCAGCCAGCTCACCGATGCCGTGCTCACGGCCACGGTCACCACCGAGTTTCCCAACAGCGTGATTGGCCTGGTGACCATGACCGTCAACTGGGAAATTTTTGACGATGAGATCGAGGAAACGTCGGTGGCTTCGGTCACGATGAACGGCACTTGTGTGGGTTCCGGGACCACCCTTGCGCCAACGACCGTGCCCCCGACCTCGGCACCGGTCACGACGGCCGGCCCCAGCCCTACGACGGTTCGTCCCTCCACGACCACCGTTCCGATCGTTTCTCCGAGGTTTACTGGTTGAATTGTGGGCTGCGGCGGAGCCTTTCGGGTCGGGACCGAAAAAATCGTTGCCCGATCCAGGCTCCGACGGCGCCGCCGTACCGCAGCGTTCGGTTCACACCGATCGGGCAGAAGTTGCCAATCAGCGGGCGCGACGCGAGAGTTGTTCACGGTTCGTGATGGTGTAGCGGCGATCGTTCTGCTCGATCCATCCCAGCCGCACGAACGACGCGATCGACTTGTTCACCCGCTCGCGGGACGCACCGACCATGCCGGCGAGTTCTTCCTGCGTAATCGGCAAGGCGAACTCTTCCCTGTCGCCAGCGAGTTCGAGCAATCGTTTGGCCGTGCGACCCTGCACGTCAAGGAAGACCGAGTCGGCGAGGGCCTCATCGGTGGCTCGTAAACGGCCGGCGAGCAGGGCGACGACGTGCCAAAGCAGGTCCGGCTGGGACTCGTAGAGCGCTTTGATCGGTGCGTAGGGAATCGCCACGACGCTGGACGGTTCGAGGGACCGAGCCTCAGCCGATCGGGCAAGGCCATCGAAAAGGGGCATCTCGCCGAAGAGGTCCCCCCGTTCCATCAACGCCATCATCGATTCCCGACCGTCGATCGACTTGTTGGCGATGGCAATGCGGCCGTCGATCACCACGTAGAGATCGGTGGCGGGGTCGCCCTCGCTGAAGAGCACGTCGCCTCGTTGCAAGGAACGGGCGACGCCGCTGTGGTGCACCCGGTCGATCTGATCGGGGCTGAGGTCGGCGAAAAGGGCGACCTCATTGAGGAGCACGCGGTGATCAGGCATCGGTCGGATGGTAGCTCCCACAACGACGTCGCTGCTCCCGACGCCCTATGTGATCGAAGCGGAACCGTTGTGCGCCGCGGTGGGGCCACCGCCGAAGGCTGGGCGTCGGGATCGCCGGGTGACCCGAGCATGGCACCGCAACCGTGACCCGATCACCGGTAGAGTCCCGCTTATGAGCGTGTGGACCATCGTTGTGGCCGGCGGTACCGGCACCCGATTCGGCGGCGATCGGCCGAAGCAGTTCATCGAGATCGCCGGTCGTCGGGTGATCGACTGGTCCGTTGCTGCCGCGGCGTCGGTGTCCGACGGTGTTGTGCTCGTCGTACCCGAAGGATTGGTGGCGGAAACCTCGGTAGTTGGCGCCGATGTGGTGGTGCCCGGGGGTAGCACGCGGTCCGGCTCCGTGCGGGCCGGCCTTGCGGAGGTCCCCGAAGATGCCGACATCGTGTTGATCCACGACGCTGCCCGTCCCGCGGCCACGGCCTCCTTGTTCGAGCTGGTGGTTGAAGCGGTGTTGGCGGGAGCGGCGGGAGTCATTCCGGGCGTTGCGGTCACCGACACCATCAAGATGGTCGACGAGGATGGGGTGGTCTACGAGACCCTTCCTCGTGAGGAGTTGGTGGCCGTGCAGACGCCGCAGGCCTTCCGAGCGGATGTGCTTCGGCAGGTACACAAAGGAGATCCCGAGGCCACCGACGATGCCGCCCTGGTGGAGTTGGCCGGTGGCATCGTGATGGTGGTGCCGGGCGAGTCGGGCAACCTCAAGCTCACCGTCGTAGCCGACCTTGATCGGCTGGCCGAGGCCCTTTCGCCGAGCTGATCAGCCTCTAATCACTCATCGGTCGACCGAAAGGTTCGGTGGGGCAAAACCGAAAGAGGGCAGAGAGCGGTGAGCATGTATTTCGGTGTTTCACGTCGGGTGAGCGCCAGCAGCGTCTGGTCGGAAGCCAAGCTGTAGGAAGCCCGCAACGGTGGGGCAAGTAGGGTCGTCGGACTATGAACACGGCTGGCATCCCCGCGATTCGGGTGGGGCAGGGTTTCGACATCCATGCCTTCTCCGACGATCCGGAGCGGCAACTGGTGTTGGGCGGAGTCGTCTTCGACGGTGAACGGGGGTTGGCGGGGCACAGCGACGCCGACGCCATCGCCCACGCGGCGTCGGACGCACTGCTCGGCGCCGCCGGCCTCGGCGACATCGGCCAACACTTCCCGGACACGGACCCGCAATGGCAGGGCGCCGACAGCGTGGCGTTGTTGGCGGAGGTGGCGCACCGGGTTCGCAACGCCGGCTGGGAACCGCTGAACGTCGACTGCGCGGTGGTGTGTGAACGGCCCAAGTTGTCGCCGAGACGAGCAGAAATGGAGGCCAACCTCACCGCTGCCGTCGGCGCCCCCATCACGATCAAGGGCAACCGGGCCGAACAACTCGGCGCCCTTGGCCGCAATGAAGGTATCGCCTGTTTTGCGGTGGCTCTTGTGGTCGCCGTCCCCGTCGCCGACGCGGCGCAATCTGAAGGAGTCCCCGCATGAGTCCTGCGGCGAAACGATCATCAAGTAAACCCGGCACGAAACGGGCACCGGCACAACGGAGTTCCGCCCAACGGGCCACCGCGCCGCGGTCATCAGCGACCGCCGGAGGAGCGGGCGGTCGCGCGAGTGGAGGTCGGCCTGCTGGCGGCCGATCGTCGGGCTCACGGCCCGCGTCCGGCCCGGCACCGTCGAGCCGTGGTGGTCCCCCTCGTAGTGCTGCCGCCGAGAAGGCGATCGCCGGCAAGGTCGACCGACAACGCGATCGCAGCGCCGCCGGTCGACGCAAGGCCGATGCCGGTATTCCCGAGCGGGGTAGCGGTCGCAGTGCCGGCGGCAAGGCCGAGCGCGGCGCCGCCAAGGATCGTGGCATCGGTGGCGAGCAGGTTGAAGGGCGCCAGGCGGTACGCGAACTCCTGCTGGCCGGGCGGCGTCGGGTGAAGGAGGTATGGGTCGCCACTCGTGAGAGTGACGACCCCAACTTCGACGACCACGTCGACGATCTGGCCGAGTTGGCCGACAGCGTGAACGTGCCCGTGCGGGAGGTGAGTCGCAAGAAGCTCCTCGCCGAAGCTCGCACCGAGTCGCCGCAGGGCGTCTTGGCCAAGGCGGCCCCGCTGCCCGAGGTGGAGCTCGACGAGTTGCTGGCCCGGCGGGATCCGCACGGTCGTCCGCCGTTCCTCGTTGCGGTCGACGGGGTCACCGACCCGGGCAACCTCGGCGCGCTCCTCCGCTCGGCCGAGGGGGCGGGCGCCACCGGCGTGTTGCTGCCGCGTCATCGGGCCGTGCACATCACTCCCACCGTCACCAAGGCGGCTGCGGGTGCCGTGGAATACCTCCCGATGGCGGTGGTGGGCGGGCTTCCGGCGGCAATCGTCACCTTGCAGCGTGCGGGCATCTGGGTGGTGGGCCTGGACATGGACGGCGAGCCGATTCATACTGCCGACCTTCCGGCCGACGCGGGGATCTGCCTGGTGCTCGGCTCGGAAGGCCAAGGCCTTTCGCGGCTCGTGCGGGAACGCTGCGACCTGGTGGTGTCACTGCCGCTCCGAGGAAACCTGGCCTCGCTCAACGTGGCCGCTGCTGCCGCCGTTGCCTGTTATGAGGTCACACGACGTCGTCCATGATCGCCGCTTCGCACGCCGACAGTGATCCCGGGTGGCACCGCGCGAAGATGGCGTGGTTCACTCGGCGACCACAAGCGCTGCCGCCGTTTGGTTCGTTCCCTTGTTCGCATCCCCTCGTTTGGTGTCTATGAACACTCTGACTGCTCAGACCTCTCGATCCTCGCGGCTGTTCCCGCCCGCCCAAACACGGGCCGTTGCCGCGCTCATCGCCGTTGCGTTCGGTGTGTGTTCCTGTTCATCGTCGAGCCGTGAAGCAGCATCCGACCTCCGTCCCACGCTGCCGACGTATTCGATCGAAACGCCAGCATCTATGGGCGACGAATGCGACGATCCCGCCGGCGACATCTCGAACGACGACACCACCACCAAGACGGGTTCACTGAAGGAGCCTTCAGGTATCGACCTCACTCGGATGGAGGTCCAGATAGACGGCGACGACCTCGTGGTGCGCGCCACCATGGTGGGGGCGCTGGCCGGCGCCACGAATCCGAAGGTCTACGTATTCCAGGGCGATCCACAAGTGAGCACCGCGCTGAGCTGGGAGCTGCGTTTCCTCAACGACAAGGGCCCGTGGCAGGCCAAGCTCATCAAGTTCCCGTCGGCGGCGGGCCAGATGCAAACCGTGAGCGAACCAAAGGGCGCGGTGGTGGTGCGTGAGAATCAACTCGAGGCCCGCATCGCCCGTAGTGAATTGCCGGTGATCGCGACCCGCCAATGGTTGTTCGGGGCGAGTTCGGGCGTATCCGACGACACACGCGTGTTCGACGATTGCATTCCCGGTGTCGGTCCAACGGCCACGACACCGGGTACATCAACCGATGGGTCGACTCCCGGAACCACTCCGGTGGCGCCGACCACCACGGCCCTTCCACCAGGGAAGGTGGGTACGCCGATCTCCGGTCCCGACGGAGCGCAGCTCACGGTGCTCACGATCGACGATCCGGCCAAGCCCAACCGCAAGGTCGAGGCGGAAGCGATTCCCAAGACCCGATTGGCTGCGGTCGAGGTTCAGCTTTGTGCTCGCACCAAGGTGCTCGAGAGGATCAACGAGCGGCGGTTCACGCTCCGCACATCGGATGGTCTCGGTGCGGCACCGTGGGCCGCCGACGAGTCCACGAACGACCCGCGATTCAAGGATTTGGCCAAGCTCAAGGTGAACGAGTGTGAGAACGGCTGGATCACCTTCCAGGTGTCCGACGAGGTACAGATCGAAGGCGTGATCTACGACAGCAGCGGCACGGGTGCCGGGCCGTTCATCACCGTGAATCGCTAACGCCCCGCTCCATCGGCGTTCATCGGGCCACGATCACGGCGGAGGCATTTTCTCCTCGGCCCACCGTTTGGGCCAACAACACCTTCGCCCCGCCCACCTGGCGATCCCCCGCTTGGCCGCGCACCTGCCGGACAAAGCCCTGGGTCTGCGACCCAGGGCTTCTAGCTCCACCACTTGACCGAGCGCCGACGCGCCCAATGGCTCACCTTTACTGAGGAGGCCTCTGCTCACATTGATCGGCCTTGCCCCGCCAAGCCGGGAACGGGAAGAGCGGGCGAGTGCGGCGTTGTCGCCGGGGCGGCATAACGAGAGCTCTTCGTAGGCCAACAGTTCGCGGGCCGCATCGGTGTCTTGGCATTCCACCGGGTGGAGATCGTCGGGGCCGATGCCCGCCTGCGCGTCGGCCGCCAACGCGGTGGGGGAAACGATGTTGCGGTCGTCCACGAGCCCGCACAAGGGGGTGGCCTCACCGAGCACGGTGCCGGGCAGGTGGGAGCGAATGATGGCGGCGCGGCGGAGCACCCGAGGCGGTGCTCCGCCCGAGGTGGGTCCCGCCCGAGGTGGCTCCCGAGGCCGACTTTCCTCGACGCAGCACCACGGCGGCGGCGCCTTCGTCGGGAGATGAGAGCATTAAAAGCCGCAGCGGACCGCACACCGGTCGTGAGGCCAGCAGTTGTTCGGCGGTCATCGTCGTTCGGAACATGGCATCGGGGTTCAACACACCATGGCCGCGATTTTTCTCCACCACCTCAGCGAGATCGGCCTCGGTGGTGTTTCGCTCGCGCATGAGGCGCTGGGCCCGAAGCGCGAAGTAGGCCGAGGTCGCCGACAGCCCCGCCCCTTCACGCCATGGTTCGAAGAAGCTGGAACGGATCATGCCCTTGCGCATCTTCTCCAGCCCGAACACCACCACCGTGTCGGCCTCACCGCTCCGGATCGCGTTGACACCCATTGCCAACGCCGCCGCGCCGGATGCGCAGCCCGCTTCCACATCGACGATCGGACCGCCGGTGAGTCCGAGCGCGCCGAGCACCTTGTGCCCGGCCGCAACGTCGGCATACGCGGTGCCGCAGAACGCCGCCTGAAAGTCGGTGTGACGCCTCACCCCGGCGTCGTACAGGGCGGCCCGCACCGCCGTGACGCCGAGGTCGCTGGTGGACCGGTGCTCGAAGCGACCGAACGCGTGAAGGCCGACACCGGCAGTCTCGACGGCGTTGTTGAGGTCGCTCTTCGCATCGCATCCGTGGTGGTCGCGGTGATAGGCGCGGTGGAGGTCGCAGCGGCAGTGACATCTGCGGCGTGGAGCGGGATGGGCTCGACCGACCAGGTGAGGAGTGCCGAGCCATCGGCACCAACGACCTCGGTCGTGACGAATCGGACGGGTGCCCCGAACCGCAAGAGATTGGGCCGGCCTATTTCCACTCAGGTCACGACCCGAATGCCCTCGGGCAGTTCGGCGACACCTATGCCATACGGAACGGGCCCGTCATACCCCGGCGGCGCCGTGTGCACTTCGGCCCACCCTCAGAGCGTGCCCCGCTGGTGCTCAAAGTGAGCGGCGTGAGATCGGTGTGGCCGCACCAACAGCACACGTCGGAGCGAGGGAAGCTGCACTGGTCGCAGCTCGCCCGCCGCATGCCCAGCAGCGCCGCTCCGCCCTCAGCAACGGTGACGAACAGGTTGGGATGGACCGGGCAAGGGTGACGAGCAAGTATCTGATCTGAGAATAGAGCAAATATGCGAGTGAAGGGCCAGCATTTATTGGTGTGGACACTCCCGCTGTGTGAATGGAGGTTAGTCTGCTCTTGTCTCAGAGCACATTATGTGGAACGATTGGGTCCATGTCCGCCCTACCTGAACCCTGTTCTCCGGCATCCCCTCCCGCCAGTGACTCGCTTGGCGATGGTGGTCGCGAACAATCCACCGAGCCTGCCGTCGGGGACGCCGCCACGACGCCGGTGGTTTTCGATCCGGCCTCTCGGGCTTTCCGAGATGAGCGTTACGCCACCTATGCCGAAATGCGAGAGGTCGATCCCGTTCACTGGTGCGCATCGATCAATGCCTGGGTGCTCTTCGGCCACCGAACCATTTCTGAGTTCCTGCGCGCGCCGAGCACCAACGTCCGGGCGTCGGCGTCGCGCCAAGAGTTGGCGGACTCGTTCACGCCGGAACCGTTGAAATTGTTCCAGCACCACATGCTCCTCTTCCTTGATGCCCCGGATCACCCCCGTATGCGAGGGCTCGTACAACAGGCGTTCAGTCCCAAGGCGGTGGAGGTGATCCGCGATTCGTTTCAGCAGAAGGTCGTCGCCACCATGGAGACCTGGCACTCGGGCCAGTTGATCGACGTGATCGATGAGGTGGCACTGCCGCTCCCCATGGATACTATCTGCGAGTTGCTCGGCGTGCCCTTCGTGGACCACCACCTATTCCGCACGTGGAGCTTTGATGTCAATCGGGTCATCGACATCCCGCTCCCGATCGAGGAAGCGGGGATCGCCGCTGATGGGGCGGCGAGCATGATCGCCTATCTCGCCGAGGTGATCGACCGCCGGCCCCGCAGCGACCCAGGGGACGATCTACTCGGCGCGTTGATTTCCGCCGAAGTCGACGGCGACCGCTTGTCGCGCGACGAGTTGATCGCCACCGCAGCACTGTTGCTCATCGCCGGCCACGACACCACCGTCAGCCTGCTCGGGAACATGGTCCACAGTCTGCTAACCCACCCTGATGCGTTTCGCCAGGTTCGAGCCGACCCCGCCCTGATCCCGGGAGTTGTGGAGGAGGTGCTTCGCTACGAGAGCCCGCTCCAGATGGCCACTGGGGGCGGGCGGTTTGTGGGCGAGCCAGTGATGCTCGGCGGGAAACGTATCGAGGCGGATGATCGTGTGTATGTCATGCTCGGTTCGGCCAACCGCGACCCGGCCGCCTTTGATCATCCCGACCAGTTCGATGTTTCGCGGGGCGCGAGCCGACACCTGGCGTTCGGAAAGGGCATGCACTTCTGCTTGGGCGCCGGCCTGGCCCGCATGGAAGCTCAGGTCGTGCTGGCCGAACTTCTCGACCGCACCGACGGGGTCGAGCTTGTCGATGAGAGTCCGCAGTGGCGCAACTTCGTGCCGCTTCGCCAACTCGAGCACTTGCCCGTGCGCGTATCGTGACGAAAGCTAGGTCGGTCATGGTCGCCACTCGTTCCCCCGTCACCGCTGGCCCCTCCGCCGCCGGCATCACTCGTGCCGGATTGCCTGCTCCCGTCGCGTCAAGGCCGATTCGTCGTGGGTACGCCGGGCTTTCCCCGCAAGCGCGACGAGCGATCCGACGCGAGACGCTCTTGCAGACGGCGCTCGATTGTTTCGGCACTCAAGGGGTGGGCGCCACCTCGATCACCTCGCTGTGCACCACGTCGGGAGTTGCCGCTCGCTACTTCTACGAGGAGTTTGGCTCGATCGAAGGGCTGTTGCTGGCTCTCCACGACACGTTGATGGACGACTGCTTTCACACCATGGAACGCGCCCTCGCCGAGATGCTGGGCCAGCCGCCGTTGCCGCGGACGCCAGCATTGCTCAACGCGTATGTGGGGTGGGTGGCGGCCGATCCGCGCCGGGCTCGCATCTTTGTTGAGGTGGTGCCATTCGCCGGGGAAATCCTGGCCCACCGCCGCGACGCGGTGCAGCGATTCGCGCAGTTCATCGAGGAAGCCACGATGGCAATGATTCCGGATGGCGTTCAGGTGCGACCGCAGCGGTACTCCTATCTGTTCTTGGTGGCGGGCGTGCAGCGCACAATCGAAGAGTGGATCGCCGACCCGAATCCGTGCCCGCCCGAGGAGCTGGTAAGCGAGCTCGTGTTCCTATTCGACGCCGTGCAGAATGCCGCAATCACCTGAGTGGGGCGAGGCGCCCGTCCCATTGCCGGAGACGGCGACGTCCTCGTCCTCGCCGCACAACCAAGTGCGCCTGCGTCCTCGTCCTTGTTGGCAGCGTCCCCGGACTCGCCGCAATACTGCCCGCTGGCTCAACTCCTTCTCCGGCGGGCCCTAACGACCAGCCACGTGAGTGGTGGGAACACCGAGCGGTTAAGAGCTACAGCTAAGGCGTAGCGCCATTGCCCGACTACCGTCGCACGATGACCAGCGCCCAACCTCAACTCGCCCCCGGACCCTTCCTGTCAGCTCAGGCGCTCGTCCGTGCCGTGAACCCCGCCGTCGTGATCGAAGCCGAGGCCCACCACGATCGTCTTACCAAGCCTCGTGGTGCGCTTGGTCAGCTCGAGGCCCTCGGCTGCCGCCTATCGGCAATTGCGGGGACAGTTCCCCCTCCGGTGCCGAGCCCAGCTGCGGTCGGCGTGTTCGCCGGCGATCATGGTGTGGTCGGCGCCGGGGTTACGCCGTGGCCGCAAGAAGTCACGGCTCAGATGGTGGCCAACTTTGCCGGTGGCGGCGCGGCGATCAACGTGATCGCCCGACAGGTGGGGGCCTCGGTCACTGTTGTGGATGTGGGTGTCGCGGCCGACCTTGGAGCGGTTGAGAGCATCGAACATCGCAACGTCGTCCGGGGTACCGCCAACCTTGCGGATGGGCCCGCGCTCACGCTCGACCAACTCGGTGAAGCGCTCGACGTTGGCGCGTCCATCGCTGCGCAGCTCGTGGATGGTGGCGCGGCGGCGTTGGTCACCGGGGAGATGGGGATCGGAAATACCACACCGTCAGCGGCGATCATCGCCGCCATCCTCGGTGTTCCGGCTGTCACCGTGACCGGCCGTGGCACGGGCATCGACGACGAGATGCTCCATCACAAGATCGACGTGATCGATACGGCGGTCAGCCGTCTCGGCACGGATCCTCATGCGCTCACGGTGCTGGCGGCGGTGGGTGGCGCAGAGATCGCCGCATTGGTGGGGTTCATTGTTGGTGGCGCGGCGGCGGGGGTACCCGTGGTGATCGACGGCGTAATCGCCGGAGCGGCGTTATTGGCGGCCTCGCAGCTTTGCCCCGACGTGCTCAGCTACTGCTTCGCCGGCCACCGTTCCACCGAACCGGGGGCATCGGCGGTACTCGATCGTTTGGGCCTCACGCCGATCCTCGATCTCGGCATGCGGCTCGGCGAAGGCTCCGGCGCATGTTTGGCCGTTCCGGTGCTTGAGGCGGCAGCGCGAGTAATGCAGGAGATGGCCACCTTCGATAGTGCCGGTGTGGTGGAGAAGGCCTGACCTTTCGGGTTGCCTCGGCTCTGCGCTCGGTCGCGGGATCGACGATCAGTTCGTCCCGTCGTACGCCCGTATCACGGCGTCGGCAAGATACCGCTCGGCGACTTCCTTGGACTCACGATCGCCGAGGTGCACCCCATCGGCGCGAATGCGATCGTCCTCGCCGGTCGCTCCGAGCCACGTGGCGAGATCCACCACCTTCCACCAGTCCGGATGATTGGCCGCTTCCTCCGCGAGGATCTCATTGAACCGGCGAAACCGTTCGGGCTCGGCGATGAGGTCGGTTTCTGGCTGACCGCTGGTTTCGGCATTGGCACCGATCGGCAAGCTGGTGAGCCAGACAACCGTTGCGCCTCGATCGTGGAGAATCGCGGCGGCCGTGCGCATCTGCTCGCGTAAGTAGGCGTCGTAGGTGGGATCTCCCGGCTTGCGCCAGACCGTGTCCCCCGGCACGAGCCGGTCGTTCACGTCCCACGGGCCGACCTGCACGACGGCGATGTCGGGCCGCTCCCGGGTGATCAGTTCGCGCCACACCGCGGGCCAGTCGTCACAAACGGCGGGGACGTCTTCCTCTCTGCCGGCCGACTTGCGTTTGCCGCCGAGCCCGAGGCCACAGCCCAATTTGGTCGCGCCCGGCACGGGTGAGGCCCGGCCCTGCGTGGTGAGCACATCGCCAAGACCGAGGCCTGTGGTGAGTGCGACGGAATCGCCGAAAACGGCGAGCTTGGGCACACGCTGGCCGGCGGGGTTGGTACCTCGTGGCCGTGCTGCCCGTGGTTGACCGCCGGCGAGTTTGGCTTGGGCGGCGGCGAAGTCGTTGGCTGCGGCCGGTGCGTTGCGCGTGATTGCCAAGCCGGCCAGAAGGATCACGGTCATCACGCCGAGCGCCAACCGTGGTGGTGTGACCACGGGCGGAAGGAACGACGCAAGCGGTCGGCCAGTACGAATCGGACCTTCGAGGTAACGAGCGCTGAGCCACGCCACCCCAAGGGTGACGGCAACGTGATAGGCGAAAAGTCCGAACCCGTTGAGGCTGGTGTTGGTCCTGGTTAGCCAAAGAAAGATCGGCCAGTGATAGAGATAGACGCCGTAG
Organism: Actinomycetes bacterium; assembly: GCA_031415655.1. Classification (GTDB taxonomy): domain Bacteria; phylum Actinomycetota; class Acidimicrobiia; order Acidimicrobiales; family Acidimicrobilacustridaceae; genus JAKOVR01. Next base: position 15,431 of record JANOSD010000042.1, read on the forward strand.
GAGATTCGGCCCAGTTCTCGCATCGGCGTACGGGTGAGCAGCCAGGCGACAGGTCCGGTTGGCAGCATTGCGGCGATGATCACCAACGCCGACAACATTGCGTACCCGACGAGGCCTCCGCTGTGGACCCACGGGGCCGACTGTGGCGTCACCGACCAGAGAACGAGCATGAGCCCGGCTGCCGCCAATCCGATCCACGGAAGGACCGCGCCGAAGGGAAGGGCCTGACGGGCGACCGTGCGATCCGGATCGGCGAGTCGTCCCAGTCGGCCCGAAAGCACGATGGCGAGCAACACGCCGACGAGCACTTCGGCGGCGCGAGTGTCGGTGCCGTAGTAGACCCGATCCGGATTGGCTCGGAGCGCCACGGTGGCGGCGATCGACGCAGCGAGCAGCACGGCCATGACCACCGCGAATCGGCGAACGTTCCCTTTGAGCAGACGCAAGGAGACGAACACGATGATGGGGAACACCACATAGAACTGCTCCTCGATCGCCAGGCTCCAGAAGTGCAGCACCGGGGACGGGGTGCCGAAGAGGTCGGCGTAGGACTCTCCCGAAAACACGAAGCGCCAATTGGCGACGTAGGCGAGCGCACCAAGGAGGTCGCCGAAGAGTTTCTGTCGTTGCGACGGATCTGCCGCTACGGCGCCAAAGACCACGACGAGGCACAAACAGGCCAACGAGGCCGGGAGCAATCGTCGCACCCGATGTTGCCAAAATGCGTCGAGGCTGATCGTGCCAGTGGTGTTCTGCTCACGGAGGAGCAGGCTCGTAATGAGAAAGCCGGAGAGCGTGAAGAACGTGGATACGCCGAGGAACCCGCCCTTGGCGATCTCCCATTGACCATGGAACACCAGCACGCCGGCCACGGCCAGACCACGCAAACCTTCGATGCCCGGGAAGTAGGGCACGCCGGGCCGAACGTTGGTGATATCGGTGTCGATCGAATCGTTGGGCGCAGTGGAGGGTGCGGCGTTGCGGGTTGCGGGCATGGGCGGCGGCAGGCGGGGCCATCTTCCCGCCGTCGGCCGGTTCCGGTGCCCCGTCGACACCGTACCCCGCCACCAATGAGTGCGCCACTGATTGATGGCAACAGGCCGGTTCGTGGATCGAACCCGACGAGGGTCAGGTGTGGGTGTGCGCCGTCCGCAGCACCCGGTCGGCGATGAGGCCGTTGATACCAAAACATCGGGACTCGTTGCGGAAGTGATGTTGGCGGTGGTTCGTCCAACGTTTCTGGTACCACTGGGACTTCGGGCGGTATGCGGTGTGGATCAAAAAGTGGGTCCACTCGTAGTAAAGAGTGAGCCCAACGGCGACGGTGAATGCGGTGAGGGCGGGGACCGGCGACCGGAACACGAACAGTGCGGCGAGCAGCACGATGGCCGATTGCACCGCCACGAACTCCACGGCGCGGCGTTGCCCGAGCAGGATGAACGACGGCTCCCACGGGTGGTCGTGATGGCGGCGGTGCGTCACGGTTTGGGGAACGGTTAGGGATCGGTTGCCGATGGTTATCGGGCTCGAGTGTTGGAGCCCACGGTGGATGATCCACTCGCTGAACGGGTTGCCAACGATCAACACGATGGTGATCGCCGCATCGAACCAGCTCAGGGTGCCGATGGTCAGCCGTGCGAAGAACGCCAACAACGCCAGAGGGACGAGCACGGTGGGCGTGCGACGGAGGAAGTAACGAACGTGAGGAGCGAGTTCGTTCGCTGGTCCCATCGGTCGCTTCCGGATGCTGGGACCGGTTGGGACGCTCGGACCGGTTGGGACGGTGGAATCCGTGTCGACAGGGCGAAGCTCGGGCATGAGGTCAGAGCGTGGGTCCGTACCAACCGGTGACATCAATGACGTAGTGCACTGATGGGGCCGCGCTCCAGAACCGACCCATGCCGTTGGCAATCCCGAGGATGTTGCGGTTGGGTACGACCTCCCCCGCTTGGTAGTTCAACACCGAAGTATCGGGACGGGCCCCGTTCGGCCAGGCTGTGGTGTGCCCACCGGCTGATGGCTGCACCACCGTGAGATTGAGGTCGACGGCAGAAAGCAACGGTCCGGCAGGCAAGCTCTTCGTCGTGGCGAACACCAAGACGGTGTCCTGGGCGTTCAGCAGCGGGCCGGTGAGTCCACCCGTTCCGTCGCGGCTGTCGTAGTGACGTTCGGGGGTGATCGGGAAGTATTCCGATCCACCGGAGAGTGCGCCCGCCGCGCCGTAGTATCCCACAAGGTCGATGAGAAGGTGGGTGGTGGCCGAGTTGTTGAACACGTTGATCGCCCCGCTGGCATCGACTTTCACGGTGGTGAAGTTGGCCCGGGTAAGCCCTGCTTGCGGGTTGAGGTTGGATGCCAGCGGACGCACCGTGCCGGCGGGAAAGAGGGTAACGAAACTGTTGCTGGTGGTGTTCGTGGCGGTGAGGTTCACGACGGCGGCGGTGGCACCTGCCGGAAGCGCAGTGAGGTCGAGGGTATGGGTGGTGGCCCCGGCAAACGGGGAGTTCTTTCCGCCGGTACCGGTTCGAGAATCAAGTACCCGGGTGGGCGGAAGGGCCGTGTACAGCGCACCGCTGTTGGAACCGGGCGGATCGAACCAGCCCACGACATCGGCGATGAGGTGCACGGTGCCAGAGTCGTTGTAGAGCGAGATGGTTCCGGCCGGTCCGGTTCGGGTGGTGACCGACGCCGCTACCGCGGCAACGCCGGGCTTGGGATTGAGGTTTGAGGTGAGCGGCCTCGACTGTCCGCCCGGCCACACGGTCACAAAACTCTCGGCCGACTGCCCGGTTGCGGTGACGTTGAGGACGAGCGCGGATGCGGCGGCGGCGGCGAGCGGCAACGACGGCGCGGTGGAGACCTGAAACGATTGTTTCGGCCCGAGAGGCACGAATCGACCGCCGGTGCCGTCTCGGGTGTCGATCACCCGAGTGGGCGCGAGGGCATGGAACCGGGCGCCGTCGTTGGTTGGGGTAACCGTTTCCGACCCAACCGACATCTCTGAGGTGCCAGCCGCATTGGTGGCGGTAACACGGAAGGAGACGGGAGTTGCGTTGGTGAGGCCGGCAACGTTGAGCGTGGTCTGGGTGGTGGTCGCAGTGTGGCCAAGCGATGAGGTGACGCGGTACGACGTCACCGCTTCCTCGGAGGGGAGAGCGTCCCACCACACGGTGGCTCCGCCGTTCCCTCCGATGGCATGCACGTTCGCCGGACTATCGGGCTTTTGGCATTGGCGAGACGTCGACAACGTCAGGTTGATGCGGGCGTTCACTCCGGCGCGGGTGAGGTGCTGATCGTCGACGAGGTACTCCGGGTGCTGTTGGGTGATCGTCTTCCAGTCGATCACCGTCACCTTCGGGTGGGCGCTGGCGTTGATTGAACCGATCATTGCGTTGGCCGATCGGATGAGCCAGAGCCAGGTGTCGCGAACATCGCCCGTGGCGTAGTCGGCGATCCGCTCGGAGATGTTGAATAGCACGCGACAGGGAACGGCATCGGACGCGCCGAGAAAGGCATTGAAGTTGGCGACGAACCCCTGGTACATCCCCGGATCGGGTTGCCAGAATGCGCTGAAGTTGTTGGTGCCGAAACCGCCGACGAGCACATCTGGATTGCTGGCCAGAACATCGCCGAGTCGGCCGGAAGATTGCGTGGTGCCGAAGTTCTCGCCGCAGTGGGTGAGGTACGTCCAGCGATAGGTGGAGTCGGCGAGAGCGGGGGCGCGTGTCTGGTTCATCACGCTGTCGCCGACTACGCCATATCGGGGCTTTCCTGCGGCGCCGTTGTCGAACACTCCTCGCTCGTGGTCCTGCTGGCAAGCGGCGATCACCTCGGCGGTGTACGCCTCCGGCGTGAGGAGTACGTCGGGGATGTAGGTGCGTGTCCACGGAAGTGGGTTCGGCGGTGCCGCCGCCGATGGTCCGGCGGTGACGAGCCCGGCCAGTAGCACCGTGACCACGACGGCGAGAACCCCGAGGAGGTTGGCCCGTGAGTTGGCACCGGTGGTGGGCTGCGAGGCGTCGGCGATTGGTGCGGTCATAGGTGAAGGAAGGGTCGGGCGACAGCACCCCCGCTGGACACGACGCTTAAGCCTTCCACACGACGACGAGCGGGGGCATGTCAGGTTGGTTGCTGATGTGGTGTTTCTCGTCCTTCATCGGGATCTCATCTGTGTTTCGCGACGATCGCACGGTCTCCCGGCCGCCCAGCGCGGCCCCAACCTCAGAGGTGTTCCATGCCCGTTCCTATTCCACTCGTTGCCACCGTGTCGACCGTTGCTTTGGCGGTCGCCGCCCTCGGGGTCGTCCGCCCGGACCGCCAGCCCACCGCAACCGTTCCTGCGGCGACGGTCGCTGTTGTGCGTACCTCTGATGCACCCCTGGATTCCATGAATCTTGCCCGGGTCTGGCTTTCGGGCACCGGTGTGCCGGTCACGGAAGCGCCCGAAGGCGGTGCCGGGCGAGACGAGTCCGACGTGGCGGCGGAGCGGGCGGCGGACAACGCGGAGAGCGAAGCGCTGGCGGCGTATCTCACGGCGCACCGTGTGGCGTTCACTCGAACGGTCGACACCGAAGGTTGGATCGAGGTCGCATGGAACGAAGACGACGAGGCGGCGAACACTGCCGTCGACGAGTTCTGGTGGGAACGTGATCCGTACTCGCCCCAGGAGATCACCGAGTACAACTCCGAAACCGCCGAGGTGTCCTCGCTACTGAGCGAAGCGGGAATCGCGCACACGATCGTCACGGATCCGCACGGCTTGCAAGACGTGGCCTACGACGAGAACGACGATCGAGCGAATGAGATCGTGGACGAGTACTACTACGGCGGTTACTGCGACGGCGAGGACGAGTAGCTCACGCCCGAGTCGGTCGCATCGGGCTGGAGTGCCCCGGACTGGTGTGCACCGGACTGGTGTGCACCGGCCCACTGCGTTGGCTCCATGCGCAAATGACCGGGTCGGGGCCGTGCACCTGCTGCATTGCCGGGGCAGAACGTTTGCTGCTCTGGGCGGACTTCACCGATAGCCTCGATGGATGACGGGAAGCGGTTCGCGTTCGCGGAGCGTGTCCCTGTAACCATTCGCCGCCTCACCGCCCAACCCAGGGGGCTTTCGACGTGGCGTCCTTGCGAGAGTTCGAACCATGGTACGGAATCCGCGTTCGAAACGTTCCTGGGACACCCATTTAACGGAGATCGGTGACGAACTCCGGGAGGTTGCCGATTGGGTCGAAGGGCCACGGCGTGATCGAACCGAGCACCGTAAGGTCGCCCCGTGTTCGGGCCTCGGTCAGCAACGCCGCGGAACACCCCGCCACGGAGGTGTGCAGCGTGTTGCGGATCCACACCACTCGAGCGTCACGAGGATCACGGAGCCCGTTCAAGGCGAGGGCGGCATCGAGTAGCTCGGCATCGGTGTTCAGGGTGAGGGGAGCCATAGCGGCGGGAAGATCGCCGGACGTGAGGGCGTTCACCGTGGTGGCATGGGGGTCGACGGCGTCGGCGAGTTGCGTCCGGACGAACTCGGCCAGGCCGTAGCCGGTGGCGTTCCCGTTGCTCTGCTCGGTAAGGGATCGCAACACGATGTAACGCACGCGGGCATTGGCCGTTGGATCGGGATGGTGCAGCGACCCCTTGCGCCCCACCACGTTGGTGTCGAACCCGGTGCCGCTGATCTCCTTGCCGATCTCGTCGATCAGGAGAATGTCGACATCGGCAAACGGCAGTCTTGGGAGAAATCGTTCAGCCATGCGAAGCAGTCGAGGTTCATCCTCTCCGAATCGTTCGGGAGTGATTGCCTCGATGATTGCCGTGCGATCGTCGCCCCGTTCCACGATCGTGATGCCGGCCAACACGGGAAGCCGTCGCAGGAGGACGGGCACCACGTCGTGAAGAACGGGAGCGAACCCGAACTCGATGAACGCTCGGTGGTAGAGCTCGGCACCTTGGTGGTTGCCCAACCCCACCGTCAGCATTTTGGCCAAACCGCTTTGCACCGAGCCCTCGTACATGGTGTGAGGTTTGATTCGATTCACGAGCACCAGGTGATCGGACTGCACGGCGATCTGGTCCACGACCAAGGACAACCCGAGGGGCGAGGTGGCTATGGCAACCGTCTCCATCCCGCTCCGAATCGGGCAGCCCATCGTGGTTTCGGTGATGCCGAGGCGAGCGAGCACGGCGCGCTGTCCGTCGGCGGTGGCCCCGCCATGACTCCCCATGGCCGGCACGATGAATGGCGATAAGGCCAGGACCTCGCGCAGGAAGGCGACGGTGGCGCGGGTGATCTCCTCGACGTCGGCGATACCTCTGCTTCCTACGGCTACGGCCACCGTCTGACCGGAGCGGACGCGTGACCCCAGGTTGAGCGCTCGGAGTTGTTCCGCCACCGCTCCGGCCACGTCGTCGATCACCGGGCCGTCGACCGTCTGGCGGATACGAAACAAGCCTGGTAGCTGCGCCGAAAGGCGAACGGTCACGGCGCCGACTCGAGCACTGCACCGGACCGGGCTGAAGGGGCCGACAGGGCTGAAGGGGCCGACCGGGCTGAAGGGGCCGACCGGGCTGAAGGCACCGGGTGGGTGCCGGCGGTTGCGGTGGTGGGGCGGGCGGCGACCGAGCGTGGCACCCCCCGATCGTAGGACCCAAGCTCCGCAGCGGTCGCGAAACGTTCGGTGGGTGAGCGGGATTCGACGGGTGAGCGGGAACGCAAGCGCAGCCCAGTCGGGAGCGAGCGACGCATCCCCTGCCGGGCGGGTACCGGACCCCCCCCCGATTGCCCGCTTCCTGATGGCGCGAGTGGACGACTCGTCCGGCGGCCTTCGGTTTGAAGGGGGCCGGTACACGTGGGCCGAGGTGGTGCGAAGCAGTGCGATGCGGGCGGCGTTGATCGAGCAGTGGCGCATCGAACGAGTGGGTGTCGAGAGCCGGGAGGTCGAGGGCTTTCACGTTTGGTGTGTTGCTCGACAACGTGCCCGAGCACGTATTTTGGCTCGGCGCTGCCGCGCTCGCGGGGCAACGGTGGTGGGAATCAACGCAACTCGGCGGGGTGCGGAACTGGCTCCCGACATCCGGCACGCCGACTGTCGGGTGCTGGTCACGGATGCGGATCACCTTGGGTTGCTGGTCGATCTCGACCCCATGGAAGATCTCGGCCTGACGTCCAATGCGATCCTCGACGTGGCCGATTCGCGCTATCTGGCGCTGCTCCGAGCACACGACGGGTCGGCGTGCCGGTACCAGAACGACTACCGGACTCGACTGCCTTTTGGGCGCTGATCTTCACCTCCGGCTCCACCGGAGCGCCGAAAGCCGTACGCCCCTGGCAAGGTCGCGCCGCCACCTACGGCAGTCTGGGTTTCGCCGCCGACGTCGTCTACTGCGCCATGGCGCTATTTCACCGCAATGCCCTTACCGCCAACCTGATGCCGGCGATGGCATCAGCGGCCACGGTTGTGCTGCAGCGTCGTTTCTCGGCTCAAGCGTTCCTCCGCGATGCCAGAGCGCACGGGGTCACCTACTTCAACACCGTCGGACGAGTCATCGCCTACATCCTCGCGACGCCCGAGACCGGCCACGACACCGACCACTACATGAAGGTAGTGCTGGCGCCGGAGACGGCGACGACCGACGCTCGGGCGTTCCGGCGTTCCGGCGCCGGTTCGAGATTGCGGTCATCGAAGGATATGGATCACGCGAGGGAGTGATCCGTTTGATCCCGGTCGGGAAGGGCAAACCGGGCGCGTTGGGTCGGCCCGACGCCTACGCCGATGTGGTGGTGATCGACCCCGACACTGATACCGAGTGCGTAGTCGCCGAGTTCGACGAGCAGGGCCGCATCACCAATGCCAGTGCGGCGATCGGGGAAATCGTCCGCCGAGGCGGCGTGTCACGCTTCGAGGGCGACTACTACAACAACCCGGAGGCCGATGCCGCCCGCACCTGAAACGGGTGGTTCTGGTCCGGGGACGTGGGCTATAGCGACGCCGATAGCGTGTTCGACTTTGCCGGTCGCGCCCTCGATTGGCTCCGGGTGGACGGCGAGAACTTCGCTGCCGCGCCACTGGAGCGCATCCTCGACCGTCACACCGATGTGGCCGGATGTGCAGTGCTCGGTGTCGCTGATGTGTCGACGGGCGACCAGGTACTCGCCGTGTTGGAACTCCGAACTGGCGTGTCATTCGACCCCCGTGGTTTTGCAGCGTTTTGCGGGAACAACCCGACCTCGGTACGAAATGGTCGCCACGATTCGTTCGGGTGGTGGAGGCGTTGCCCGCTACGGGCACCAACAAGGTGGACAAGAAGCCGCTCCGGTCCGAAGGGTGGCGCACGTCGGACCCGGTGTGGCGGCGCCGCGACCCACGATCCGGTGAGTTCGAGCGGTTTTCCGAAATCGATGCGGCGGTGTTCCATCACCAGCTCCAGGTCAACGGTCGAGCGGCCCTCCTCGGAGGTTGACCCTTGACTCGACGCCCTCCCTCGTGTTAGTAAGTAAGTACGTACTTACCTATTGATCAACCCGAGGTTTCACTCCCATGCGTGGAGGTGTCTCGTCGGGCGGGTCCGACCTTTGGAGGCCCCGTGCTTGCCGTTGATGTGCCCACCAACATTGCTGAACGCCTCAATGTGGCGAGCGTTCGTCGGCGGTGGTACCCGTTCGACGATGACGTGATCGATTGGTCGATCCCGCTCACGGCCGAGTGGACCTACATGCCGAGGGAACACTCCGCCCTCGCAGGCGCGGCGTGGTTCGAACTGCTGCCGGTCGCAGACCAGGCCTTCGTGGAGCGCTGGGAGATGACGCAACTGATGCGCAATATCGCCCACGGCGAGCACCTGCTGAACCAGGGGATCTTGGCCATGCTCTGGACGATCGACCCCTACGATCCGAGTTTCCGATACCTGCTCCATGAGGTGGCGGAGGAGTGCCAACACATGGCGATGTTCAATCACTGGGTACGACACAACGCCGACATTCAAACCGTAGGTACCGGTGAAGAGGGATGGGGGCAGGCCATTTCGGCCTACACCGAGGAACTGGCCGTTCGCCTGCCGGAGGCCTTCTGGGTGAACGTGCTCCTATTCGAGTTTGTGGGCGACGAGTTCAATCAGGCGATGAAAGGCGGCCGGCTTGGCGACGATGCCACCCGCCCCATGCACCCAACGCTCGTAGGTATCGGGGTGGCGCACACCGCCGAGGAAGCTCGCCATATCGGGTACGCCCGCAAGTGGTTGCAACAAGGAATGCCGGGGCTCGACAGTGGCCAAGTTCATGAGGTGCAGTTGTTGGCAGAGCTGGCCGCTCAGGATCTCATCGGCCGACGTTCGTTTCTCCCGTTGCACTACAGCGAACAACTCTCGAGTTACGTCTCGGTCGACGAGTTCGAACGCACGCTGGCATCGTCGACTGGCACCAATGCAATGCTCACCCAACTCAAAAAGTTGCTCGATGAGTTCGAAACGCTCCGGATTGTCAGCCCTGAACGCATGCGGGCCTGGGAGGCCGAGAGTGTGTTCGGGTGACGCTCGTCGCCGTCGAGCCTGTCGAGCCCGAGAGCGTCGCAACACTCGGTCATGCTGGAGGTATGCCCGATCCGGTTGACCGCCGCCGAACCGACACCCGACAGCGCATCGTGGACGCGGCGTTGCGGCTATTCGGGGAACTGGGGTACGACCGCACGACGATCGCCGAGATTGAACGAGCCGTAGGACTACGTCCCGGCGGCGGTGGCCTCTACCGCCACTTCCCGTCGAAGGAGGCGGTGCTGCTCGAAGCGGTCGAGCAGTACCGGAACCGGGTGCGCGACCTTCGTGCGCATTTGGCGGATCCCGTGTGGATCGGTTCTGTGACGGACGGCGTCGGCCGTTCCCGCCCCCGCTCTCGGGCCGGCAAACGCGAAAGGTTGGAGACCGACCTGCAAACCATCGTCGGTGAGCTCGGCCGATTCCTTTCGGTGGAAGCCCCGATCGTGCGGCTCAACGCCGTGGTCGGCGCCCTTCCGGCCACAGTTCGCCATGTGATTGGCGATTCGTGGGACGACGGCTACGGCATTCTGGCCGACGTCTTCGTTCGTCACGGCGTTGCGGCGGACCGGGCCAAGCTGTTGGCCGTGCATGCTCTCGGCGCGCTCGACCACTACGTCGCCCACGCCGCGGCGTGGGATCAACTCCCCAGCGGGGTGCCCCTCGCAGTCTTCGTCTCCCACTGGGCCGCCACATGGAGCGACATCGCAACCAACACGAGTTGACCCCTCAGATACGCTCCTTCGACCCCCCCTCGTTCGACCCCGTGGGACCGACGCTCGCCGCGCCGCTTGCCGGCCACCGGCGTTACCTCGGCGGCACCGTCACGGCGATGGCGGACACTCGGGTTCGAAACGTGCCGTGCGCCGCGTAGGTGACCACCAAAGAAGTCGACGTGCTCTCGGGGCGCACCACACCACCGAAACATCCGACGCCGGCGAGCGGCCGCCGTTGGGCTTTGGTGCCGACGTAGTTGGTGCCGTCGAACCACTGCCACGCCGACGGGAGCGTGACGTTGGCCGCGGTCGCCCGGATGCTGAAACACGTGCTTTCCCGTGTGCATCCGTAGAGGTAGACCCACCCCTTGTGGAACACCGGCGAACCCATCACGAGCACGTTGCGTCGGGGAACAGGTCGTCGGCGAGTCGAGTGGCCACGATCCCGTGCGCCATGGCGGCGGAAGTACCCGGGTAGGCGTACTCGGCCACGCCCTGCCCGATCACCGTGCACGTGGCCGGTGTGACCCACGGATTGACGCGCACCCGTTGGTAGGTAATGAGCGCTCGGTTACCGCCAGCGACGTTGGCAGGAATCCACACGATCCCGGTTGGCCACACGCCGATGTACCCGGCACCACTTTCCGCCACGGCCAACTCGGCCACGTTCCACGGAAGCAAAGAAGTCGGGTGTTGGTCAGGCGCGGCTTCAAGGGTGGAGGACGGGTCTCCTGGGGGCGAGAGCGACGCGGCGTTCGTCTGAAAGCAAAACGCGGACGCTCCGGGCAACGAGGTCGTGTCTGAGTACACCTGCATCGTGTAGCCGTCGGGCATGGTCACCGGCAGCACGTTGTCCCGGACGATGTCTCGGGTGGCGCTGCCGGCGGAACCGTGCTGGTACCCATCACCTGGCGGGTGAGCCATCAGGAACGTGAGTCACCCGGTGCGTGAACACGAGGCGGGTGAAGGCACCGGATGACGACACCGGATGACGATCTGTGGCCGTGCGCGGAACCACTAGGAGCCTGCCCTAGCAATCATTCGGCGGCTTCCGGCCAGCTTCGAATCTCGCGTCGTCCTCCGTCTCACCGCCCAGAACAAGGGGGCTTTCGACGTCGCGTCCGTGCGAGAGTTCGAACCGTGGCTCGGAATCCGCTTCTCGAAGCATTGCCGGGACACGCTCTTTGCACGCCAGCCTTGGTTCCGACAGCATGCCTTGTACCCGCAGCCGACGGGTGGGTACCCGGTGATCGTCGCAGCGGGGTCAGGGAATCAGTTCGTTGTGCATGCCGGCGAGCGTCTCGGCGATCGTCTCGACCTCTTGTGCCCCAGAGATCAACCAGCGTTCCTCCACCACGAAGGCCGGCACCCCGCTCAGGCCGAACCCACGGGCCTGATCGACGTCGTTCGATACGGCATCGGTGAACGAATCGCTCGCCAACATCTCTGCTACCGCAGTGGGATCAAGGCCGACATCGGTCGCCAGCCGGGTGAGCACGTCGTGGTCGGCGAGGTTTTCGCCTTGGGTGAAGTAGGCGAGAAACAACCGGTCGACAACAGATCGCGGCATCACCGATCCGGACGGGGAGGCGTCATCGGGACCGACCGTCAGTGCATTTGCGAACGCCACGAGACGATGGGCGTCAAACGTGTTCACCCGCTGGGTGAGATCGAACCGGTAGTCGATGCCTTCGTTTTCGCCGAGCCGGGTGAGCCGGGTGGTCATGGTGTCGAAGGCCCCGGGCCCGTACTTGCGCTCCAACGTCTCTCGCAGATCTTGCGGCTCACGGGGTGCTTCCGGATCGAGTTGGTAGGCCCGCCACCGAATGTCGAGCTCGGCCCGAAAGGGCAGCGCCGCGATCGCCGCGTCGAATCGCATCGCCCCGAGGTAACACCAAGGGCACACCACGTCGGACCAAATGTCGATCTTCATGCCAGCGGCAACCCACCACCGGCGAGCAATGTTCCGCCAGCGTCGGCCTCGGCCTCGGCCTCGGCCGCGGCGTGGGCGTGGGCGTGGGCGTGGGCGGCGGGGTGGGGCGTGCGCGGTCAGCCGCCGTTGTTGCCGGCGGCCGACAATCGGGCAGCGAGAAGACCGTCGATGAGCACGTTGTCGAAGTCCGATGCTGACTCGGAAGTTTCCTTCGCCGCCAACCCCTGCCGGGCGAGCACCAGATCGAGGCTGGGGCATACGTAGATCTTTTGATCCTGGGCTCCAAGGGCGGCGACGAGGTCGGGTGGTGCCACGTTTCGCCCCTTGTTCTCGCCGGCTCCAAGCAACCACCACAGATAGCCGTAGCTGGGATTCAGAGTCTGCGACGGTCTCGTCGCATCGTTGAGCCACGCTTCGTTCACGACCCGGTTGCCGGCCCACGCACCCTTGCGGAGGACGAGGAGCCCGAATCGCGCCATGTCGCGAGCCGTGCACGCAAGCCCCCAAATGGGCGAACCCACGGCATCAACGGCGCCAGGTCGTGACCTCCAATTCGTGGCCGCGGATACGTCGATCGTGTCCCAGATCCAGGCACGGGTGATGGTGTCGATGTCCTCTGCCGAGGCACGTTCCAATACGAGTCGGGTCTTTTGATAGGCGTCGGTGTTGTAGTTCCAGATGGTGCCTGGTGCAGCGACCTTGGTGAGTTTGGTTGGATGCAGCCCGCTGGTCATGGTGATCAAGTGGCGGATCAGAATGGCGCCTTCGTCGGCGGGCGAAGCCTTCGTCCACCCCGGGTCGACGTACTTCGACACCGGGTCGTCCAGCGTAAGCAGACCCTTCTCGATGGCGATTCCGACGAGCGTTGAGGTCACGCTCTTCTGGCACGACGCGATGTCGCGTGTTGAGGTTTCTCCGTAGCCGTTCCAGTACCGCTCGAGCACGATGCGTCCGCCGGCAAGCACAACCAACGAATCGGAGTTGGCCTCCCCAACGGTGGTAGCGAGTGCTTCGAGCCCGCTCGACGACCAGCCGGCGTCTTCCGGGGTGACGCTTTCCCACCTACCCGCCGGCGGGAAATACGCGTTCGCGCTCGTGGGCGGGATCGGAGCCGTCGTTGCTGTGCTTGCTGTCGTTGCGGTGATGGCCGTGCCCGAACGAGCCGAATCGATCGAGGAGGACGGCGTGGTTGCGCGGGCGTTCGGCACCGGAACGGCCCCTGGAGGCGAGGTGGAACGGTTCGTGCCGCAGCCGGCGGCCATGGCGGCCAACGCACCGGCCGAGCCGATCGCCTGCAAGATGTTTCGTCGACTGGGTTCGGTCGGGCTCATGGTGGTGTCCTCGGTGACTACGGCCAGCGCCGATAGGACGTGGTTGTCGGTGCGGTCGGAGAGACCTGTTCCTACCATTTCCGACGCTCTCGTGCGCCGCTTGCCGTCGTCAACCGTCGTTCGTCGCAATCGGATGTGTAGATGCGACGTTGCGGTGGCGTTGTGCCCGGCCAGGGTTGCCGATGAGGAACAATGGGCACGTGGACTACACGCTCGGTGAGGTGCCCAAGCGGCTGGCCCGGCGAGCCAACCTTGCCATCACCATCACGATGGGCGGGCTGACGGTGGTCTTCATGGTCGCCGTGCTTCATCTCGAGGGCGTGCGCTTCGCGGCGTCGACGTGGCTGAAGCTCGTGAGCGTTGTGATCGCGGCGTCCACCGGTATGGCATGGCTGATCCGCTCCTTCTCGCCCGATGACCGCGGTGTTCTTCGGGCGTCGCAGCGACGGGTATTGCCTCCCGCCGAGCCCCCCGCCACCCTTGAACCGCTACGCGTTCTTTTGCAGCCAGGCCCGATCTGGCAACGTCGCCTCGACAAAAAAGCAGATGGGGTGCCCGATGGTGACCTCTCGCTGTGCCTGGTGGCCGACGGCGGGGGGCTTTCGGTACCGAACTGGCTCGTGGAACGTGGTGGCAAGCGTTCTCCCCCGAACGATCGGACCGTGATTCCGTGGGATGGCGTGACTCGATTTCGCGTCTTGTCCGACAGCGATGGGCCGGACCTGTTCGAGATCACCGTCACCACAGGGGAAGATTCCAACGAGTTGGTGCGCGTTCGGCGGCGGGAGATCACCGACGTGATTGCCGTGCTCGACTATGTCCGTGCGGTCGGGCAGGTGACGATCGACCTTGAAGCGTCGATCGCCCCGGTGGCGGGTACGGGCGGCAATCGGTGATGGGCACGACGGCCGCGAGCCCTGCGTCGAATCCGATACGGAAGCAGTCGGCCTCCGGTCGGCAACGACGCATGGTGCTCGGTTGGCCGTCACCGTGGACGGCGTCGGTCCGGCTGTCGTACTCCTTCAGGGCGGGGCCGCAGACCGCTCGATTTGGGACGGGGCGGCCGAGGCTCTGGTGGCCGCCGGTCGCGGCGTGGCTCATCGCTTACCCCGCCATCGGCCTTTCGCTGATGGATCCGTTTTCGGGAGCGGATCGCACCACCCGACGCCGTCGTGTGTATCGCCCTACATCCCTTCCGTCGTGTTGGTTGGCAGCAGGAATCGTTTTGCCGTGCCCGCTCGTGCGGGGCAGCTCGCCAATCTGCGTCCGCAGTCGCGGGTCGACGTGCATGAGGTCCGAGGCCATAACGTTCCCTGCGCGGTGCCGGAACCGATCGTCGATGCGGTTCACTCCTTCACTCGAACTCGTCGATCGGACTCTCCGTGAGCACACCCCGCACAACGCACGACCTCGCCCTCGACCTGCAGACGTTTGTGGTTGGGCAGCTCAAGGCGTTCGCCGCCAACGCGGGTTCGGGCCTCGTTCTGCCCCGAGTGTTCGGCGGTCGGTCGGTGGGAAGCGATGCACGTGCCGACCTTGCCTTCACACTTGGGCACCTGCGTGCCGCCGGCGTGGCCGAGGTCGATGGGCAGTCCACCGACACGCTCATCATCGCCATGCTGCGCCTGCTCGACGGCGCCAGCACCGATACGTTCTCGAGCTATCGCACGGCGGAGGTGCTGTTGACCGGCGGGACGTTCGCCGACAACGAGTTGCTCGTCGGTTGGTCCGAGATTGAACGGCGCAACCTGGCGCAAGCGTGCGATTCGAGCTCCTGGATCGAACTGCTCGACGGGGGACTGCTCCCACAGAACTACGTCGTGGTCCTGGCTCGATGCGAACTTGCCCGCGCCCGCCTCGGCTTGCTCGACGGCGGGGCCACCGACGGACCGGAACATCAGCGCCTGCTTGGTCTCGTCGATCGCACGGGAATGCTGCTGGGCGAGGCACCGGTGGGCCCGCTCGACGACAGCACCCATGGCGTGGGCCGGTACGACATCTACTCCGCCGATGTGTGGTTGTTTGCCGAGCCGCTGTCGGCCGCCTTTCCGACGCAGCTCAACCCGGTCTGGCGCGAAGGCAGCCGGTTCGCCATCGACCTCGTCGATCGGGTTGTTTCCCCGAGTGGGGCGGCGGTCGTGTGGGGACGCTCCACCGGGGTGCTGGCCTTCGCCCTGACCGTGGAGATGTCGGCGTTGGCGACGGCGATGCTGTTCTCTGGCGACGAAAGAACCAATGACGAGGGCGAGGTTGCCCGGGCCACCCGTTTGCTCGGTCACGCAACGCGGGCGCTGGGTCAGCTCGACGGATGGTTTTCCGGCGGCGTCATTTCGGCCCATCAACATCGATCGCCCTACGCCTATCGCGGCCCGCACCGACGGTTGCAGCTCACCTTCGATGTGCTCGGCAAACTCGCCTACACCGCCGCCGTATTGCGGGACCAGCCTTCCGTGTCATTGTCCGACGGGCCGCTGCGACCGCGACCACGAGTGGGGGCTGTTCGTTTCGAGGCCGGCCTTTCCGCCGGCGCCCGTCGTGAAGCAGCGGTGTGGTGCGCCGATCGTCCGGGGTCCCCGGTGCTCGTGCCCTTCGTCGGGGCCACGCGCAGCGACTACCTCCCGGCGCCACGGGAGCCGGGGCTTTTCGATGTTCCGGTTGACTCCGACCTGGTCTGCTGGCTTCCGTTGGTGGCGTTGGGGACGGCCCGTTTCACGATGGGCGGGGTTCCCCAAGTGGTCCACGACCACGGTCCCTTGGGAGTGGAGGCGGTCTGGGACCGGTTGGTGGCTGTCGGCCGGCTTGACCCCAAGCTCGATGCCCCGTCGATCGTCGGGGAAGTTCGTCTGCGTTGGTGGCGCGAAGGGCGACGAGTCGTTGGTGAGGGCCTGTTGCACCTCGCCGCAACACCCGATGCGATAACCCTCACCGTCCCGGAGTCGATCGGCCGGCCGTTGGGCGTGGCCGTCGAAGTGGCGCACAATCCGGTTGGCGGCGACGGGTCATCCGACGATTGGACGAGCGTTGCGGTGGCCGACGTCGACACCGCAGGTATCTCCGAGTGGCGTTCGTTTTGGAACGAGCTGCCACTGGTTCACGAGGCCGACCTGCTCGCGTCGGCCGCAACCCCCGACTCGACCCGGAGCACGCACATCACCCACGGCACTGGGCGGACCGGGGCCGGCCTCACGTACCGGCTGACGGTCGAGCCAAAGCTCCGGGTGTCATCGTCGGCCCACGGCCATCATTACCACGAGTCGTTGTATGCGCCGATGCGGTTCGGGGTGCTCGATGTGGCCCCCGGTGTCGGCGTGTTTCGCGACAAGAATGTCCGGCTCGAAACACTCGACCTCTTTCATCTGCACTGGCCGGAATGGACCGCTCTCGACGACCCCGAAGCCCATCACAAGGCCATCGATCGCCTGCGTCGGCATCAGATCCCCATCGTATGGACTGTCCACAACCTCACGCCGCACGAGAAGGACCCCGACGCTTACGATCCGCTCTACCAGAAGTGGGCCGATGTTGCCGACGTGCTCATTCACCACTCCTCGTGGGGTAGGGGCCGGTTCAACCGGCGTTATCAGGTGTCGGACACAACGGTCCAAGAAGTGATCCCGCACGGGCACTTCGGGCCGCTGTACCCCACGGGCGCACCGTCGTTTCGTCGGGAGAACGAGTTGGCGCTCGGCCTTGCCCGTGCCGGCCCGGGCACGGATCGCCTGCGCATCGGGCTGGTGGGCGCTCCGCGACAGGAAAAGGACATCGGCATGTTTCTCGCCGGCGTGCGGACATCGACACGAACCGATATCGAGGTGGTCTGCTGGTCGAGATCGGCCGACGATCCCGCCGAGATGTTTGAAGGTGATAAGCGGATCACCGTTGCCGACGTGTACGAGATGGTTGACGAGGACATCTACGGTCGCCGACTTGGGGTGTGTGACGTGCTCGCCATGCCGTTCGGTGATGGCGGCGACATGCTCGCAACCGGCACGACGTCCGATGCCGTGGGTCTCGGACTTCCGATCCTGGCGTCGTCGTGGCCTTACCTTCAGGAGTATCTCGGCGACGGCGCGCTGCCGATGGGTGACACCGTCGCGTCGATCGCCGGTGCCCTGAATGACCTCACCCTCGATCAGCTGACGACGGCGGCCGCATCGAGCGTGGCCAAGCAGGCAGACTACGAGTGGGACGTGGTATCGGCCCGCACCAAGGCGGTGTTCGAAGCACTGATCGAACGACGGGGTTGATCGGCCCGACGGGGACGGCCACCCCAGCCGCTGGTCCGTGGTTCAGCGATCGGCGGCGATCCTTCGCCACACGGCGATAGGGACGTTGCGGAGCACCGCCATCAACGGTCCCAACTTGGCTGGCACCCACACGGTCCGTTGGACCGGCGATTTGATGGCCCGTGCGACGGCATCGGCCACGGCTTCGGGGGTGGTGGCCATGGGTGCCGGGGTCAGCCCGACGGTCATCTTCGAAACCACAAATCCGGGACGGACGAGATACACCCGAACTGGCGTCCCATGAAGGGCATCACGCAACCCCTGGGTGCAGGAATCGAGACCGGCCTTGGCGGCCCCGTACACGAAGTTCGACTTGCGAGCTCGGGCCGCCGCAACCGATGACAGCACCACGATTGCGCTGCCTCGGTCCTGCGCCAGGAGCACACGAGCGGATTCGAGCAGCACGGCGATGGGGCCGGCAGTGTTGGTGCGGATGAGCAGGTCGGCGTCCTCTGCGGCCATCGTCATCCCGCTGTGGTGGCCCAGGCTGCCGACCGCGCACACCACCAGATCGATGTGTCCGCCCAGCACGGTCGACGCCTGGGCGAGGAGCGGTGCGTGGGTCGAAGGATGAAGCACATCCCAGGCCACCGTGGTCGTGGCCACGCCGTCAATCGGCTGCTCGGCCAGGCGCTGATGTAGGGCTTCGGGTTGTCGGCAAGCCAACACCACCCGGGTGAGACCGTCGGCGGCGAGCCGGCCGACGATGGCCAGTCCGATATCGCTGGCACCCCCGAGTACGAGTGCAGTGGTAACGGCGGTCGTGTGATTCTTCGCCGTCGTTGAATCGGTCTGTGGGGTATCGCTGCGACGGGAAGCCATGAGCGCAGCCTTGCACGAGATCTCTCCGCCACGAGCAATCCGTCGAGCGGCCAGTGCGTCGAGCGTCCGGTGCGTCGAGCGTCCAGTGCGTCGAGCGGCCGGTGCGTTGGGGGCCGATCCGTTCAGCCGATCCGTTCAGCCGATCCGTTCAGAAACCCGTCTGACTGGTTCGGGGTCAACAGCTTCGGCGAACGGCGCCGGTCAGTCAGTCGGCGAGGGCATCGTCGAGGGCATCGTCGAATAGCGGAAGATCGAAGTCCAGGCCGGCCAGAGCTGCTTCGAGATCGACCTGATCCATGGTCGTCCGGTCGGGCCTGGTCGTCTGGTCGGGCCTGGTCGTCTGGTCGACCACCTCGCCGACTACCTCTTCGACCACATCGCCGATCACCATGCCGGCCAGAACGGCGTCGTTCCCGGAGACTCGAGCCGAACCGGTGACCCTGCCGCCCGAGAGCCAGGCCCGGCCGCTGACGGAAGCTCCGCCTTCTACCACGACCATACCGAGGACGCGGGCCTCGCCGTTGACAGAGGCTTGGCCGCTGATCACGGCACCGCCGTCGATATGGGCCCGGCCACCGATACGCGCTTCTCCTTTCACCTCGGCCCGCCCAACGGTGCAGTCACCGCCGGCGACTGCGTCGCCTCCCAGAATCGCGCCGTCGAGCAACCGGGCGTTGTCGACCACTAACGCCTCGCCTTCCACCCGTGCGCCACCGAAGATCCGGGCGTTCCCGAGGATGAAGGCTTTGGGTCCTACCCAGGCGTCAGGGTCGGCGTGTGCGGTGTCGGCCACCCACCCGCCGGGGGTACCACCTGGGTTGCGATGACGTCGGGCCTTGATCGGGCCGTGGCCCACATCGATGGTCTCGACGGCGAATGGTGACGTGGGTGTGTCCACCTCTGGAGTAGTCCCGTTGGTCGGGCGGAGTCGGCGAGCCAAGGACCTTCCTGTCGGTAGCGGGGCGGGCGCGCACGCGGTTGTACGAGCAAACTGCATTCTTCGTCGACACCAGCGGGGACAAGCTTGAGGATGTTCTTTCGCCGTGCCGATAAATGATGCTCTGAGGCGAAGGGTCAGCTACCGCCAGGTTGGCGTATTGCGCCGAACTGACGCTCGTATTTGTCGACGTTTTCGGCGATGACACGAGCGATCTCAAAGATCACCGAGGGCGGTACCTTGAGCCGAGCAACAACCTTGACGGGAACAAAGGTCTCGCCATCGGGCGTGGTGGTCTCCATGTCAGCGACGCCAAAGTCGAGGGTGAACTCGTGGGGGCTGTGCCACACCGCGGCGAAGTTGGCGTAGGTGCCGGTGAGCTCGGATTCCGGAACGTTGATTCGCATGGGTACGCCCGATTCGCCATTGTCGGGGCTGTCAAAGGGGGAAGGTTCATTGGAAGCCATGACGAACCCTACCGGCGGCCGGGACGGCTCAGTCTGGCCAACCGCGCTGGGCTTCTATGTCGACGCCAGCCGCCTGCGCCGCCTCGACCACCCGAGCAGCGTGGTCGGGACCGCGCACTTGGGCCACGATCTCTATGCCGGTCTGTCCGAAGTGCAGGTCGATCCCCTCCCGGATGTGTTGGATGTCGACCACGTTGGCTCCCGCTGCCGCGAGCAACGCCGTGACCTCGGCGAGCGCTCCAGGTCGGTCGTCGAGCCGGGCCCGCAGCAGCAGGCGGCGGCCGGCGCTTGTCTCGTGGCGACGGATGGCATCACCGAGGACGCCGGGATCAATGTTGCCCCCCGAGAGGATCACGACCGTCGTACCCGGACCTTCGCGCATCGGAATCAGACGCTGTTGGATTGCCGCCACGCCCACGGCTCCCGCGCCTTCGACCACCAGTTTTGTGGTGGAGAACAACCACACCACCGCATCCGCGATGGCGTCGTCCTCCACCACCACGATGTCGTCGACCAAGGCGTCGACGAACTGCCGGGTGATCGCCCCGGGACGTTTGACGGCGATGCCGTCGGCGATCGTGCCACGCGAGTCCGACCATGCCTGATCGCCCGGAGTTCCATCTCCGAGCCACGGCGAACAAGCGGCGGCCTGAACGGCCACGATCCGAGCGTGCGGATGGGCTTGTTTCACGGCCCAGGCCACCCCACTCGTGAGACCGCCGCCACCGAGTGGGATCACGACGAGGTTCACGTCGGGGACCTGCTCGGAGAGTTCCACACCGAGTGTGGCCTGGCCCGCGACCACCTCGAGGTCGTCGAACGGATGGAGCATCGTTTGCCCAGAGATGCGCGCTCGCTCACTGGCGGCGGCGATGGCTTCGTCGACCGTGGGCCACTCGAGCCGAACCTCGGCGCCGAGTTGGGCGCATGCCTCGGCCTTGGTGATCGATGCGGTTGTCGGCATAAACACCGAACAGGGAATGCCGAGGGTGTGGCACGCCCAGGCTGTGGCACGAGCGTGATTGCCGGCGCTACCGAGCACCACGCCGGCCTGTGCCGCTGGACCGATTGCCGAGAGTTTGGCGAGAGCGCCGCGCAACTTGAACGAACCGGTCTGCTGCAGGTTCTCGGCCTTCAAGACCAGCGGTACGCCCGCCGTCGCGCTCAACTCGGGCGAAGGCACGATCGGGGTGCGAACCACCTTGCCGATGCCGGCCCGGGCGGCAGCGTGTACACGGTCCCAATGCAGGGGCAGGTCATCGAATCGGGCGGCCACCCTTGGAGACTATTGCGAACCCATTCGAGAACCTGGAGCCGACGGCCCCATCAACGCGTGGCTCGGAGTCCGCCTACTGACGCGTTGCTGCCCAGGCACTTCCCGGGAGCCCAAGGAGGACCGCGAAGAGCGTGTCGCAGTCACCATTCGAGTTCGGCCACTTGCCGTAGATCGGCGGCATTCGCCGTGAACGATGACAAGGCCGTGAAGGGGTCGAGCGGCCGATGCCGGCGAGGTGTTCAGCGGGCGGCGACGCTCGAAGTGGACGATGCCGGTGTGCCTTTGGCGGCAACCACGAGGGCGTTGAATTGTTCGAGGGTGAGCTCACCGCTGGTACGAGCGACCACGTTCCCCGAGGCGTCGAGGGCAACGAAGAACGGGAAACCCCCGAGGCCGTAGGCCGTGGCGGCGGTGCCATCGGCACTGTCGACAAGGGTCGGCACGGTCCACCCTTCCTTGACCAACCAGCTGACGGGCGGGTAGTTCGCGGCGTCCTCCTTGACCGACGTGGAGACGGCGAACAGTTGCACGCCCGCCGGTAGGCCCTTCTGGTTGAATTCGGCCTGGAGGGCAGGTACCTCTCGTTGGCAGTGCGGGCACCAATGGGCCACGAACATCACGACCGTCGGCTGCCCGGCACCCCCAACGGTGAGCGGAGAACCATCGAAGCCCTTGCCGGTGAGCGTGGGGGCTTTCGCTCCGAGGGCAGGGTCGGGGGTACCCGGCTTGTCCGGAAACGCCGGGAGGGCGTTGCCGGCCACGGCGACATCGGCGGTACTGAGGTTTCCCTGTACCACGGTGCCGGCGGCGCTACCGGCAGGAGGGGGCCGCGACGCAGTGGTGGAAGAACTGCTCGATGCACGAATCGCCAGAAACAGGGCGAACACCACGACAACGCCGACGGCGGCGAGTATCCACGGAAGCGTGGAACCTCCGGGTTTCTGGGCCTCGGCGGCCGCCACCCGCGCGGCAGTACGGTTGCGATTGGCGGAATGGTTGGGTTTGTTGCTCATGCCTGACTCTCAGATGTCCGTTCGGTTCGTTTCGGGTCGTTGGATTCTCGGAAATACCGGATCACTCTTCGGGGGCGACCAGGAGCAAGAGGGCGGCGATCAGGGTGAAGCCAGCCAACGCCATCAACGGTAGGGAAACGAATCCGAATTCCCACACGTGACGTTGGGTACAGGGTGCTTCGAGAGTGCAGAACGACGACCCAGATCCCGGATAGGCCTGCAGGTAGGAGTGGTAGACGGCGATTGCGGCACCGATGGCGACCAAAGGAAAGGCGTAGAGCCGCCCGCGGGCATCTCTTGTGATGGTCGCCACTCCCAGTATCACCACGAGTGGGTACATCGCGACCCGCTGGAACCAGCACAGCTTGCACGGGGTGAAGTTGGCGATCTCCGAGAAATACAAGCTCCCCAGCGTGGCCGTGATGGCGACCAGCCAGCTCGCGGGCAGCACCACTCGGCTGAGGTCTCGGCGGAGTCGAGCGTTCAAGGCGGTCTGTGGCCCAAACCGCACCACCAAGAGCAGCGCAGTGGCAACGAACGAGGCGATGGCCATGGCGGCGAGAAACGTGGAGGTGGTGGCGACAGTCACGGCCGGTCATCAGAGATTGGGAACACCGCACCAGCATCGCGTACCGGTCGTGAACCAGGGTCGCGCCCGTCTTTCCGTCAACTTGGGGACCCGTCCGTTCTTGGTCTGCTCTTCGCACGAGGCTCACATCCTCCTAACAGTTGCCCTCGATGATGGGTTTTGTCAGCAAGTCGCCAGGAACGCCAGCGAGCAGTCGGCGGTACGAGACGGTGGGCGGCTGGCCCCCTTCCGAAACACACCAACCACGCAACAAGGAGTCACTCCCATGAACAAGTTCATCGCTTCCTCCCTCGCCGGCCTCACCCTCTTCGGCGGCTCGGTGGCCATCGCCGCCGGTTTCGCCGGTACGGCCGGTGCCGAGGACAACAGCGCCCAGTCCACCCCCGACCAGGGCCAGGGCCGTGAGGGCAACCGTGAGCAGCGCCGAGACGTGGCGAAGGCGGCCCTCAAGACGGCGGCCGAGACCATCGGCATCGACGCCAAGGACCTCGCCACCGAACTGCGGGCCGGCAAGTCGGTGGCGCAGGTGGCCACGGAGAACGGCGTCGATCCCCAGACGGTCATCGATGCAATGGTGGCCAAGGCCAACACCCGCATCGACGAAGCCGTGGCCAATGGCAAGCTCACCGCCGAGCGGGCGACCACCCTGAAGACCAAGGTGGCCAAGCGCATCACCACGATGGTGAACAAGGTGCGGGACGGCAGTCGCCCTGCGAAGTGAGTGGCAACCCGATGACGTGCTCATTGGTCATCGGACACAAACCGAATCTTCGCTCCGATCCCGGGTCCGCATCGCCGACCCGGGATCGGCGCGTCGTACTCGGGGCGGCCCGGGATCGTTGTTGGGCAATGGGCACCGGCCTGGGGCTGGCCTGGGGCTGGATCGTCGGGAGGCGTCAGTGCTCGGCGTGCAGGCGGGGGCGAGCGCGGCCGATGGTGCGGACGAAGCGGTCGGGGCGGTCCCGCTCGAGCGGCACGGCTTCGATCGTGCCCTTCTCGTGGTCGGGAACGAGGCGGACCTCACCTCCGGCCAGTACGAAGGTCGAGGCGCAGGTTGGGCAATCGCCGACGAGCTTCGCACCGCCTTCGCCGAGCAGGATCGAGGCGAACTCGACGAGTCCATCGCAGCTGCCATCTCGGCAGGGCATCGTGATCTTCATCAATCCCCCTGGGAAACCGGCCGCTGCCCGCGGCCGGTGGTGGTCTGAGTGGATGCCCCCCAACGGCAACGCTCCGGTTAGTTGACCACAAAACCGGTCGGTTGAAAAGGGGCAATCTAGGTCGAACGACTCACACCTTAGGCCGAACGGCTCATTCGAAGCCGCCGTCGAAGGGGGCGGATCGGGAAACGGCCTTCCGGCTCCGCCCGCGGCCATACTTTGCGGCATGAACGCCGAAGCCGACGCTCAGAAACCCGCCACGATCGGCGCCGCTTCGGCGGTGACACCATCTGGTCTCGATCGAAAGGTCGACCCCGATCGGGGATTGTCGGCGGCTCAGGTGGCAGCGCGGGTCGAGGCCGGGCTCACCAACGATGCACCGAACCCCACGAGCCGCACGGTCAGGGAAATCGTTCGTGCCAACGTATTCACCCGGTTCAACGCACTGCTCGGCGTGTTGTTGTTGGCGATCTTCGCCATTCGGGAGTTCAAAGACGGGTTGTTCGGCATCGTGCTTGTGCTGAACGCGCTCATTGGCATCATTCAGGAGGTCCGATCGAAACGCACCCTGGACCGCCTCACGCTGATGGCCGCTCCGCAGGCCCGGGTACGCAGAGACGGCGCCGTGGCCGTGGTCGGGGTGACCGAGGTCGTGCTCGACGATGTCATCGAAATGGCGCCGGGAGACCAGATCGTTGTCGATGGCGAGGTCCTCGCTGCGGTGGGCCTCGAGGTTGACGAGTCGTTGCTCACGGGGGAGTCCGACCTCGTGCCCAAACATCCGGGTATGGAGGTGCAGTCCGGGAGTTTCGTGGCTGCCGGTACCGGGGTATTTCGCGCCGAAAAAGTGGGTGTCGACACCTACGCCTTCAAGGTGCGGGCGGATGCTGCCCGTTTCACTCTGGTGAAAAGCGAGCTTCGTGACGGCATCAACCGGATCATTGGCGTGGTCTCGTGGGCGTTGATCCCCACGGCGATCCTGCTGATCTGGGCGCAAGCCCGAACCAACGAACACTTCACCGAGGCAGTGCAAGCATCGGTCGCGGGCCTGGTGGCGATGGTCCCCGAAGGGCTGGTGCTGCTCACGTCGGCGGCGCTGGCGATCGGTGTCCTACGGCTCGGTCGTAAACAAGTGCTCACCCAGGAGTTGGCGGCGATCGAGGGCCTGGCTCGCGTCGACACCCTCTGTGTCGACAAGACGGGCACCCTCACCGCAGGCCGGTTGGTGCTGGCATCGGTCGAACCGATCGGGGATCACGACCGTGTCGAGGCGGAAGAGGCGCTGGCGGCGCTCGGGGCCGCCGACGCCGCACCAAACGGCTCGATGCAAGCAGTGATCGATGCGTTGAACCTTGCGCCGGAAGGGGAAGGGTGGGCAACCACCGATACGGTGCCGTTCAGCTCGGCCCGCAAATGGAGCGCCAACACCTTTCGCACGAAAGGGTCGTGGGTGTTCGGCGCTCCCGACGTGATGATGGCCAACGTGGCGGGATCCGACGCTGCTGCTCTCGCCGAAGAGGTCAACACGGTGGCGTCAACGGGCCGGCGGGTTCTGTTGCTGGCCCGCGCCGATCAGGGCTTGCGCGCGGATGTGTTACCCGAGCCGCTGGTCCCGGTCGCGCTCGTGGTTTTGGAGGAGAAGATCCGTCCCGACGCCGCCGACACGATCGCCTACTTCTATCGCCAGGGCGTCACCGTGAAAGTGATTTCCGGCGACAACCCGGTAACCGTCGGGGCTGTTGCGCAGCGCTGCGGGATCGTGGGTGCCGAACAGGCGATCGATGCCCGCGACCTCCCCACCGACCTCACCGAACTTGCGGAGATGATGGAGACCCATCACGTGTTCGGACGGGTCACCCCTCACCAGAAACGCGACATGGTGCATGCGTTGCAGTCGAAGGGGCATGAGGTGGCCATGACCGGCGATGGGGTGAACGACACCTTGGCGCTCAAGGACGCGGAGATCGGCATCGCCATGGGCTCTGGTTCCGCTGCCGCCCGAGCCGTTGCACGATTCGTGCTCCTCGACAACTCCTTCGCCGTGTTCCCCTCGGTGGTAGCCGAAGGACGGCGGGTCATCGCCAACGTGGAGCGCGTCGCCAACCTCTTCCTCACCAAAACCGTGTATGCCCTCTTCCTGGCTCTGGTTACCGGCATTTTCGGCACTACCTACCCGTTCATACCCCGGCACCTCACGATCATCTCGTCCCTCACCATCGGTGCGCCGGCCTTCCTCTTGGCGTTGGCCCCGAACTCCCGACGAGCGGTGCCAGGCTTTCTCAATCGGGTGCTTCGTTTCTCGGTCCCGTGTGGGATCGTGGCCGGGATCGCCACGTTCACCGTGTTCAACGTCACCCGCAAACAGCCCGACGTGTCGTTGGCCGAAGCTCGCACCGCCGCGCTGGTGGTGCTGTTCGTGGTGGCCATGTGGGTGCTGTCGATCCTGTGTCGCCCGGTGGTGTGGTGGCGGGGGCTTCTTCTGGCGGCCATGACCGCCGGCTTCGGGCTGGTGTTCGCAGTCCCTGGCTTGCGCCGCTACTTCGAGATCGAGTCGTTGCACCCAAACGTGGTCCCCGTAGTGGTGGCGTGCGCGGTGGGGGCCATCGTGGTGATCGAGGTGGCATGGCAGGTGGCAAGCCGGGCGCACCGTCGGGGGACGATTGGTGAGATCGTGTCCCCGTGGGGCACCGACGACTGAACCAAGGAGCGTTCCCGTAGCCATTCGGCGTCTTGCGGCCAGCCTTTCTTTTTCTCGTCGCGTCCTCGGTCTCGCCGCCGAAGAACAAGGGGACTCTCGACCTGACGTCATCGCGAGGCTTCGAACTGTGGCTCGGAATCTGCTTCTCGAAGCGTTGCTGGGACACGCTCCTAGAATCATTGAGGGTCGGCGCGGTTCGAGCGGTCGCCCCGGAGAGGCGGGGCACGTGGAAAGCTGCGGTGGTGGTCGATGATCAGGTTCGCCTCGTACTTCCGGCAGATGCGTCGTACGGACGCGTCGCCCGCATCACGGCATCGAGCCTGGCATTGCGGCTGGGCTTCTCGTTTGTTCGTATCGACGACCTTCGGTTGGCGATCGACGAAGCCTTGGTCTTGCTCCTCGCCAGTCAGCCGCTCGAGGGCACGATCACGTTGTGGTTCACCGTTGAAGCGGAGGGGCTCGCGGTCGATCTCCTTGGGGCCGACGACGCGCCCGGGATCACCACCGAAGCCGACGTTCGTCGTTTCGAGGATCTCGTGATCCCTTTGGTCGACCTCGCCGAGTTGCAGGACGACGGCCGCACGGTGCATCTGCTCACCCGGTTCCCGTCGTCGTAACACCAGCTGGGCCGGGCCAACCAAGTCGTGCCGGGTCAACCAAGTCGTGCCGGGTTCAGCGAAGTCGTGCCGGGTTCAGCGGAGGAAGTCGCGAGCGTCGGCGGTGACGTCAGTACCGAGCGCTGTAGCCGCTTGGGCTTCGGAGAGGATGGCGAACGATGCCCGTGATTCGGCGCACGGTTTTCCCTTCTCGTTCCGCACCACGCCCGTGGTAGCGATATGCGTTTCGGTCGTTTCGGTCACTCGGCCTTCCACGCGGTAGGTCGCGCCCACGAATACCGGCCGGGCAAAGGTGGTGGTGGTTTCCACCGTGACCGCGAACTTTCCTGCGAGAGCAATGGTCGCCCAGGCTTGCGCCTCGTCGAGGATCGCCAGCGTGACGCCGCCGTGGATGAAGTTGGGGGCGCCGGAGAAACGCTGGTCGAGGGTGAAGGTGGCGAACACCAAGTGTTCTTCGTCGTCGTGGTCGAAGGGGATATGGAGGCCGGCGTCGTTGCGGGGTTCGCATACGAAGCAGTTCGAGCCGAACAGCCAGGTGTCGTTGTTCATTCGATGTATTGCCATAGGAGTTCCTTCCGGCGAAGCGGATCGTGAGGCCCTCTCGGCAGGCCCGGCCGGTGATGCCTCTTCGTCAGGTCCGGCCAGTGTGGCCCCAACCACCCTCACCACGATCCGACGGTGGTAGGGACGTGACGACGTCAAACTCCGCGTGCTCCACCTTCTGCAGTACGAGCTGGGCGATTCGCTCGCCCGGTTCCACGATGAAGTCGTGGGTGGGGTCGAGGTTGACGAGCAGCACCTGCACCTCACCGCGGTAGCCGCTGTCGATGAGGCCGGGCGTGTTGAGACAGGTGATCCCGTGATCGCGGGCGAGCCCGCTCCGGGGTTGCACAAAGCCGGCGTACCCCTCGGGGATGGCGATCGCCAGACCGGTCGGAACGACGGCGCGCCCTCCACCGGCGGCTAGTCGGACCCGTTCGGAGGCCCGCAGATCGAGGCCAGCATCTCCGGGTTTGGCGTAGGAGGGTACGACGGCCGAGGCGTGGAGTTGGACGAGCGGGATCTTGAGCACCCGTCGAGGATAGGGCGAGGCCGGCGTGGTCATCGCCAGGTCATCGTCGGGCCAGAGTTCGGTGCCAGGTTTCGGTGCCATGTCGGTGCATCGCGGATCGTTCCCCGCAAGCTTTTCGATCCCGTGTCCCCCGGCCCGCCCCCGGGGATGCGTTCCGCGTGAAATCAATGCGGCGAACGTGGGGCTGACCGGGGAGAATGCGGTTCCTCTATGGCGCTTCCTTCCACCGACCCGCTACTGCCGGTTGGCCGAGATGGGGCTGACCGCCGGGTTCGGGGCGCGACCGAGCTTCGAAGCGCCGGCGATCGTGACGAGGGGGCTCGGGCAATTGCCGCGGTCTGGGCGGCCACGCTGATCTTTTCGACCGGTCCCGTATTGATCGCCCTGGCCACGGCTAGCGGCCCGGTGTTGAGCTTTTGGCGCATGTGGATCGGCGTTCCGTTGATGGCCGCCGCGGCCGTGGTGAACCTTCGCCGAACTGGCCGGCGACCGTCGTCGAGGGGGCTACGACTGGCCGTTCTTGCCGGCATCGGGTTCGCCTTCCATCAGTTCACGATGATGACGGCACTACGCACCACGTCGGTAGTCGACGTCACCCTGATGAACACGTTGTGCCCCATCGTGGTGGGGGCCCTCGCCGTGCCGCTCTTCGGCGAGCGTCCCGGCAAGACTTTTCGTTTGTGGTCGCTGGTGGCGATGGCCGGCGCGGCATCAGTGGCGTTCGTGGGATCCACGGGTACCAACGGGAACCCCAAGGGCATCGCTCTCGCCGCGGCCAACGTGGCGTTCTATTCGGTGTATTTCGTGTGGTCGAAACAGGCCCGTGCCCATATCGACACGTGGCCATTTCTCTTCGTGGCCTTCACCGTCTCTGCCGTGGTGGTGTCGGTATTTGCGCTCCTGTCCGGCGCGCCGATCCTGTCGATCACGTCACGCGACCTGTTGATAGCGTTTGTGGTGGCGGCAGGACCGGGGCTCGTGGGTCACGGGGCGATGACCTGGTCGCTGAAGTTCGTGCCGGCCAATGTTCCGCCCGTCGTGATGCTCACGATCCCGCTCTTCTCGGGGACGCTGGCGTGGTTGTTCGCCGGCCAGTCCGTCACCGTGCTCAAGGCGGCAGCGGGCGCGTTCACGCTGGGCGGTGTGCTTGGTGCCGTCCGCTCTAGCGGTGCTGCGACACCGGAAGCGGTCACCGAAGCCCTCCTTCTGGCCGAGGAGGTCTAAGGATCCATGCCCACCTACTGGCGCGTGCCGAGGTCGTTGCTCGTCCATTTCACGACCGTGGATGCCTGGGCCGAGTTCGAGTCTTCAGGCGATCGGTGGATCACGGCGCCGAGCCTTGCCGCGGAGGGTTTCATCCATTGTTCGTCGCCATGGCAGGCGGCGGCGACGGTGGCCCGACACTTTGCCGGGCGGTCTGATGTGGTGGCACTCGCGCTCGATCCCGCCGGTTTGCCGGCGAGCGAATTGCGCTGGGACGAGTCCTATCCCGGCGTGTTTTTTCCGCACCACTACGCGCCGATCCCTCGCGCCGCCGTGATGGCGGCGGTGCCGTGGTGGACGCCTACCGATGCCGACCTCGAGGCCCCCGGAGTGCTGCGAATGCCAGCCGGCTGGCCGGAGCCGCCGGTGGTTGGCTCGCTGCCGACGGGCGCAGTGCTGCGATGGCTCACGGTGACCGACGCTGATTCGGTGGCTCGGGTGGTTGACCGCGCCACCACGGCGAGACGGGGTGTGGCCTCACCGGTCACGGTGGCCCGGGCCATCGACCGCCTCAGCCATCCCGACGGCTGGGCGGTAGGGGTGGAGATCGATGGCGCGCTGCGATCGCTGGTGCTGGGCGTGCCGATGCGAGGCGATCTTGGTGCGGGCGGGGTGATCCCCGGATGGTGTCACCTCGGCACGGTGATGACCGACCCTGATTGGTGGGGAAAACGATTGGCGATGCGGTTGCTGGTCGAATCGGTTCTCCTGATGCGAGCGCGTGGTTTCACCCACGCCGAGCTTTGGACTCAGGCCGGCAATGAACGCGCGGTGGCGCTCTATGCGGGGCTCGACTGGCAGCGGAGCGACTCGCCGATGTTGGTCGACGACGGCGAGTCGCTCGTCCATCACACCCTCATCCTTCGGCCCTGACCGCGCCCTCGGAGCGTTCCCGGTTCCCGCTTTTGGGACCGCCCGCCCGCCCTCGCAGTTGTGCGATGCGGCGGACGCAGACAAGGGTGCGTCGCAACGCATCCGGTGGCGCGTCCGGTGGGCGAAACATCAAGCAGCCGCGTCGGTATCGGTCCGGAGTCTCGCCGCGACGTCACGTCGAAGGCACGTTCGTTTCGGGCGGCGAGACGGAGGCAGCGGCGAGATCCGAAGGTGGTCGGAATCCGCCGAATGATGACTGGGACAGGCTCTTAGTCCAGCGGGAGAGGGACAGCGGCGATACCGGCGAGGAAGCCGAGTTCGCGCAGAGCGCCGACAACCTGGCGCAGGGGGAGGCCGATCACCGTTTGCAGATTGCCCCGGAGCTCGGTGACGAAAACGCCCGCCGCGCCTTGAATGCCGTAGGCACCGGCCTTGTCGAGCGGGTCACCGGTGGCGACGTACCACTCGATCTCCTCGGCGGTAAGCACGGCGAAGGTGACCTCGGCCCGATCGGTGTGCACGATCTCCTGAGCAGGCGTCGCGACTACCGCGCACGTGAGCACGTGGTGGTGTCGTCCCGAAAGTCGTGACAGCATCGACGTGGCTTCGGCGGTGTCGGCCGGTTTGCCGAGTAGCTGACCATCGAGCACCACGACGGTGTCGGCGGCGATGACGATTCGTCCCGGCCCGACACGAGCCGCCGCCTTCTTGCGGGCCACCCGTTCGACATATGCCTCAGGCGTTTCTCCGGGGAGGGCCGTTTCGTCGACGTCGGGCGGATCGATGGCAAACGCCACGCCGAGGTGCGAGAGCAGTTCCGCCCGGCGGGGCGAAGCCGAGGCGAGCACCAGCGCCCGCTCCAGTGTCGGCCCCGGTGTTGGCCCGGCGCTCATCCGCCCGAGGTACTGGCGTCGGCCATGCGGTTCGGCGTATCGGCACAATCACGATCAGCGAGCCAGCCGTCGGGAAGGGCCACGACCTGTGGCCCCCGATGGGTGCCGCGGGGTTTGGCCGCCGAACCGGGCATAGGCCGAACACTGCCGTCGAGCTGGCCGAGCAAGTCTTCGAACTGGGACCGGGTGGCGATGGTGCCGAGCACCCGACGAGCCGCGCCGCCGATCGGGTATCCCGTGAGGTACCAGGGCACGTGTTTGCGGAAGTCTCGTAGAGCCCGGTTTTCCCCGATGAGTTCGGTGAGATGCCCCACGTGGGCGAGCATGGTTTCGATGACGGCGCCGAGCACGGGTGATGGCGCCGCTGGCCGACCGGCGAAGGCGGCATCGAGTTCAGCGAAAATCCACGGACGCCCGAGGCAGCCACGGCCGACCACGACCCCATCGCAGCCGGTCTCACGTTGCATGCGCACGGCGTCGGCACCGGTCCAGACGTCGCCGTTTCCGAGCACCGGGATCGTGGTGACGGCCTGTTTGAGGGCGGCAATGGCGGCCCAGTCGGCGTCGCCGGAGTAGAGCTGGGCCGCGGTGCGTCCATGCAGCGCGACGGCGGCACACCCGACATCTTCGGCCACTCGACCGGCGTCGAGGAAGGTGATGACGTCGTCGTTGATGCCAATACGGAACTTGACGGTGACCGGGATGGCGCCGGCACCAACGACGGCGGCGCGAAGGATTCGTTCGAGCAAACGGGGCCGAGCGCAGAGCGCAGCACCCCCGCCGTGACGAGTGATCTTTCGTACTGGACAGCCGAGGTTGATATCGATGTGGTCCACGTGGCCTTGTTCGACCAATCGTCGTGCCGCTTCGCCCACCGACCACGGATCAGTGCCGTAGAGCTGAATCGAACGCGGAGACTCGTCGGCATCGAAACGAGCGAGGCTCCAGGTTTTCGCGCTGTCCTCGACCAGCCCGCGGGCGGTGATCATCTCACTGACGAACAGCCCGCCACCGTAGGAGCGACACACCCGACGAAACGCCGGGTTCGTGATCCCAGCCATTGGTGCGAGAACGATGGGTGGCGAAACCTCGATGGGTCCGATGCGCAATACCGGCATACCGGCCCCGGGCGTTTGGTGGCCCGGTTCGTTCGGAGGTGATTCGTTTGACCCGGGTGATCGGTCGCCAGGAGGAGTAGCAGCGGCGAACACGGTTGCCATTGTGCCCTACGCAGCTTGTGGCGCTTGAGCCGGTTGCGCTTCGGTTGCGCTTCGGTTGGCGATGCCGCCGTCGTCACGACCTGTCAAATGCCCTTCGGGCTGCATCATTCGGCTCGAATCCGTGCACCTCGGCGTTCAAGGGAGGCGGGCACCTTCGGTCCGAGCACTCTTCGTTCGACGGACGGTTGGACCCGGCGACCGGAGCGCGGACACGGGTGGACGGAGTTGTTATTTCGCGGCCTTCGCCACGTCGGCCTCTTCGGTGTTGTTGAGGGCTCGGTCCATTCGGGCTTCGGCCTCTTCAGCATTGACGTTCCAGGTGACGGCGAGTTCGGAGGCGAGGAGGTAGCGCGCCGTGGCGTGCATGGCGGTCTCGGCACTCGCAAGGTTGCTGGTGCGCTTGCGATTCGTGAGGTTTCGGACCACTTCGGCGCACTGGAACAGGTCGCCGGACTTCAGCTTTTCTTGGTGGTTCTTGAAGCGACGGGACCAGTTGCTCGGGACGCGGGCGTCGGTAACTCGCAGTACTTCCAGCACGTCGTCGGCGTCCTCGGGCGATGCGGCGGGACGGATGCCGATCGATTCGGCTCGCTCCTCGGGGATAGAGACGGTCATCGCGGTGTGCTCAGTGGCCTTGCGGTGCGGTACGGAGAACACCACGACCTTCACCTTTTTGCCGTCGATCACCTGGGTGACCCGATCGGTGACCTCAACCACTCCGTGGTAGGGGTAGACGACCTTCTGTCCTTTGCGGAACTCCACTGCTTGACCTCCGAGCCACACGGCGTGCTTCACCGCAGACCTAGAGTAGAGCAAGCGGTGCCGTTTTCCCTCCCCGCAAGCGGCCGAACTTGGTGCTGAGGCGCCGCGTAGGCCACCAACGTCAGGTTCGGTGGGTCTCCAGGGGTCGATTCGTCCGGTCGTGCGGCGCCGCGATCGGCCGATTAGCAGGGCGGTCGGGGGCGGTTTCAGGGCGCAGTGCGACGTGATCGGGGTTGTTTGGTTGGGCGGCGGCTGGCGAAGAACAACTCGACAACTCGATCGGCGAGTTGGGGCGTGACTCCGGCCGGGTCAAACGTTGCCGCCATGGTGAGTGGCCCCAGGAGTTGGAGCATCACTTCGCGGCGGTCGGTGTCGGGGGGCAAGTCCCCGTCGGCGATGGCATCAGTGAGGATGGCCGACACGACCTTCTGCTGGGCGTGCTGCGTGCGCGCCACCGTCATCAGAAGTTCGTTTCGATGATGCAGGAGCGCATCGAGAATGACGGGCTGAAGCCGTCGCCAACGTTCGTCGGTCAGCACCTCCGCAAGCTGACGTGTGACCAACCGGAACCGCTCCTCGGTGGGGAGTTGGCGGGGAGGTAGTTCGATGCGGAAGTCGAACGAGGCAAACATGTCGGCGGTGAGCGCATCCCGATTGGGCCAGTGGCGGTAGAGGGTGCTCCTCGACACGCCCGACCGTGTCGCCGTGCCTTCCATCGTGACGGCGGCCAAGCCTCGTTCGAGGAACAACGCGACGGCGGCGTCGAGCACGAGGGTGCGGGATTGCTCGATGCGGGGGTCGGGTCGGGTCATCGGGTCGGGTCATCGGTTCGGCGCGATTGGTTACTCACGGTAGCTCGCTCGATAGGACACGAGGAGCGTGTCGCAATAACCATTCGGCGGGTTGCGGCCGGCTGCGAATCTCGCCGCGGTCCACCCTCAACGTTTGGAACACGGTGTCTCTCTGCGTGCCTCCTCGCGAGGCGACGAAGCGTGGTTCTCCATCCGTGCTTCGAGGAGTTTCTGCGGAGCGCTCCTCGGCGGCGTTGCGGTTGCGGTCCCATCCGGCGGGGTAGGTGTTCGAGGTCCCGGTGGGACCTTGCGACGATTCTGACGCCACCCGACTGGTCGACACGGCTTGTAAGTCGCCGACGGAGCGGGCGACGTGGTGGGGATAGTGCCACCGGGCCGATCGACCGGCGCCGATGTCGCCGACGGAGTTGCCGACCGAGTGCGCTCCTCCGTCTGTCGCGGCGGGCAGGCGCACTGTCGCATTGTCGCTCACGACTTGCACACCGCTGTTGTTGTACGAGACACTTGTGTATCGTTTCTGTAGGGAGTCGTTTTCGTCATGCGCTCGTTGTTGCTCATCGCTCACGTGTTTGCCGCCATCTTGTTCATCGGTCCTGCCACGATCGGGTCCAGCTTGTTCCCGCGCTATGCCACGGTCGAAGGCCGCCCCGTCGCCGAGCTGCTGCACCGGCTCAGCCGGGCGTATGGCACCTGCTCGTTCGTTGTCCCGGTCGTGGGCATCGTCCTTGCGGCGCGGGCGGAGGTGCTGGAGAAGCCGTGGGTCGCGATCTCGCTGGTGTTGTTCGTCGCAGGCATCGGATTGTTGCTCGGTCTCGTGGTGCCATCGCAGCGGTCGCTGCTCGATCCCGCGACGCCCAACGACGCCCAAGCGGGATTGATCGTTCGGTGCCGTGCCGGTGCCGGGCTCTATGCCCTCACCTGGCTTGCGGTGCTCGTCCTGATGGTGGTTAAGCCATGATGCATCTCGTGTTCGTCCTCCAACGTTCGGTGCTTCCGTTTCTCGCCGGGTCCGTCGCGTCCCCTGCGTCGGTCCGTCGACCGTCCCTCGTCGGGCAGCCCGCTGCGGGATCGCCCGCCTGGCGATCGTCTCCGGTCGGGTGCCGCGACGACGGCGCATGAAGTTGATTCGGTGGTTTCGTGTCGTCGCCATCGTGGAGGCGGTGAGTTACCTCTGCCTCATCGCGGCCAGTGTGGCCAAGCGGGCCTTGGACCTCCCCGGTCTCGTTCCCGTCGTCGGTCCGATCCACGGTGTGATTTTCCTGGTGTACTTCGTGATTGTGGTGTTCGTGCGCGAGGAGTTGGGGTGGGACACCGGTCGCACACTGATCGCCCTCTTCGCCGCCGTGGTTCCCCTCGGGGGAGTATGGGTGGAGCGCAAGCTGCTGCTCGGTCATTCGTAGCGGCGCCCCCAGGTGGCGGCGTCCCGCGCGAACCCCAGTGGGGTGGTGGGCCGAACCATGCTGCAACCGTCCCCCTTGTAGGGGTTTGGCGGCGACATGGTTATTGGCTGCGGACTCCACGGATGTCACGAGCGCACTCGACAACCTGATGCTTGCGGAGAGCCCTCGTGCGCGACGCTGTGATTATGCAAACGTCGGCCCCGCAGGATCAAGCGATCACCGGGTATGGCGATCCGGAGGCCGAGGCGCCGTGGGCGATGCAGCTCGTGATCCAGGTTGAGCGGTTGTCTCCGCCGTCGGTGACCGCAGCGTGCGAGGCCACCGGAATCGCCGCCGTTTTGTTGCTCGACTGCGCCGAGGAATGCGGCTGGCAGGCCGAGGTGGATCGTTGGGTCAAAGGGCGGATCCGCAAGATCGTCCGGCGAGCACGGGGCGCCGCCTGGCAACGAGTACTCGATCTCCCCGGCGTCACCGCCGAACATCGAGGCGCCACCGTTCGAGCCTTGGTGCCGGGACCGACCGACGAGGTTTCAGCGAGCATCGCCAAGCTGCAGGTCGAAGGCCTGGTGCTGGCGGACCCGGACCGTCGAGACACGCTCGATGCGGTACGGAGTGATGAGGGCATTGATGGCGGACGTGACGGTGGGGGCGAGGAAACGGGCGCGGTACCGGTTCGATTCGTGACCGTCGCCATGAATCCCCAATGGCCGTTGGAGGAGCACCCAGGGAAGGCGGCGGCGCAGGTCGCCCATGCCGCGCAGCTTGCGGCCGCCAAGATGACGGCTGACTTCTACGAGAATTGGCGGGCCGGGGGCTTCGACGTGCGGGTGGTCTGGCCCAACGCGGTGAAGTGGCGCGACCTCGAACGGGACGCGGCCGTTGTGGTGACCGATGCCGGATTCACCGTGGTGGAGCCGGGGGCAAGGACGTGTCTGGCTCGCTGGTGAGTTCGTGCGCCGACGCCTTGGGGTCGAGGGCATTCGCGATGCGTTCGGCGTACCCGGTTGCCTCGGTGTCGTCGGCGTAACGGACCCGAGGCCAGAAGAACCCTCGGAGGCCGTCTTTCCGGCGGCGCGGGACGACGTGCACATGGAGGTGGGGAACGCTCTGGCTCACGACGTTGTTCTGGGCCACGAAGGTGCCGTGCGCCTCGAGCCCGGCGATCACGGCGTTTGATATCCGCTGCACCCGTTCGTAGAACGGACCGACCTCATTGGCGGGCAGGTCGGCGAGGGTGGCTACGTGGGAACGGGGGACGACGAGCACATGGCCCTTGAAAACAGGGTGCGCATCGAGGAAAGCCATCGCCACGTCGTCATCGAGCACGACGTGAGCGGCAGTGGCTTGGGCCACGATGGCGCAGAACACACACTCGGCTGGCGGCATGGGTTCATCATTGCGCCCCGGCGGCCGGTTTGGCCCGGATCGGCCCGGTTTGGCCCGGATCGGGCGGCTTCTCGTATTCGGGTCGACTCGGCCGGGGCGCGCTGTGTAAAGTCTCGCTCTCACACATGCGCTCGTAGCTCAATTGGATAGAGCATCTGATTACGGATCAGAAGGTTGGGGGTTCGAGTCCCTCCGGGCGTACACAAAAGAGCAGGTCAGACGGAGTGCCTGGCCAAGCAGCTTCGGGAAGCGGGCTTCCGTGGTCACAATTTGATCACAATGATTCCCTTCGTCGGACTGGTTTGAGGACGGTTCGAGAAGCCCCACTATCTTCCGGAAGCGAGAGGTTGCTTCTGGTACCTTGACAAAAACCAATCGCGGACCGGCGAACGGAGGGGGAGTGCCTAGACTCCTTTGGGTGAGTGGCCACAAGAGCGAGGTGCGAGCCGGCCTTCCGACGCCTTGGCACGACTACCTGTGTCATCAGCTCCTCGATGACGTACCTGCGTCGACCATGACTGGTTCTACGGGTGGAGCGGAAGCCCTGCTTGGCATCCCGGCCTCCGTCTATTGGTACGTCGCCTCACCGCACGCTATGTACACCGGCGGGGCGATCTCCCTCTGGGACCCCGACGACCTAGCAAACGCTGAGGGTGGCGTATGCCCCTTCGACACGGGTGGCTTGGCAAGTCGGTTTGTCGTTCCCGAGCCGCCTCTTGGCAACGATGCCGAGATCGTCGCCTACTTCCGCCAATGCGATTGCCAATTGACGACGTGGCCGCAAACGGTCGTCGATGCGATCGATACGTCGTATGTCGACGTCGGCCAGTACGTCGCAGGATATGCGCCCGATCCGCCGATGACACCGCGAGACCACTCAGCCAACGCCAGCTCACAGTCGTGGATCTGGGAATCACGAATCGCCAAGGCAGACTCCCCCTACTCCCGAGCGAGCCTTGTACGCATCATCTGGCCAGAGGAGCGGCGGCGGCGTTTCTTCGCCTGGCTTGCGTTACAGCCGTTCACAGACAAAGACTTGAATTGCATTCTGGCGCGCCTTGATGGCGCACAAGAGACTGTCACCGACGACCTTGTCGAGGCAGCAAGAGCCGGATGCGTCCTCCCGTGACTGACTTGTACACCCTATGGGGAGTGGCAGGCAACCCGGAAGAGCTCGATTCATCCCTCGACGCGTACCTTCCGATCATCCAGGTGTCCACGAGCGGTGCACGCCAGTTCGGTGTTGCTCGATCACCGCGATGGCAATTCCCGAGCCGAGACGTGCTCGTCTTTGAGCACGAGACCGACCTTCGTCAGTTTGGCACGAGGCTGGAGGGATCGGAGGGGATCGGAGTTGCCGACGAGGACTTTGTGATCGTCTTGGGGCGGCGTTACCGCGACGTGTGTCAAAGCGTTCTTCGCATAGACACCCGGGACTGGAACGTGCTAGATGGCTTGGCGCTCCGCACTGGTCCAAAGCACCTGCTCCGTGATCTGACCAGGCTGGTCGATGCACCCATGGCCGCTCTAGCTTGGACCGAACTTCGGCAAGTCACAGCGGATGCCGAGATGGCACCCACCCATCGCGCTCGTGCCCGCGACCTGCTAGGCGCGCTTAGCGCCAGCCCCACGCTCCCCCGCCCCGAATACTTCGCTCTCGCTGTGGGGTTTGCAAGTAGCATTGCGGCTGAAGGGATTGAAAGGGAGCGCGACGTCAATCGAGTCCTCCGGGTGGCCCAGTTCGAACTGGGTCCTGATTCTGCAAGCCAGGTCAGGGAACTCGCTACTAGTCGCATCGCGTCCCCTTCTCTACTCAATAGCTCCGCTGCCAAAGAAGTGGTGTTGGATCTTCGGCAGCTCGTCCGAGCTCCGTTGAATGAATACTTCTCGCACCTGGGCCAATTCGTCGAGGAATTCTCGCAGAAGTTGAACCAGGCGTTGGATTTAGAGCGCATCCCTGTAATTGACCTTGGAGATGGCCCCGACGGCGGCCACACAGACGGCGCGCATATAGAGGCTCGTCGGCTCGACCTCGGCAAGTTGTTGGTCCTTTCCAACCTCCTCAACGGGCACTATCGGTCCAGTTCGCAGATCCAGATAATTCCACCAACTTCGAGCGGGATCGCGAATCAAGTCGCGCGAGGCGGACTTGCTACCCGAGTTGTACAGGGAATCGCCGACGATGACTCCCTACGTGGAATGTGGACGCGTTCATGGAGAAGCTCCAATGGCCTCACAAAGGAGACTGATAACGCTTCGCGCTTGTTCGCATCGCGACTCGACATCTCGTTGCCGATCCATCGAAATCTGATCACGATCTTGAACCCTCACCATCGAGTCTGGTCAGATGACCAGGTAGTTGACGTTCAGCGGACCGTGGAGCGATGGATATCGTGGCGAACTCGGTCGCTCGGGCCTCGCTCGAATACGGACGCACTGGACGAACTAATTTCTACCGCGACCGATGTCACTGTTCAACTTCTTTCAAATATCCGGCGTCATGCAAAGCTGAGTACCGCGCCTCTTGATTTCGCTGCCAGCGGTGACTATTCGTTGGTTCAGCTATTCACAACACGAGGAGGAGGACGTGACAGCAGCAATCGTCTACATATCGCAGTCATGGATACCGGGATAGGTATCCCCAGGTCCGTGCGAGAGACAAT
>JANOSD010000043.1:0-59752 GCA_031415655.1 Actinomycetes bacterium
CCGTATGCGGGCGGAATCCCATCCAGAACAGGTTGGGGTGGGGTTCGTTGGGGTGGGGGTCGACGGGCTCTGGGGTGCATCGGGGCTGCTGGACGTTCGTCGGTTCGCCGTCCTCCTGGGAGCGGCGGTGCTCGGTGCGGCGCCGTGGCTGATCGACGTCGTCACCAGCGGTGGCGCCCCGCTCACCGCCACATCCACCTTTCCGCGGATTGGCACCTTCCCGACCCGCGTCGGGTATCTGTTTCGCGAAGCGTTGCCGGGCGCCCTCGGCGCTCGCGACATCCTCAGCCACGAGTGGGCCGGGGGCGCCGTGGGCATGGTGATCGCCGTCACCTTGATCGCCGTGCTTGCCGTGGGATGGTGGCAGGGTTGGAAGGACCGTTCGTGGGATGCCATCGGCGCGGCGTGGTTCGTAGTGGTGTATGCGGCGATCGGTTGGTCGCCCGACGATCCCAACCTCCGATACACGTTCTTCGCCGCTCCCTTCCTGGTGATGCTCGTCGTGCGCGCCACCCGGTTCGCCGCCACGAACGTGGCCCCCCGCCATAGCCCTCGTTGGGGCGAGCCGGAGGCCAATACCCCTGAGCGTGGGGTCGCGGTCGACGTCTCCCGACGGGCCCTTGCCGTGGCTTGCGCGGTCATGCTCGGTTGGACGGGGCTGAGCGCGATGAGCCTGGGCCGGCTCCACAACCTTTCGGAGAACGGGGGGACCGTCTACCGCGTGGGCAACGTGCCGGACCTCGACGACGTGATCGGCATCCTCGATCGGGAGGGGGTGAATCGGATGTGGGGCGACTACTGGGTGGCTTACCGCGTGGTGTTCGAAACCAACGAGCGGATCATCGCCACACCTTCGGCGGGCATTCGGCGTTACGACCCGTACACCGACGCCGTGCGCCAAGCCGATCGCAGTGCGTGGGTGGCGTTAAAGGGCACCCAGTCCGAAGCCCTCGTGGCGGCGATGGACGGGCTCGGCGTCGGCTATCAGCGTTTCGACACCGAACACTTCGTGGTGATCATTCCCGATCGACCGGTGCCGCCCGAGCAACTCCCCGAAGCGGCGCGACGGGCGCCGGAAACGCCTCGGCCGACGCTCTGAACGCACGGGCGTCCGGAGCGGCGCCTCCGTGATGGGGCAGGGCCGAGTAGGTCGTTTGGCCTGTTGTTCGGGAATCGGGGCGGATCCGTGTAAGGACCGGCCGGGAGGCCGGTCCTTTCTGCTGACTGCACGCAACACCGTGGGCAGCGCACCAAGGAGACACCACGATGACCATCACCACCGCCCTCAACACCGCCACCGCCCTCAACACCGCCACCGCCCTCAACGCCAACTCTCGCAGGACCGCCACTCGCACGAACGGCACCGGCACCAGCACCAGCCGCACCGGTCGGGTCGGCAAGATCGCCGCCGTTGCGCTCGCCCTGTCGGCTGGCCTCG
This sequence comes from Actinomycetes bacterium, assembly GCA_031415655.1. GTDB lineage: Bacteria > Actinomycetota > Acidimicrobiia > Acidimicrobiales > Acidimicrobilacustridaceae > JAKOVR01. The sequence goes on from JANOSD010000043.1 coordinate 1,439, forward strand.
GAACCATCGCCGGACCGGCGCGGGCCGAGAGTCCGCCGGCACCGAAGCCGCAGTTGGAACTGAAGGACAAGGGCCCCGGGGTCAACACACACAAGGTCTGGGACATCAAGACCACCGCTGGCGACACCTGGGCCGACGTGACCTTCCTGGCCAACACTCCGGGAGTGATCGTCCAGGTTGGCGCCAACAAGCCCAGCTGGACCGGTGACCACTACACGATGGGCGCGGTCAGCCCCCGGTATCTCAAGGGCACTCCGGTGCCGTCGAACGGCAACGGAACGAACTACCGATTCACCTTTCCGGTCGACGGTCTCCTTCCGAACAGTTACTCCTACGTGTTGTTCACGGTCAACGGCGCCGCCCTTCAGAAGCCCAATCAGAGCACCGCCACGATCCTGACCAAGACCCGCTACGTGCGCATGACCCCGGTGAAGATCCACGTGAGCGACGATGCCGATCATGGCATCCGGGGTAAGGGCGAGATCAGTTTCGGCTTTCGGGTGGCCCCCGACGCCGGCTCCCTCGCTCCGTCGATCTGGGGGAGCTGGACCGACGAAGTGAAGATCAAATCGGGCGCTGACTGGACTGTGCCGTTGGGTCATGGCGACACCGTCACCAGCAAGAACAACAGCGTGTACGTGCAGATTCAAGGCCGGGAGAACGACGATGACGGTGCGGTCGACAACTGCGCTGTCGAAGGGGGCTCCGTCTCACCGTTGCAGCAGAGTGACAATTGCTACGACGAGTCCTATGCCGAGGCCCTCGTGCAGCTCCCGGTCGGTCGGTACGTCGGTATGCACAGCCAGAACGTGAAGGCCGTCGTGTCCCGATCCCCGAACCTCGTCTTCCAGGCCGACGTGAAGGTCGACACCTGGTACAGCTGACCGCTACCGCCAAGACCTCCGGTTCTGGTCTCCCCTACGCCTCAGATTTGATGCGTGGGGGAGACCAAAACGCGAGAATGAGGGGATGGACCTGAACTACCCCGCCGAAGCCGACACGTTCCGCACCGAGATCCGGGCGTGGCTCGAAACGAACCTGCCCACCGGGTGGTTCGACGAGGGCTTCGAGCTCGAGGCCGACGCCCGGGTGGCATTTCAGAAGCAGTGGACCGACACCCTCTTCGAGGGCGGGTGGATCTGCGCCTCGTGGCCAAAAGAATACGGCGGCAAGGGTCTCACCACCATCGAGAGTGTGGTGCTGGCCGAGGAGTTCCACCGAGCGGGCGCACCGCTGCGAGCGGACTTCTTCGGTGACACCCTCGTTGGCCCCACCATCTTGCAGTGGGGCACCGAAGAACAAAAGCAGTACTTCATACCGAAAATCCTTCGGGGTCAGGTGTCGTGGTGCCAGGGTTTCAGCGAGCCTGATGCCGGCTCCGACTTGGCGGGCGTGAACACCAAAGCGATTCTCGACGGCGACGAGTGGATCATCAACGGTCAGAAGATCTGGACCACGCAAGGTTTCTCGGCCGACTACATCTTCATCCTGTGTCGAACCGACCCTTCGGCGTCGAAACACAAAGGCATCTCCTACCTCCTGTGCCCCATGAAGCAGCCCGGGATCGAGGTGCGTCCCATCGAACAGGTCGACGGGTCCGCCGAGTTCTGCGAGGTGTTCCTGACCGACGCTCGCTGCCCCAAGGACAACGTGGTGGGCGGCGTGAACAACGGCTGGAAGGTGGCGATGACCACCCTCGGCTTCGAGCGGGGAACCTCGGCCACCACCGGCTACCGGCGTTTCGAGAAGGAACTCGACCTCATCATCAGCACAGCCAAGGCCAACGGAAAGATCGATGATCCGATTGTGCGGCAGGACCTCATGCGGGCCTACTCCAAGGTGCAGATCATGAAGGTCAACGGGCTCCGAACCCTGTCGAACATCGTGCAAGGGAAGAAAGATCCCGGCGTCGCCACCCTTGGTGCCACCAACAAGATGTTCTGGAGTGAGTACCACCAACATGTGATGAACCTGGCCATCGACGTGCTGGGCATGGACGGGCAGATTCTCACCGGCGACCCTACGGTCGAGGAAGCAGTGCCGGGTTACGGGGCCCGCCAACCCAACTCCCGCTACCCGGCATCGGTGCTGCAGTCGAGCTTCTTCTTCTCCCGATCCGAGACCATCTGGGGTGGCACCAGTCAGATCCAGCGCAACATCGTGGGCGAGCGGGTGCTTGGCCTTCCCAAGGAACCAGTGCCGTCGGCCAAACCGGCGGTCTGAGCCGACCCGGTTCGCCGATGTGGCCGAACTGGTCACACGTTTTGTCGTTGGGACGACGTTTCGTGTGCCCGGTTCGCCGATGCGGCTGAAGCCGTAGCCTCGCCCGTGAACGCGCAGAGGACGGACTACCGTCATGGGGATGGGCGCCAGTCTTACCTTGATCATCATCCTTTCCACCGTGGTTCCGATCGCGATCACGATTGTGATCATGGTGGGTGTGTTCAAAAAGGCCGGAGCGGCGAGCGGGGGCAAGATCCTGCAGACCGGTCGTCCTGGCACGGCGCAGATCACCGGGCTGCAGCAGGGGAACATGGTGGTGAACATGACGAACTACGAGTGCCACATCGCCATGAACATCACACTGCCGGGCGAGGCGCCGTACGAAGCAGTGATCACCCAGCTCATTCCTTTGGTCGCCCTGGCCCGCGTGCAGCCCGGCACCATCGTGGCCGTGAAGGTCGACCAGACCGACCGCACCAAAGCCGCCATCGATTTCAACTCACCCGTGCAAGCGATGCCGGGAGCGATGGCACCCGGCGCCGGAATGGGGGGCGGTGCGGCGATGGCGAGCGCGGGAATGGTGGCGGCCGGCGTCGCCGCGGGGATTGCCAGCGCCGGTCCGGGCAACGTGCCGATGGGTCCATCCGCGGCCGACCTTCTGGCCTCGGGGCAGCGTGTGCTCGGCGTGCTCACCTCGTTCGCAGACACGGGGAGCACCCCTCGGTCGATGGGCGCCACCCCCAGCAAACCCACCTACATCGACGATCCGATGTACGCCCTCACCCTCACCCTTCACGTGCCCAACATGCCTATGATCACCGCGCAGGTGGTGCAACGTGTGCCCCGCGCCCAGGTGGCCAACCTGCGCGTGGGTTGGGAGCTCAATTGTGCGGTGAATCCCGCCAACCCGTCGCAGGAAGTGGCGGTCGACTGGGGTGACTGACCCCACATCCTCAAGACCTCGTAAGGCAACCTCCCAACGATCGCCGACCGCCACCAAACCGTCAGCCCGGTCGGGTCGTCCGGTGAAACAGGGTGCTCCCGCCATTCGATGGGCCGACGACACGCCGGTCAATAGCGATGATGCTCGCGGTCGAATCGTTGCGGCCGCGGTGGATTGTGTGCGGCGATTCGGCGTGGACAAGACCGGCATCGACGATGTGGCGCGGGCGGCGTCGATCACCCGCCCCACGGTCTACAAGTACTTCGACTCCCGAAACGATCTTTTTATCGCCGTGTTTCTCTCGGTGCTCGACGAACGAATGGATCGGGGGATGGAGACGTTCCTGGCGGATGCTCGCTCCACCGCGGCGTTTCGCGAGGGGATGGCCCGGGCCACGGGATGGGTCCTTGAGGTGCTTCGCAGCGACGAGGTGATCCAGGCCATCCTCAACAGTCGACGGATTCCGGCGGAGGATCTGCTGGCCGAATCGGCGGGCTTGCTGGTGCGGTCGTTGGAGCTCACCTTGGTTCGGGTGGCGGGGTGGATGGGGGAGACCGAGGCGCCGATCGACCTTCGACCGATCTCTCTCGACGCGCTCTGTGGTTGGATCATTCGGGCGTTGTACGCCCACCTCGTGTGGCCGGGGACATCACCTGACGCGGAGATCGAGACCTTCCGCGACTTCCTCGGCCCGGTGATCTTCCGCGACGATCCAACGGACGCCTAACTCGGCGGCAGAATCGTGCCGAGTTTCGGGCCGGCCGGGTCTCGGGCTGGGCGGTGTGAAATTCGCCCCTTGCCAACGGTGCGGAAATCGCCTACCTTACGACTTACGAAGTTTGTAAAGTGTTGTCGACAGGCAGCCCCAACCAAGGAGTCCTCTCATGGCTCTGCAATTTCTCTTTCCCGCGATCTCGCGCCCCGGTCGCAGTGCGGCAACAAATCGACGGGCGGTGGTGGTGGCGGTACTGCTGGGTGCGGCCACCTCCACCGCCTGCTCGGGCACAAAAGTGGAACCGCTCGCCACCGGGGGAGCGCCGGCCACGGTGACTACGTCGGCGAGCGCTGCGACGAGCGCCCCGACGACCACCAAGCCGACGAGCCCTTCGACCAACTCGGGCGCCGGCTCGGGCACGACCGCTCCCTCGGGGGCCACCACCCCGACGTCATCCCGGGAGTCGGTTGCCTCGACGCTGCCCGCACCAACCGGTGGTCGGCTCTTCAGCGATCCCGAGGAGGAGATCCGGCTCGAACTCGGCCAGCAGTTTGCCGTCTCGCTGCCGGCGCCGACCAAGGCCAAGGCTTGGACGTTCAATGAGAAGGGCTGCATCAACGTGAAGGTGCTCGGGGTGAAGACCCAGTCGACCGGTCGGGTGACCTACGCCCTGCTCTGGGACGTTGCCGGCGCCTGTTACCTCGACTTCTTCGATGCCGACTCCCCCGATTTCGAGGCCAAAGCCGACCTGCGCTTCAACGCCAAGGACGCCGATCTGTGAACGCCGCCACCCGGCCAGCATCTCCATCGACGGGGCCTCGGTGCCACGGTGTCACCGCCCGCCACCACGGTCCTCGCGGTGTCTTCGGGATCCTCACCATCGTGATCTTGCTGGTTACGGTCACCGCATGCCAACCCGACTATGCCGATCCCCCGGCCGTATCGCCCGGCATCGTTGCCACCACGCCGGCCGGCGGGGGACAGGCCGTGCCCACGGGGGTCCCCTTGGTGATTCGGTTTTCCGGTGCAATGAACCAGGGTTCCGTGACGGTCTCCACGTCGCCCGTCCTCGCCCTCGGCACGCCCACGTGGATCAACGGTTCCTCCGTGTCGTTCACACCTTCGTTGGCCTTCGCCGCCAACACCACCTACGTGGTCACGGTCAACGGATCCGACAACGCCGGCCAGGCCCTCCCGGGGCCCACGCAGTTCAGCTTCACCACGGCGCCGGCGACTGCGGTCCTCCCGTCATCGCATCCGAGGCTGCTGCTCAACGCCACCGGTGCTGGCTCCGTGCGCGCCACCCTGGCCGGTCGGCTCGCCGCAAACGACCCTGCGGCCATCCGGTTCAAGGACGTCATCGACGACCACCTCTTCAACGGCGCAACCCTCATCTCCGACTACCGGCCGTGGTGGGGTGCGCTGCTTGGCGTGCTCACCGGCAACGTCGCCTACTGCACCGACTCGGTGAACCGGATTGACGCCTACGTCGCCGCCGAAGAAGCAGCGATCGCCGCCAACCGAAACCCCGATGTTGCCGGCGATTCTTACCTGCACGTCGGGGCCTACATCGGCGATCTCGCCCTCGTGTGGGACTGGTGCTCGACGAGCGCGGCACTCACGACGGCCAAGAAAAACCGCTGGTCGGCCTTCGTCCAACAATCGGTGTGGAACGTATGGCATCCAACGACCGCCGTTTGGGGAACCCGATCGGCACCGTGGAGTGGGTGGGGAACCGACAACCCCCGCAACAACTACTACTTGTCGTTCGTGACCGCCACGCTGCTCTGGGGTGCGGCCGCTACTGGCGAGCACGCGCAGGCAGCGGGTTGGTTGGCTGACGGTCGCCAAAAGGTTGAGGTGGTACTGGCCCGTACCCATACCGCCGACACCCCGGGCGGTGGCTCCCTGGAAGGCACGGGGTACGGCAGCGCCATGAAGGGTTTGTGGTTTCTGCAGTACCTGTGGCAAGCGTCGACCGGGCAACGGTGGGGTGATCTCTCCTCGGCCACCCAGGACTGGATCCGCTACATCGTGGCGTCGGTGGTGCCGTCCGGCGCAGGCTTCGCGCCGATCGGCGATCAGAGCCGGGTCGTGGAGGCCACCTTCACCGACTACCAGCGCGAGATGCTCCTCTCGCTGGCGGAACTGCAACGTGGTCGTGCATGGGGACGCACGGCCCGGCAGCAGGCCGACTCCTTCCTTCCCCAGATGGAGCGCCCGGAGGAGTGGGTGTTCGACTTTCTCTACGGCAACCCTGATGCCACCCCTCCGGCGGTCATGCCCCCGAGTTACCACTCGCCCGGCACCGGGCATGTGTTCACCCGCACCTCGACGGGCGGACCGAATGCCACGTGGCTCTCCTTCCTCGGTGGGCCTTACGTGGAGAGTCACGCTCACCACGACGCGCTGTCGATCATGCTGAACCGCAACGGCTGGCTGGTCGAGGACGCCGGGATCAACTCGCACAGCGGGCTCATTCAGGCCGAGGAAGCGCACGCGCTTGTGATGCTCGAAAACGGCACCACGCCGTTGCGCATGACCGAAGGCGGGTCGGCCAAACTCTTCGCCTATCGGGTGGGTAACGGGTTCGTGCACATGGGGGCCGACGTCGGAAACCTGTATCCAGGGGCGGGCGTGACACAAGAGCGGGAACTCGTCTTCGTCGACCCCGGCATCGTGGTGATGATCGACCGGATCGACAGCGGCCCCACGTCGCTCACCAAACGATTCCAGTTGCCGATGCCGGTGCCACCAACCGTCACGGAAAGCGGTCGCCGCCTTCATACCGGTTCTGGCGAGCAAGCCCTTGACGTGTTCCGCACCTACCCCGAGGTTGCCTCCACCGCCGTGCAGCCGTACACGGCACTCGCCGGGGCATTGCCCGGAGGGCTCCAGTCCGACTTTGTCGGTGGCCATCGGGTATCCACAACGGTGACTGGGTCGGGGCGCACCGAGATGGTGCACGTGCTCGCCACTGGCGGCTCGGTGACATCGGCGATCGCGCTGAACGGCACGGCCGACGAACGTAACGTGCATCTCGTGTTGGCCGACGGCCGACAGATCGACGTGTGGTTCTCGGCGGTGGGGCGAACCGGGGCCCTGCGTATCACCGACACTGCCGGTGCTGACGTCGTCACCACCCAACTTGTGCCCGGCGTCGTCCGCTCCTGAACGACGTTTTCTGGGGGTCGATCCCGGCGCTATCCGCAACGGCGGCAACGGTCGCCGACGTGATCCTTGTCACAACTGTGACAGTAGGGGGTGACAGGATGGCTCGTTCGTTGTACGGTCCTTTGGAACGAGCCACCGAGGGGGACTTGGCCATGGCGACCACACCAACCGCGTCTGCGACGGATCCGATCAGTGATCCCGAAGAAACGCTGCCGAACGCAGCGACAACGCGCGATGACGATCTCGTCGAAGACGGGTCTACGGAGGGACCGTCTTCATGGACGCTGCCCGGAAACCGCATCTCGCGTCGCATCGAGATCTACCGAGTGGCCGCCAGGGTGGCCAGCCGTTACGCACCGGCCAAACTTCCTGGACTCAGCGACGCACAGCGTTCGGCGATCATCGCCAACGCCAACCGACGCGGGGCTCGCGACCTCTATCGCACGGCGATCCACCTTCGTGGCTCCTTCCTCAAGCTCGGGCAGTTCGCCTCCGCCCGTCCCGATCTCCTCCCGCCCGACTACGTGGAGCAGCTCTCCAAACTGCAAGATCGTGTGCCGCCCGCCCCGGTGGCGGTGATCGTCAAGACCATCACCAAAGACGTGGGCCCGATAGACGAGTTGTTTGAGTCGTTCGATGCCGAGTCAGCGTCCGCGGCATCGTTGGCGCAGGTACACCGCGCCGTTCGTCACGATGGCCGCGCGGTGGCGGTGAAGGTGCAGTATCCGCGCATTCGCGAGATCGTGCCGCAGGAGGTGAAGGACACCACCCGCATCCTCGGGTTGGTGAGCCACCTCGTGAAGGGCATTGACTTGCCGACGATCGCCAAAGCCTTGGAGACCGGCACCCTCACGGAGATCGACTATGCCAACGAGGCCGCCAACATCGCCGAGTTCGGCCGGAACTTTGCCGATGAACCGAAAGTGGTGATCCCGGCGGTCCACCCGGATCTGTCCAACGAGCGGGTGCTGGTGATGGACTGGATCGAAGGTGAAAATCTCGCTCGCGCACTCGCCAATGCTCCCCACGAGGTGGCCGAGGAAGCCCTGCGTCTGCTGGTCGACGCGTTCCTCAAGCAGATCCTGGTTGACGGGCTACTCCACTCCGATCCACATCCGGGGAACTTTCTCCTCCAGGTAGGTGAAACTCTCGACGACATGCGTCTCGGCATGGTGGATTTCGGCGTATGCACCCGCCTACCTGATACGACGCGGTTGGCGCTTTGCGAGCTCTATCGAGCGGGGGGCGCGGGCGACTTCGCGTCCATCGGCCAGGCCCTTCACGATCTCGGATTTCGCACCGAAGGAGGTGATGTCGACGGCCTCGTGGCCTTCGCTTCGCTGTTCTCCTTTGACGGCGACGAAGAGGGGTCGCGCGAAGAGAACTTCAACCGGCTGGTGCAGGCATCGAAGGAGAACCCGCTCGTGAAGATCCCCGACGAGCTGATTATGGTGGGCCGCGTGCTCATCGTGCAGACCGGCATGGTGAGCAAAATCAAACCACGGTGGCGGATGGATGAGCTCGTGGCCGCCCGCCTGGCGTCGGCCTGATTGTCTAGACGGCAGCGACAAAGCCGTAGTTGGCTTCCGATGATTTCGCAGCCGCCGTTGCGGGTCTTGGTGCCGTTCATGGCGGCAACGGTGGCGGCGGAGACCCGGACTGCGGCAGTGCCGAGCCGGGAGCGCCGGGATGCCTTCGATCAGCATCGGTATGCTCGATGGCAGTGGCTCTCGACGAAGGTGGTTCGGTAAGGAAATCAACGAAACATCTCCCGGCCGTGGCGGGAGCCGGCCACCGTCCCGACATCCAAGGGCTCCGGGCAGTGGCGGTGCTTGCAGTGATGGCCTATCACGCCAGTTTGCCGCTGCCCGGCGGATTCGTTGGCGTCGACGTGTTCTTCGTTATCTCAGGATTTGTCATTGCCAGTTCATTGCTTTCGCGTGTTGGATCGCCGACGTTGGCGAGTCTCGGTTCGTTTTACGAGCGGCGGATGCGTCGGCTTCTTCCCGCCTTGGCTGTCGTGCTCTTGGTTGTCGCCGTGTTCTCTACCGCTCTCCTCTCGCCCCTTGGCGCGCAGCAGGCGATGTCGGAGACCGGAATCGCGGCGTCGCTGTTCTCCGCCAACGTGCAACTTCGCGACACGCCCAGCGGCTACTTCGATCTCGGAGCCGACACCAACCCACTCCTGCACACCTGGTCGCTCTCGGTGGAGGAGCAGTTCTATTTCGTGTTTCCGGCGGTATTTCTTTTGGCCTTCGTGGTGGCCGCCCGCTCGGTCCGATCACGGCAGCAATTCATCGTTGCCGGGTTTGTGGTGCTCGTTTCTCTGGGGTCGTTCGGGCTTTCGTTGCTTGCGTCCGACGTCGCTCCCGGGGACCCGAGTGCGAAGTGGGCCTTTTTCACTGCGACGGCACGAGTGTGGGAGTTCGGAGTCGGGGTGGTCCTCGCGCTTTTCGCTCGCACGCTTCGACATATCCACCCCAGGATCGCGATGGGGGCGGGTATCGCTGGCGCCGGTTTGCTCATCGTGGCGTTTGTTGTCATTGATGAGTGGACACGATTCCCCGGTACGGCGGCGTTGCTTCCTGTCGTCGGTACCGCGCTGATCATCATCGGAGGTTTTGCCGGACGATCGGTGACCACCGGCGTTGCGTTGACCACCACCGAGGCGCCCGTCACCGATGGGGTCGGTGTTGTTTCGAGACTGCTCAGCCGACCGTCGATGCTGTGGATCGGTGACCGCTCCTATGGGATTTACCTCTGGCATTGGCCCTGCATTGTTTTTGTGGGAACCATGTGGCCGGGGAAGGAATGGCTGCTCGTGGTTGCGGCGCTCGTTTCGGTAGGCCCGGCCATGTTTTCCTACCGATTCATAGAGAATCCCATTCGTCACGGTGAGCGATTCGCGGGCCGACGAGTCATCGGAGTCTTCTGCGTGTGCCTAGCGGTTCCGATCATGGCATCCACCGCCGTCGCGGAGCTGACATCAATTCAACGACGCTCCGATGTCGTTTCCGCATTCGCCGACTCCGTGCTCCCGTACTCCGCCGGCTGGGTGAACTGCGGCGTCCCGTTGCGTTCGCGATCAACGGAGGATTGCCGCCGGCGGGTTGCTTTGTCGCGAGGCGCGGTCTATCTCGTCGGAGACTCGAACGCCGGCCAATTCGCCGAACCGGTCGGGCGTGCCGCCACCCAGAATGGCTACGAGTCGACCCATGCCTTGATGACGGGCTGTGCCTTCGTCGACCTCGTGCATGTCACTGCCGGTTCGGACGGACAGAAATGCCATGATTTCGTGCTCGACACGTTGGCGTTCCTGGCCGAACGTCCACCGGCGTTGGTAGTGATCGGTGCGTCGTCGACGCAGTACCTCAACACTGACAGCCTGATGATCGACCCGACGAGCGGTGTCGTCGCGTCCACCACCGAAGCCAAGGCGTTGCTGTGGGAGGCAGGCTTACGCAGGGTCTTCGATCGGCTCGCCGCCATTGGGGTCCCTGTGCTTTTTGTGCACACGGTCCCGCACATGGCCGACACCGCAGAAGAGTGGAATGCCGAAACATGCCCGGCGATTCGCATTTATCGAGAAGCGTGCGGCACCTCGATAGACCGGGCATCGGTGGAGGTGCAACAACGGCCCGCTCGGGAGGCAGAACGCCGTGCCGTTGCGGGCAGCCCGAACGCCCGGTCCGTGGACTTCACGGAGGATCTGTGTTCGGTGGACCGGTGCGTGAGCGACGAGCCGGAGGGGAAGTGGCTGTATCGCGACGCCACCCACCTCACGCTTGGCGGGGCAACCAGCCTCACGAACCGGTTCGCAGAGGAGATGGCTGCGATGGTACCGGTCGCCTCGGGGTCATGAGGCTGGGCTGAGTTTGGCCTTATCTTTCGTAGATCGCGATGCCCTTCCGGCACGGTTCCGTGTACTCGGGCGGCGCCATCGAACAAAGCGCTTCGGCCGTCTCTCGTGTTCCGAGCTCATTGACGAAGTCGGCCGCCGCTCCATTGATGCAGTGGCCGACCCCGTCGACGGGTCCCGTCGTGCATTGGTCGAGGGTGGCCCGGGGGTCGCGGCGGGTAGTCGACGCAACCTCGCGTCCGATGCCGGCGTAACACGTCGACTGCCACTGTTCGCCCGCTGCCTCACACCCTTGGAACGTGGCGGCGAAGCTCCGCTCGGTGAGGAAGAGCATCAGTGATGGTGCCATCTGGTAGCACGCCGTTTTGTGGCGGTCGGGGACGATGTCGCACGGATACTGCAAGTTTGATCGGTCGTACACCGCCGATGCTGAGCCAGCGAGCGCATCCATAATGTTCTGCATGAAGGCGCCGCCGCCGCACGCCGAAACGTCGCTGGCGGGCTCGACCTTGTCGCACAACTGCAGCGAGGCGAACAGGTTGCCCTTGAGTCGGATCATGAGACCGTGGCCGAGGCCGTGGGTGCAGTTGAAACGACGCAGGGCCTCGGTCGGTACGGCTGCGCATTGTTTGCTCACGGCTTCGGGCAACTGGTTGTCGGCGAGTGCGCCGAGCGAACTTTCCACGATCCCGTGAAAGTACCCGGACGAACACACGGCGGTTCCCTGTTCGAACGCCTTGGCCACGTCGCCAGTCACCGCGATGGACTGGCGTCCGAGTTCGTGGGCGATCTGGTGGCACTGCACCACGATCGAGTCGGAGCGGGATTGGTTGGCAGCGAGTATGGCCAGCGCGTGCGCCGGTCCCGAAGAGCGCAACTCCGCCTCGAAGTAGCGGAGCAGGCACGCCGACTGTATGTCGGCTGGCCCGTCGAAGCACCCATCGATCGAGTCTGGCGCGCCGGAACCGGTACCCGGGGTGCCTTCCGCGGGGGCGTCGGAGGCGGTCGATGGTCGAGGGGGCGCGGTGGTGGTGAGCACCGCTCCGAGTAGGAGCACTACGGACGCCGCGATCACCTCCAGCGTCATCGACCGTCGGCCCACCATCGTGTGGCGGCGTCGATGCAGGAGGGCGAGCGGGACAATCACCGCCACCAGGAGCGCGGTCTTGGCCGTCAGTAAACGGGTGTAGGCGGCCTCCAGCAGCGGTCCTTCGATCCGATCGAGGCCCATGGCGAATCCCGAGACGATCGCGACCACGAACGGTGCGGGTAGCCAGCCCCGCAGTCGAGACGTCACCGCCGGTGGCATCAGCGGCGGGCGGAGCGACATTGACGTACGAGCGGATCGATCGCCCGGTGCGCGATCGTGGTCATGGCGATCGATGGCGCCGAGACACACCACGAGGGGACCGAGCCAGAGTGCTAGTCCGGCGAGGTGGGTGAAACTCAAGGTGGTGGACGAAAACGGCGTTTCGGACGCGCCTGCGTGGCCGGCGGCGACAGCGCCGAGCCCGGTGAGGATGAGCCCGCCCACGATGATCGGAAACGGGTTGGTTGACGACCGTTCGGACGGAGAATGGGATGCGTCACCGGGTCCGGCGCGTGCGATTCGTCCGGCGACGACGGCGGTGGCGAGGGCGGCCATGGCGGTGAGCCACCACACGATTCCGGAGCGAGTGGCGAAGGCGTTCGCCAACGGGGCGGCGGTCGTGTCGTCGGGCGGGCTTGAGGCGGCGATCGCGAGAAGGGACACGATGCTGCCGGCGGCCACCGTGCCAAACGAAAGCTGGAGCAACCGTCCCCATGGTCGCGTGCGCAGTCCAACGGTGCCTTCACCAGCCGTCCATCGATGGAGGACCACCACTCCGGTGGCCACGATGAGTCCGGCGAAAACGGCGAACGAGGCACCGCTTCGGGCGGGGTCGGGAGTCTCGCCGCCGGTCGAGGGGTCTATCGCTCCGCCAGCGGTGGACAACGTGATTCCGCCCACGATGCGGTGACCGTCGTCGCCCATCAACGACCACCGCACCCGAATCGACGCTGGATTCTGGACTGCAGGTAAAGACAGCACGACCTTGGCGCTGCGCTCCGCCGATGGCGTGAGTTCAATCGTCGAGCCGTCAGCTTCATCGACTTCGAAGCGGCTTACGCTCCGGACGACGGCCTCAGAGAACTGCAATACGATTTCTGACGGCGGCTGGGCAAGTTTCTCGCCGGCGGGAGGGGTGGAACTGATGAGCTCCGGGTGGGCCCATGCTGCCGGGGCGGTAACCACCGTGAGGAGGAAGGCCGCAAACATGGCGAGCAGGAAGCTGATCGGTGAGACCACGGCAAACGGCCGGACCAGAACACGCCCGTGGGATCGTGTCGGGTCGGTCAGCGGCCGGGGAAGATCGGTCGCGTTGGGGATCGGTGGGTGGGTAGGCATGATTCGTGGGACGGACTGTGTGGCCGATTGTAGGTTCGTGAATCGGCGAGGAATCGGCGACGTCTGGGCGGCTGCGGGAGACTTTCGGTACCGAGGCTCACCCCGCTTGACATCGGTGTTTGTCGGTGTTTGTCGGTGATGGTCAGGTGTGGCGGCCTTTTGTCGCGGGTCGGGCAAGGGTGCGCGTTGTCAGTGCTGGATCGGCGTGACAACCAGGTTCGACTTCGCAAGGGTTGCTCTCGAGTTCGAGGGTCGCATGGTCGATGTGGAACCCCTCGCGGAGCGCGGACTTCACCGTCGCAGCAACGACTTGCGCTGATTCGAGCGTGGGATTGCCGGTCAGAACCACATGGGCGCTCAAGGCGTTCAGCTCCGACGACAAGCTCCAGATGTGGAGATCGTGCACCGCCTCGACGCCCGGAACCGCGATCATGGCGGCAGTCACCGCATCGGCGCCGAGCCCGACGGGTGTGCTCTCGAGCAGGATGTCGGTCGCTCGCAAGGCAAGACGCCACCCCTGCCACGCGATGAGCAACGACACGACGATCGCGATCGCCGGATCGAGCCAGTACCAACCGTTGGAGACGAACATCACGATTCCGCTTGCGGCCACCGCCACGGAAGTGAGCGCGTCCGATACGAGATGGAGGAGGGCGCCCCGCATGTTGATGTCCGATGAACGGTCGTACACCACGGCGGCAGCGGTGGCGTTGACCGCCGCTCCGGCGAACGCGGCAGCGATCACCACGACGCCGTCGATCGGTTGAGGATCGCGTAGGCGCTGCACAGCTTCGATGAGCACGTACCCGCACACCGCAAGGATCATGGCGGCGTTGAACAGCGCCGCGATCACGCCGGCTCGGTGGTACCCGTAGCTGCGAACCGCATTGATCGGCCGCTGCGCCAAACGAACAGCGATCAGCGCCACGATGATGGCGAGCACGTCGGTGAGGTTGTGGGCGGCATCGGCGAGCAGACCGATCGAGCCGGACGCGATGCCCGCCACCACTTGGGTGATCACAATCGCCACGTTCAAGACAATGGCGATCGTGAGGCGCCTCTCCCGTCCTGGCCCGGCCGGCGTTGTGTGGGTGTGGGTGTGGTTATGGGTGTGGGAGCCATGGTCATGGGCAGACACTGGCTCCGCCTCCCGATCGTGGTTTGGTTGGGCTCATGGGACATCCCCGGCGTGTACCGGACAGAGCAACACGGTCTCACCAGTTGCGGCCAGGAGGTGCTGGGCAGCGAGCAGCAGGTCGACGATGTCGACTGATGCCAACGCATGGAATGACTGTCGGCCCTGCGGCCGGACGGTGACGAGGCCACTCTCGCGAAGGCACGCCAGATGGGCCGACACCGTGGACTGTGATCGGCCAGTACGGGCGACGAGGTCGGTGACCCGCCGCTCGCCTTCGAGCAGGTCGAGCAGAATCGCCAGACGAACGGGGTCGGAGAGACTGTGGAATAACCTCGCCGCTCGTTGTGTGGCGCCAACGCCGATTATTGGCATCGTCATAAGACGATGATAACGACACAGGACGATACGTCAACCTCGACCGGCCGTATTTTCAACTCGATCGGGCGCCCTGCTTGAGCCATACGTTTGAGCCGTCCTGTTCGATACATGCCGGCAGCCTCACGCGGCCCGTTAGGGAAGGAAACCTTCACGCTGCTGGGTCTCGCGGATGTAGGCGATCACGGCGGTGACCTCCTGATCGGTGAGGCCGACGACTGGGGGCATGTCGCCGAAGTCAAAGTGATGGCGTCGGGCACCCTTGAGGATCGCCGACCGGAACGATGCATCGCTGTGGTGCCCCGGTTCGTAGACCTTCGAGAGGTGGGGCGGCCCTTTGTCGGTGCCCCGCAAATCGACGCCGTGACAGGAGGCGCAGCGCTCGGCGTAGATGGCCGATCCGGTTGCGTTGTCCGTGGGCTTCGATGCCCCGGCGGATGCGGTCGGTGGGGAGGAGGCGCACGCGACCAGGAGCGCAGCGGCAACGACGGCGATCGAGAGCACGATCGCTCTCGTGGCATTGGTCGACCTCAGGAGTAACGAGCGTCGGCCAAGCGGGAATCGGATCGGTTCGCTCCCGCTCCCGCTCCCGCTCCCGCTCCCGTGTGAGTCGGTCGGCTCCGATGGATCGGTGGCGGCAGGAACATCGATCGAGGGCGTGGGCATAGATGGACAAGACCTTGTTGCGAGGGGCAGGTCTTGATGGTAGGTGAGCGAGGCACGACGTGGGTCGGCAGAACAATCCGCCCGCGCCCGCATCCTCGCTCGCATCGTCTGCCCATCCGGTCGATCTGGGCCATCATGGGGGCGTGGAACACGATCTTGGCGCGGCGATCCTTGATGTCATTGCCGCGGCTGTTGACCGATCCCCTCTCTTGGTGCTCGGTATGTCATCCACTGGGGCGATCCGATTCGCCAACGACGCCGTGTTTCAGAGTCTCGGTCACCATCCGGTTTCTTTTATCGGGTCGAACGCCATCGACCTCATCCACCCCGAAGACATCGATCGGGCCGCGCTCGCTCTGGTGTCGGCTACCGAGGAACAGACCTTCCCCCACGGGTTCACGCGGTATCGGATTGCCGCCTCGGACGGACGCTGGATCGAGCTGGAAGTGCTCGCCGCCGCAGTGGAGAACGTTGACGAGACGTTGATCGTGGCGTACGCCCGCAAGATCGGTCACCAGCTCACCATGGATGAGGTGATGAGTCGCCTGGTTGCCGATGAGCCGGTCGATCAAGTACTCACCCGCGTGTGTGATCTTGTGCTTTGGCGCGAACTGGGTTCGCAGGTCGGGATCGCCTGGACCCAGGGACGTTCCGAACATGCGGTGTCGACGGGGGTTGCCCAGATTCTCGTCGACGGTCGGGATGACGGTTCACCCTGGGCGGAGACTCGCCGTACTGGTTTGCCGTTTCGCGGGTCCGCCGATGCGCTTGACGATGACCGCCGTGGCATGGCTCAGAGGCTCGGCTTGGTGGAGCTCTCCGTGGTGCCATTCTTCTGGGGTCCGCAAGAGCCTGGACTGGTGACGATATGGACCACCGGCGACGGGCGATCACCGGAACAACATGCCTTCGGCCAGTCACAACTGTTGATCGTCGCCCAATTGGTGTTGCGATGGACTGCCCAAGCCGAGGAACTGGCCCGGTTCGCGCGCACTGATGTGCTCACGGGACTCGCCAATCGTCGAGTGTTCTTCGAATCGATCGAAGCGGGTGTGGGCGCCGGCGCGGTGCTCTACTGCGACCTTGATGGGTTCAAGCCGGTGAACGACGGGCTTGGTCATGGCGCCGGCGATCTTGTGCTTCAGGTCGTCGCCGAACGGGTCTCGTCCATGGTTCGACCCGAAGACCTGGTCGCCCGTATCGGTGGTGATGAGTTCGCCATTCTTTGTCCCGGCGTCTCTCGGGCCGACGCCGATGCCCTCGCTGAACGTGTTGCCGATGCGATGGTCGAACCAATCGACGTGGGAAGCGTTTTCGTCACCGTGGGCATGAGCATCGGCGTGTCGCACTCTCACAACGCGATTGACGTCGCAACGGTCGAACGCGCCGACGCCGAACTCTGCCGCGTGAAGCAGGAACGTGCGGCCCGTCCACTGCACTGATGGCGGCCCGCCTGCCCGCTCGCTCGCTCAGCGAGCTTGCGTCCACGTGAGCACTTCGCCGCCGGTCCCCATGAGCACCGAGCCGGGGAACACACGCACACGCCAGGGATCCAGCTTCAAGATCGCGAACGCGGGGGAGGTTGGGCCGTTCTTCCACGGTGGGATGATCGCCGGGTCGTAGCCCACCGGTGGTGGCGCGTTCTTGAAGCGGTCCCACATTTCAATGCACGACGCATCGTCGGTGATCCACTCGGCGTTGCACTCCGCGACGCAGGTGTCTTGGTCGGTGGACCAGTAGTTCACCGAAACGAATGGACTGTGGGCGAGGTGGGCGAGTTTGGTGGGCGTCGGCCCGGTTGCGACCCAACCGACGAGGTCGTCACCTTGGCGTTCCCAGAGGGGGTGCAGCACCCGGCTCCGCGGGCGATTGTGATGATCGACGGTGGCCACGGACGCCCACACGATGCGGTGGGCCATTTCGATGAATGCGTCGGCGATGAACGGAGGGACAGTCGAGGGCATCGGGTCAGCATGCCATCCACCGGAGCCCGTGACCTGCTCGCTCGCGCCTACCGTCGCCGCCGGCATCGGGGCTCAACCGGTGAAGTGGGGGGTGGCCATCGGCACGTTGGCGGCGCCAATCGCCAGCCCAGACGTCGGGGGATCGCCGCGCCAGACGTCGGCGAATGGGCGGTGAAACGGACCTCCCTCCGTCCGTACGACCACGGTGTCCTCGTAGACCCGACACCGCTCCTGGAAGCAGTTGAGGCTCACCGGGCTCGCCATCATTTCGCATCGCTGCCGATTCATGGTTGGTCGAATGGAGACTGGAGCGCCGCTTTGGCGCCGCCCCTTGACGGCCCGAAAGCTCAGATCGCTCGCATTCGGTTGTTCCGAGCGTTGTGTTCCACTTCGGCGAGGCCGAGCACTTCGAGCACCGGTGGCACGTAGTTGCCGAAACGACCTCGCAGCCCCTTCTTCAATCCGTACCAACCGCCGACGGGATTGGTTTCGGCTCGTCCCCATCCTTCGACGGTGCCATCGGCGGCGGGCTTTTGCTCGTCGGCGTTTCCGAGGGGTACCCAGTCTCCGGCTTCCCGCAACATCTCGTGGAGGTCATCGATGCAGCGAAGGTGGTAACGGAGTTGCGTGGTCGCTACCTGAACCACCAACGACGGTGGATCAGCATCGGGGTCGCGGTAGGCCTCGAACATGGATTTGCCGGGCGGGGTGCACAGCATCCACGGATCGTCGGGTGTTCCGGTGCCGTCGACATCGCTCATGTGGTTCTCCTCGGGATTTTAGTAGCAGCCCGAGTCACCGTAGTGAGCAATACACGACATCTTCTGTCATGAATCTGGAAGAATCCCTCGATGCGCGCAGGACGGCTGGTGAGGTTGATGGTGATCCTCGAGAAACGTGGACGGGTGACCGCGGGCGATCTCGCCGCCGAGCTCGAGGTGAGCGAACGAACGGTGTTGCGCGACATCGAGGCGTTGTCCGGGGCCGGCATCCCGGTGTATGCCACCCGTGGTCCGGGCGGTGGCTTTCAGCTGCTCGAAGGGCACCATGTTTCGCTTCCGCAGCCGGACGTGTGGGGGCCTTCCGGGCTGCATTCCACCCGTCCCCGGCGGGCCACGATTCTCATCACCCCGGAGGGCCGACAGCTCGCCACCGTCCTCGGCCTCTTGCAACCATTGCGTGTGCGGGGGGTGGGTGACCGAACGCCGGATGAGGATCTAGTCATCGTCGAGGCGACCTTTCCGATCCGGTCATTCGACGGCACCGTGCTCGACATTCTTGCGTTGAGCCCGCACGTGGAGGTGCTGGCACCGGCGTCGTTGCGGGACGCCGTGCTCGGTCGGCTGCGAGAAGCGCTGGCTCGTTATCCACCGTCAGAGCCCTCCTGATACGGGTCAGGTCTCGAAGGCGTAGGGGTTGAGGAACTGCCCACCAAAGAACACCTTGCGCTGCGTCTTGGTGAGGCGGGCTTCGTCGCACACCTCATCCCAGTTGGTACGGATGATGTGCTCCTGTTCGGCGGCGATTGTCTTGGCCGATTCTTCATCTAGGTGGTAACCCCTCGCGCTGGCGATGAGGGGCGCAACCCGCGCATCACGTTCGTCGGCGCCATACGCCATCGCCTGAGCGGCGCGCCCTCCGGAACGCGCCTGAGGACAGATGTCGTACGCCGGGGTGAGCACCAGGTTGTTGTCCTCGATGAACGCGGCGTGATTCCGGCCATGATCGTCGGTGTTGCCGCTGAGGATGTTGAAGGAAATACGACCGAAGAGTTCCCTCAGGGTCGCGTCAGGATTGGCGAATGAGCTGCGGATCTTGTGGGTGAGAGCGGTGTAGGTCGCATACCGGCCAGACGGAAAGCTCGACAGTCCCAGCACGGTCAGCGCAGAGACCACTCGACGACGACGGTCTTTGCCCGGCCGGTCGAAACGTTCGACCAGCAGCACGAAACGACCGGCCACCTGCACCAGTTCGACGGGGGCAATCGTGAGTCCGCAGCGCCCGGCCAGGGCCATGGCGAGGTACTCGCCCTGCATAACCGGATAGGTGTCGGTCGTCGAGGAGAACTTGGCGATCATGCTTGTTCCGTCGTGTTGTATGAGCGCCTTCGGGCGAGCGCCACCGATGGAGGTGCCGCGCAAGAGCACCAGCTTGAGGCGCGGGCTGAGTTGCTCGCCCGCTTCGATGTGGCGGGCGGCATCCGTGAGTTCCTCGAGCGTCGGCTCCTCGACAATCCGCGGCACGTACTGAGTGCTCGAGGCCTGGAAGTCGAGTGCGCCGAACCGGTCGGATCCGGAGGCGAGGAGATACGTGAGTTCCGGGAGCTCGGCATAACCAGCGCCGAGTCGATCGTTCACGAGCCTTCGCCCCCACGCGTCGGGCATGGCGTCATCGATACTGAGCGGAAGCCGTTGGCCATCGACGGGTTCGTGGATACCTGACCGCAACGGGAGCTCCGGCTCGAATACCGGGACGGCGTCGGTCCGAGCCAGGTAGGACCGGGCGTACGTGAAGGTGACGGGCGTCCCCTCGTCGAGTCGGCCACACACCACCGGCTGCATGGCGTCGGGCAGCCAGATCCAAACGAATGCCTCGACTGGTGGGTTGGTCAGCAAGTCAGAAGTCATCGTCGACGGCTCGTTTCGGGCGGCGGGCGGCGGCCGGCAGGAGCGCAAGCTCGGCGCGCCTGCGGGCGCCGTAGTGCGCGCGGACGTCGTCCTGTTCGTCGAACAACGCGATGCCGAGGAGGGCGGCGGCTTCGAGGGTGGTGCCGACGGCGACGCCGGGGTCGCCGCGCTCGATCTTGGTGACCGTCGGGCGGGACACCCCGATTCGTTCGGCCAGTTCGGTGACGGACCACCGTCGTTGCAGCCGCCCCGCACGAATCGACGCCGCCAGAATCTGCAGTGCTTCCGATGCCACCGGCGACAGGACGTGGTTACTCATGGAAAGTATTCTTACCTTTATCGATTTATACGGCAACTATAAATATCACCTAGCCACGATCACCGCTACGGGGCGCACACCTTGGGGTCCCTGACTTGCCATCCGTTGTCGTTCCGGGTGAGGTTCACTTCGTAGAAGTTGCCGCTGGGGAGTTCATGAACCCAGCGCCCTCGGTACTCCACCCAGCCTTCGGCGGGTATCGGTTCTGCGGTCAGCGAAGGTGCGCCGCTTGATGCGAACGCTCGGAGTGCCGCTTCTGGTGTGGCCGGGAGGGAACTCGGTGGGTCGACGAGGGCTGGTCCGAAGCCGTATCCCTTCGAGGCTCGGCACGGGTACTTGTCTTGCCCCGCGAGAAACCAGGCGAGCCCGCCAACGATCACGAAAGCGGCGGCGCCAAGACCGAGGACGACACGCCGATTCCTGCTCGGGGCCGCCGCCGCCGGCGGACGATCTGTCGCTCCGGAACGTGGAGGGTGCTCACGATCGTTCATGCGTTCGTTGTCCTTCCGCGTGGTTGGTCACGCCCGTGCGGAAGAGTTATCTCGCCGATTGGTGTCCCGTTACCGCGCTGCCGCCCTTGCGGCCAACGCAGTTCCCGCTGACCGCCGTTGATGCACGGGTCAGCGGCCGAACCTGTTGGTGCCCTCGGGGCGATTCGAACGCCCGCATTCGGCTCCGGAGGCCGACGCTCTATCCCCTGAGCTACGAGGGCAGGATGACGACGGCAGGATAGCGCGAGGTCGTTCGCCCCTCCCACTGCGTTGATTGGTTCCCCTGTCGAACCAAGGATCAGGGCGTGCGACGCACGATCCACTCGGCGACTGCGGCCACGGCTTCGTCGGCCTCCGGCGTTGCTCCGGCGAAATAGTGCCAAACGTGCATCATGCCGTCGCCCACGTGGAGGGTGAGGTCGAGCGGCGGCGTGCAAGCGGCGGCCCGCTCGGCGAGTCTGCGGCTGTCGTCGAGCAGCCGTTCCTCCGTACCGACGTGCACGAGGATCGGCGGGAGCCCGGTGAAGTCGGCGAAAAGCGGGGAGAGCGTCGGGTGGGCTCGGTCGGTGCCATCACCGGCGTAGAGGCGCGACCAGGCGTCGAGCTGCTCCACCGACAGAAGCACGTCGAAGGGGCACTCCGTCACCGAGCGGCCCGACTGGGTGAGGTCGAGCCACGCGGAAAGCAGCACGGCGCCGGCGGGAAGCGGGAGGCCGTTGTCTCGAGCCGCCAACATGGTCGCCAGCGCCAAGCCGCCACCGGCGGAGTCCCCGGCAAGGATGATCGACGCAGGGTCGGTTCCGGCGGCGATCACCGCCTGAAACGCTTCGACCGCATCGTCGAGGGCGGCGGGGTACGGATGCTCGGGGGCGAGCCGATAGGCCACGGAATGCACGGTCGCGTTGGCGGCAGCAGCGAGGTGAGAGGTAAGGGCCTGGTGGGATACGGGCGACCCGATCACGTAGCCACCGCCATGGAAGTACAGGATCGTGCGTGTGGGCTCGGCGGCGGCCCCGGCGGGAATGAACGTGCGGACCGGTACGCCACCGAGGGCGCCCTTGGTGGCGGTCACGCCGTCGGCCACCGGCAACATCGACCCCATCAAGTCGTAGGTGTCGCGGTACTGCTCGATCGGGGTGTCGATCGGTTGCGGCTGTCCCAACAGGTGGAGCATGGCGTTGTACGCATCGCTGGGCATGAGCGCACCGTAACGCGCACACTGCGAATCCACCGGAGGAGCGAATGTCCTACCCTTCCTGGTGCTGCCCGACGACCGTGTCCTTCGGTGCCAAAGCGTGTGTGCGAGGCGGTGGCACCGACTCGAGGAGGTGAAACGATGCCGACAAGTAGCCATGATGCGCGATCGGGTGCACGCCTCGAAGCCCGCCAACACCTTCGCCGTCCGGGGAGTATCGCGGCGTGGTGGTGTGGTCGGCCGATGCGCACGAGTTGCCAACGCTCGAGCGTCAGCCGCCGGTCCCCGACGGCTCGCTCGTTGTTGGGAAACTGGTGGTGGTGAACGACTCTGAGCTTGTGCAGAACTCGTGCGTCTACCCGCACTGAACATCGGCGCGTCGGTAACATCGGGAGCATGCGAAGAATCGTGGTAGGCGTGGTGGCGGCGGGAATCCTGGCGGTCGGATGTTCCGGATCGGGATCGACCGGGGCGGCAACCGGTGGGGCGGCAACCGCTGGGGCGGCGAACGGGGCGGCAACCGCTGGAGCGGGATCGTCGTCGGTGCCGGCGTCATCTGGGGCGGGGGGCTCGACCAGCACGGGCGCCAGTGGCACCACGGGTGTCGCCAACGCTCCGGAGCGGGGCGGCAAACCGAGCGATCGGTACGCCGACCTCACCTACTGGCATTGCCACCCCGACAAACGCGATGACGTGTGTGATACCGCCGACCTGTCTGTCACCGAGGTGTCGGCGAGGGGGCAGAAGGGGGTGGAGCACAAGGCGGCAACAGCGCCGTCTATCGATTGTTTCTACGTCTACCCCACGGTCGACACGAACCCGGTGGCCGGCGTGCGGAGCTTTTCGCAACCGGTGAACCCGCTCGAAGCAATCGTGGTGCAGAACACCTTCGCCCGATTCGAGGAGGTGTGCCGGCCGTTCGCTCCTCGTTATGAGCAGATGACCGGTGCCGGCTATCGAGATGGACGGGCGGCCGAGTTTCTGGCGATCGGCGACGCCCAGGTGGAGGAGGCGTTCGACCATTACCTGGCCACCCAGAACAACGGTCGTCCCTTCGTGCTGATGGGCCACTCCCAAGGCACACACCACCTCATCGCCGTGATGAAGAAGCGGTTCGAAGGCGACTCGGGCGCGGCGCTCCGCTCCAAACTCGTGTCGGCACTTCTGCTCGGCCCCGTCGGCTACATCGTGGTACCTACCGGCAAGTTGGTGGGCGGAACTTTCTCGTCGCTGCCGTTGTGTTCACAGCCAGACGAGACCGCCTGCGTGGTGGCGTACGACTCCTTCGCCGTGAGCCATCCCCCGGTTACGGGAGCACCCGCGGCCGGTATGGATCGAGCCTGTACCAATCCGGCGGACCTCACGGCAGGCGATCGGGCGGTGCCGCTCACCGGTCCCTACCTCTCGAAGTCGACCCCCGATGTGACAACGCCAAGCGAGGTGTGGCCAAACTTTTATACCGCCCGTTGTGGGCGTGACTCCGCCGGACAGCCGTACCTGGAGATCGCCACCGACCCGGTCGCGGGCGACCCTCGCGTCGAACGGCTCTTCGATCGGTTCCTGCCCACGCTGCACCTCGTCGACCCCAACCTCGCCATGCGAGACCTGCTCGACCTCGTCGCCCGGCAAGCGAAAGCGGCCGCCGTCGCGCCGCCGAAGTGATCGCTGAACACCGATTCGAACGAGGCGTGTAAGACCGGGCCAAGTGAGCGGTCGGGAGGGGGCGGGACGGAACGGTCCGCCCGCCTGCATCTCGAAGGAGCGTCCCTCATGACTTCCCCCCGTACATCCCGTTTCCGTCCTTCTTCCGCACCCGCTGCCCCCGCCCTCGCCGCAGGCTCAGCCTCGGTTCCCACGGCATCCGCCGAATCGGTGGACGAGGGCCGGCGGCAGATGCTCCGACGGCTGGGTACCGGCGCTGCCGGTGCCCTGGCCGGCGGCGCGCTGCTGGCTGCCGGTCAAGCCTCTCCGGCCGCCGCCGCCAACGGCGACCACTTGGTGCTCGGCGACCACGGTGGAGGATCGAACGCCGCGTCGGCCACCACCGAACTTCGGTCGAGCGGGCGCAGCGGCACCATGGGCCTGTTCGTGGTGCAGGACGGCACCGTTGGTCTCACGCTGTTTCCCGCCGCGGTGCAGGGATTCGCCACCGAAGGTGTGGTGTCGAGCGGGGTCTACGGATACTCGTCGATCGAATCGGGTTTTGGGGTAGTGGGGATTGGAACCGGCGCCGGCATCTACGCCAGCGGCGGCCGCGCCGACATCGCCCTCAACGCCAGCGGCGCGGCGCCGTACAGCACAGCCACGCAACACACCGAGGGCGACATGATCGAAGACAACAACGCCGACCTCTGGGTGTGTGTGACCACGGGGACGCCAGGCACGTTCCGAAAGGTGGCCGGCCCCGGCACGGCCGGTCAGTTGCACCTGCTCCCCACGCCCACCCGGGTGTACGACAGTCGTCCCGGCAACGCGCCAGCGCTCGGCACCAAGTCGCCCCTCGCCAACGGCTCCACCCGAGACATCGACGCCAAAGGCAACGGTTCGGGCGTGCCCGACCGCGCCACGGCGGTACTCGCCAACTTCACGGTGGTGAACACCTCGGCCAATGGCTTTCTTGCTGCCTACCGCGCCGGCATCGCGTTCCCGGGCACATCCACCCTCAACTGGTCCCAACCCGGAACGATCGTGGCCAACACCACCATTGTTGCCGTGAGCTCCGCCGAGACGTTCCGCTGTTTCGTGCCCGCCACGTCGAGCACCGACTTCTTCGTCGACGTCATCGGCTACTTCCTCTGACTTCACCCTTGGGTGCGCCGGAGCGGCTCCAGCGCACCCAGGGAGGTGAACCCATTCGGGGGGCCGGGAAGCGCGCTCGTAGACTCCGGGGATGATTCGTGACGCGCTCATCGAGGCCCTGCGGGATGCGCTCGTGGTTTTGGGGGTCGACCCCATTCCCGAGTTGATCAACATCGAGCAGCCGGCCCGCCGCGAGCACGGCGATTGGTCGAGCAACGTCGCTTTGGCGACCGCGAAGAAGGCCGGCCGCAACCCTCGGGAGTTGGCCCAGCAGTTGGCCGAACACCTCACGGCGAACCCGCCCGCCCACGTGCGTCAGGTCGATATTGCGGGTCCGGGGTTCGTGAATTTCCACCTTGATCCGTCGTGGCTGCACGCCGTGCTTGCCATCGTGGTCGCCGAAGGCACTGCCGGCTACGCCCGGCCTGATCTCAACGCCGGCAGCACGGGTCGGGTGAACGTGGAGTTCGTGAGCGCCAACCCCACTGGCCCGCTGCATCCGGGTCATGGTCGCAACGCCTGCTACGGCGACTCCCTGGCCCGGTTGCTCACTCGCTGTGGTTTCGACGTGAGTCGGGAGTACTACCTCAACGACCGCGGCGTGCAGATGGACAAGTTCGCGCAGAGCCTGCTCGCCCGGAAGAAGGGCGAGGACGTTCCCGAAGACGGCTACCGCGGCCAATACATCATCGACTGGTCGGCCGAGATGCCCGCTGATGCCGACCCCGGCGAGTGGGGCGAGGCGCGAGCCATCGCCGACCACCGTGCCGTGCTCGGCGCGATGGGGATTGAGTTCGACGCCTGGTTCAGTGAGCGGTCGTTGGTGGACAGCGGCGCCATCGATGCCACGCTCGCCGACCTTCGGGCCAGCGGTCACGTCTACGACGATGGCGGTGCGGTGTGGTTGCGCACCACCGACTTCGGCGACGACAAGGACCGCGTGCTGGTGAAGAGCACCGGCGAGTTCACCTACGTCCTCCCCGACATCGCCTACCACCGCGACAAGTTCGGCCGCGGATTCGATCGTTTGATCGACGTATGGGGGGCCGATCACCACGGCTACGTCGCCCGTATGAAAGCGGCCCTGCAGATCCTCGGGCACGATCCCGACGAATTCCACGTGGCCCTCACCCAGTTCGTCACGTTGCTGCGCGACGGCGTGGAGGTGAAGATCTCCAAACGCACCGGCGACCTCGTGGAGCTACGGGACCTCATCGACGAGGTGGGAGCCGATGCCGCCCGGCTCACGTTCCTGCTGCAAAGTGCCGACACGCAACAGGGTTTCGACCTCGCCAAGGTGGCCGCGCAGGGTATGGAGAACCCGGTGTTCTACGTGCAGATGGCCCATGCTCGGCTCCACGCCATCGGTCGCAAGGCGGCCGAGGTGGGTGTTGCGCGGCAACCGATCGACGCCGTCGACCTGAGCCTGCTGGTCCATGAACGTGAAATCGAGATTCTCCGCACCCTGGCCGAGCTGCCCGATGTCGTGGCGCTGGCCTGCCGGGAGCGCGCCCCCCACAAGATCGCCACCTGGGTGCGCGACCTCGCTGGCACCGTTCACGGCTTCCATCACGACTGTTACGTCATCTCCGATCAGACCCCACCCCCGCTCACCCAGGCCCGGCTCTGGTTGGTAGATGCGGCCATCGTCGGCCTGGCCATCGGCCTCGACCTGCTCGGCGTGAGCGCCCCCGACGCCCTGTGACCCCCCGACGCCATGGGACCCCCCGAAACCCTGTGACCCCCTTTTTCCGAACTGGGCACACATTTTGTCGTCAGGACGACAAAATGTGTGCCCACTTCGGCTGCGTTTCGCCGGAAAGCATGACGGAGCGGCCAGGATGACGGCAGATGGTCCCACCGGCCACCCCCTGCCGTTCGGGCTGTTGCCTTCGACCGCCGCCGTCCACCCAGATACCGGCCATCTCACCATCGGCGGGTGCGACACAGTTGCCCTCGCCGCCGAGTTCGGCACACCGCTATTCGTGTACGACGAGGCCCACCTCCGGGCTCGTTGCCGGCAGGCGGTGGCGGCGTTTCCTGATGGCGTGCACTACGCCACGAAGGCCTTCCTCTGCCTCGCGATGGCCCGGCTCGCCCACGACGAAGGCATGCACCTCGACGTGAGCACCGGCGGCGAGTACCACGTCGCCCGCGCCGCCGGCGTGCCCGCCCACCGACTCACCCTGCACGGAAACAACAAGAGCGACGCCGAACTGCGCCGTGCCATGGAGGAAGGGATCGGGCGGATCGTGGTCGATTCGTTCGACGAACTCGACCGGATCGAGCAACTCGTCGCTCGTGAAGGTCTCGCTGTCCCCAAGATCTTGTTGCGGATCACTCCCGGCATCGAGGCCCACACCCACGAATACATCATGACGGGGCAGGACGACTCCAAGTTCGGCTTCGGCGTACATACCGGTGCTGCCCACGCCGCCTTTGGTCGGGCGTTGGCGTCGGTGGGGGTCGAGCTGGTCGGACTGCACATGCACATTGGGTCCAACGTGTTCGACGCCGACTTTTTCGCTCAGGCCATCGCCGTGCTGGCACCGTGGTTTCAGGCCCACGAGCTGCCGGAGCTCTCGGTCGGCGGTGGGCTCGGGGTGGCCTACGTGGCGGGCGAAGAGGCGCCCAGCTTCGCCGAGTGGGCCGATGCCATCCATCGGGCCGTGCAAGCCAACGACATCAATGCCCGGGTGACGGCAGAGCCGGGACGGGCCATCGTTGCCCAGGCCGGCGTCACCCTCTATACCGTCGGCACCACGAAAGAGATCCCCGGAATTCGCACCTACGTTTCGGTCGACGGCGGCATGAGCGACAACCCCCGGCCAGTGCTCTACGACAGTGGGTACGAGGCGTTCCTTCCGGCTCGCCCGCTCGATCCTCGGCCCGACATCGTCACCATCGTGGGCAAACACTGCGAGAGCGGCGATCTGCTCGTGCGTGATGCGCACGTGCCGGTGAACATTGCCGTGGGTGACATCCTCGCCACCCCTGTCACCGGTGCCTACGGCCATTCGATGGCCAGCAACTACAACAAGGTGCCCCGCCCGGCAGTGGTGTTCGTGGCCGACGGCGTCGCCCGCCTCGTGGTGCGCCGCGAAACCTTCGACGACCTCGTCGCCCTCGACCTCCCCTAACCCCACACGCCCCGAACCCCAACCACGCGTTTTTGTATGGGGGACGCAACAAAAAAGTAGCGTATACCCAACCAAAACGCGAAGGGGGGAGGGAAGGCTGGAGGGGCGGGCAGTCGGTAGCGTGGGCGGGTGCCCCGAATGAAGCCCACCGGTGAAGCCGGCGATCCGCTGGCCCCGTTCTCGTCGCCCGTGGCCGAGTGGTTCCGCACGACGTTCGGCACCGCGACGCCACCCCAGTCCCAGGGCTGGCCGGCCATCGCCAAGGGCGATCACACGTTGATCCTCGCTCCCACCGGATCGGGAAAAACGCTGGCGGCGTTCCTGTGGGGCCTCGACCAACTCGTCACCACACCGCCGCCGGAAGACCGCAATCGCCGCACCCGAATCCTCTACCTCTCGCCGCTGCGTGCCCTTGCGGTGGACGTGGAAAAGAACCTCCGAGCGCCGCTCGCCGGCATCGAGCTCGCCGCCGAACGCCTCGACCTCCCGTTCCATCCGCCCACCGTCGGGATGCGCACGGGCGACACCAGCAGCCAAGACCGCCGCCGCATGATCCGTCACCCGCCGGACCTGCTCATCACCACCCCCGAGTCCCTCTATCTGCTGCTCACCTCCCAAGCCCGGGAAACCCTGCAGGGCATCGAGGCGGTGATCATCGACGAGATCCACGCCATGGCGGCGAGCAAACGCGGCGCCCACCTCGCCCTCAGCCTCGAACGGCTCGATGCCGTCACCGACCGTCCCGTGCAACGCATTGGACTGTCGGCCACGCAACGTCCGCTCGAAGAGGTGGCCCGGTTCCTCGGTGGGTTCTCCCCCGGCTCGGGGCCAGACCGGGCACCTCGGGCGGTCACCATTGTCGACGCCGGGGTGCGCAAACTGCTCGACCTCGAAGTGATCGTGCCGGTCGACGACATGGGCGCGCTGGGCGAGCTCACGGATGCGCCGTCCGATGCCAACGGGGAAGCGGCAAACCCCTACGCCGTCGCCCCGGTTCGCCGCAGCATTTGGCCGTCGATGCATCCGCGCCTGCTCGAGCTGATTCACGAGCATCGGTCCACCCTCATCTTCGTGAACGCCCGGCGCCTGGCCGAACGTTTGGCCACTCGCCTCAACGAGCTCGAGCTCGAAGGCGTGAGCCGAGCGGCGGAGGCCGACGGCACGTCGCCCCCTGAACCCGAACACGCGCTGGTGAAGGCCCATCACGGGTCACTCTCCCGGGAGCAGCGCCTGCAGATCGAGGACGAGCTCAAGCGGGGCGATCTGCGCGCCCTGGTGTGCACCAGCAGTTTGGAGCTCGGCATCGATATGGGTGCCGTCGACCTCGTCATCCAGGTGGAGAGCCCGCGCCGGGTGAGCAGTGGTCTGCAACGTGTGGGTCGGGCCGGCCACCAGGTAGGGGAGCCGAGCCGTGGGAAGTTGTTCCCGAAACACCGGGCCGATCTGGTGGAAGCCGCGGTGGTGGTGCAGCGCATGCGCGACGGGCTCATCGAGCACACCAGGTACCTCCGTAACCCACTCGACGTGCTGGCTCAGCAGATCGTGGCGATGTGCGCCATGGACGACTGGCCCCTCGCCGATTTGGCGGCGCTCGTGCGGGGCAGCGCCACCTTTGCCGACATCTCCGACGATGTGCTCCACAACGTGCTCGACCTTCTCGCCGGGCGGTATCCGAGTGACGAGTTCAGTGAGTTGCGGCCCCGGCTGGTGTGGGATCGGGTGGACGATGTCGTGCGGGGGCGGGCCGGCTCCCAACGGCTTGCGGTCACCAGCGGCGGCACCATCCCGGACCGCGGGCTCTACGGCGTGTTTCTCCCCGACGGTGCTCGGGTGGGCGAGCTCGACGAGGAGATGGTGTACGAAAGTCGCCCCGGGGAGACGTTCTTGCTTGGCGCCTCCACGTGGCGCATCGAGGACATCACCCACGACCGAGTGATCGTCACCCCCGCACCAGGAATGCCCGGCAAGATGCCGTTCTGGCACGGCGAAGGCCCCGGCCGTCCTCTCGAGTTGGGGCAAGCGGTGGGGGCGTTTCAGCGGGAGATCCGGCAGTTGTCCCCTGAAGGCGCGCACGAACGACTGCGCACGATCCATGGTCTCGACGAGCGCGCCGCCAACAATCTCGTGGCCTACCTCGACGAGCAGGCGGAAGCCACCGGGGTGGTGCCCGACGATCGAACCATCGTGGTGGAGCGGTTCAAAGACGAGATCGGCGACTGGCGCATCTGCATCCTCAGCCCCTTCGGTGCCCAGGTGCACGCGCCGTGGGCCATTGCCCTGCGAGTGAAATTGGGGGAGCGGCTGGGCTCGGAGCCGGAGCTGATGTGGAGCGACGACGGCATCGTGTTGCGGCTTCCCGACGGGGTGGACGAGTTGCCGATCGAAGAGTTGCTCGTGCGTCCCGAGGAAGTCGACGAGTTGGTGATCGGGCACCTTCACACCACCGCGTTGTTCACCAGTCGATTCCGCGAGGCGGCGTCTCGGGCCTTGCTGTTGCCCCGACGCAATCCCGGTCGACGAACCCCCCTCTGGCAGCAGCGGCAGAAGGCCGCCAACCTCCTGCAGGTGGCGGTGCGTTACCCGGACTTTCCCTTGCTGCTCGAAGCCACCCGCGAGTGCGTGAACGACGTGTTCGATCTGCCCGCGTTGCGCCACGTTTTGGCGTCGTTGGAGAACCGCACGATCCGGCTCACCGCGGTTGATACCAAGAAGGCGTCGCCGTTCGCCCAGTCGCTGCTCTTTGGTTGGGTGGCGGTCTACATGTACGACTACGACTCACCGGTGGCGGAGCGGCGGGCTACGGCGTTGTCACTCGACAAAGACCTCCTCCGAGAATTGCTCGGCTCCGAAGAGCTGCGGGAGCTCATCGACGCCGACGTGCTGGCCGACCTCGAACTTGAGCTCCAACGTCTCGCCGATGGTCGGCGTGCCCGCGACGCCGACGAGTTGCATGACTTGCTCCGCGTGCTCGGACCGCTCGACCGCTGGGAACTCGATGCCCGGGCCGAAGCCGAGTCGGCCGACGTGCAGGCATGGATTGCGGGGCTCGTGGCAGAGCGTCGAGCCATGGTGATCCACGTGGCGGGGGAGGAGCGCATTGCGGCCAGTGACGATGCCGCCCGGCTTCGTGATGCGCTTGGCGTGGCCCTCCCGCCCGGGTTGCCGGCGGCGTACACCATGTCGGTCGACGATCCGCTGGGCGACCTCGTGGCCCGGTTTGCCCGTACCCACGGCCCGTTTGTGACGGAGCAGGTGGCCGCCCGTTATGGCGTGAGCCCGGCTCGGGTCACCCCGGTGCTTGCTCGCCTCGAAGCGGCGGACCGGCTCGTGCTCGGGGAGTTCCGACCCGGCGGAGTATCGAGGGAGTGGTGCGACGCCGATGTGCTCCGTCAGCTCCGTCGCCGATCACTCGCCGCCCTTCGTCGTGAAGTGGAACCGGTGGACGGTGTTGCGCTCGCTCGATTCCTCCCGGCATGGCAGGGCATCTCGTCGCCTCCCCGATCCGGGCCCGATGTGTTGGTCGATGCCATCGGATCACTGCAGGGAACGGCCATTCCGGCATCGGTACTCGAGACCGACGTGTTGCCGGTGCGGGTGGACCGGTATCAGCCGTCGATGCTCGACGAACTGCTCGCCCGGGGCGAAGTGGTGTGGACCGGCGCCGGTGGCATTGGTGCCAATGACGGTCGTATCCGGCTGTTCTTCCGCGACCAGATCGGCCTTCTGTTGCCCGACAACGGCGTGAGTTTCGGTGTTCCGGCCCCGGGCACGGACTCGGATTCGGGTCCGGCGTTGGACCCGGCGTCGGACCCCGGCTCCGTTGTCCCCACGTCGCCACCGGGCGCCGAAGCCGACGGCTATGCGCCCGCACTTCGCGAGTGCCTGCACACTCGCGGCGCCGTGTTCTGGCCTGATCTCGTGGCCGCCGCCCAAGCGGCCGACCTCCCCTACGACGATGGCTCCGTGCTCGCTGCGCTGTGGGATCTCGTGTGGTCCGGCGAGGTCACGAACGATTCTCTGGCCCCCCTTCGGGCCATGGTGGCGTCGGCGCGGGGCCGCGGAACGCGCCGCTCCAGTCCGGCCAGTCGTGGCACCGGCAGTCGTGGCACCGGCGGTCGTGGCACGGGCGGTCGTGGCACGGGCGGTCGTGGCGCGGCGGCCCGATCGGGCCTCGGCCCCCGACCCAACCTGTCTCGTGGCGCCCTTCGCGCCGGGGCTCGGGCGGCGGCCGGCACCACTCGGCTCGGCCCTCCCGCCGCCGCTGGCCGATGGTCGTTGGTGGCCCCGTTGTTGCGACCTCCAGCGAGCACCACCGAGGTCGCGCATGCCCGGGCGCTTCAACTGCTCGAACGTCACGGTGTGGTTACCCGTGAAGGGGTGCTGGCCGAGGGAACGCACGGCGGGTATGCCGGGATCTATCCGATGCTCAAGGTGCTCGAAGAGCAGGGACATGTGCGCCGCGGCTATTTCGTGGCGGGCCTGGGTGCCGCCCAGTTCGCGCTGCCCGGCGCCGTCGACCGCCTCCGTCACCAACGTGATCAACGCGACGAGGAACGTTTCGTGTTGACGCTGGCCGCCACCGATCCGGCTCAGCCCTACGGTGCGGCGTTGTCGTGGCCGCCGGGCGCGGTCGACCCGGCGACTCTCGCCGTATCGGCACGGCCGGCTCGCCGGGCGGGGTCGCAAGTGGTGCTCATCGACGGTGATGTCGTGGCCTACCTGGAGAAGGGGGGACGAAGCCTCGTCACCTTCCCACCTGATGCCGGTCGTCTGAACGCGGCCGACGATCGGGACTCCGAGAAGCGTTACGGGGATCACATCGCCGCCGCGCTGGTGAGCCTCGTGCGGAGTGGACGCCTCAACAAGATCGAGATCGGCAAGGTGGACGGTCGTCCGATCAACGAGGCTCCGGTCGAGCTGGTGGCAGCGCTGCGTCGAGCGGGATTCGCCGATGGCTATCGGGGTCTCTTGCTCCGTGGGTGATTCGGAAAACGCTGCCGCTGCTGTCGCCGATGGTCCGGGTACTGCCGCGTCCGCACGGTCGGCGTTGGCGGCGATTCGTTCGGGCGATGCCACCCGGGTCGATGGATGGATCGAGTCCACGCCCACACGTTCGGGTCACCGTCTGCGGAGCCATGCCCTCGTGCTCGTTGTCAGCGTGGGTGTGGCGCTGCTCGACGGCATCCGACTGCTCTACCGCAATTGGCGATTGGCGCTCATCGAGTTGATTCCCGCGTTGTGGATCACGGCGGTGGTGAGCGCAGCCATCGTGGACCTTCGACGATGGGAGCAGGCGGTGATCGATCCGGCTGAACGGCTCGGCGCCGCCGGGTGGACGGCCGGCGATCTGTACCAAGTGGCGGTGTTCGCGGCGGTGGGCATGTTTGTCTACCTCTGCAACCTCGTGTTCGGGCTCGCCGCCACCAACCCCGATCGGCCACGCATTCGTCTCGGTCTCCTACTCGTACGCGACGACCCCGGGCTCGCTTTTCGGGCCATGGCGTGGGGTGGATTTGCCGGCTTGTTGCGGCTGTTCCCGGTGCTGCTCCCGCTGCCGCAGGATCAGTATTCGGTGACCGCCCGTGTGGGGGTGTTCCTCACGGTGCAGTTGGTGCTTTTCGTAGCGGTGCCGGCGCGGCTCGCCGGATTCGACACCAAGGCCCTCCCGGCGCGGGCACGATTGGTATTGGCCGGCATCACGGTTGCCATGAGCGTGATCGCTGTGGCCCCGGCGGTCTTCGTCGCCCGGCTGGGTGCGTCACTCGTCGACGACAGCCAGCCCGGGCTGGTGCGCCTTCTGGGTGTGGTCTTGCTCATCGCCGCGCCGATCCTGCAGGTCGCCGGGATCGCCGTCACCAAGTCGGTCGCCCTCGCCTCCCGATTCACCCGCGCCCCGGCCTGACCCGCTGACCCCGTCCGAGGCTGACCCCGTCCGAGGCTGACCCCTCCGTGCCGTTCTGGACGCTGTTCCTCAGAATCCGGACAAGGGAGCGCGAGCGCCGGCCGACACCAGGGCCGAGTCGTCAGCGGTAGACGGCGGCGAGGTCGACGATGGCGTGCACGGTCCCGCTGTTGTTTCGCACCTGCACCGTGCCGTCGACCCCCACCCCGACCAGCACCATGTTCGCCAGCGCTCGGCCCGGGGCAATGTTGAGCGATGACGTCGCGGGCAGCGGTTGGCCACCGGGCCATACCGTGAGGTGCGTGTCGGTCGAGGCCTCGGTAGCGGTGAGGTTGACCGCCACCGCCCTCGCCCCCGGGCCGACGGCGAAGGTACGCACCTCCCCCGGACCGAGGGGCGCGCCAGACCGCGAGTCGAAGATGCGCTGCGGCGATTGCAGGGCGGCCCGCCCGGACGCGGTTCCAACGGTCGGGTCGACCACGAAGTAGCCGACCACATCGATGATCACGTGGAAGTTGCCGGCGTTGCCGCGGAGCACGATCCCCGGCTTGGGTGCGCTGAACTCTTGGCTGGAGAGGAGCGGCACGATGGCGAGGTTGCTCACGGTCTGGCCAGCCTTCCAGTTCACCGACGAGGTGGCCGGTGCCGCACCCGAGTTGGTGGGGTAGGCGGTGAGAAACCCGTCGGCCGATCCGCCGGTGACGGTGAGGTTCACGGCCACCGCAGTGGCGCCGGTGGGCACACTCGGGACTGGCGCAACCAAGGTTTCGGCCGTGCCCGCCAACGGGAGCGGGCCTTGGGCAACGCCGGTGCCGGTCCGGCTGTCGGCCACCCGAGTCGGGGCGATCGGCACGAAGGCGCTACCGCATGGGCAGGGCGATGCGGGAAGGCCCACGCCGCTGGAGCCGTCGTCATACCAGCCCACGATGTCGATGATCACGTCGACGGCACCGGCGTTGGTTCGGTAGCTGATCGAATCGTCGACCCCGAGCCGGATGGTCACGAGGTTCGCTCGTGTCTCCCCGGCCAGGAAGTTGAGCGAACTGGCGTTGGGCATCGGTGCGCCGTTCGGCCACACGGTGAGATGCGAATCGGCCGTGGCGTTGGCCACCGTGATGTTGACGACCACGCCTTCCGCACCGGCCGTGGTCGAGCCCACGGCACCGCCGATGCGCAACGTTCGAGCGCTGGGGTCGGCCGCCTGCAGTGGAAGCGCCGGTCCACCCACGCCCGTGCGAGTGTCGCCGATGCGGGACAGGGGTGCGGCGTGGTAGCCGCCGAGCGCCCGTTCCACCGAGCCGAGATCGCACGATCCACCCTGGGGACGGGAAGTGTTGCGCTGGTCGGATCCGGTGCATGCGGCAGCAGTGGCGGTCACGGCATCGATGGCCGGGGAACCACGCAACGGCATGCGGCTGGGGGTCTGACCGCCGTTCGTTTGCAGTGGACCGAGCCGCAGATCGTCGGCGACGGTGGTGGCGTTCGGCCCCGTTCCGAATGCGCACGAGCCATCACTTGAGAGGTTCGGCCCGCTGCCGGTCCAGGTCCAGGTGGCCGGCAGGTAGCAGTTGGTGCCGGCACCTCCCGTGGCGACGCTCGTACCGATGATCGACCCACTCACGTCAAACTCCGAGGGCACCTTCGACCCGTAGGTGTAGCCGGCGAGGTCCTGGCCGAGGGGGTTGCCGGCGGAGTTGTCGACCACCGTGCTGTTCCGCAACACAAGCGACCCGGCGTTGTCGTTGGAGGCGTCGAGCAGGATGCCCCCGCCGTGCACAACAGCGGCGTTGCCGGTGATCGTGGAGTCGGTGACGACCAACGAGTCGTAGCCGGACGACAAGCCGCCGGCACTGTTGGCTCGATTGCCGATCACTGTTGTGCGACTGATGGTTCCACGGGCTTGGATGCCACCGCCAATGAGCCCGCCGTCGTTGAAGGCGATCAGCGAGTCGGCGACGTCGACGGTGCCGCCCGCCAGCCCGCCGCCGAAGTACCCCTTGTTGCGGGCCACCAAGGAACGTCGGAGGCGAAGGTCGTTGACGATGGCGCCGCCGCCTCTCGCACCGACGTTGCCGGTGATCTCCACTCGGTCGGCCTCGACCCGACTCGTCGCGCCGAGGGCCGTGATGCCGCCGGCGTACGATGCGCTCGTTCCGACGTTGCCCACAACCTTGGAGTCGGAAATCATGAGGTTGCGCGCGTCGATGGTGATGCCTCCCTTGCCGGAGCTGAGGTACGGAGCCACACCGGCGCCATTGCGGGCGATGGTCGATCGAGCGATGGTGATCGGCGAACCGGTGCCCACGTCCCAGAGGCCACCGACCTTCGGGTTGTCGGAGATCGACGAGTCGACGATGGCGACCGGGCTCGGCCCACCGGTGGCGACCGCGGCGTCGGGTCCGGCGGTGGACGAGTTGTTGCCCGACACCGTCACGTGATCGAGCGTGAGGGCGGCGATGCTGCGGACGGCCGCCCCGAACTGCGGCGCCGCGCCACCGGTGATCGTGACACCGCGGACCACGACCGCGGGCGACGCCTCCCGAAGGTCGAACACCCGCTCGCTCGCACAGGTTTGGCGAATGGTGGAGCCGTTGCCCTCGATGGTGACCTCCGCCGTGCCCGTGAGGTCGAGGTCACCCGAGTCGTTGAGGTTCTCGTCGCCCACCACGGGGGGCCCGCCGCATTGGCTGAGTTCGTAGGTGGCCGAGGTGGCCAACACGATCGTGGTTGGACCGGCGGCGTTGTTCGCTTCGGTGATGGCCGACCGCAGCGATGCGCCAGTCGGGGGCGAGGTCGTGTCATCCGTGGTGGTGACGACGATCGTGGTAGCGGCAGCAGCCGGTGCTGCGGTGATGATCGCTGAACTCAGCGATCCCCCGAAGGAACCGGCCAGTGCGAGGAGCGCCCAACCGGCGCGAACACGTGGCATGGTCGCCACCCTACCGATCGCACCGTCACCCGGAAGCGAGATCCCAGAACTAACACTTTACAAATTGTGATGTGTGTAAGATAATGGTCTTCGGGCATCCGGCGACCGGAACAAGGTCCGAAACGTGAAAGGGCGTATCTCGATGACATCACCGTTTGAGGTCACCAACTCCAACAAACACGGACACGAGGCACCCACCGCGTCCTGGCCTCGCGGCGGCTGGGACGGAAACCATAACGAGCCACTGATTTTCGAGGTGTCTTCGGACTCGGACGAAGTCAACGCCCTGTGGCCCCGCGGCGGGTGGGATCGGAACCACAACGAGCCGGTTCTTCCGCCGAATCGTGGCGCGGCGGGGCCTGTTTCTCACCAAGCTGCGTGGCCTCGGGGTGGATGGGACCGAAACCACAACGAGCCGATTGTGCCAACGGCGCATGCCCACGCATCCGACGGTGCTCTCGATGAGGCCTGGCCGCGTGGCGGTGGCTGGGATGCCAACCACAATGAGCCGCTGCTGCCATCCGCCGTCGGTCGGCGCTGACCAAGGGCGAGGCTGTCATGGCCCGACTATCGACGGGTGATCGGCGATCACGACTGGCGCCATGAGCTCCGATGATCCGTCGTTTCCCCTGAACGGCGCGCTCCTCGTCGAACAGATATGCACGCTTGGCGGGCTCGGCGCGGCGGCACGGGTCGACGGCCGCTACGCCGAAGCCCGCGACTACCTCCAACGCGCCATCGACCTCGTCGACCGCCACGATTCGGCCATTGGCCCGAACGACTCGGCCAATCCGTCGGCCGAGCTCGCGCACCTCACGGTTGATCTGCTCAATGAGCTTGGGATGGTGGGCAAGTTCGCGGGGTGGTTCGAGGAGGCCAGCGCCGCCTATGACCGGGCCATGGACACGGAGCAGGGGAGTAGTGAACCCCGCCCGGCCAAGGTGGCTTCGCTGCTGCACAACCGTGCCGGCTTGGCCCATGCCCAAGGCCGGTTCGTCGAGGCGGACCAGTTCGCCCGCGCCGGCCTGTTGATTCGTCGAACTTTGTCGCCCGCCGATCCCGTGGGCCAGGCCTGCGACGAGGTTGCCCTTGCTGGCATCCTCGTGAGCATCGGGTCAGCCGAGTCGTTGGACGAGGCCCTACGGATCACCGACGGCGCGCGAGCCCCCGACGAAGCGGGCCGAAGAGCCGAGGAAAGCGCTTCGGCCGGAACGCTGCTCGCTGCTGCCCTTGGGCTCGAGCATCCCGAGGTGCTCGTGGCCGTCAGCATCCGAGCCGCTGCCCTCCATCGTCGCGGCCGTCCCGAGGACATGTTTGAGGCTGAGGATCACTATCGGTGGGTCATCGCCGCCAAGGAACGTGTCCTCGGCGACCACCATCCGGATCTCGTCCCGACCTTGGTCAACCTCGCCACCTTGCTCGTCGACCAGCGCGCCGAAGCCCGCCACCACTACCGACGGGCCCAGAAGATTCTGACCTCGGCCGGACTCGCCGACCACCCCACAAATCGTCGTATTTCTGCGGCCCTCGACGAACTGGATGGGATTCCGCCCGTATGCGGGCGGAATCCCATCCAGAACGAGGGGTAGGGGTAGGCGGGGTAGCGGCCGGCGGGGGTGGGGGTAGCGGCCGGGATCAGCCGGGGTCAGCCGGGGAAGGCGGAGCGACGACGACGGCTGACGCCAACGAGGACTACGCCCATCACCACCAACCCGGCTCCCAGCGGCGCGGGCTGGCCGATGGCGCCACCGGTCGCCGGCAGCGCACCGACGCCGGCCGTTCCGGCATTCGAACCGGTCGCCGTCGGGAGAGGAGCGCCGGCGCTGACAGGAACGACGGCAGCGGGCGAAGGTTCGACCGACGCCGGCACGACCTCGACATCCCACTGCCATTGGATAAGGGTGCCGTCCTCATCGTTGCAATAGAGCACGAGTGTGTGGTCACCCAACGGCGTGGACAAAGGCAGCCGAGCCGAGGCCGCAATGGTGCCCGTGTCGTCCACGTCGAAGGTTCCCAGAACGGCCGGGTCGGAGTGCAGTTCGAGCACGCCCCGCGCCAGCGCGTCGGCACCGGAGACATCGACGCTCACCAGCCCGCCGGGGTTCGCGCGGATGAACGAAAACGCCGAGTCGGTGACATTGACCGTGAAGCTGCGGGTGCGGGTGTTGCCGGCCCCGTCGGTTGCCACGCACGTGACGGTGGTGTCGCCCAACGGGAAGTCGGTGCCCGGCGGTTGTGTGCACACCACGCTGGGCGCCTGGCCGGAGTTGTCGGTAGCGCGGGGTCGCTGGTAGTCCACCCGTACGGTGTTTCCGGTGACGTTGGCGCGAACGTTGAGATTCGGCAGCGGGTCGTTATCGAAGTCCGGTCGGGTGGTGTCGCCACCACCGGAGGAGCCGAGGTCGATCGTGAAGCCCGTGTTGACGAGGTTGGGGACCACGAGCCGACCGGTCACCCGCCCCGTGCTGCTCACCGAACCTGTGGCCTGGCCGCAGAACACGACGCATACCCGACCCGTGAACGTGCCCCGGATGCCGTTGGTGCTGCTCACCTCCATCGCCACCGATCCCGAGAGGCAGAGCGCGTCGCAGAATCCGGTGGTGGCTGAGAAGGAACCGGTGAGGGAGAACGCACCGGCGGTGTCGTAGAAGCCCTTAACCCCGACCTCGGCAAACCCGAGATCGACGGTCGCCGCCGGGTCGATGGTGATGCGGAGTCGGTCGGAGCGCAGGGTCACCTTCATCGTGGCCGTGGCGAGTTTGCGGCCGAACACCCCAACCTGACCACGAACCTCGCCCTCGAAGGTTCCGTTCGACGCCACGGTGAACTTGCGGACCCGCATCGACGCGCTCCCGGCGAGGGCGGTCACGGAGGGTTCGTTCTCGCTGGAACTCGGGATATCGATGAGCTCAAGGCGAAGTACGCCGTCGCCGGTCGAGGAGAACCGGTACTGCGCCGACGAGACGGTGAACAACGCTCCGAGGTCGATGCCAAAGGTGAACTGGTGGTCGAACACCGCGTTGGAGGCGATCGAGAAACTCGGCAGCGTGATGGGCTGGCCAATGGGAAGGAACAGTTTGCCGCCGCTCACCGTCAGCGATGTGGCGGTCGTCGTTCGGGTGAACCGGATGGAGGCATCGCGGATGCTCAACGCCGAGGGACCGATCTGCCGACCGGCCACGCCCACGTCGAACGTTCCGTTGGTGGCGATGTCGAAGGCGGTGAGGTCGATCGTGGCGAGGGGGCCGATCTTCAACCGCACGGGGATGGTGGCGGAGACGGGGACCGCCTTGATCCGGAACACGGCCCCAGCCTTTTCGAACACGAGTTTGCCGCTCACCTCGAGGGCGCCGACCAGGAAGGACCCGCTCACCAGAACGATGGAGAAGTCTCCTACGGCAATCGTGAACCCGGGAATGCGGAAGGCGTTGGTGCCGGTGGCGACGCCCGGGATCGACACCTTGCTGGCGTTGAGAACGAGTCGGCCGGCGAGAGCTTTCGGATCGGTTCGGAGCGACCCGCCACCGAACTCGAACACGGCACCTCCGGGCAGGTTGAGCGGTTTCGGGCTTACCACCACGTTGGCGGAGCCGTCGGAGGCGATGGAGAACAGCGGCACGGTGAGCGAACCAACACCGGTCCAGTTGAGCGACGCGTTGGTGGCCGACGCGGTGGTGGCGGTGGCCGTTCGAGTCAGGGTGAACACCCCACCGATGCTGAACGGCGTGCCCAACAGGGTGAGCGGCGTGCCGCCGATGTCGACGGCAATCGAACCGATTCCTGCGGTCGACAGTGATCCGCTGAGCCCCACGGCTCTGCTCCAACCGTCGAGCTTGACGGTGCCGCCGGTCACCGAGACCGTTGCTGCGGTCGGCGTCACGGCGAGGCCGAACGTGCCGCTGACGGCGAATGGTCCCATCACGACCGCGCTGGGAATGGTGATCACCAACGAGCCGGTCGCTCCGCTGGCATTCATCGTGAGCGAGCCGTTCACCGCCATCGATGCCGACAGGAAAGAGAACGTTCCCGAGCCAGAAACCGTGGTGGAGGTGGTCGTCCGCTTCAATCGGAAGACCGGGTTCGTGACCTTGGCACCCCCCGGAAAGTTGAGTTCGGCGGCACCCACCGTGAGGTCGATGAGGCCGGTAGTGGTGATGCGTCCCACGAGCGAGGCGTTGCTCACTACTCCGGCGATAGAACCCGATGCGTTTACATCGAGGACGTAGACGAGTGGACTGGTCGTGAGGCGATTGAGGGCAATGGTCAACGTGGCCGAGGGGAGGGTCACCCCGTTGAACCCAAGGCTCTTTCCGTTGGTGTCACCGGCGTTGATGGCGAGGGCGAGCGAAACGATGCCGTTCCCGTCCATCCGCCCGGACACGCTGGCGTTGGTGATCACCCCGGGGATCGACAGCGTGCCGTTTACGGCGATGTCGAGCGTGAACGGGCTGACGGTGGCGTCGAAGGCGAGGGTCGCTCCGCCCTTCACCTTGAACCCACTGAGGTCGAGCCCGGTGCTGTCGAACTGCACCGCGAGATTGCCCTTGCCGGCAGTGCTGAACGAGCCGTCGATCGACAGGAGCGACAGGCCGCCGTTCTTCAGCTTCAGCTTGCCGTGTATCGCCACGACCGCCGCCCCACCCACCGGTCGCGTGAACCGAACCAGCGGGAGGCCGTCCGTAGATGCGGTGAGCGTGACGTTGCCTCCGGGGTCCAGTGGCATGTTGGTCACACCGAGGGCGAAGTCGAATGAACCGTCGGTGGCCACCGTCGCGGTGACGGTCGCCGAGGCCTTACCGGTGGTGGTTGCCAGCCAGGTTGGGAGGGTCAGCGCGCCAGCGAAGGTGACCCTGGCCCCGGTCGGGGAGAAGCTGAGCGTGAACGCCGCCTGGATGGCGAACCCGGGGGCGAGACTGGCCGACCCGCTCCCGGCGAGCGTCAGCGTGAGCGATCCGGTGTTGTCGGGGTTGAGGTCCCCTACCACCGAA
The DNA here is from genome assembly GCA_031415655.1 of Actinomycetes bacterium. Classification (GTDB taxonomy): domain Bacteria; phylum Actinomycetota; class Acidimicrobiia; order Acidimicrobiales; family Acidimicrobilacustridaceae; genus JAKOVR01. The sequence goes on from JANOSD010000043.1 coordinate 43,314, forward strand.
ACGTTGGCTCCGAAGATGGTGCCTTTGCCGTCGACGTGGATCGCCGTCGTGCCGCCCACGGACCGGATCGAGAGGTGCGCGGACTGCACGCGCACGTCGGGATGAGGCGTGAGGTTGGTGACGTCGGCCTCCGCGGTGAAGTCAGGAAGGAACGCGTCGGCCCCCGAACCGGGTGACACCGAGAACGCGGCGCGGGCGTTGTCGACCAGCCCCGCCACCTTGATGTTGGCGTCGAACTGCACGCCGCCGCGCCGTCGCAGGAGGTCCGGTTTACCGCCGGGAAGCACGGCGGCGGGATCAAACCCGGGCGTGAAGGCCAGCAGCTTGGCGTCGGCCTGGAGCGAGTTCGGATCGAGCCGCATCGACGCTGGCAAACCGAGGTCGGTCAGGGCGGCGTTGACCCGGGCGGTATCGAGCGAAATCTCGGCCCCCGCCTTGGGCAGCAGGGAACCGGGATTCGACGGGTTGATGGTGATCTCGCCGCGGAGCCCGGCCAGGGGGATGTCGCCCGACACCTTGAGGCCCTGCGGGGTGCCCAGAATGCTCCCCTTGGAGATCGGCAACGACAGCAGCTTGGCGTTCCATTGACCTACGAACACGGCCGCGTCGCCGGCGCCGGGCGAGCCTGGCGGGGGAAGATAGAGCTGGATGAACCCGGGGGACACGGTGCTCCCTGCGGCCGCGCCGATCGCCGACAGCCACGCCGGTATCTGAAGCGGATCCGCCGGTGGGGTGAGGTTCGTGCGCTTGGCTAGGCCAATGGGGTCGGTGAGCAGCTCGGGTGCACTCAGGTTGCCGGTGAGCACGAGGCCGCCCCGGGCCACGAGGTTGTTGTACTGGGCCTGGCTCGTGATGGGGACGGGGCGGGCCAGATCGGCGGGGTTGAACACCTCCCCATTGAAGAGTTTCTGCACGTGGGCGTCGACGAAACTCGGGTTGTTGGGCGGGACGATCATGCCGGAGAGCTCGGCCAACGTCATTCGGAACAGCGCCACCGACCCCTCGATCGTCACCCCCCACGCCGATCCCGGGTTCGCGCTCGGATACGAGGTTCCTCCCACCATCGCGCTGAGTGCACCCGCCACAGGCAGCTCGGCGTTGATGGTGACCGTGGTCGACAGCGGCTGCGTGGCCAGCAAGATCGGGCCGGCCGGCACATAGGCCATGGCGGCGACGAGGTCGCTCAGGTTCACGGACACTTGAGCGCCGATGCGGTCCTTGGTGACGGTGATACCCACCTGGCCCGATGGTGGCCCGAGCGGCACACCGAGGATCACCGGTTGGGCGGATCCGGTGATCGTGAGCTTGGGGTCGGCCACGGTGAGAAAGGTGCCGAGGCTGTCCTTGATCGCCTGGTTGATCACGGTGGCGAACGCAGCGGCGGCCTTGCTGCCGGCAGCGACAAGTTGTTCGGTGCCGGTGCCGAACCCGGAGGAGAGGCTGGCCCCCTTGAGCACCGAACCACCAGCGGAGGTGAGCTCGGTGACGAAGGCCTGCGCCAGCAGTGCCAGCCGGTTGATCACCACAGGGTCCGTCGGGATTGCGGTTGGGAGCATGGCCTGCATACGACTCTTGAGCAGTGCCTTGGTGATTGGTTGCTGTTCCCCCGGCTCCACCGAACCGTTGCCGTTCACATCAAGCAGTGCTTTGGTAAGCGGCCGGTAGAGGCCGTCGGCGAGGCGGGCCTTGCGGTCGACCTCCAACGAGGTCGCCATTGCCCCGGCGGCGTCGTCGAACAATTGCCCGCCAACTTGCAACGCACCGCGGGCGAGTCGGTCGCAGAATGTGCCGATGCCCGCGACCGTGCCGGCAGCGAGCCCCTTGGTGTCGAGCACGGCGCCGAGTTGCGCCTGGACGGGGATGATGGCGCCGAGTGGGCTGCCCGGCGAGGGAACCGATGCGGCGAAGTTGAACTTGGGGGCGATCGGATCGGAGAGGTCCACTCGGAACCCCACCGTCCCGTAGGCCATCCCGAACACGTCGAGCTGACCCTTGCCGAACAGGTTCACGCCCGTGCCCGGAGCCACGTTGGCGGCGATGGTGGCCGTGCCCTTCACCATCCCCGGGGCGGCGACGTGGATAAAGGTGCCGCTCACACTGAGGGTGCCGCCGGTGGCCCAGGTGGGCACGCTGGCCGCGACCGCGGGCGTGACGGCGGCAGCAATCTTGGCGGGCGTGATGGTGGGGTCGCCGAGCTCCTGGAAGATTGGCAACGTGAGAAGTGCCAGAGGATTGGATGGGTCGGGTTCAGGCAATGTCGGTGGTCCGAACCGCAGCTCACCGCGGGCGCCGGCCAGCACCGCGCCTGATGGGCCGAGCGGGATGCCGAGCGGGGCGTCCACTGCCGCCAGCACGGGGCCGAACTGGGTAAGCACAAGATCCACGCCGGCGCCGATTCCGCCCACCTCGATGATGCCCTTTACTTGCCCGTAGAAGACGGTGGTACCCAGCACGTCGAGGGTGCCGAGGCTCAGTGCGCCGCCGATCTTCACGCCGGCGATTTCGAATGGCGCCACGCCGATGCTGAAGCCGTTCAACCCGGTGATCGGGAACTGTCCGGCCGCCAACTTCGCGAGGTCGAGCTCAAGCTTCTCCACATTGGCGTTGACGGGGAGCAGCTTGACGCCGGGAAGGGTGGCGACGTTGAGACCGCCGCTCACATTGATCCTCACGTTCGTGAGGTCGGTGAACGGTCGGCAGCCGCCGACCGATCCTGCACTCGAGCCCGTAGAGAGCGAGAACCCCACGCCGGTGATGCTCAACGGCAGCCACGATGGCAAGGCGGCGTTGAACGAAGGCGGCACGGTGACGTTTACCCCGAAGCCGTCAAGGGCGCAGGGCACGAGGTCGGGGCCGATGGCAAAACCTCCGACCGAACCACCCCAGCCGTTGAGGGCCGGGATGTTGGCGAACTGGAGACCGAGCCCCGCACCGGCCCCGAAGGAGATCATGGGTTGCCCCGGCGGCGGAGTGAGATCGAACGCCACGTTGGCGGCGGTGAAGTTCACGTTGGGACCGACGGGCACGCTGAACGTGTCGACTCCGAAGCCGCCCAGTTTGGGAACGGTCGAGAGCGTCACCCCGGATCGGTCGATTTTCAGGTGAAGCGTGAGATCGGCTCCGGTGAATGCCAGCTTCGGATTCGTACCGATAGATCCGGAGATGCTGAACGTCGTGTCGACCACGATGGAGTTGGCGGCGATCGTGCCGGAAACCGACGCCGTGGCGGAACCGGAAAGCCCGGCAATGCCCCCGATGATTCCCAGGACCCCGCCGATCGTGGGATTGAGCACACCGTTGGTCACGCCACCGAGGGTGATGTTGCCGCCGAAAGTGATGCCAGCCACCGACAGGTTGGTGAAGCCGAGAGTGATCGGCGGGATGTTGAGCGGTATCGCCGTCCCGGCGTTCACCGTCACATCGAAGGTGAAGATGTTCTCCGTCGGTGGCGACGTGGGACTCACCTGTTTGGGGCCCACGGTGAGGACAGGGGTGAACGGCAGTCCGGTGAAGCCCGTGAACGAGAACGACCCGGTCACCTTGGCGGTGAATCGACTCACATCATTGAGGTTGGGGAAATTGACACTCACGGAGGTCAACGTGAACGAGAGGACGCCGGCAATCGTCATCGTGCCGGTGAAGCCGCTGACGGAAGCCGAGGCGCTCGCCGCGCTGAATCCGCCGGTTCGGCTCAGGGTGAGGTTTCCGAGCGTCACCTGCAGGTTGCTGATCGAGGGGATACGACCGGTGACGGTTCCGGCGGTGAGCAGCGGCCCGGAGGAGGCCGGGCCGAGGGTGATGGTCACGCCGGTGAGGTCGACCAGGATGCCGCCGTTGCCGAGGTTGGCCTGGGCGGTAGCGGAGGTGAGCGAGAGGTTGCCCGCGGTGTCGAGGGTGCCGTTGACCCCGCGCAGCGTGGCTGCGCCGGGGGGCGGCGTTCCCGATGGTTGGGGGAGGGGGCCGGTGGGGAGCAGCACCACGAAGCCGTTGGCTCCACTGGCAACCGTGAGCGTTGCGGCCGCACTCCCCGCCGTCAGGTTGAGTGTGAGGTTCGCGGTCACCGTGATGCCATCCGCATATGCCGTGGTGGGCGCAAGGCCGATCAGCTGTTGTTGAAGCGTGGAGGTTCCGGTGATCGAGATCGTGGTGGGGCTAAAGGTGAAGACCACATCGACGCCGATCGGCGTGCCGCCGGCCGCAGCCACGAGGAGACGGGCCGACCCCGTGCCGGCGAGCGAGCCGGCCGAGGCGAAGGCGTCGATGGTGAGATTCTGGAGGGAGATGCCGGCCAACTTCGGATCGGTAACGGCGGCGGCGGTGCCATGCAGGACCCAGCCGGGAATGCCGTTCTGGGTGGTGCGCGTGCCGTCGAGGTGGAGTGCAGGAGCGGGATTGTTTCCCGAAGTGAGGCCGGGCAACGTGAGGTCGGCGGCGAAGGCTTGGCTCGGGTTGGCGACGGTCACGGTGCCAGAGGAACTCGAAACCGTCCATGCCGACGACCAGGATGTGGCAAAACTCGGGGCGGTGGCCGTCACCGTGACATTGGCGGTTCCGCTGACCGCGGGGACGAGGAGTCGATTCGCTGGGGTCGAGCTGAGCGTGGTGAGCCGAACCCGGGCAGTGGGGTCGGCGGCGACGTTCAGGCCGACGGCCAAGTTCGCCGTACCGGTGCCGGAGATGGTCACGCCCGTGCGGCCGAGCTGGTTCATCGAACCGCTGAGTGAGGAGCTGCCGGTCGCGGTGAGCAACAAGTTGGTGTTGCCTTTCACATACGCGCCGCTCGTATCGACGCCTACCACGACGGATCCGGCCAGGTTGCCGGTCCATGCTCCCGCGCTGTTGATGTTCGGCGCTGTCGCTGCGTCGGCGAGGAGGTTCGGTGTGGCGTCGTTGAACGCGTCAGAGCCGAAGCCGGCGGATTTGCTGACGGCCCGATTGGCAATCGGACAGGCCGCTTCGATGATGTCGTTTCCGGTCGGTTGTGGCTTGGAAACGACACCGGAGGCGAAGGCGATGGTGCAGCCTGCGGTTTCGAGGCGAGTGACGACGGCGTTCAGGGTGGGGCCGGCGAGGTCGTTCGTGTCGGGGAGCGTGGTCCCGGTGAGCGATGTCGGGATGCCGAAGTATGAGGAGAGCTGGCGGGTCACGACCGGCGTCTGCACCGCAGGAAGGGCGGGGACGCGGCCGGCGAGGTCGAGCGTGGCCACGTCGAACAGCGCGCCCCACGAGGCGATCGCCCCCTCGACCTGCGTGAGTCCGTTGTGGAGATCGGTTGCGGTTTGGGTGGTGGGAGCAGCTGCCGGTCGGGCCTCGCCCCCAGTGGTTTCGTTGAGCCCTGTTTCTTTCGGGGCCTGGGTTTCGGCCTGGCCATCGGTCGGGGTTTCGAGCGGGGTTTCGAGCGGGGTTTCGAGCGCGCCGGGGGCGGTTGTGTCGGGCGTTGGTGGCGGGGTCGGGTCAACCGTTGGCGAGGGCGCTGCCGCCGCCATGTCTTCAACAGTGGAAACGGCTGGCGGGCCGATGACGGTCACCGTGTTGTTGCGCTCGACCACAATCGGCTCACCGCCGCCGAGCAGCGAGCTCGTCTCCACGATCGTGGTCGTATCGGGCGCATCGGCACCGACGGGAGGACGCACCGCCACGGTGTTGTCGGCGACGGTGGCCTCGGCGGGACCGAGGGGGTCGGGGCCACCGGCGAGCGTGATTACCGCCACTCGATCCGCTTCGATGGTATTGGCGTGCACGATGAGCCGCTCGACGCCGAGCGCCTGAATGGCGGGAGCGAATGCGGTGAAGTTTGCCTCGATCAAGGTGTCGGTGCTGTTCACGAGGGCCACTCCAGTGGCTCCCTCCTCGCCCGGCTCGGTGATCCGGTTCCCCACGATCATGGTGGCGACGTCGTTGGTGGCCACGATGCCGGCCTTGCCGACTCCCGTGATTTCGTTCGCTTCGATTCGGGTGGATCGGGCCTGTTCGACGGACACCATGCTGCCGGCGCCGGTGTTGCGAGCAATGGCGTTGTTCGACCCGATGACCGTGATTGCGGCTTGGGGAGTGACGCCGCCCAGGGTGCCGATCGTGCTCGAAAACGTGTTGGCTTCCACGACGTTTGCGCTCGACACCAGAACGATGGGCGTTCCGTCGAAGTGCACGTTTCGCACGATCGACCCGCCGGTACCGGCGACCACCAGCGCACCGCCTCGAATTGTTGGCTGCCGTCCCCCGCCATCGATGGTGGTTCCGCCGGCGATGGCCGGAAGCGGGGAGGTCAACTCAATCGTGCTGTCCTCATTGGCGGGGGAATCCTCCGCCAGCTCGAACGTAACTACCCCACCGGATCGGGCGTTGGCCGCATGAATGGCGGACCGAAGGCTCCCGGGGCCGGCGTCGGCGGTGCTGTTGACCACCAACCCGTCCTGCGGCGCGGCGAGGACGGGCGATACCGCCATGATCGAGATCGCCGCGCCGAGCCCCACCGCCGAGGCCCCGCGAACGGAGGCCGCTCGGCATCCGATGCCTCGACGACCACGCTGCCCGGACGTGGCCGGCGTCGGGGCTGGTGTCGGGGCTGGTGTCGGGGCCGGCGTCGGGGCCGGAAAAGGAAGGGAGTCAGATCCAAGCATGATGGCATCATGTCATGGACGGCTCGACCGGAAACGCGTAGTCCACTACGCGTTTCGTCGCCCATTTTCCGACAAATCGGCTCACCGGTCGGGCGCTCGACGAACTGGATGGGATTCCGCCCGTATGCGGGCGGAATCCCATCCAGTTCGCCTGGGGGTAGGCGGCCGCAGGCACCGGTTCTCGCAGCAGGTCATCGGAAGTCATCGGTGTGACACTTTTCATATGGCGGACGGGTAGGGTCGTTTCTTATGTCCCTATTGCCACTCGACCACCTGACCCTGCGGCCGGTTACTTGGTCCCTTCGGCGGGGGTCCGCCCCCCGCGGGTCCTTGCGACGCACGGTCGGTGCCGCATTGGTGACCACCGCAATGATCGCCGGTTGCAGTGACAACAAGCCCGCGGCCGCTCCGGTGGGGACCAACGAAATCAAGCCGGTCGCGGTCACCACCCCCGACGGCCAGCAGCGCTTTACCGTCACCCCCGGCGTGGAGCAGGTGACGGTCACGAAAGCCAAGCCGCGCGCGGAGCTCACGTTGGTCGACAAGGCGGGCAAACGGCTGGTCACCTTGGTGGCCGATGACCTGGGGCAGGCCACGTTTGCCTATGTGCCCACCGAGTACCTGCGAGCCGAGACCGGCAAAGGAAATGTGCCGCCTACCAACCAAGGCGGCGTGCTCCGACCGGCCCAGGGGTACACGATCGTGAACGAACTGGCCACCCCGAAGGAGTCCAGCGCCCCGTTCGACGTGCTCGGCCGCGACGACCATCCTCCCGTCTCGCTCTATGAGGGGCAGACCCTCAAAGGCGTGCCGTGGGCCCTTACCGGTTCACCTGCCTCCGATCACTCCGTAGAGGAGGGGGTCAACTACATCAAGATGCGTGATGGTGTCACCCTTTCGGCGATGGTCCGATTCCCCGAAAAGGCCTTGTATGGCGACGGGCCCTACCCCACGCTGATGGAGTATTCCGGCTACGACGCGAGCAACCCCAAGGAGCCGCAACCGGGGACACGAATCGCCCATGCGCTCGGTTTCGCCACCGTGGGCGTGAACATGCGGGGGAGTGGTTGTAGCGGTGGCGTGTTCGACGTGTTCAATCCTGCCCAGCAGGCCGATGGCTACGATGTGATTGAGACGATTGGCCGCCAGCCCTGGGTGATGCACAAAAAGGTGGGCATGGTGGGCCTTTCCTACAGCGGCGTCACCCAGCTCTACACCGCGTCCACCAAGCCGCCGAGTTTGGCGGCGGTGGCGCCAATGAGCGTGATCGAAGATGCATGGAAGATGGCGTGGCCGGGCGGCATCTACAACGATGGGTTCACCAAACAGTGGCTGGAGGAGCGCGACCGTCAGGCCAAAGCCGATGGCCAGGGCTGGGCTGCCACCCGAGCGCGTGATGGCGATAAGCAGTGCGCCGACAATCAGTTGCTCCGCAGCCAGAACATTGATTTCAAAGCGTTTACCCAGTCCCTTGAGTTTCGCCCTCCGGACTCCGACAACCGGGACCTCTCGAAGCTCGTTTCCAGCATTGAGGTGCCGGTGTTCCTCACGGGGGCATGGCAAGACGAGCAGACCGGCCCTCGGTTCGCCACCATGCTCGACAAGTTCACCGGCACCGACAAGAAACACTTCCAGCTCTTCAACGGTCACCATCCCGACGGCTACACGCCCTTCAACCTGTCCACCTGGTTCGAGTTCCAGAGCATTTACGTGGCGCGGCGGGTACCCAAGATGAACGCTCTCGTGCGGGCCGGCATCCAGCCCGAACTCGGGAAGAACTTTGGTGCCCCCACCCTCACGTTTGAGCCCGAACGATTTGGTGACCTCGGCGACGACCAACTCGACGAAGCTCGCAAACGTTTCGAGGCCGATCCGGCGGTGAAGGTGCTCCTGGAGTGGGGGACGGGTGTGGAAGGCATTCCCGGTGGCCCGAGACCGGATGCTGTCGCCACGTTCGATTCATGGCCCCCGCCCACGATGCAGCCATGGGCCTCGTATCTCGATGCCGACGGCGCCTTGGTGGACGGTGTGCCCGCAACGGCGGGCTTCGACAGCTATCAGTTCGACCCTGAGGCTGGCCCGATCGGCTATGCGTCGAGCGGCGCCTACGACTTTCAGGCCCCGACCATCACCACAGACTGGACAAATGCGCCTTCGGGCAAGGGGCTCTCGTACCTCACGCCGCCCCTCGCCGAGGACAAGGTGATCGCCGGTCCCGGGTATGCCCAGCTGTGGTTCCGAGCCGACACCCCCGACGCCGACATCGAGGTGGTCCTTTCCGAGGTGACTCCCGATGGCACCGAGTTCCGGATCCAGAACGGCCTGCTCCGCGCCGGGCACCGCAAAGTAGACCCTTCGCGGTCCACCGAGTTCCTCGTGCAGCAGACGTACTCCAAAGCTGACTACCAACCGCTTAAGAAGGGTGAGGTGACCGAAGTGCGAGTGCCGATCTTCCCGGTTGCGCATCCGCTCCGGAAGGGCTCGAGGCTACGACTGCAGATCAACACGCCCGGTCGTGATCTTCCGCTGTGGTTCTTCACCACCAAGGACTTCGGTGACCCCGCAGCGCGCTATGGCATCAGTCGTGGCGGCCCTCAGGCATCGGCGTTGATTCTTCCGGTGCTCCCGGTCGGGGCAGTTTCGATCCCCGAAGCGCGTCCCCCGTGCCCATCGCTGCGCGGTCAGGTGTGCCGCCCGTATACGCCGCTTCTCAACGAGCCCGGTTGACCAAGAAGCCGGGGTGAGCCGGCGAGCTGTTCCTGCCGGCCTCCCGGACGTTCGCAATCGCACGGAACGGATTGCGCCGTCGCGGCGTTGCCTAACGTGATGCGTATTCGAGCGCACGAAAGGACGACATCATGGGACTATTCGGCTTCAGAAAATCAGCAATGCCCGCACCGGAGGATGCGCTTCCTGGTCGGGACACTGCGATGACGGTTCCCGCCACCCATTTCGTGAACGGTGCCCCCCTCCAGCCGCCATTTCCCGACGGCAGCGAGGTCGCAGTATTTGGGATGGGTTGCTTCTGGGGGGCCGAACGGATCTTCTGGCAGACCGACGGTGTGGTGTCGACCGCCGCCGGGTACGCGGGCGGCTTCTCTCCCAACCCGACCTATGAAGAGGTGTGCAGCGGACACACGGGTCACAACGAGGTGGTGCAGGTGGTGTTCGACCCCACCCGAGTCACCTACACGCAACTCCTCAGGGTGTTCTGGGAAAGTCACAACCCCACCCAGGGCTTTCGGCAGGGCAACGATGCGGGTACGCAATATCGATCGGGTATCTACACGCAGTCGCCGGCCCAACGCGCCGCCGCCGAAGCCAGCCGAGACGTCTTCGAGCCATTGCTGATGGCCGAAGGGCATCACGAGATCACCACCGAGATCGTTGACGACGTCATCTTCTATTACGCCGAGGGCTACCACCAGCAGTACCTCGGGAAGAACCCGGCGGGCTACTGCGGCCTTGGTGGCACCGGTGTGAGTTGCCCCATCGGCGTCGCTCGCCTCGAGGCGTAAATCTGTCTCGCTCGCTTCGGCCGCCCGAGCGTTTCGGGTGCTGCGGGTAGACGCGCGACGGCCCTCCTCGCGGCCGTCTCGTGCCGGTGGGGTGGCCTTCGGTCGTCGAGCTGCATGCGCTGGCGAACCATGTTGCAACGGTCCCCCTTGTAGGGGGTTGGTTGCAGCATGATTCCCGCCCGCCCGCCCGCCCGCCCGCCCGCCCGCCGTTGTTGGCCCGCCCGCCCGCCCGCCCGCCGCTGTTGGTGTGATCGCTCGACGGCCGGCCCGCCGGCCCGCCGTTTCCCCCTCGGGCCGCCCGCCCCGTGCCCGTAGTCCTGGTTTGGGGCGGTTTCGGGCTCCCGGGCCCATGTGAAAACAGTCACAAACAAACGGCGTCGAGCGCGACACGTGCGAGAGATAGTTCGCAGCTACTTGCGGGCGAATGCGCAGGTCAGGCCGCCAAAACGACAATGACCGAATCACATGCATGGAACTACCGACGTGTCTTTTCCGCGTCGAAATTTATTGATTCCGTCGAAATCGTTGCGGAAAGTTTGCATTTATGTGACGAACTGCTCCTATCGTCGGTTCCGTTGACGTGCCGCATTCCCGGCCCGTCCTTCGAGGAGCAACCTTGCCCACCACTCTGTACCAACCGCCGCACGCCCGCCGCGACGTAGGCGCCCAGGAAGACTTGGCCGTAGGCGCCCAGGAAGACTTGGCCAGCGCGGCTGATGACACGATCTCGTCCGTTGACGTCGCCGTTGATTCGCCCGCTCGTCGAATTGCCACACCAATGCGTGCGGCCATGAGCCTTGGGGTCATCGCCGTTTGCGCCGCGCTGGCCATCCCGGCGCTCACCGACGGTGGTGGGGCCGGCGCGAACGACGCCGGAGCGTCGGTTCCGTCCGCCCTCATCAGCGACATCGTCGGCGATCCCTCGGGGGCATCACGAGAGGGGTATCCCATCGCGGCCGCACCCACGGCAGCGAATCTGGCCGACCAGTGGGCCGCTGATCGGGCCACCTGGACGCCGGAGCAGGAGTTGGCGTTCAAGCTTTTTGTCGCTACCCCGGAGGAACGAGCGGCGTGGGAGCAGTTCGTTGATCCCCCGCCACCGCCTACCACAGCGCCTCCCACCACGACAGCCCGCAAGGCAACGAGCACCGGCGGCGGTGCCCCCGGCGGCTTCCTTGCTTGTGTGCGACATCGTGAATCACGCGGCAACTACGGCGTGGTGAACGGCAGCTCGGGTGCTGGCGGGGCGTATCAGTTCCTTCCCGGCACTTGGAACAATGTGGCTCGGCACATCGGGCGCTCCGATCTCGTCGGGGTGCATCCAAGCCAGGCCAGTCGTTCTGACCAGGATTCGATGGCACAGGCGCTCTATTCGTGGCAGGGCGGTGCCCCGTGGGCCGGTCCCGGCTGCTGACGCCGATGGAACAGGGTGGCCGGGCGTGTCGTGTTCGGCGGCAGACCGGCTAGCCTTCCGACGATTCGCCCGCCTGTACGCACGGAGTAACCCATGCCTTTCGAACTTCCCGCTTTGCCCTATGCCATCGATGCCCTGGCTCCCCACATCAGCCAAGAGACCCTCGAATTCCACCATGGCAAACACCACAACACCTACGTCACCAACCTGAACAACCTCATCGCCGGCACCGATCATGAGAACGCTTCCTTGGAAGACATCATCATGAAGGCCGAAGCGGGCCTGTTCAACAACTCCGCTCAGGTCTGGAACCACACGTTCTACTGGAGCTCGATGAAGCCGGGTGGCGGTGGCGCCCCGGACGGCTCCGTTGGCGAAGCCGTCAACAGTGCGTTCGGCTCCTACGACAATTTCCGCACCAAGTTCGCCGAAGCCGCCACGACCCAGTTCGGCTCGGGTTGGGCATGGCTGGTCGACGCCGGGAGTGGCCTCGAGATCGTGAAGACCGCGAACGCTGATCTCCCAATGAAACACAGCCAGAAGGCGCTCCTCACGATCGATGTGTGGGAACACGCGTACTACATCGATTTCCGCAACGCTCGTCCCAACTACATCACCACCTATCTCGACAGCCTCCTGAACTGGGATTTCGTAGCCGCCAACATGGCCTGACCCACGATCCCGTTCTTTCGCCTCGATGCCCGTCCACCAGGTGTGGGCGGGCATCGACGCGTGCGGGTCGCGATAGGTGTGTGGGCCATCGCTCTGCCGAGCCGGCATGGCTCGCCGGTGCTTACAGTCCGGCGATGATGGTGCCTTCGGGGGCATCGCTCAAACGTCCACGCCACACATAGATGCCGGGACGCACCTGGGCCCCCCCCGCCGAAGCCACGGTGGAGGTGGTGCTGCTCGGAACAGGAGAAAAGGGGGGAGCGACGCTGAAGCGCACCACGGCGAGCAGAAGTTCGGGCTCGCTATTGGCTGCCGGATCGTCGCCGACGTTGGCGCCACCACCGGCACCGCCGGCGACGAACGGGATGAGTGATGATGTGGGGCCGACGGTGACTTGCCGGACCGGGGTCTCGGTGGTCGCGGTGGTGGGCCCACCGGCAGAGGTGGTGGGAGGCGTTGTGGTGGCCACCAAGGCGGGCACTGAGGTTGTGGTGGAGCCCGGCGTCCCGGGAGCGGCCCCCGGCAAGGTGAGATCGGGGCAGCGGTCGGCATTGACCGTTCCGTCGGCGGACTGGCTGGCCAAGGCCACTGCGCACGGCCGACCGTCGCCTCCGACAACCGCCCGTGTTCGGGTGCCGGCGCTACCTCCGACGCCGACAGAGCTGAGCGCCGCTTCGGCCTGGGTCAGATCGGTGGAGGCCTCGACGGGGGCGGTTCCTGCGGGCGAAGCGCCGCTCCACGTGGTGAGCCAGTACCCCGGACGTTCGGTGCTGGCCGTCACGAACGTCACGACTGGCCGCATTGATGCCAGCGCAGTGATAGCCGTGGTGCGTTTGGCGGCGTCGGTTGGTTCGCCGTTCTCGGACACCAAATCAGATTGCCGAGGTTCGCCGCCCGCCCCGCTGGGAACGCCACCGGATTCGCTGCCGCCCGCACTGTTGGAGTTGGTGGAAACCGCGCCGTCAACGGGGGTGAGGCGGAGGAGTGCAGGCAGTGCCGCCGGGCGTCGCCCTTCCAGCAAAGGAACGGCGGCGTACGTCCAGCTTTCGTCGTCGGTCGGTATGGCCGACGATGCCACGGTGAGGCCCACCGGATCGCGAAACGCCAACCACATGGCGCCACCATGGAGGGCGAGTTGGGGCATCGAGGCGGTGCGGTCGAACGACCGACGATCCCAGTTGCCGCCCTTGTCGTCGGTCCACGCCAACTCCGCGCCTCGTGATGCGCCGTTCGCGTCTTGGCGTTCCCAAACGACGGCCACTCGTCCCGTGACGGGATCGGTGGTCGCCCGCAAGGTGGTTCCGCTCAGCGGACGAATCTGGGTACCGCGGAGTATTTCCGCCGGCGTGGTCCATGCTGCCGTGGCGGGGTTCCACCGGGTAGCCGACACGCTCACGTCATCGACGGAGGGGTCGGCAAGGGTGGTGAAGAACAGCCACGCGCCGCCATCACCGGTGGTGGCCAACGCCAGTTGTTCTCCGATCCACCATTCACGTCGTTGGGTCACCAGCTCGGGGGGCATGGTGGCGGCCAACGTTGCTCCCGTCGGGAGGGGGCGACCGGGTCGTGACCCAGGCGTCACCGGCACGGTGCCGTCGGGGCCCGGTAGTGCGGGTTGGCCGGCGACGGAGGTGGTAGGTGAGCTGTTCGGTTGGCTGGCGGGGCTGTCACCGGAACACGCCCCGGCGATGAGACCCAAAACGCTGACCGCGGCGAAGGAAACGATGGTTCTTGCTCGCCAACCCGCCCCGTGGGCCGTCCATGTCACGGCACTAGCATGCCTGGTCCAATGCCCTGCGATGCAGTCAGGCCTCGCCACCCGGCCGGGTCCCCTCCGTGGTCGATTCTGCTGATGGTTTTCGTGGTGGTGGCGGCGGCCGCACTCGGAGCATGCACGACCGGACCACCCCAAACCACCGACCCCGTCGCGCCCGCCTCCGGACCGGTCGCCGCCGTAGACCCGGCGCCGTGGTTCATCGCCCGATCCGGCGGCCAAACCACCACCTTTCGCGAGGGGACCGACGCCTTTGGACTGGCCGCTCGCAACCTGGGCACCTACGAGTCGATCACCTTCGCTGAAGGGAAGGCCATGTTCAACGAGTCGCTCGTCGGCCGAGGCCTCGGTCCGTTGCTGAATGCCGAGTCGTGCCTTGCGTGCCACCGTGGTCACGGGTCCGGCACAGTTCCCGGATTCGACACGGTCGACGTGCTCGGCGGCACCGTGGTCGAACCGGGCTTGTTGGTGCGGCTGTCACTGGGCCGCCCGGACGTGCGGGGCGCACCCACGCCTGAACCTGTCTACGGCGACCAAATCCAGGATCGGGCCGTGGCGGGGGAGGGCGCCGCCGAAGCTCGCGTGGAAGTGAGGTATCGGCTCGTCAACGGTACGTTCGCCGATGGCACCACCTACACGCTGCGGGAGCCCACGATTAGCCTGGTCGATCTGCGGGATGGTCCGCTCGCTCGTGGGACTCTGTTTTCGGCCCGAGTGGCCCCGCCGGTGATCGGCCTGGGTTTGCTCGAAGCAATTCCCGCGTCCGTGATCGTGGCCGGTGCCGACCCCGAGGACCGCAACCGCGACGGCATCAGTGGCCGGCCGAACCAGGTGTGGGATCGGGGTCGGGAACAGGTCGCCCTTGGTCGTTTTGGTTGGAAGGCGGGCCAACCGGATGTGGACCAACAGACGGCGGCCGCCCTTCACGGCGATCTCGGAATCACCTCCCAGCTGTATCCGGACGACCCGTCACCGCCCGACCGGTCACCGCCTGAGTTGTCGATCACCGAGACGTACCCACTCACGTTCTATACCCGGGCGCTCGCCGTGCCGGCGGCGCGCAACGTTTCCGACCCAGAGGTGCGCAGCGGGGCGGAACTGTTCACGAGCGCCGGATGTGCGTCGTGCCACACCACCAGTTTCACCACCGGCCCAGTGGCCACGGGCGCCTTCGCCACCCAGGTCATCCGCCCCTACACCGATCTTCTCCTTCACGACATGGGGCCGGCGTTGGACGATGGCCGTCCCGAATTTGAGGCCAACGGTTCGGAGTGGCGAACACCGCCGCTCTGGGGACTCGGCCGACGCAAGGAGGTAAGCGGTGTGTTGGTGTTGCTTCACGACGGACGAGCCCGCACGGTGAGCGAGGCCATTCTTTGGCATGGCGGCGAGGCGGGGGCGGCTAGGGAGCGATTCCGTACGATGTCCGATGTCGAGCGCAACCGCCTCGTTCGTTTCTTGGAGGCTTTGTGACCCGCGCCGGCATGTTCGCCCTCGAGTTCAACGTATCGATCGACGAACTGCAGTACCGCGCCGCCAAGATCACCCTGATTCTTCTCGCTGCCTTTCTTTTCAGCCGATTGTTGTACGCGCTGGTGAAACGTGTGCTCTCCCGATCGCTCGAAGAGGGTGGCGAAAAGTTCCGTCGTCGGCTCCGCAAAGCCACCCCCAACGTGTTGTTGCACACTTCCGAGAATCGCCTCCGCACGCAGGCGCGGGTACAGACGCTGATCTCCGTGGCGAAGTCGGTGATCACGGTGGTCGTGTGGCTCACCGCCTTCGTCTCCATCCTCGGCGTGGTCGGACTCAACGTGGGCACCTTGCTCACTTCGGCCGGAATCCTCGGCGTGGCCCTCGGCTTTGGCGCTCAGAACATCGTGCGCGATTTTCTCGCCGGGTTTTTTGTCGTCACTGAAGATCAGTACGGCGTCGGCGATGTGGTCGATCTCGGGCCTGACGTGCGCGGCACCGTCGAGCGAATCTCCTTGCGGTCCACCAGCCTTCGTGATGTGCACGGCGTGGTGTGGCACATCCCGAACGGACAGATCCAACGGGTCGGCAACAAGAGCCAACTCTGGGCCCGTGCGGTGCTTGATGTCGAGGTGGCCTACGACACCGACGTCGACCTTGCCGAAGGGGTGATCCGCACCGTCGCCGAAGCGCTGGCCGCCGACCCGGAGTTTTCGGCCGACATTCTTGAGTCCCCGGAAGTCTGGGGGGTGGAGAACTACACCGTCTACGGAATGGCGATCCGGGTGGTGGTCAAGACCGAGCCGGCCAGCCAGTTCGGCATCCTGCGCGAACTGCGTGGCCGCATCGCCGATGCCTTCCACGAAGCCGGCATCGACTTCGGCCCAAGCCGTTTCGAGGGCAAGAACTAATTGGCTCCTGCCCCCCCTTTCGGTTTTTGGTAGGGGAGACGCATCAAAATTGATGCGTCT
>JANOSD010000044.1:0-23841 GCA_031415655.1 Actinomycetes bacterium
TCTAGATCTTCAACCCACCGTGACTGACGCCAACCCCAGGTTTTTGGTATGGGAGACGCAAAAAAAAAGAAGCGTCACCCCAAACAAAAAAGGGAAGGGGGGGGGGGTGGGGGGGAAGGGTGGGGGTGGGGGGGTCAGCGCCAGATGGTTTCGCCGAGGCGGAGGAGGCCTGCGAGGTCGAAAATGTCGGCGTCGAAGTAGGGCGCCGTGCACACGATGTCGGGGACCGAGGCCAACGCCGCCCGTTGTTCGGCCTCGCGGGTGGCCACCACCCGATAGTTCAAGTAGCTGTCGCCCACCTCTCGCAGCACGCGCGCCACCTGCTCAGGATCGCCGACCTCCGGGGGAAGCAGCGATGCCACCTTGCTCGGATCGAACGAAAGCTGGCGGGCCACTTCGGCTCCATCAGGATCGAGCAGGTAGGCCGGGAGCACCTTGTTCAGCACCACCGCACCGAGATGGAAGTTGCGTTGTTTGAGGGCCCGAATGAAGAACTCGGCTTCGTGCACGGGCGCCGCTTCAAGCGTGCTGACCACCACGAACGTCGTGCGGCGGTCTTCGAGCGTCCGTTCCACCGCACGGGCTCGTTCCACAAACCCGTCGTACATCGTCTGGAAAAGAATAAAAAACTCGGCGATGTCTTGCAGGAACTGCGAGCCGAGAATGCGGTCGGCAATGGAGTAGAACGGCTTGGTGGCGGCGGTGAGCACCCGTGATCGGTACGGGGCGATGAGCCAGCGCAACAGGCGAGAGGAGAAAAAGTCGGCCATGCGCTCGGGAGCTTCGAGGAAATCGATGGCGTTGCGGGTGGGCGGCGTGTCGACCACGATGAGGTCGAAACGGCCCGACGAGTGCAACTCGTAGAGGCGCTCCATGGCGATGTAGTCGTGGCTCTGCACAAACTTGCCGGTGATGTTTTGGTAGAGCGGGTTGGCGAGGATCGCGTCACGGGTCTTGTCGTCGGGAGCGTGCGTGCGCACCAACGTGTCCCAGCTCTCTTTCGTGTCGAGCATGGCGGCCCACAGTTCACCGCGGGGCTCGACACCAGCCTGCACAAAAAGCTCGTTCGGAACCCGCGTCTCCACGTTGCCAAACTCTTCGAGGCCGAGGGCATTGGCGAGCCGTCGGGCCGGATCGACCGTCAGCACCAACACCTTGCCGCCCAGATGGGTTGCCGCCATCGCTGCTGCCGCTGCTGCCGTTGTGGTCTTGCCCACTCCGCCGGAGCCGCAGGTGATCACGATCTCCCGGGTGGCGAGGAGTTGTTCGAGCGACCGCACCGAATCGTCGGCCCCCAGGGTGGGGCGCGGTTTCGACCCTGAGGTGGGCCGGGCCGGCGAGGGTTGGGCCGGCGAGGGTTGGGGGGGCGTGGCCATCAGTACCCCAATTCGGCGCTGAGGGCTTCGGCCATGGCGCGGGTGGTGCGCACACCATGCGTTCGCGTGAAGAGGTAGGGAAGATAGAGCAAGGGCAGACCGGGCGGGAGCTCTTTACGAAGCCGTACGAGGTGTTCCGCCCTCGACCGGCGCAGGGTGACCGCGAGCTGCGCACCTTCCAAGACTGGGTCGATTCCGGTGCCGACGGCATCAGCGAGCACCGCCGACGCTTCGGGTTGCTGGAGCGACCGGAAGATCTCCTCTTCGCCGCGCCCGAACAGCTCGGGCAGCACCTTGTTCACGATCACGCCGGCCAGGCTCACTTCGGTCTCGCTGACCAGACGGTGCGCCAGTTCGATGGTCTCGGTGACCGGCATTTCCTCCGGCGCGCTCACGAGGACCGCTCCCGTTATCGCCGGGTCTTCGAGCTGTTCCACCATCCACTGGGTCTGTTCACGCACCAAACCCACCTTCACCAGTTCCCGGATCGCCTGTGGGGCGGCGAGCTGGGCGACGACGTGACCGGTGGCGGGGGCATCGACCACAACGAGGTCCCAGTTGCGCTCCCGGACTTCGTAGCAAAACTTGCCAACGGTGAGTATCTCCTTCACGCCTGGCGCGGCGTTGGCCACAAAGTCGAAGCTTTTGGCGAGGGGACCGACTCGGGCGATCAGCGGAATGTGCAGCTGAAGGGAGAGGTACTCCTTCAGTGATTCCTCGGTGTTCATGGCCATGCCATAGACGCCGGCACTGAGTTCCTGGGCCTTGAACTTGTTGGGCTTTGCCTCGAAGAAGTCGGCCAGGTTGCCCTTCGAGTCGACTTCACACACGAGCACCCGTTTGCCTCGCTGCGCGGCGAGCATCCCGAGGGCGGCAGCCACGCTGGTCTTTCCGACACCACCCTTGCCGGTGACAAAGATCAGCTTCCGGTCGAGCAACTCTTCCGGCGCTACTCCACGCGTAGCCGCGATGGTCAGGCCGAGAATCCGATCTTGCGTTCGGTCTCGGAACGGCCGAGCTCCACATACGCCACGCGGGCGCTGGGGATGGCGACCTCGCGACCGGACTTGTCGGCGATCCAGAGCGTGCGGTCGTCGTCGGCAAGCACCTCGTCGATCTGGGCCTTGAGGGCGTCGCGGTCGGTATCTCCCGGCAGCTCCAGCTCGATCTCTTTCATGGTGTGGATCACACCGATGCGAACGTCCACGAACGCTCCTTCAACTCGGGGCCCGCAGGGGCCGACTCCGGTGGAGGCTACTCCGCCCGGTTGACAGTCCCACCAGCCGTGCGGCCAGATCCCGCACCACCTCCGAGGCCACCGCCGGTCAGGTGGTACCGAATCGCACCGGGAGCCGTTCGAGGCCCCGCACGATCACTCGGGGCTGCCACGGTGGGGTGTCTTCCAGGAGTTCCATCGTGGGGAACCGGGCGATGAGCCGTTCGAACAGCACGTTGAGCTCCATGCGGGCCAGCGACGCACCAAGGCAGTAACGAATTCCCCCGGAGAACGCGAGATGTTCGTTGGGATTCCGGCCAACATCGAAGCGGTCGGCGTCGGGGAACCGGGCCGGGTCTCGATTGGCCGACCCCAACATCGGGAACACATGCTCACCTTTGGGGATCGTGACGCCGCCGATCTCGGCGTCCTCCAGCGCCATGCGGCCGATCATCTGGGTGATGCTCTCGAATCGCAGCATCTCCTC
This sequence comes from Actinomycetes bacterium, assembly GCA_031415655.1. Classification (GTDB taxonomy): domain Bacteria; phylum Actinomycetota; class Acidimicrobiia; order Acidimicrobiales; family Acidimicrobilacustridaceae; genus JAKOVR01. The sequence goes on from JANOSD010000044.1 coordinate 3,080, forward strand.
CACCGCCGACGGCACCAATGATGGGTCGGCTTGCAACCGGGCGAGTTGCTCGGGATGGCGGAGGAGCGTGTAGAGCCCGTTGCCGATCATGTGCATGGTGGTTTCGAACCCGGCGCCGAAGAGCAACAGCAAGATGCCGATGAGGTCTCGTCGTCGCAGCCGTTCGTCGCCTTCACGGGCCTCGATCAGCGCCGTGATGAGGTCGTCGCGAGGTTCTCGCTTGCGGTCGTAGACGAGCTGCCCGAAGGAGGTGAACATCTCGATCCTGCTCGCCGCCGCCCGTTCGATCTGGGCCGCCGACGCGCCGGGCTCCATGAACATGCCATTCTCGGGCACCAGCACCTTGAACCGATCGCGCATCTCGTCGGGCACCCCGACCAGCTCTCCAATCACGTGCACGGGAAGGTCGAACGCGAAGCTCTCTAGCACGTCGACTTCGCCCCGTTCGGCCACCGCATCGAGCAGCGCATCGACGTGGTGCTCCACGAATCCACGGAGTTGATCGACCCGACGTGGCGTGAACGCCCGGCTGATCAATGCCCGTTGCAAGGTGTACTCGGGTGGGTTCAGAAACACCATCGAGGTGCCGTCATGAGGGTTGGGGGACGGCCGGTCGTCGAAGAACGAGAGGTCGAGTTCAGCCGCCGTGATCTCACCTTTGCCGAACCGACGATCGCGAACCACGCCTTGCACATCGTCGTAGCGGGTGACCACCCACATCGGCCCGAAGGCACAACGGTGCACTGGACGGTCGGCGCGCATCTCGGCGTAGAACCCGTAGAGGTCGGTAGGCCACTGGCCCGTAAACAGCCGTACGAACGTGGCATCGGAATCGTTCAAACCCGAGACATCAACGGTGGGGCGCGGTTCGGCAGCGTCGTCGTACGAGGTCGGGTCGGGCATGGCGTCCATCTTGACCGTCACGCCCCAACCATGACGACCGGGAGCGATTCGAGCCCCCGCGACGTGAGGGTCGGACGCCAATTCGGCGCCTCGTCGATCGGTTCGAAACGGCAAACGTGGCGCGCCTCGAATGCCAGCAACCGCTCCACCGCAACGACACCTTCGAGCCGCGCCAACGGCGCGCCCAGACAGCGGTGGATACCTCCCGAAAAGCTGAGCACCGGCGGCGTGGTGGACGCCCGGAAGCGGGCGGCCTCGAACTGGTGCGCCGACGGTCCGTACGCCAACGGATCGCGGTTCGCCGCGCCCAGCAAGGCCACCACCCACTCCCCCGGTTCGACCACGACGGTTCCCACGGAGGACCGTTCGAGTGCCACCCGGGCATCGATCTGCACCGGACTGTCGAATCGCAACACCTCCTCCACAAACTGTTCTACCGGCGCCCCGGCCCCACCATCGCCGACCAGCGCCGACCGCACTCCGGGTTCCCACAACAAGCGAGCTATGGCGTTGCCGATCAGGTTCATGGTGGTCTCGAAACCCGCCCCGAACAACAGCACCGGAATCGCCACCAGCTCTTGTTTGGTGAGCCCCTCACCGTTTTCACTGCGCACGGCCAGCAACGCCGAGACGAGATCATCGGCCGGCGATCGACGCCGTTCGCGCACCAACGCCGAAAAGTAGGCCGCCATCTCGCGAGCGCCCCGCCCCGCCGCCGCCATCACATCGGCGTCGGCTCCCGGCTCGAACGCCAACGCTTGATCGCGCACCCACATCCGGAACTGGGCTTGATCGGACCGGGGCACGCCGACGAGATCGCCGATCACCTGTACCGGCAATGGGAACGCCAAGGCGTCGAGCAGGTCGACCCCCGACCCGCTCTCGTCAAGGCCCGCTCCTTGTGCACTCTCACCAGCGACGACCGCCCGCAAAAGCTCGTCGACCGATGCCTCCATTCCGGCCCGCAACGCCGCCACCCGTGGGGGGGTGAAAGCCCGATTCACCAGGCCCCGCAATCGGGTGTGATGGGGCGGGTTCATGTGCACCAACGATCCCGATCGCATCACCTCGGGCACCGGCGCCGCCCCCACGATCGACGCCAGATCGGTGGCCGACGTCTGCCCCTTGCCGAGGCGTGGGTCGCGCAGCGCCGCCGCGCAATCGGCGTGTCGACTCAAGAGCCACGCCCCGCCCAGTTCGGTGCGATGCACCGGCGCATCATGCCGTAACCGGTCGAACACCGGGTACGGATCGGATCGGCGATCGGCGTCGTCGAGAAGCAGTTGCAGCAGAGCGTCGCCACCGAGCCCCGTGAACCACTCGGACCGGTCGAACGGGGCGGTCATGAATCGAGGGCGTTCAAGGGTGATTTCACGTCGGAGCGCACGACACCGGGCTCCCAGTTCGTGATGACGGGGACGGTACCACCACCGTCGTACTCGACCCTGGAGCCGACCCGCCCGTTGCTCAGGCGTGGCCCGTTGCTCGTAGGTGGCCCGTCAGTCGTACATGGCCCCTCAGCCGTACATGGCCCGTAGGACGCCCATCGCCTCAGCTTGCAGCGCGGCATCATCGAGTTGCTCCAGCCGCCGACCCGCGGCTCCGCCCGTGAGTGCCATGAGGGCCGGGGCTCCGGTGAGCTTGTGGAGGTTGACCCACGATGCCCACGGACCTACCTCTGGCTCGGCAAGGTAGGCAATGAAGTCGGTGTCGTCCCAGAACGAGCGCTCGAAACGCAGGCACACCTTGAACAAAAGCCCGACCCCCAGGCGATCGATCGATGATTGCACCCGATCCGGGAGCGGTGGGTCGAACTGGACCGTTCCCCGTTTCAGTACACCGATCGGGATGGTCACGATCACGTGAGTGGCTTCGTAGACCGACTCGGCGGTGCGCACCGTGACGTTTCCTGGTGTCGTTTGAACTGCGGTCACGACTTCGTTGAGCCGGATATCGAGCGTTTCGGCGACCCGTTGTGGGAGCTGTCGATACCCATCCGGAAAGATCACGTTTGGGCCGTCGAACGCCGTTCCGTCGTCGACGGAATTGGCCGCAAGGCGCTCCGGATCTTCGGCCAGGTCGCCCGCGGTGGCGCCGTTGATCGCCAGCTCGATCAGCCTTCGCTGGGCGGGTGATCCGGCGACTCGGTCGAGCAGCGGACCAATCGTCGCCGCCAGCGTTACGCCTGTATCGGCGCCTGTATCGGCGTCCGTATCGGCGTCCGTATCGGCGTCCGCCCCGGCGGAACGGAGCACCTCGTCGGCGATCGCGACGGCGGCGCTGACGTCCTGAGCATCGGCCCGACCACCGCTTCGTTCGCGCACCGTCTGATTGTCGAGGTCAGACGGAACGGTGCGCACTCCGAAGGACGCCGCCAGCGAGGCGATCGGGTTGTTATCGGTACCCTCGATCCACGACGCGCCGAGATCGAAGGCCACGCCCCCGGACTCGACGGTGTGGATCCGGCCCCCCACACGATCGCGAGCTTCGAGCACCACGACCTCGGCACCTCCCTCGATCAACCTCGTGGCGGCAGCCAACCCGGCCATGCCCGCCCCGATCACGATCACCCTCGCCTTCGTTTCGCCGTCGAGAATCTGGCGGGCGGCACGCTGGCCGGACAACCAAGCGCCGTGGACAGTTGCCGGATACTCGGCGTTGGTCGCTTCACCGGCCAGCACCAGCCGTTCCGACACCGGCTCCGCCAACGTCTGGCGATCGGCCGGTGTCGAACCGGGGGCCAAATAGGTGTAGGAGCCGTAGGCGAATGGGTCCTGACTCCACCGCCATACGGTCATGTCGATCGGGTCCGGAACTCCCGGTGGTGGGCGGGCCATCGAAGTCGAGGTTCCCAAGAGGGAGGTGCCCACACCCGGTCGGGGGCGTTCTGCTCCCCCGTCGCTCACTCGTTCCGCTGCGCCGCAACCCGCCAAGTAGACCGCCAGGGTGCCACCGGCGCCGACGAACAACGTCCGGCGCGAGAGCTTGGCGGCCGTGGCGGAGTCGGGGATTGGCGGGAGGAGGGAGGTCATGACCACGATCGTTGCCGGCGGCGGATAAGGCGGTGAGCAGATTCGAAGGGCACGCTGGATCTACTTGGTGGAGTGGGCCTTCGGGACCACGGCCAAAATGATCCAGCCGATGCAGCCGAACAGCGCGCCGAGCACAACGCCGAGGGCCACACGATTCTTCGCCTTGCCGATGACAAAGCCGATGCTGCCGCCCAGCACGAACTGAAAGGCGAGCGATAGGACGATGATCATCGGGTCGACGGCGGTCTCGACGGCGGCCTGGGCGAGGAGTGGGGAAACGTTCATGAGGTGATCATCGCGATCTCATCGTGAAGGAAACGTGAATCCGCAGCAGCGGAATGCCCACCACAGAACCCGGCCTTCCTCCCGATTGGAGCGTCACTCGAGTGCAACGCTGGATGGATCATGCAACTCGATCATGAGGCGTTCCACCCCGCGAAACACGATGCCCGGCCGCCACGCCGGTTCCGGGGCCACCAACCGAGCTCGGGGAAAACGGTTGAGGAATCGGGTGAAGAACACCGACCCCTCCAGTCGAGCGAGGCCGGCGCCCAAGCAGAGATGAATGCCCGACGAAAAGGCCAGGTGCGGGTTGGGGGTGCGGTCGATCCGGAAAGCGCCCGCGTCGGAGCCAAAGGCCAACGGGTCGCGGTTGGCGGCGCCCAGCAACGTGAGCACCCACTCGCCCACGGGGAGATCGACGCCACCGATGGTGATGGGCTCGGCCACCACCCCACCGTCCACTTGCACCGGGCTCTCATAACGCAGCACCTCTTCGATCATCGGTGCCACGAGTGCTGGGTCGTCGAGCAGGCCCGCCCGTGCTTCCGGACGATCCAACACCAACGCGAGCCCGTTGCCGATGAGGTTCATGGTGGTTTCGAAGCCGGCGGAGAACAGCAGGGTGACCGTGACCACCAGCTCTCGTCGGGTGAGTTTTTCGTCGCCATCACGCACACCGAGCAGGGCGGTGATGAGGTCGTCGGCGGGCTGCTTCTTGCGCTCGGTCACCAGTGATCCGAAGTAGGCCGCCATCTGCTTGGCGGCGCGATCGGCGGAATGGATGTCGTCGTCGGTGGCCCCCGGTTCGAGCGCCACGGCACTGGCGCGCACGAGGGCCCGGAACTGCGCTTGGTCCGGCGCGGGGACGCCGACGAGGTCGCCGATCACCTGCACCGGAAGCGGAAACGCCAGCGACGACATCACGTCGACCACGCCTCCCGGCGACGTCGCCGCTTCCCGTTCGACATCGTCGAGCAGGGCGTCGACCACCGTTTCGATCCTCGGTCGCATCTCCTCCACCCGAGCTGACGTGAACCCGGCGCTCACGAGGCTTCGCAGCCGCGTGTGATCGGGCGGGTTCAGAAACACGAGGGCGGGACTCGTGGTGACCGACGGGACGGCTCGGGAGGCGAAGCCAGGCGCGGTGAGGATGTCGGCCACTGAAGCGTCACCCTTACGAATCCGCGGATCACGTAGGGCCATCTGCACATCGGCGTGGCGGGTGAGCACCCAAACCGGCCCGAGCCCCGAGCGGTGGACGGGTGCCGTTTCCCGAAGCTCACGCAACAGGGCGTGGAGGTCTGCTCCGGGGGCACCGTGAAGGATGGCGCGCAGCAACTGGTCCGGCGCGCTCTCAGCGGCTGTCGATTCTGAATCTGGCGAGGCGGTCACCACCCCACCTCGAGCTGAGCCGGTCCACGAACCAGCATGCCTTCACGTCGGGTGGGCGTCGACACCAACGACATATCGGGGAATCGCTGGGCCACCGCACCGAACACCAAGCCCAACTCCATGCGCGCCAGCGAGGCCCCGAGGCAGTGCCGAACGCCGGCCGAGAAGCTGAGATGATCGTTGGGGGTACGGGTGAGCCGCAATACGTCGGGATCCTTGAACGCCGCCGGATCCCGATTGGCGGAGCCAAGAAACGCCAGCACCCATTCGCCTTCGGCGATTCGCTGGCCGCCGATCGACGTGGGTTCGAGCGCCATCCGGCCGATGGCCTGGGTGACGGTGTCGAATCGCAGGAGCTCCTCCACCGCCCGCGGCACGATTGCCGGGTCGGCCCCAAGCGCGGCGAACGCGTCGGGGTGATCGAGCAGCGCCCACAAGCCGTTGCCGATCATGTTCTGCGTGGTGTGGAACCCGGCCGAGAACAGCTGGATCGTATTGATGATCAGCTCGCGCCGACTGAGCTTGGCACCATCGTCGTCGCGCACCTCGATCAGGGCCGTGAAGAGGTCGTCCTGGGGGGCCTTCCGACGTTCCCGGAGCAGGTCACCGAAGTAAGTGATCATGGTGAGCGCGGCGTCGCGCCCTTCTTTCACCTCCGCCTCGGTGGCACCCGGTTCGATCCACTTCGACCCCATCGGCACCAACCGCCGGAACAGCTCCCGGTCGGCGGCGGGCACACCAATGAGGTCGCCGATCACCTGGATTGGGAGTTGGAAGGCCAGCGAATCCATGAGGTCGACCGAGGCGCCAGCACTCCCCGCGTCGGCGAGCTCTTCGAGCAACGTGTCGACGGCGCGAGCCACGATCGGCCGGAGCGCTTCCACCCGACGGGGAGTGAACGCTCGGCTCACCAGCCGACGAAGGCGGGTGTGGTCGGGCGGGTTGAGAAACAGCAATGACGGAATGGCCGACAAATCGAGCTCCTCGCGGCGTTCGAATCCCGGGAGGTCGAAGGCCTGGCCCGAGCCTTTCCCGAGGACCCGATCCCGCATCACTTCCTGGCAGTCGACGTAGCGGGTGACCGCCCAGATGTTGCGGTATCGAAACAGCGGTGCTGTGGCGCGCAGGTGCGCGTAGGCGTCGTAGAGGTCGTCGGCCCGTCGGCCCTGGAGGATCGACAGCAACGTGTCGCCCGGATCATCGGCATCGTGCGAAACGTCCGGCCCACGGAGACCTGCCGTCATGTCGGTGCTCGCAACGTGCACCGGGTGGGAAGCCGCTCGGGGCCTCGCACCACGAGGCCGGGCCGCCACTGCGGTTCCGGGTCGACCAGCTCGATACTCGAGAATCGTCGAGCCAATAACTCGATCACCACGCCCAGCTCCATCCGCGCCAATGACGCACCGATGCAGTGGTGGGCCCCGGCGGAGAAGCTGAGGTGGAAGTTGGGTTGGCGCCCCACGTCGAACCGGTCCGGGTCGGGGAAGGCCTCGGGATCGCGGTTGGCGCTGCCGAGCAGGGCGATCACCCAGGCGCCGGCAGGAACCCGCTGCCCATCGATCTCCAACGGTTCGAGCGCTAGGCGTCCGGCGATCTGCGCCGTGGACTCATACCGCAGCACTTCGTCGACCGCCGGGTTTACGAGCCCCGGATTCTGCGCCACTCGCGCCAGCTCCAATGGGTTGCGGGCCAACGTGAGCATGGCGTTGCCGATGAGGTTCATCGTGGTTTCGAAGCCAGCGCCGAATAGGAGAATCGTGGTGACGATCAGCTCCGTCTTCGACAGGCGATCCGTGCCATCACGGGCGGCGATGAGGTCGGACAGGAGATCATCGGCCGGGGCTTTGCGCCGTGACCGGATCAGCCCATGGAAGTAGACGGCGAGATCCTTGGCGGCCTGTCGAGCGGCGTCCCACTCGTGATCGGCAGCGCCCGGTTCGAGACCCACGGCCCCGGCACGCACCCACTGACGAAAGGCGGCACGATCGTCGGGCGGCACCCCCACAAGGTCGCTAATGACCTGGACCGGAAGCTCAAAAGCAAACCTATCCATTACGTCGATCTCCACCGTCCCGTCGACGGCGGGAGCGGGGGTCGACCGGACCAACTCGTCGAGCAACCCTTCGGCCCGGCTGGTAGTGACCGCCCGTAGCTGTTCCACTCGTCTCGGGGTGAATGCCTTTCCCACGAGTGCACGCAAACGGGTGTGTTCCGGCGGGTTCATGAATACCAGCGCGCCCTCCCGCATGATGGCCGGCATCGGCCGCACCTCGGCGCCGGGCGCCGCCAACAGGTCGTTGAAGTTGGCGGGTCCTTTGCCCAGACGGGGGTCGCGCAGCACCGACTGCGCCGTGTCGTAACGGCTCACCACCCACGCGTCGGCGAACCCCACTTGGTGCGTAGGCGCATGGGCGCGAAGCCAGGTGTAGTGCGGGTAGGGATCGGACCGACCGGCGGGGGTGAAGAACAACTTGTGCACCACCGCGTCGGCGTCCGAGGCGTCACGATCCGTGGTGGCGCCGGTCAACGGGGGCGCCCCGGACACTCTCGATCGCGCACGGGGCGCCTATTCGCTGGCAGTGGAGCAGTTGGTGCCGAAGTAGCCGAGCACATATTGCAGGTCGGCCTTCCATCGATCGAACGTACCCGGTCCGAGCGTGTCGTCGGCAAGTTGGCGGAGCCCCTCTTCGCCCACGGTGGTCTCGAGTTTGCCCGTGGGGGCGAGCTGATCGAAGAGGCGCAGCACGCCTTCTTCCTGGGTGCGAACCCCGGCGGGAGCCACTTCGATAGACCGGGTGATGAGGCTGATGAGCCGATCGCTCTGGTCTGGCCCCGGGCGCTCGTTGCGCAGGAAGATGGCGAAAACCTCCTCCGCCAACGGACACCACAACGGCAAGTTGGGATCGTCATCGATGGGTACGATCGGAAAGAGCGTTATGGGTGGTGGCAGCCCTGGGTCGCTCGGGGCCGCGCCGCCACCGGGCAGAGTCGGAGTGGGGGCGCCCTTGACAATGATGGTGCTGGGAGTTGCGACGAGCGGCGGCGCCACAGGAACCGTGGGCAAAGGCGCCGCCTCGGCCGAAACCGTGGGGCCCTGTCCGCCAGGCACCACGCTGGGCGAGGTTTCCGCAACCCGACCACCGAGCACCGTTGTGGTGGGTGCTCCGACCGCCATGGGTGTCTTCGACTGCGCACACCCAGCCGCCGGCGCCAAGACGACGATCGCAATCGCGATGGAGATGCGCAGAAATCGCCGGCTGGACATAGACGCCACCGTACCACCGTGGTAGCGCCACCCGATGGGCGCGAATCCCAGCCCCCCCACCCCGGCTACGTAGGTGGATCAGCCCCAACCTCACTGCCCGCGTCCGCTTCGAAACGGCGTCGCTGCTCCGCGGTTCGGCGAATCCTCGGGATTGGTACTCGCGCCACCCGCTCGGACGATGCCATCCGATCTGCCGTGAAGGCATAACACGAGTCCGTCATCGTTTCGTGGGGAACATCCGCTCCGCAGGCATACGAACTCCACTCCAACGTGTAGTAGCCGACCCCAACCAGCATTCCCCGGCGCATCACCCGCACCGCCTCCCGGAACTCACGGTCGGCGCGCACCGAAACGAGCTGCTTCGACCAACCCTTGAGACCCGGGCCAAGCCCGTGAAAAGGTCCGCCATCGGCGATCTTGAACTCGTCGAGGGGCCACCGGAGCACCTCCGCGCCATCCCGGGTGAGCGTGGCTTCATAGGGGTCAAGCTCTACCGTGTAGACCCGCAGAGGATGACCTTGGGCCGCCAGCCACACGAGGTCGGTGACGTGCACACACGAGGTCGACCGGGGGGCATGGGCCAGTTGGGCGGCAACCGCCGATAGCGGACCCCGCAAACGAGTGACCGAGGCCAGGGCTCCGGGACAGCTGCTCCACGGATGACGATGGGCGGTGGCCGATGCCTCGATCACCTCAGCACCGTCGCACCGCAGGCGGACCTCGAACCCGTGAAACCAATCGTCGACGCGCGCCGCCAAGGTGAGCGTACCGTCGTCGTGTTGTTCCGTCGACGTCCGCACCGTCCGACGAAAGGGCTCTCCGCCTGACGGCGGGACGACGTCGGGGGCCGCGGTCACTCGGAATCAGCCTCACCCGAAGGGTTCGCTTCTGGGCTCCCCCGAACGGTGCCGCTTCGGTCGGCGAAACGAGTGGCCGGAAGCGACGCGCATTGCGCCGAGGCCCGTGCCAACAGCCGATCGTCGGGCCCGGTGAGCCGTGCCGTCACGTCGATGAGTCGGCCTTCGCCCGCCGTAGCGACGGCCGTGAAGGCGAGCGGAACCCCGAGGAATGTGGGTCGGAGGTAGCGGACCTCCAAACGTCGAGTTACGTTCAACACGGCCACCCGCGATGCTGCCGCCGAAACCGCCATATCGAAGGCGGCAGCGACGAACCCGCCGTGCACAAGGCCCGGCGGCCCCTCGAACGCCGGGCCGAACGTGGCCCGAACCACCACCCGTCCTTCGTCCATTTCGAGGTGCAGTAAAGGGAAGATCGCCGTCGTGCCGGTGGCGATGGGGTGCCGAGCATTGCGGTCGAGGTCCGACGTTTCGCCACCATTGCGAAAGCCGAGGGCGTACGGCGAGGTGGTGACCGTTTCGTCGTGGGTATCGAGGAGCGGTTCGATCGCCGCCCGGAGTCGTTGCCACGCGTCGGGGTCGAGCCGGGTGGTGGCCAGGAGGTTGGCCAGCCGCCGAACAAGGTCGACGTCGGTGGGGTCGTTGGCAGACACAGGAGGCAGAGACCGGGGGAAGAAACAGGAGGGCGGCGCCGGACAGCGACAGGCCATGCGCGCACCAGCAGTAAGGTCGGCACCCTATCGGTCGACGCCAAGCAGGGTTGATGGCACCCGGCTCGCCACGGAGGGGAGGACGCGTGAACGCCGAGCAACCGAAGGCGGCGCCCGTCTCCGAAGTCGATCAACTCGTGGTTTCGCTGTTTCGAGGCGAACACGCCAACGACCTTGCCGCCACCTACGACTACCTCCGGCGCGTTGCTCCGGCACACCGCGCCGACGTCGGGCCGTTCTGGGCGCTCACCCGGCACGCCGATTGTGCGGCCGCGCTGCGGGATCGACGGTTTGGCAAAGCCGACGCCCGGGTCGACGAGATTTTCGGCGTGCTCGGTGGCACCACCCGCCGTGAACTGCGAACCGAGTTGCTCCCGTCGTTGCTCTTCCTGAACCCGCCGGAACACACACGAGTGCGGGCACTGGTGAGCCAAGCGTTCACCCCTCGCCGGGTCGAGGCGCTGCGTCCTCGGATCGGTGTGCTCGTCGATCAGTTGATCGACGACCTTCACGACCACGACGCAGCCGACCTCGTGGCTCAGCTCGCCACCCGTCTCCCCATCGCGGTAATAAGCGAACTCATCGGCGTGCCGGAAGCCGACCGGGCCGAACTCCAAAGGCTGTTCCCCGAGAACGCGAAGTCGTTGGAGTTGGCGGCCACGCCCGAGGAGGTGGTGGCGGCCAAACGAGCGGCGATGGAGCTGATCAGCTACTTCGGTGCCCTCGTGCGCGAACGCCGCGCCCGACCCGCCGACGATCTCACCACCGATGCCATCGCCGTGCGTGAAGGCGACGACCGGCTCAGTCGTCGCGAGATCGTGGGCATGTTGCTCCTGCTGTTCGGTGCCGGATTCGAAACCACCACCGGCATGATCGCCAACGGGCTGCTGTGCCTGCTCACCCATCCCGACCAGCTCGCATTGCTCCGCCGTGACCCCCAGCTACTTCCGAACGCGGTGGAGGAGATGCTCCGCTTCGAGACCACCACGCAGGTCAGTGGTCGGGTGGCCTTGGAACCGGCGGAGATCGACGGGCGTCCGGTCGCCACCGGCGACTGGGTCATCTGTTTCCTCGGCGCCGCCAACCGCGACCCCGCCGTGGTGGATCGTCCCCACGAGTTCGACATCACCCGAAGCCCGAACCCCCACCTCAGCTTCTCCACCGGAGCGCATCACTGCCTGGGAGCACCGCTGGCCCGCACGGAGTTGGCGATCGTGTTCGAGAAGGTGCTCGCCGCGTTCCCGCACCTGGCGTTGATCGAGCAGCCTCGATGGCGCCCGGGGATCAGCCTCCGAGCGCCGGAAACCCTCCGAGTAAGGTTGCGGGCCTGATGTCAGGCGCCCCGGACCATCTCGTGGAGCGGCTGCTTCGCGGCGAGCACACCGAGCAGCGGCATGCCCTCTACGACGAGCTTCGGTCTCACGGCGACATGCTCGGACCTGGAGTGTTTCCCGGCCGTATCGCGCTGGGCTACGACCTGTGCCGCGAAGCGATGCGCAAGCCCGAACTACAAAAGCTCACCACCACCCGGGTGGGTCACATGATCGTCGGGCTCCAGGCGCCCGATACCGACGGTTGGGTGCAGCCGGTGTTCGTGCAAGACGAGCATCACCGCCGACTCAAGCTGTTGTTCGCCTCGATGTTCGCCGCCAAGCAGGTGCGCAACCACCAGGAGGACTTCCTCGCCATCGCCGCCGAGGAGGTTGCCGCTGTCCCGCGAGGCGTTCCCTACGAGCTGATGCACGGCGTAGCGATCCGCGTGCCGGGGCGATTCATCGGCACCACCATCGGTTTCGCCGACAACGATTTCGATCACATCCAACCGCTCGTGCACGACGTCGCCATGGGCCTCGAACCGTGGGCCGATCAGGTCACGTTGCAGCGTGGAGCCGACGCCGCCAAGGCGATCACCGTCGCCCTCAATCCCCTCGTCCGGGCGCGCACGCGAACACCCACCGACGACCTCCTCAGCTTGCTCATCCACGATCGTCACACCGGCGAGGCGTTGCCCAAACGGTCGGTCACGGCGTTGTGCATCATGACCTACACCGCGGGCTACGAAACCACAAGCTGCCTCATCGGCAACGTGGTGCTCATGCTCGGTCGGGTGCCGGGCCTTTTCGCCGAGGTGAAGGCCGACCCCGGTCTCGTCCCCAACCTGGTGGAGGAGAGCATGCGCTACGAGAGCCCCACCCACTTCGCGCCGAGGGTTGCGGTGGCGCCGTGTGACGTGCTCGACCATCACTTCGATGCCGGCGATGCGCTCATCATCACCATCGGGGCCGCCCATCACGACACCCACACCTTCGACCACCCCGAACGGTTCGACCTCCAGCGCCCGGCCGGCAAGGTGCTCACGTTCGCGCCGGGGCCAGCCCACTGCTGTGGCGAGCTGCTCGGCCGGCTTGAGGCCGAGGCCGTCGTGCGTGAATTGCTCGACCGGTTCGACGGAGTGGAACTCCTCGACGAAACCGTGGACTGGCGACCGGGCGCACTACTCCACGGTCCCCAGACGCTCAACGTGCAGTTCCACTGAGGTTCCCCGGAGGAAAACGCCTCCCCCGGTCAACCTGCTCGCGATCCAAGGCGCACGGGAAGCTGATCGAGTCCTCGCAGCATCAGCCGTCCGTTCCCCACCGGAGGTCCGGCGGCCGAGATCCTCGGAAAATGTCGAACGATCGACCCGAGCGCGAGTGCGCCCTCCAGACGCGACAACGGCCCACCAAGGCACAGGTGGATTCCGCCGCCGAACGACAGGTGCCGGGAGGCGTTGGGCCGATCGAGTCGCAGACGGTCGGCGTCGGCACCGAACATCTCGGGATCACGATTGGCCGATCCTGTCCAGGCGATGACGTAGGCCCCGGCAGGCACGTTCCGTTCACCGAGCACCACATCGGTCAGCGGCACCCGACGAGTGAACTGCACCGGCGAATCGAAGCGGAGCAGTTCGTCCACTGCCCCCTGAGTCAGCGACGCATCCGCATGCCATCGCTGGAGTTCGGTCGGCTGACCGAGCAACGCACGTAACCCGTTGCCGATCAGGTTGGCCGTGGATTCGAGCCCGGCGAGATACACCAGCACCACCTGGTCCACCAGCTCGTCGGGACTGATTCTGGGTCCAGCTCCTGATGCTCCACCGGCTTTCGCTGCCAGAAGATCGGTCACCAGGTCGTCGCCCGGATGGGACCGTTTCCACGCAATGCGATCTTCGCACAACTCACGAAGTTGGTTGGTGGCACGCATCCCGTCGGCGATTCCGTCGACGGATGCCGTCGGGTCCGCCATCATCACCGCTCGATGGGAGAGTGACCGGACGAGGTACTCGTCGGCATGCGGAAAGCCAAGCAGCTCGTGGACCACCCCCGTGTGGAGCGGAAACGCCAAGGTCTCCATCACATCTACCGCAGCGTCGGGATCCCCGTCCGCCCAGCGGCCGATCAAGCGCTCCACCTCGCCGGTCGCGAAGTCCTCGAGCCGAGCCATACGATCGTCGGCAAAGCCTCGGCTGAGCACCTCACGGAGTCGGCCGTGGTCCGGCGGATCGCTCTGAAACACCGAACGATCCGGACGAGGACTCTCGCCCTCGGGCATTGCGGAGCGCAATGCTCGCAGGCGACGGCGTTGTTGTCGAGGACGAAGCGCAAAGGCCCGTTCTGGCGCCACGACCACATCGGTTCGACGCAACCACGATGCACAATCGGCATAGCCGAACAGGATCCACACGTCGGCCACGGGGTCGTAGTGCACGGGGTCGTGCGCCCGAAACCAGGAGTACGACGGGTAGGGGTCATCGAGGAACCCAGGCAGTTCGGGATCGAGCCGGCGGGCCTGCACCGCCCCATCTTGCCCCCGTTGACGCAACCCACCGCAACCACTGCCGGCACGGCCCACCGGAGGCGGTTTTTCCTGCACTACGCAAGCCCTACGGGACCGTCGGCCGAATGGCGCGTAAACTCGCCTGTCGCGTGACTTCTCCGAACCTCCCCTCGTCCGGGGCAGCCCGTCACCCCAAACAGGGGCCACCAACCGCTCGCCCGCGGGTGCCCGGGTGGGCGCGCGTCCTCGTCGCTGGGCTCACGGTCACGCTCGTATTGGAACTCTGGGTGCGTTCCGTGGAGGCCCACCTTCCGCCCCGTAACTCCGCCGGTGTGGGTGAGGTGGCACTCAAACGAGATCGACTCCGCGCCCTGGCCACTACGCCCGGAACCCCCGCGCTGGTCTTTATCGGCGACTCCATGATGGATGCGGCCGTCGATCCAGATGCGTTCCTCGCCGCCTCGAATCGATTCCCATCGGCCTACAACGCCGCTCTCATGGGAGCCCGCCTACAAACCCAGGCCCGGTGGGCGAACGACATCGTGCTTCCCACGACCAAGCCCAAGATGGTGGTGCACGGCATGAGCCCCACCCTCGTGTCATCGTTCGGGATGGACCCACAAGGTCTCAGCGTGTACGACTCGATCCTCGACACGAACATCACCTCGGTGAAAGACGACATCTGGAGCACGGCCGACGGAGCTGCCAGCGATCTTTCCTCCACCATCAAACACCGCAACTCCCTCCGGTATCCGAGCACGCTTCTCAACGCCACGTGGGCGCGGGCAAGCGGCGGCCGACCCTTCGGAGAATTCGGTCGGCCCGACGGCTTCTGGGAGAAGGCGCTCGCCCCCACCGGGCAGATCAAGGAGTTCGCCACCGGAAAGTCGAGTGGCACCGTGCCCGAAGGCCTGCTCCCACACCTTCGTCTACTGGTGGAGAGTCCGATCGACTACTCCCAGGTCGACCAGGCGCTAGCCATCTACCGCACGAAGGAATCACCTCTCGTCGTGGTGATCCAACCGGCCGCACTCGACGCCATGCGGACGAGCGGGATCAACGTCGACAAGTGGCGAGCCATCAGCACTGGCTTGGCCGACCACGTGCGGGCGAAGGGCGTGCCAGTGATCGACTTCACCGACGCCGGCTACACCAACGACCTGTTCTTTGATCCCTTCCACCTCAACGCCGCGGGGAGCAGGCGCTACAGCGCCGACCTTGCCCGTCGAGTGGCCGACCTCTGCCAGACCGACCCCGCACTGCGCTGCCCATGACTCGTTCTGTCTCGCCGGTTCTGGTGCTCACGGCGCGGGGGTTCACGATCCAACCCGACGACCCTCGCGCCATCCTCACCCCAACCGACATCGCGGCGATGGTCCCCTACCGCCCCGACGGGAGCGAAGACACCGCCCCACCCTCGGCCGCCCCACCCGCGGCCACCCCACCCACGGCCACGCCGCTCGTCGTCGCCACCCCGCGTGCCTTCATGATCAACCCAGAAGGGGCACGCACCGCAACCCCGACCGGGCGTGTGGTCTCGCTTCACCTTGCGGACCTCCTCGCCCTTGACGCCTGCCGGACGCCGCTCCCCAGCCCTGACGTGCTCACCGCAATCGGGGAAGGGGTCGGGGGTAGCGAAGCCGGCATCCAACGACTGGTTGGCCTCGGCCTGCTCACGGTGCTCGATGAACAGGGGGCATCGCGTCACCACGACGAAGGCAGCACCCAGGCCACCGTGCGACGAGACTTCGAACGCCGCAAACAACTGCTCCGGGCCGAGACCGAGCGGCGCGACCGGCGCAAGCAGGACGGTCAAGACGCGCCGTCCGATGCCCGAATCCCGGTCATCCCGATCTACGAGCCCGTCACCCCACCCAACCTTGCCCTCGGCCTCATCCTCGCCATGGCGCGCTCCTACGAGAACGGCGCGTTGAACCTTCGCTACGACTTCGAACCGTCGTGGGTCGTGCGGCCGAAGGGTCTGGCGCGGCGGCTCGCTCGCACCGGACCGGCCGTACTGTTGTTCTCCAACTACGTGTGGTCCCATCATCAGAATCTCCTGGTGAGCGAAGCGGCGAAAACAGCAAGTCCCGACAGCATCTGCATCCACGGGGGGCCCGACACCCCGAAGTATCCGGCCGACGCCGCCGCCTACTTCGCCGCCCATCCCCACGTCGACATCGCCGTCCGCAACGAAGGCGAGTTCGCCGTCGCCGAGATCCTCACCGCGCTCGACGGTCAACTCGTCGGCCGTCACGGCGATCTTTCGTGTTTGGCCGAAATCCCGGGCATCACCTATCGCGATGGCAGCTCCCTCGTCACCACCCCAGACCGCGACCGCCTCACCGACCTGAACGTCTTGCCGTCGCCGTATCTCGATGGCACCTTCACCGACTTCGAAGACGCCAGCCTCGAGTTCGTGATCATCGAAACCAATCGCGGGTGCCCCTACGGCTGCACCTTCTGCGACTGGGGCTCCGCCACCCTGTCCCGCATCCGCCAATTCGACCGGCAACGAGTGTTCGACGAGTTGGAGTGGGCGGCGAAACACCATGTCGAGAGCGTGTGGCTGGCCGATGCCAACTTTGGGATCTTCGCCCGTGATGTGGAAATCGCGGAGCGCATGGTGACCCTCAAGGCGGAACACGGATTCCCGAAGAGTTTCGTGGCGTGCTGGGCCAAGAACACCACCAAACACATCGAGCGGATCATCACGCTCTTCACCGATGCCGACATCCCCTTCGCCTGTACGCTGGCGTTGCAATCCACGGACACCAGCGTGCTGGAAGCGGTGCACCGCAAGAACATCAAAACCGAGGCCTACGACCAGCTCGCCGTGGCCCTCCGCAACGCCGGCGCCACGGTGGCGAGCGACATCATGCTCGGATTGCCAGGCTCGTCGCTCCACACGTTTGCCAACGACCTGCAGGGTTGTGTGGATCGCGAGATCTTCGTCACGATCTACCTCACCGCGCTCTTGGTGAACAGCCCCATGAACGCCCCGGACTACCGCCAAGAGCATGCCCTCGACAGCGAACTACACGAGGTCGCACCGGGTCAGCACCGCCGCATCGTGGTGGGGTCGGCCACGTTCACGCGAGACGACCACGCCGTGATGCTTCGGTGGCGCCGGATGTTCCGGGTGTTCGAGAACGCCAGCCTGCTTCGTTTCGTTGCCCGTTGGGTGCGTCACACCACCGGGCAACGCGAGATCGACTTCTATGCCAACCTCGAAGCTCGGGCCATCGCCAACCCGAACCATCTCCCGGTTACCCACTGGCTCCTCACCACCATGACCGAGCTGTGCGAACCCGGAAGCTGGCAGTTGTTCTACGACGAAGTCCGTGCCCACGTGGTGGAACTCCTCGAACATCAGCACGCACCGGGGCCCGCTACCGAGGTTCGTCGCGATCTGGCGTCGTCGCTCGCCGAGCTCGACACCGTCTTCGCTGTCCAGGCGGCCTTCGCCCCACGATGGGGCCGCCCGCACACCGTTGCGCTCGACCTTCCCCACGACTACGCCACTTGGTACCTCGACATCCGCCACGCGCAGGAACGCGGCGAACGGTGGGAACTCACCGTCGCTCCCCTCGCCGCGTATCCGCCCGCCCGCATGGAGGTCGACGACACCGACGATGCCAACGCCAACCTGCTCGGGAGCGACATGGTTCTCGACTACGTGTCGGCGGCCGAGTTCGACGCCCCGATGCGCCGAGGCCGGGTAGGAACTGCGATACCACGCGCCCTCCTGGCGTAGGAGCGGGTCGGGGCCGAAGAGAAACGCCGAGGCCGGGTAGGCTCGCGACCTGCGTCGGCGCCGGGCTTCTCCGCCCCGGACGCTCGCCGTGTCCCCCCATGCCTGCCTCTCCCGTGCTCATCCTGCTCTCGGCACGAGGCGCTGAGTTTCCCCAGCGCATCGAGCTCATCCCGCTCGGCTTCAAGGAGCTGAGCCTCCTCCTTCGCGCCGCCGAACCGGCGGCGGCGTTGTCGGCCGCCGACGACCCCCCGGCCGTCGCCGCCTTGGTTGCACACGTTCGGGCGACGGTCACGGAGCAGGGAGTTTCGGCCCTCGAACCTCACTCCCCGACGTTCACCGGGCTCATCGACCTGCCCCACATCACCCCGCTCAAACCCACGCCCGAACGACGGCTGGTGGCGTTCTTGCCCCGAACCGCAGCCGTCACCTCGCGAGGTTTTGCCCTGTTTGGGCCTTCCGGACACGAGGTGTGCTCGCTCGGCGCCACCGAACTCATGGCCCTGCTCGATTTTCGTACGCCCACCACCACCGAGGTCGCGCTCGAAGCGCACCGGGCCAGTTTGGGCGATGCCGCCCTCACCGAAGCCGAGTTCGCAGGGTTGGTCCAACGGCTCATCGATGCCGCCGTCATCGAACCCGTCGACCTCAACGACGACGCCGCCCGCCCCGGTGGCCGGCACACCACCGTGCGAGAACAAGGCTTCTCGGCCCGCAAAGCCCTCCTCGCCGCGGGTAACGAGTTGATTCGCAAGCCTGCGGCCCCCAACCGGGTATCGGTGATTCCCATGTACGAGGAGCCGATCCCCCTCAACCTGGCCCTCGGGATGCTTCTCGCCCACAGCGCCGCCTACGACAACGGCCGTCTCACCCAAACCTACGAGTTCCTCCCTGCGTGGATGAGCTCACCCAAGGCCTTGCACCGCCGGCTCGCTCGCGAAGGTCCAGCCGTGTTCCTATTCTCCAACTACATCTGGTCGATCAACCAGAACCTCGCGGCGGCCAACGCCATCAAACTCGCCAGCCCTGAGAGTATCTGCATCCATGGTGGCCCGAGCACGCCCAAGTACGACCGCAACAACGAACGATTTTTCGCCGACAACGCTGGCGTCGACATCGCCGTGCGCGGGGAGGGCGAGGAGACGCTGATCGAGATCCTTGACGCCATCGACGGGAAACTCGACGGACGCGGCAACGACTTCTCTGTGCTCGCCGATGTCGCCGGCCTCAGCTACCGGGTGCCCGGCGGGCTGGTACGCACCCCCGAGCGGGCCCGCATGTCCAACCTCGACCTTCTCCCCTCGCCGTATTTGGCCGGGCTGTACGAACACGTGGCCGAAGCCGGGATCGACTTTCAGCCGGTCGAGACCAACCGTGGGTGTCCTTACGGATGCAGCTTCTGCGACTGGGGATCCGCCACCAACTCCCGCATCCGCAAGTTCGACCTGCAGCGCGTGCTCGACGAGATCGAGTGGGGCGCCCGTAACCGCGCCGAGACCCTCTTCATCGTGGACGCCAACTTCGGGATCTTTGCACGCGATGTGGAGATCACCGAGAAGATCGTGGAGTGTTACACCACCTACGGGTACCCCCGGTCCCTGTCGAACTGCTTCGCCAAGAACACCACGAAGTACACGTCCCAGATCTGCACGTTGTTGTGGAACGCCGGCGTGTCGTTCCAACCGGTGGTGGCCCTCCAAAGCATGGATCCTGATGTGCTGGCCGCCATCGACCGGTCC
This sequence comes from Actinomycetes bacterium, assembly GCA_031415655.1. Lineage (GTDB taxonomy): Bacteria > Actinomycetota > Acidimicrobiia > Acidimicrobiales > Acidimicrobilacustridaceae > JAKOVR01. Next base: position 22,830 of record JANOSD010000044.1, read on the forward strand.
AACATCAAGACCGCCGCTTACGACGAGCTCGCCGACCATCTGCGCGACCTCGGCGCCACCGTGTTCACCGAGCTGATGATGGGGCTTCCCGGTTCGTCGCTCGCCACGTTCTCCCACGACCTCCAAGGCTGCATCGACCGCGAGATCTACGCCACCGTCTACGACACCATGGTGCTGCCGAACAGCCCGATGAGTGCCCCGGAGTACCAGGCCCTCCACCAACTCGAACTCGAAGAAGTTCCGGTCCGACCGGGAATCAGTCGCAAAATCGTGGCCTCCACTGCCACCTTCACCCGTGATGAACGCGAAGTGATGGCCCGCCGGCGCCACCTCTTTCGGGTGTTCGAAGATGTCGGGCTGCTGCGTCAGGTGGCCCGATGGGTTCGCCACGCCACCGGCACGCGCGAGATCGATTTCTACGACGCCCTCGGCGATCATGCCGCCGCCAACCCCGACGCTCTCCCGCTCGTCACCTGGGCCATGCACGACATGCAGTTTGTGGTGCCGCCGTTGAGCTGGCGGCAGTTCCTCGACGAGATCGAGGGGTATCTCGTCAACGACCTCGGCATCGCCCCGTCGTCGGGAATGCGCACGGCGCTCCAGGTGCAATACCTGCTGATCCCCGATTCTCGCCGCTCGTTCCCGGCCGTCGCCGAACTCCCGCACGACTACGCCGCGTGGTACGCCGAGATCCGCGCCGCCCACCGCGCTCGCACTCCGTGGTGGGAAGTGGTTCCCCCGCTCGAAAGTTTCGGTCCGGCCACCTTCGAGGTATCCGGCAGCGAAGCGACAAACGCATCGCTGCACGGAACCGACCTCCTCACCGACTTCGCCAAGTTCTACGAACTCGAGTCGCCGGTGATGCGCGGCGCCCGCACCATCGAGCACAAACTCGACGCTTCCCCGCTCACCTACTCGGCGTCGTAGGCCGGGAGACTCCGGCCCAAGCGGCCGGGGCGAGCGGATTGTGAGGAACGAGCAATCGAGGAGCCCCTAGAGCGGGAGACAGCGG
>JANOSD010000045.1:0-5058 GCA_031415655.1 Actinomycetes bacterium
ACCGGTTCGTCAGCTCCTGCGTCCCGACCGCACGGCTGTGTTGATCGGTGAGTCCGGGGCCGGCAAAAGCACGCTGGTGAACGCATTGGTACGCCACGAAGTGCAGATCACCGCGCTCGTTCGAGACGGCGATGCCAAAGGACGTCACACCACCACCACCCGCGACCTCGTACCCCTCGAAGGCGGCGGTGTGCTCATTGATACCCCGGGAATTCGTGGCGTGAGCTTGTGGGATTCCAGTGAGGGCGTTGCCCGGGTGTTCGACGACATCGAGGCGCTCGCCGATGCCTGCCGTTTCCCGAACTGTGAACACCGCACCGAACCCGGTTGCGCCGTGCTCGCCGCCGTTGCCGACGGCACCGTCGACGGGGAACGCATGGAGCGGTGGATGGTGTACATCGACGAACTCGATGAACAAGATGCGCGGCGGGTCACCCGTGAACGAGCGGCAGAGAAGAAGGCCGGCGACCGTGCGCTCGCCAAGGCGCAACGGGCGCAATACAACGCCTTACCCGAAGGCCGTCAGAAGAACCGCGACCGCTGAGACGGATCGGCCCGCGGATCGCCATCAGGATTTCCCTCAGGGTTCCGTGATGGGCTCCGCAATGACCAATGCCCCTTCAGGGCAATTGGCTACGGCCGCACGGACGGCGTCTTCGCACCGGTCGGCGATGTCGCCCGCCGCGCCGCCCAGCAACAACGCGTGACCATGATCGTCGGCGTCGAACAACTCCGGCGCTAGGGCGTAACACCGCCCGTGGCCCACGCAGCGTTCGGCGTCGAACTCCACCCTCATGGCCGTTCCCGTTCCGCCGGGGTGAACACCAACGGAAGTCTCTCGATCTCCCGTATCCCCGGCGAATACACCAACTCGGCCCCTTCCACGACGGCATAGTCAGGAAGGCGACGGTGCACCTCTTCCATCGCCACCCGCAACTCGAGCCGAGCGAGATGCGAACCGAGGCAACGATGCGGACCACCACCAAATGCCAGGTGGCGGTTGGTCTCGCGATCGAGCGTGAACTCTCCGGCATCGACGCCGAACTCGTCGGGGTCGGTGTCGGCCGAACCCAACATCACCACCACGTGATCGCCAGGCTGCATCGACACACCGTGCATCTCATACGGCTGGGCCACCACCCGCAGCACCTGCATGACCGGCGTGTGAAGCCGGAGCAATTCCTCCACCGCCGCGGGCACCGTGTTGAGGTCGGCGACGATGGGGGCTCGGCGGTTTGGGTGTTGCGCCAGGTAGGCGATCGAACAATCCAGCGTGGAGGTAACCGTGTCGAGACCGCCGAGAATGAAGAGATAACACACGTCGAGCATCTCCTCTCGACTCATCACCTGGCCGTCGATCTCCGCCCGTTGGAATCGACTGAGAATGTCGTCGGTCGGTTCGGCGGCACGGGCGTCGATGGCTTTTTCGAAGTAGGCGTACATCGCCGCGCCGGTGGTCTTTCGGATCTCGGCGTCCTTCTCCATGTCCATCGTGCCGGGACGAATGATGTTGTCCTTCCATCGCAACAACTGGTCGAGATCTTCCAGGGGCAGACCCGTCATGGCGAGGAACACGGTGCAGGGAAAACTCACCGAAAACTCTTCGTGAAAGTCGCAGGCGCCACGCTCGATGAAACGATCGATCGTGGCGGTGGCAATCGCTCGGATCTCGGGTTCGAGGTGCGCGATCTCGCGGGGGCCGAGTTGTGGATCCAGGACCCGTCGGTACTTGGCATGCGCCGGCGGATCAACCTGCAACGGGATCAACGGCCGGTCCTGTCCGATGTCGACGGCCACGAGATCCGACGAGAAGATCTCCGGATGTCGGAGCGCAAATTTCACGTCGTCGTAGCGGCTGATGATGTGGGTGCCGGCCTCCATCCCGAGCATGTTGGCGACCGGACACTCGGCACGAAGCCGGTCGTAGAACGGAATGGGATCGGCGGCAACCTCGCGGGAATACGGGTTGGCCGAACGGGATTCGGGATACACCTCTTGGGCGGTATCGGTCACGTGTCCCCTTCAGGTACAAGGCAGTGGATCGGAACGGTTCCGACGAACGGAGCAACGGAAGAACTCACGTCAGGCCAGTCCAACAAAAGCGCCACACGTACTCGGCTGACTCCCGGATGAGCAGCTCGCGAAAGGTTGTGGTTGTTGTGGACGCTGACGCAGGAGCGGACGCGAGCGCGGGCGTAGGGGCGTGACGACCGAGGACCAGTTCGTGGATCTCACTCAGGACCACGGAGAAAATGGTACGGGCGTCACGGCCCGGATCGCCGCGTCGAGCAGCCCCGGCGTCCATGGCCATCGCGAGTTCGTCGGCGAGAAAGGTGACGAACGGAGACAGGGCCCGGTCCATGTCGGCCGGTCGTAGCTCACCAAGTCGCCGATGCTCACGGACAAGCACCGAGACATAGCCGGTGTCTCCGACGGCCATGAGGTCAAATACGCCGGTCACCCAGGCTCGTAGCCGTTCGGCGGGATCGTCCTCCCGTTCGACGCGAGCTCGAAGGATCCGGGCACCGACGTGGCAGTCCTCCTCCACGAGGGCAAGGAGCAAATCGTCTTTGCCCTCGAAGTAGCGATAGAACGATTTGAGCGACTGGCCTGAGGCAACCACCACCTGTTGCACGGTGAACGTGGCGGCACCGGTTTGCGCCGCGAGGCCCCGTGCCCCGTCGACGAACAACGCCAGCCGTTCTACGGAACGAGCGCGAGCATCACCGAGCGATCGGGCCAACGCCCGCTCCTGCCACGCTGGGGAAGTGCTCGTCTCATCTGGGGAGAACGTCATTCTCCGCAATGATGGCAGGATCGGCCCAGATACGCAAGGGTCCAATTCGTGGGCTCAGTAGCCCGCCGCGCGTAGGGCCTGTGGGATAAGCCAGGCAGCGACAATGGCCGACCCGTCCGGTCCGTAGTGGATGCCGTCGGGTCGCATAATCACCCCATTGCGGTCGTTCGAACACACCCCGTTCGGGCAGGTGAAGCCGAGAAGGTCGATGACCGCCGCCTCTTTCCCGACGACCGCCGCAGCGAGGTCGATATTGAGGCAATCGGTGCGGCGTTTCCCGTCGGGTATCTCGGGAAACGTGATCGGGTAGGCGGTGTTGGCAATGGCCACGAACGCCCCTTTCGCCCCGAGGCGGTCGATCAACTCCCGGAAACGAGCGGTGTACCACGCGTCGAAGTTGTTGCTGCACGGCGCCGAGAACTCGCCGTCAATCTCGAGATCCACCAAGGGGGGGGCGCCCAGCGCAATCAGCACGACGTCGGGATCGAACGTTTCGAGCTCGGTCGACATCCACACCTCGGGCCATCGACACCCGGCTTCGCTATCACTCACCGAACCATCGGCGTTTCGGATCCGCCCCACCTTGATCACGCCGCACACCTGATTCGCCTGGCTTCGAGCGACGATTCCGAAATCCTTGGCGCCGCTCACGATCGGTAGCGAAAGGAAGAAGGCCACCGAATCGCCGGCCACCAACACCTTCGGTGGGCCCGACAATTTGGGTCTCGCCGGCCGGCTAGCACGACGGTCAGTATCCGAGACCGCCGGCACCGACGCGGGCTTGTCGGCGGGAAGGTCCCACTCCTCGGCACCACCGTCGTCAACCCGTTTCCCGTTGATCACCATCGGGTCACGATCGGCCGCCGAGGACTTTCCGCAGGCGGCAATCACCGCGATGATGAGCAGGACGACACCGGTACAGAGGATTCTCGGAACTTCTGTGCGACCGCGGTTGGAGAGGTTCACGGTCGACCCCCCGCCTCGAGGAGTAGCCAATCCAAGACACGAGCAGCACCTGCTCCTTCGAAGTGCACGCCGTCAGGCCGGAGCCGATCACCGTCGATGGTGGCAATACAGGAGTCGACCGAAGGGCACACCCAACCAGCGAGGTCGACCACACGCTGCGTTGCGCCGGTAGGCGCTGGCACTGAGGTGATGATGCGGTTCATGCAGTCCGTGGCGTGGTCGAGGGATCGGTCGAGGAACGGAAACCGAGGATAGGGGACGGTCGTGATCACCACGACGGCACCCCCGGCACCGAGCACTTCGGTCGCCTCTGCTAACTCTGCCGTGAGCCATCGCCGAAACGGGTCGGCACACGTGGCGTGCCATTCGCCGTCGAACTCTCTCTCACCATCGCCAGCATTGCCGTTGATGACCAGCACCAGGTCTGGATCGAAGGCGGCCACATCTTCAGTCCAGCGATTCGCCCACGTCGCACACACCGCCGGCTCCTGCTCGATCACGGTTCCCTGGTAGCGCACGCGGCCCGTCCCCCGGCCAAGAAAACAGCCGGGTGTCGCTCGGTTGAGAGCGACGATGTGGCGCGATTCCGCCGAGCGCGTCAGCTCTTCACCGAGCCGATATCCCAACGAGTCGCCCACAATCAGTACTCGCGGAGTTTGGTGCTGGGGGCCTACCGGTTGAGATCCCGTAGATTTGGTGTTCCCCGTACCGGCGGTCGCACCCGGCAACGGAATCGGCGTGGACAACGCCGCATCGACTGCGGGCGCCGCCGGTCGTCCGCCGCGACCAGGCGTGGTCGCAACAACCAGCAGTGCCACCGTGACCGCCACTCCCGCCAAGGCACGCGTGGGGGCGCCCCAGGCCCGAACGCCACGGGCGTGAAACGGGCGCTCAATCAACAGAAAGGACACCGCCCCGGCGACAAGGGCCCCCGCCGACTGCACCCCGACGCGGAGCGGCAAGGCCAGCTCCGGCCAGAGTGTGCGCACGGCGATGAACCAAGGCCAATGCCACAGATACGCGCCGTAAGAGATCTGGCCCAACCATCGCAGGGGCCGAACGGAGAGCAGGCTTGTCACCAGCGACGTCGGCCGTGCCGCGGCCGCCACCAGGAGCACCGCCGGCAGCGTGAGCAACGCCATCCCGCCGCGATACAGCCACGGCGACACGCCTTCCGCGAGCCACCAGGACACCAGGATGAGCGCCAGGGCGCTCATCGACACGAGGTCGAACCAGTTCGGAATACGTCGGAGCTTTGGGGCATCGGGAAGGTCGGTGTCGTTGGGCCCTTGGCC
>JANOSD010000046.1:0-5499 GCA_031415655.1 Actinomycetes bacterium
GCGCTCGTCTCTGGCCACGTCGACCAATCAACCGAGGAGCCCCACTGATGCCGATCACCGTGGTGAACGCCCGCCGGCCCGAATCCCCCGAAACGCCAATCGGTATTCGCGTCGACCACTCCACCATTGTTGACCTCGGACCATCGGTGACTCCCGAGCCGGGCGATGAGGTGATCGACGCCGCGGGCATGTACCTGATGGAGCCTCTCGTGAACGGCCACACTCATGCCGCCATGACGCTCTTTCGAGGATACGGAAGTGACCTACCGTTGATGGATTGGCTTCAGACCTACATCTGGCCAGCGGAGGCAAGGCTCACCGATGAGCAGGTGTATTGGGGCACCCGGTTGGCGGCCCTCGAAATGATTCGCTGCGGCACGACCCACTTCTTCGACATGTATTGGCGTCCCGGAGTGGCGGCTCAGGCCACAGTGGATGCGGGAATACGAGCCACCCTCGGCGGCCCGCTCTTCGATGGCGGAGACGAGAGAAAGTTGGCCGAAGTGCAGGCCATGGGTCGAGATTGTCTCGAGGCCATTGAGGCGTCGCCCGGCTACGGAACGCTGATCTCCGCCAGTCTCACGCCCCACGCCACCTACACCGTGAGCGGACGGTCCCTCGAATGGGCCGCACAGTTCGCATCGGAACGCAACATCCCGGTACACATCCACTTCTGCGAAACTATCGGTGAAGTCGACGACTTCCGAGCGGCGAACCCGGGCCTTTCCCCGACCGAGTATCTCGACCAACGCGGCTTGCTTCATCCGAAGGTGTTGCTGGCCCACGCCTGTGTGATGGATCAATCCGACTACGAATTGGTCGCCGAACGGGGCGCCACCGTGGTCACCAACCCTTCGTCGAATCTCAAGCTTGCCAGTGGCCGGATCTTTCCGTACCGACTCGCTGCTGGTGCGGGCGTCCACATCGGTCTCGGCACCGATGGTGCGTCCTCGAACAACAGCCTCGATCTTCTCGCCGAGCTCAAGAACTTTGCGCTGCTCCAGAAACATGAGAGCTTCGACGCCACCACCCTCCCGGCCCCCGAAGCGCTGGCGATTGCGCAAGGTCGCCGCTCACCGTTGCTCGGCGGCGAGGAACTTGCCGTCGGCGGTCGTGCCGACTTCCTGCTCATCAACACCGACCTCCCCCAAATGACGCCGGGCGACGTAGTCGACAACCTCGTGTACAGCGGCGCCGGCGAATCGGTCGACACGGTGGTCGTGGCCGGCCGGGTCCTCATGCGCAATCGCACGGTGCATCCGGGGGCCGACGGAGCCACCGCGTCGGATGTGCTGACCAACGCCCGTCGCTGCACCGTCGACCTGCTCGGCACCACAACCGCCTAACCCCGTGCAATCAAGCTCGTTGTGCGACCGCGAAACCGCACACCGAGAGGGCCACCGCCGCCTCCGCCTGGAGGGCCGGCATCAGGTCGAGAGCAAACCATCCCACCTCGGCTATCTCCGGCGAGCAGGGTCGGGCCGCCGACTGCGACGCCCCGACATCGCCACTTGCCACACGGTGCTCCGCTCGGAACACGAGGTCGATGCGTTGTGGATGGGGCTCGACAACGGGAACCGGTGCCCCCACCACGTCGATCCGTAGGCCCACTTCCTCCATCACCTCGCGCACCACGCCGGTGGCCGGGTCCTCGCCCCGTTGCAGGAGCCCCCCGGGCAGACCCCAGTTCCGACGGTACGACTGGCGGACCAACAGCACCCGACCGTCACCATCGGTGATCACACCGATTGCTCCCACGGTGTACGACGGGGCAATGGTCCGGACGATCCATCGTCGAGGCATTGTCGGCAGCGCTCGATAGGCACGAAGGGCAACCCGGTGGACGGCATCGGATCGGGAACCAGCCAATTCAGGCGTTCCCGTCCGCCACGGCGGCGTTACGTGCCGACCGCAAGTGCGCGTGCAACGCCGGGGTGGCGGCGGCCACCGGCGTACGCCGAACGCTTGGATCTCGCACGATGAGCTCGCGGTCGAAGGCATCGGAAACGACCGCCCCCGCCTCCTGGCATACCAGCATCCCACCGGCGTAGTCCCAGACCCCATGGGCATCCACCGAGCAGTCGACGTAGGCGTCGAGCCGACCGCACGCAACCGAACAGAGATCGAGGGCGGCCGCACCGAGCGCACGGAACTGTCGCCATCCAAGGGGACGCAACGGAAAGCCGGAGATTCCTACGATCGCCGACGAGACATCCACCATCGACGACGGCCCGATCGGCTGACCATTGCGTCGCGCTCCCCCGCCCCGAACGGCGTCGAATCGTTCGCCGGTAGCCAGATTCACGACGAGCGCCGCCAACGGCCCGACGGCGTCCACCGCACACAGCGAAATCGCGAACCACGGAATCCCGCGGGACGCGTTGGTCGAACCATCGACGGGATCGACGATCACCAGCAATGGCGACTCGGCCCGACGCAAGCCACTCTCTTCCGACAGTACCCCAACGTTGGCCGCATCGAGCACCGCCAACGCCGCACCGTCAGCTACGAGGTCGGAACGGTACTGGCCAGGAATCGTGCCGGCCGGACCCCAATCCGAGATGCCGGCGAGCGCCTCAGCCACCGCGGCAGCGGTTTCGTCGAGCAACGACTCGACCGCAGAAAGTTCCATAAGGACTGGCACGGTAGCGCCACCGACCAACAAATTAGGCGCTCGGCGTTCCTCGTCTCCGATCGAGGCAGGTGACTCGGCCCGTAGCGCCTACGCTAGGCCCCGCTTCAGACAACCGTCACCCCAGGAGATCAGTTGGCCGTCATCGATGTGCCCGGTTTTGTGGCCGACCTCAAAGACCACGCCGCCGATCACCAATTCCACATCCACGACGAGCGCCATCTCATCGAGACGTATTCGATGCGTCAGATGTGGGAAGTCGACTTCCATCCGGAAGACGCGTGTGGCGGTCCGCTCGACCTCCACTTGTCGCTCGAGGTCGATCCTCGGGTCATGCTCGAGTTCGAAGACAAGATGCTCGAGGTCGACGAGGGCGCCGATCCACCGGAGGGCATGGCCTTCCCGCTCGTGTTCACCTGGACCCTCCCCCCGCTCCCCCGGTGCCCTGATCTTTTGGTGCTCGCCACCGAACTGGCGGGCATCGGCGGTACCGAACTTCCCCTTGAAGTGTCGGCGCTCGACAGCTTTGCGTCGGTTACCGATGCCCCCGAGCGCAGCATCACCATCGTTGCCCGCATCGAAGTGGGGCTCGACAAGATCTTCCTCGCCCAGGAACAGCTTTGCGATGTGCTCGACAAGTGTCACGAAGTAAGCACCTATCTCCTCGACCGTGCCCCGGCATGGCTCGACGAGATCTGACCAGACCCAAACCAGACCTGCGGTTCTGCTAGCGAAGGGCGTCCCTGACCCCATGCGCGTTGGCGACGACGCCTCGTGCAGGATTAGACAGGTTGCAGGTGGAAGTCGGCCACTCGTTCACGATGGATGCCGTGGTAGCCGAACAGCAGGTCGTTCTGTTTCGCCCGCTTGTAGTGCAGATGCGCATCGCAGTCCCAGGTGAAGCCCAACCCGCCGTGGACCTGGATGCACTCGGCGGCCAGGAAGATGGCCGCCTCGGGCACGTACGCCTTGGCCATCGCCGCTGCTTCGGATCGACGGGGATCGTCGACGTCCGCCGCCCGCGGCGAAGTGAGTGCCAACCCGGGAGAGCTCAATGCGATGCAGCATGTCGACGGCCTTGTGCTTGATCACCTGTAACGTGGCGATCGGCCGGTCGAAGACCACGCGCACTTTGGCGTATCAACGGCAAGATGGTGGGCCTGCTCCATCAAACCAATGAGCTCCGCGTACAGGGCCACGCGACCGTCGTCGACGATTCGACGCCAGATGGCGGTGTGGTCCCCCTCGAGACCAACCGGTTGGGCCTCGACGCCGCGCCGGTCGAGGCAGGCCAGCTTGCGGGTGCCGTCCCAAAACGGAACGCCTTCGGAGAGTCCTCGTTCTCCCGGCTTCTCCACCAAAAACGTGCCCAGGCCCTGCTGCATGCGGGCGGCGACGAGCACCCAATCCGCGGTATGCCCGTCGACCACCACAGGTTTGACGCCGTCGAGCGCCAGCTTCCCGTCTTGGGCGATGCACGGCAAAGCACACGATCGACCACGTTCCCGTGACCCTCTTCGTCGATGGCGATGGCGCCTCGTGTACTCCCATCGGCCAACGAAACCAGCTGTTGATCGAGACCGAGCAACGTTGCCGCCCTCGTGGCGACCACGGCCGACGAAAGATACGGGCCGGCGAACGGCACCCGGCCCATCTCCTCCGGAACCGGAACAAGATCGACCATTCCGAGCCCCAGGCCACCAAAGTGTTCCGGCACCAGTAGCCCAGGCCACCCGAGCTCGACGATGCTCCCCCAACTCTCCTCGGTAAACCCCCGAGGATCGTCGATCATCGATCGGGAGTGAGCCACGCTGGCGGATCGGGCCAAGAAGTCGCGTGCGGCGTCTCGCAGTTGATCCTGCTCTTCGGTGAACTTGAACTCCATGATCAAGGGCCTCCCGACAAACCTGACGTGGACGTCAGCTTAGTTGGCGCCGCCGCAGTACCCACTCGGCGTGGACTTCGCATACACCGAAGAGGACGAATCTCTCCGAACCGAGCTCACCGACTGGCTCGACACCCACCTCGACGCGCTTCTGGCGGAGTGGGCCGCCGACCACGGAGACGATAACGACCATCGCGACGCCGCCGCACCGGCGGGTGGCGGGATCATGCACGCCATTGAGCGACGGCGGGCGTGGCAGCGCCGGCTTGTTTCGGGCCGACGGGCGGCGATCACGTGGCCCGAGAAATTGGGGTGGCAGTGATGCGACCCGTCACCGAGAACGTGGTGGACTCCGAGGTGATGGCCCGTTACCGAACGCCGGGCATCTACAACGCCAACGGGCTGTGGGAGATCGGCCCGATGGTCATTCCCTCGGGGACCGACGAGCAGAAGGAAATGTGGGTGCGCGACAGTCCCGATACCGACCAACACTGGTGCCAGAGATTCTCCGAGCCCCAAGCCGGCTCCGATCTTGCCAGTCTCCGCACCACCGCCGTGCTCGGTGGCAATCGATACGGGCCAACGGGTAAAGGACTTGGTGTAGTTCCGCCCACATCGCTGAGTGGACTCAGTTTCTTGTTCGTACCGATCCGTTGGCGATCGAAGAGGGCCGCAAACACGACGGCACTACGGCGCTCATCAACGACCCTGAGACGCCCGGCATCACAATTCGTCCGATCTAGGTGGCTGGTTTTTAATGGCCCTAATTTTTCGACCCAAAAATGGCCTCCGCACAGGATCGCCGTAGAGCCACTCAAATCTCCCAGAATGCAAGATCTAGGCCGCCGTATCGCGGTCTTCGAGGCCCGTTTCGGGCCTTGCCGAGAAAGACACCAGCCTCCTAGCTTGCGTTTAAACCTCAGGCCGCTTTGGTTTTTGTCCTTTTGATGGCGGGGTGGCGTGTTCTTGGGGGTTTTGGGGT
>JANOSD010000047.1:0-10190 GCA_031415655.1 Actinomycetes bacterium
GCTGCATCTTCCCCGGCTGCACCATGCCCGTCACCTGGTGCGACATCCACCACGTCGAACACTGGCAAAACCTCGGCCCCACCGACCTCGTGCTCCTCGCCGCCCTCTGCCGCCACCACCACCGAGTCACCCACCGCAAAAGCTGGACCATGCAACCCACCCACAACGGCTGGTTCACCTGGACCACCCCCACCGGACTCACCCTCACCTCCCAACGCCACCACCGCCAACGCAACCCTGGCCAACGCCAAGTCAGCTGACGCTCCTCTGCGATGAGGCGACGGGTTCGAGCAGTTTGACTGTGTCGTCATAGAGCCGGGCCTGACGTGTTTTGTCCTTCACTACTCTCCGGGTGGGGAGCAGCTTGGCGGGCGCGGTGGAAGTGAGGAACCGTCCGTTGATCTCCTCGGCGGCGGGATCGCTGGCTTGCCAGATCGACATGCGGGCACCACGTTCAGGGGTTCGGACGAGCCCCACTCGGACGAAAAGGTTGGACAGGTTCTTCGTGAATGACGATTCGTCGAATAGGCCGGTGTTGACCATTCCCGGGCACAACGTGTTGGCGGTGAGCTTCGTCCCGTCGATGCGACGAGCGAGTTCCAAGGTCCACAGCACATCGAGGAGTTTGGTCTTGCCGTAGTAGGCGAGCGCACCCCGGGTGCCGTAGGCCTTGGGGATGGTGGTGAGCACGCCGTCGCCCACGGAACCGCCAAGTCGATGGGCTTCGGAACCCACGTTCACTATGCGGCAGCGGTCCTGCTTTTCGAGGTGGGGGAGGAGCAGGTCGGTGAGGAGAAACGGAGCGAGGTAGTTCACCTGCAACATTTCGTCGAAGCCATCGGCGGTGATGCGCTGCTCCGGATTGTGGATCCCGGCGTTGTTGACGAACACGTCGATCATCGGGAACGTCTCCACGATCTGCGGGGCGACGGCGCGCACACTGGAAAGGTCGCAATAGTCGGCCAGTAGGATCGTGACGTTGGCCTCGGGGGCGGCGGACGCGATCAGTGCCTTGGTTTCGTCGCCCTTCTTGGGGTTCCGGCAGATGATGCCGATATCGAAGCCTCGACGGGCCAGCTCGATGGCCGTGGCCTGCCCGATGCCGTTGGTGGCGCCGGTAATTACGGCGCTGGGTCGCTTGCTCATGGTGTGCTCCCGCGGCGATAACGTACGGTGAGTACCATAGAAGTTACCCGGAGTATGATCAAGCGCGATGACCAAGAAATCCGTGGGAGTTCCGTCACACCGACCGGGTCGGCCCAAGGGTGGGCCGAGCCGCGATGAGCGACGCTCCGAGCTGATCGAAGCCGCGCTCGGCGTGATCAGCCGCGTCGGTCCGTTGGCATCGATGGACGAGATCGCCGAAGCGGCCGGACTCACCAAGCCCGTGCTCTACCGGCATTTCGGAGACAAGGCCGGCATGGCCTCCGCGCTCGCCGCCGCCTTGGGTGAACGGCTCACTATCCAACTCACCACGAGCCTCGCCGGTGCGCTGGCCGATCTGCCGCCAGGCCGATCTGCCGTTCGCCGTCATGCCCGGTTGCAGGCAATTGTGGTGGCGGCGCTCGACGCCTTCGTGTCGTTCGTGGAGCAGGATCCGAACCTGTTCCGTTTCGTGATCCACCCGCCGGGGGCAGCGGATCCCAAGAAGGACGTGATCGCCCTCACCGATCGGGCTGCCGACGCGATCATGCTCGTGTTGCGGGCCGAGGTGGGCGACGGCCAACTTTCGCCGGTGCAGGAGGCAGTGGTGGGCCGGTCCGTTGTTGGCGGTGCCTACGCCGTGGCGGAGTGGTGGGACCGCGACCGATCGGTACCCCGCGCGAAACTGGTCGACGAGCTGTCGGCATTCGTGGTGGCCGGGATAGAGGCGTCGCTGACACCCACCAAGAGCTGACAGAACCCTCGGCAGGGTCGAATTGCGAGTGCGTACAGTTAGAGAGCGGCGAGCGCGAAGCGCGGTGGCCAAGGCAGGAGGCGGGGATGTTCGGAGCGGAAGCAACGGCGAGGAGCAACACCAATGGGTGATCGCGACTGGATGTTCTCGGATCCGATACCCGGATGGGGGCTGCCCAACAACCCCCGCCCTCCGCCGAAGGGCAAACTCCTTCGGGTCGGCGGCGGGTTCATCGCCGTCGCGCTCGTCCTCTACACCCTGAATGCCAGATTCGGCCCGGTTCCCGGCTTGCCGAAGTCGTCGGGCGGGGCCGCGCGGAGCGCGCCTCTGCAGTCAATAGGGATGATGCCAGAGTTCAACCCTGGGCAAGCCGAGGTCCGCGACCCGAGCGGGCTGAGGCTCGTGCTCGCCATCACGAGGGTGTCGGAGTCTCAGCCGAATGGTTTGGAAGTTCGTAGCAGTCGAGCGACGTTAGTAATCCGCAACGAAGGATCGGCGGAGGTGCACGTGCGAAAGAGCGCCTGTGGTGACAGTGAGAAGCTGTTGTATGACGTCCCCGCCCCGGAGACGATCGGAAGGACGTGGGTCGGGCCATCGGCCGAGGTCAAACGGCGAATCACCGTCGGGGAGGGATCACCGGGACCGCCGTCAAACTACAGACCCGACGCGAACGCGCCTCTCCGATCAGCCGACGGTACTCGCATCGTTTGGCCAGCGATGCCTACCTGGTCCGCCACGAGAGATGGGCCGTGGTACGAGCGGTGCCGCTCGGAGGAGACAGTTGCCATCGCGACTGGTGAGGCACCGGAGGTGAACCCGGGCACTCCGTTCATGGGGCCCGACGCCGGCTGGCTGAGAGAGGATTCGGTGCTCGCCGGACGGGTGGAGCTGGTCGGCGAAGCTGGGTCACGCACCGTGGAGGTTCGGCTCGCCTTGTCGCCCTTGGTCGCAGATCCCGGTCTCCTGCCGATCTCACCGATTGCCTCGGTGGACATCGCGCTGGCGGACCCTGAAGTCGGCGGGTGGGTTGAGCGTCGTGGAGAGACGGGCTGGCTGGCGGTGAACACGAGCCCGTACTACGGCGACGACCGTCGTGAGAACGACCCGCCTGACGTACAGGTGATGTTGGCGAACCAGTCTCTTGTCGGGCCGGCGTGGATCGTGATCGGCAGGAATGGAGATATTCGAGAACGAATCCTGCCCCCGGACGACGACGTGATGCCGGACCGGAATTCGGTCCTCCCGGCGCTAGGCACGTTGCCTCCTCACAGCTCTCGTCGCTCGCTCCCGAATCGACAGCAGAATCCGACGGTTGGCTCGGCGTTCGAAGTCGGTTTGATCGACGTGCCCTCCGGAGTACTCGTGGTGAGTTCGGAGCTTGCCGGTCCCCCCATCGTTCCGCTCGCCCGCCGGGTGCGGCCGGGTAGCTATCGAGCGGTCGTGACGCAGGCCGATACCCCATTGGTTTCCGCCACTCCTGGACAAACGCCCTCGTCGGCCGCAGGGACGACGGTGACGGGGCCGACCGGGATCAACCGGGCGGAGATGCGGTCTGAGCCAGCATTTCTCACCGTCTTTCTTGACGACGCCGATGTCGCTCGGTGGGAGCGTGGTGTGCCAGAGGGATTTGATCCATTGGTGTCAGCGCATGGGCAGTACTACGGGCTTGTCGTCCAATCCGAGGAGTCGGCCGCACTTCGCGTGGTTCCCCACGACAATCTTGCTCCCGGGTTGGCGCGGATGGCGCGCGATCTCTGGCGATGTGATCGGTTTGATTCCGGTGCCGTGTCGATGCGGGACGACACCGACGAACGGCTCCGATGGGTCATGACGTGCGGGTCTGGCGAGGGAGGAGCGTCCGTTTGGTGGGGGCTCGATGAACGGGGCGAACCGGTTCAGCTGCTCGTCGACCTTGGCGTCTTGCCCCGCAACTACAACTAACCCGGCTGGCGTCAGGGGAGGTGCCAGTCGATGCCGACCACGGTGGGGGCGTGGCGGTCGACGGTGACCGCGAGTTGCCCGCCTTGCACGATCTTGTGGTTGGCGTCGGGTGGGACCGTGCCATTCACGACCGCCCGATAAGGCGCTTGGCCTTCGACGTGGATGTCGAGGTGCAGCATGAGCATCGCGCCGCTGCCCATGTTGACGCCCATGTCTTGCCAGCCGGCGATCACGGCGCGAGCGGGGTGGCCGTCACGGATGTTGTGGGTAGACGGTGGCGGCGCGTACTGCATCGGCGTCGAGGCCAGGTGTTCCATGCCGGGCTGCTGTGCCATTTGACTGAGCATTGTTTGGCCCATCTGCTGCTGGGCGGCAAAGGCGGAGGCCATCGACCCCTGCACGAGACCGCCGAGCCAACCGTCGAGGCCGGGCACATTCACCTGCATGCCCGGTGGCATCGGCGGTGGTGCAATGGCTTCGGCTGGCAGCGCAGTGTTGCAGAACGTGCACATTGGCTGGTCGGCTCGACCTTGGGCGGCCTGGTCGACGCGGGCGCTGCAGTGGGGGCACTGCACGGGAACGTTCCAGCGAACAGGACCCTGCGCAGAGGCGGCCGTTCCCGGAGGCGGGGGAGGGGGTGGAGGTGGTGGCTTTTTGCGCATCAGGAACTCCTCGGTCGGTGGCGAGGGTACTGAACGCCGAGGCTGGCCGCGCTTACGACAGCGCGGCGGTCGATCACGCCGGAGGGGACGGGCACTGCGCCAATGCGGTGTCGACCAGATCCACCAACAACGCCTGGCCGGCCGCATTGGGATGCACGCCAATTTCGGGGCCGAACCACTGCACGGGGTCGGCTCGGATCGCCTCGGCCCAATCGACCACGATCGTGCCCGTGGTTTGAATATGGGCGTTGATCGCCTGGGCTCGCGAGCGGTGGGGTTCGTCGGGCAAGTCGTTGACGTTGACGGTGACGATGCACGCGTCGCCGTAGCGCGCAAGGAGACTGTCGTAGGCGGCAAACACCTCGGGCATCGGCTTTTGGTCGTCGTTGGTGCCGAGGTTGATGACGACCCAATCGGGCGCGGAGTCGGCCAGGATGCCGGCGTGGTAGTCCGAGGCGGTGATCCTGGCTCCGGTGTACGACCGGACCTGAACCAAGTGGTCCGGTTCGAATCGTGCGTGCAGTTGGTCGGCGGCGCCAACGGTGATCGAGTCGCCCAAGAACCCGATCTTCTTTCCGGCCGGGTTCCCGGTGTAGTCCGGATCTAACCGCTCGCAGCCCGTCGCTGCCGTAGACAGCACCAATGCGCCCACGATTGCGCCGACGACGCTGAGGCGCGACCAGCGCGGTGATGGACGACCGGTCATGTTTGCTAGAGAACTCCGCATGCTGCTCCTGTAGGACCGAGCATTGGCTCCGATTGACAATGCAACGATGCCCAGATATCGGCAACGGGACGCGAGGCTTAAGTCAAGGTTTCTTGACTCAGCGAAGGGTGGGTTCGGACCCCGCGGGCATGGCGATGGACTTGCTTTCGAGATAGGCGCCGAGCCCTTCGGGCCCGAGCTCACGGCCGAGCCCGCTGTTCTTGAAGCCGCCGAATGGTGACGAGAAGTCCATTGCGAGCAGGTTCACCTGATACGTGCCGGTGCGAACACCGCGAGCGATGTTGACGCCCCGATCGAGGTCGGTGGTCCACACCGATCCGGAGAGGCCGTAGTCGGAGTCGTTGGCGATGGCCACGGCCTCGGCGTCGGTGTCGTACGGAATGAGCGACAGCACTGGGCCGAAGATCTCCTCCCGGGCGATCGTCATGGAGTTGTCGACATTGGCGAAGAGGGTGGGTTCCACGAAGAACCCGCGATCGAAACCGGCAGGACGGCCGCCGCCCACCACGACGGTGGCGCCTTCGGCTCGGCCGGCGGCGATGAAGCCCTCTACCCGCTCACGTTGGCGTTCGGCCACGAGGGGGCCGCACTCGGTGGCGGGGTCGAGCGGGTCGCCGACGATGAAGTTGCCCACGACCTCCGCGAGGGCGTCCTTGATCTCGTCGTAACGCGACCGAGGGGCGAGGATTCGGGTCTGGGCCACGCACGCCTGCCCGTTGTTCATCAGCGCGGCGGGGATCAACTGGGGAAGGGCTTCGTCGAGGTTCACGTCGTCGCACATGATCGCCGCGCTCTTGCCGCCGAGTTCGAGCGTGACCCGTTTGAGTTGCTCGCCACAGATCGCGCCGATCTTGCGGCCGGCGGCCGTGGAGCCGGTGAAGCTCACCTTGTCGATGCCGGGATGGCGCACGAGGTGCTCGCCCACATCACGGCCCGCGGGCACGATGTTGACGACGCCATCAGGGAGGCCAACGCCCTTGAGGACCTCGGCGAGTCGGTAGGAGTCGAGCGGGGTTTCGGGAGCGGGCTTCACCACGATGGTGGACCCCGATGCGAGGGCGGGTGCGAGCTTGAGCATGGTGATGAACAGCGGCACGTTCCAGGGGATGATGCCCGCGCACACACCGACGGGTTCGTGGCGGACGAGGGTGGGGCCGAGCATGCCGGCGCGCAGTTCCTCGAAGGCAAATTCTCGGGTGAGGACGGCGTAGTAGTCGAGCACCATTGTGGCGGCGAGGACCTGACCCATCTGGCTGAACCCGAACGGACAGCCGTTCTCGTTGGAGATGATGGTGGCGAACTCATCCATGTTGGTGATGATCTCGAGGCTGATGGCGGCGAGGATGTCGGCTCGTTCGGCCGGCGGCATCGACGGCCATGGACCGTGATCGAAGGCCGCCCGGGCGGCGGCGACGGCAGCATCCATATCGGCGGTGGTGGCGTCGGGAACCCGACCGATCACTTCCTCGGAGAACGGCGACACGACATCGATCGTGCCGGAGCCGGTGGGGGGTACGAAACCGCCACCGATGAAGAAGCGGTCGTGGACGAGCAGATCAGTCATGGAAGAACCTCGGGAATCGGTGCGCGAAGGTGGAATCAGGCCGAACTGGGCACACGATGTGTCGTCCCCGCGACGAAAGGTGTGCCCAGTTCGGAAAAGGGGGGGTTA
Source organism: Actinomycetes bacterium (assembly GCA_031415655.1). Taxonomy (GTDB): domain Bacteria; phylum Actinomycetota; class Acidimicrobiia; order Acidimicrobiales; family Acidimicrobilacustridaceae; genus JAKOVR01. The sequence continues at coordinate 6,900 of JANOSD010000047.1, forward strand.
GGGGGCGGCGTGGGTGCTGGCTTCGGCGAGGGCTTTCGCCCAGCGGTAGTCGGGTTTGCCGCTCGGGGAGCGGACGACCTCGTCCACGAGATGCAGTTGGCGCGGCACCTTGTAGCCGGCCACGAACGTGCGGCAGTGATCGGCGAGGGCATCAAGACCGGGAGAAGGATGGTCCGGACGGAGTTGCACCACCGCGGCCACGGTCTGGCCCCAGCGCTCATCGGCCACGCCTACAACCACCACGTCGAACACGTCAGGATGGGCCTTGAGGGCTTGTTCCACTTCTTCGGGGTACACCTTTTCGCCGCCGGTGTTGATGCACACCGAACCGCGGCCGAGCAAGGTGATGGTGCCGTCGGCCTCGAACTTGGCGAAGTCTCCGGGTACGGCATAGCGACGACCGTCCTTGGCGGTGATCCAGGTCTCTGCCGTCTTCACCGGGTCCTTGTAGTAGCCGAGCGGGATGTTGCCGCCCCGGCCCACCTTGCCCACGATCTCACTGCCCGGTTCGAGGATGTTGTAGTCATCGTCGAGCACGACGGTGTCTTTGCCCGGGTTGACGGTGGGCCCGCCGCCCGACATTTGCGTGGTGCCCTTGCCCACGGTGATCAGCCCGTTGAAGCCGCTCTCGGTCGCACCGATCGAGTCCGTGATGATGAGGTTCGGGAAACGTTCAAGGAAACGGTCTTTGATCACGGGAGAGAACACCGCCGCCGAAGACGACAGTGAGATCAGCGAGCTCAAGTCCGGGAACTCCCCTGTGGCTTCGAGGTCTTCGAGTGCTTCGATCATCGGCCGTCCCATGGCGTCGCCCACGATCAGGATGGAGTTCGTGCCTTCCTTCGCCACGATGCGCCACAATTCCGTGGGATCGAACTTGGCGACCAGCACGTTTCGGTTCCCTTGGAACAACTGCATGAGCGAGGCCACAAATGCCGCGCCATGCATGAGGGGCGGCGGCGTCATGAAAATGAGCTGGCCACCGGAAGCTGCGGCTTTTTCGGACTGCTCGAACTCCGATGACACGGGTACCTTGGTGAACGCGTCGATGCCGCCGGCGAGGGCGTAGAAGATGTCCTCGCTTCGCCACATCACTCCCTTGGGCATGCCGGTGGTGCCGCCGGTGTAGATGATCACCTGGTCGTCGCCGTGGCGCGGGCCGAAATCACGCGCCGGGGATCCTTGTTCGACCGCCGCTTCGAAGGCGATGGGGTCGAGCCCGGTCTGCGGCTCGTCGGAGCCGTCTTCGATCATCACGAGGGTCTTGAGTAGGGGGAGCTGTGACTTCACGGCGGCAACCCGAGGACCGAACTGCTCGTCGTAGACGAGGCCCTTCAGGTCGGCGTTGTCGAACAGATATTTCAACTCCTCCTCCACGTTGCGGTAGTTGACGTTCACCGGAACGGCTCGCGCCTTGCAGATGGCCAGCAGAGCTTCCATCCACGGCATGGAGTTGAGGGCGTAGATGCCCACGTGGTCACCCGGTTCGATGCCTTGTTTGGCAAGCGTGTGGGCCAGCGAGTTGGCGCGGGATTCGAGATCGGCGTAGGTGCGGCGGAGGTCGCCGCAGATCAAGGCCTCCCGATGGGGGACGGCGTCCACGGTGTGCTCGAACAGGTCAGCAACGTTGTAAGCCATGACCGCAAGTAGAACACGTTCCAGAATCCCGATCAAGCGATCGTTTGGTCGGCGTTCCGGTCGCCCGTCGTGGTTGTAAGGAACACGCGTGTAACATACATGAATGTTCCTACCGACGAATCGCGGGAGGTCTCCGACATGACTTTTATCGGTCGCGCCGAGCAACTCTCGGTGCTCGACCGAACCTTCGAGACGGTTCGGGCGACCGGTGCGGGTCAGCTGGTGTCGATGCAGGGCAGACGCCAGGTCGGAAAGTCTCGATTGCTGGAGCACTTTGTGACGTCGCGGCAGATGCCGCACGCATTCGTCACGGCCGTGAAACATGCCTCTGTGCCCCTTCAGATGGAGCGGGTGCGGCGCGAGATCACCTCGAGCACGCTTCCGATTACCGACGCCGATCTGCTCTTTGGCACCCCCGCTTCTGGATGGTCAGAGGTGTTGGATCGTTTGGTGGTCGCTTGTCGCACAACCCCTTCTGTCGTCATCCTCGATGAGTTCCCATGGGCGGTGGATACCGCGCCGGAGTTGGAAGGCCTGCTTCAGGCTCGCTGGGATCGCGAGTTGGAACGGCTTCCGGTCTTGTTCGTCATCGTCGGCTCGGACCTCGCGATGATGGAGCGTCTGACGGAACACGACCGTCCACTGTTCGGACGGGCCCGCCGCATGATCGTTCCCCCGATGAACCCGAGGGAGTGTGCGCCCCCGGACCGTGGGCTGCCACGCCAAGGAGCCGCGCCGGTCAGACGGTTGCCTCGGGGAGAGGAGCGTGCGGTGAACGCCTTCGACACCTACCTGGTCACCGGCGGGATGCCCCGGCTTGTGGTGGCAGCAGCGGCGGCGCCATCGCTTCTCGACTTTGTCCATCAACAACTCGGCAGCGATACCAGCGAACTCGTCGTGCAGGCGCAGCTCGCCCTTGCGGCCGAGTTTCCCGCCGATGTGCAGGCGAGATCGGTGCTGGCGGTGATCGGGGCCGATGAGGTCGGTGCTACGACATTTTCCACCGCCTCGGCTGGACTCCCCTTGCCCTCTGGAGCAGCACGAACAGCGGTCACGCGAGCCCTCAACGTGCTGCGTGAGTCGAAACGGCTGATTGCGGTAGAGACACCAGCAGCGTCGCCTACCAGCGCTCGCCTAAAGCGCTACCGCATTGCCGATCCTTCCCTTCGATTCTGGTTTCGGTTCGTGGAACCCGAGTTGGCGCGGATCGCCCGAGGGCGATCCGACGTGGCGCAGGCCTCCTTCGCTCGGGAATGGCGGACATTCCGAGGTCGAGCCATCGAACCGGTCGTACACGAAGCCGTGCTTCGGCTGGCCCCCGACCTGGCGGTGCTCGGCGATGTCGACCGAGTCGGCGGTTGGTGGAATCGGCAGAACAATCCAGAGATCGACCTCGTCGCCACCTCGCGCGGTGCCCTCGTGGCCGCCGGATCGGTGAAGTGGCGAACGGATACGCGCTTTGGGTCCGCCGATGCCGCTTCGCTTCGCCGATCGGCTTCGGTACTCAACGGGTCTGAGTCGGCGGCCATGATCGCAATCTGTCCTGCCGGCGGTGTGGTCGGGGGGTGGGGGGGCGCCCGCCGCAACCCACCCCTACAAGAAGGCGCCCGGGCCGGGGGGGGTGTTTTTAAACGAATCCAAACTACGGGGCGG
>JANOSD010000048.1:0-4583 GCA_031415655.1 Actinomycetes bacterium
CGCCGCCGTCACCGACGCCGTCTCCGGGTCCGCCTTGCCCTTCGCCGCTACACGATCGCCGCGACGTTTCGCCGCCCGCTCCTCCCGCGACAAACCCGACGGCACGACCTTCGCCTTCGCCTTCGCCTTCGGGACCGACGCCGTCGCCGTCGCCGGTACCGACTTGCCCTTCGCCGCTACACGATCGGCGCGACGTTTCGCCGCCCGCTCCTCCGCCGACAAATCCGACGGCACCGCCTTCGCCTTCGCCTTCGGAACCGACGCCGTCGCCGTTGCCGGCACCGATTGTCCCGCCGACGCTTGCCGTTCGACCTTCCGGGCGACCGCACGCTCAGCCGCACGAGCGGCGGCGTTGGCCGCGGAGCGGACCTCCGCTACTCGTGCCCCTTCCACCTTCTTCGCGGACCGCAGTTCCGCCTTGCGAGTGGACTCTGCTTGACGTCGGGCCACCTCAAGGCGCTCGGCGGCGGCTTGAGCACGGCGCCGTGCCTCCGCCTCCGCATCGACCGCAGAGCGGGCAGCCGGCGCCGAAGCCTGGGGTGACGACGCAATCGCTACCACGCTCTCCACTGGCTCGGGGGTGCGGTCAGCCGCGGTGGGTGCCACCGTGGACGCTGACGGCAAATCTGGCGCGGTGCTGCTCGCCGTCGGCACGCCCGTCGGCTTGGACTCGGTCGGCTCGGACTCGGTCGGCCTGGACTCGGTCGGCTTGGACTCGGTCGGCGGCCGCTTCGCGGCCGCAGCATTGACGAGCGCTGCCTTCGCGGGCGCCTTCTTCACGGGCGCCTTCTTCACCGTCGCCTGCTTCGCTGTCGCCTTCTTCGCTGTCGTGGCGGCGACCTTCTTGGCGGCAGATGTCGACTTCGTGATCTTCTTCGCTACCGTTGCCGTTGCGGGCACGGCCTCTTTGGCAGCCACCTTGGATGCCGTTTTTGCGGGAGCGTTCGTCAAGAGCGCATCGACTGCGGCGACTTCAGTGGTGGCACCAAGATTGGGTCGCTTGGCCTTGGGGTCGTACGCCATCAGACGTTGGTCTCCTCGTGCGTGGGTTGTGGTGTCGTTGCGTCATCGGTCCCCGCAGTACGGAGGAGAGCGGCGAGCAACTGGTTGAACTCTTCGGCGGCTTCTGGGGCACCAGAGCGCTGGCCGAGCGCGTGAATCGGCAACGATTGCGCCGCCGCTTCAGGCACGGCCGCCCGCAGATGTATCGGGGGGAGCACCTGAGCGCCATAGGTCTCCACGATCTGGTCGTACCAGTACTTGCCGTCACGGGTGCGACCGAGGCGGTTCACCGCGATACCAGCAATGCGGAGCGCGTCAGGCCCCCGCCGAGCGGCAATGCGAGACACCGTCCGCAGAATCTGTTCCACGCCATCGCTGGCCCATGCGCCCGGTTCGGTGACCACCAGGGCGGCGTCAGCGGCGAACAAGCCATTGATCGTGAGGAGGCCCAGAGATGGCGGGCAATCAATCACCACAAGGTCATAGTCGTCGGTGACTCCGAGCATCGCCACCTGAAGCCGATCCTGCGCTCCGATCGGATCATTGGCCAATTGCGGTTCACGTTGGGCGAGCAGTGGACTGCTCGGCGCGACGTCGGGAACGACGAAACCCCCCTCGGCGGCCCAGCCCGACGGGGTGATGGCGGCGGCAAGGCCCCCGGGGAGATCCTGTGCCAGCGCCGCGTCAACCGTGACCTCCGGGTTCCACACCCCGAGGCCAGAGGTGGCGTTGGCTTGCGGATCGAGGTCGACGACGAGGACTCGGAGACCAGCGTGGGCAGCGGCCGACGCGAGGCCGAGGGCCACGGTGGTCTTACCCACGCCGCCCTTTTGATTGACGGTGGCGATGGCCGGCATGGCTGCGCACGTTAGTGCGCCGAAGCGGTCGCATCGGCGAGCCACCGATCGGAGTAGCGGCGATCGCCGATCCGGACAGCGCCGCCGCCGTGGTCGGGTACGGTCGACCGTCATGAAGGCCGTACACACGTTCACCGTCCGTTCCGCTATTCCGGCCGCGCTCGCGCCGCTCGCCGAGGTTGCCGCCAACCTGGCCTGGATCCACGACGAGCGAGCTCAAGAGCTGTTTCGCCGCATGGATCGTGAGGGGTACGACTACCAACGCGACCCGTCTGGCCTGCTCGCCACGGAGTCGGCCGAGCGGCTCGACGAGTTGGCCGCCGACACCACATTCGTGAACCTCGCCACGTCGGTGCGAGACGAATTGCAGCGCGGGCTCGATGCAGCACGCTGGTTCCAACATCGCGCCGCGTCCCCCGACGGAAGTCCGCTCACCAGCGTCGCCTACTTCTCCCCCGAGTTCGGCGTGGCGGCGGGGCTTCCGCAATACAGCGGCGGGTTGGGCGTGCTCGCCGGCGATCACCTGAAGGCGGCGAACGAGCTCGGGCTCCCCCTCACCGGCGTGGGGCTTTTTTATCACCACGGCTACTTCACGCAGGAGCTCGACCTCCGTGGCCGCCAACAGGAGTTTTTCCCTCGGCTCGATCCGCATGCCATGGCCATGACGCTTTGCGACGGCATCCGGATCACCGTCGATGTGGCCGGGGCGCCCGTGCACGCCCGCGTGTGGGAAGCCGCCGTCGGCCGCATCTCGCTCTTCCTGCTCGACACCAACATCGACGACAACACCGACGAGCACCGGCTCATAACCGACCGCCTCTACGGCGGCGCCAAAGAGGAACGCATTCGCCAGGAGATCCTGCTCGGCGTGGGCGGCACCCGGGCACTTGACCAGCTCGGCCGCACCCCGCAGGTGTTCCACATCAACGAAGGCCACGCCGGGTTCTCCGCGTTGGAGCGGATTCGTCGGCTCATCGTCGACCACGGCCTCTCGTTCTCCGAAGCCAAGGCGGTCGTCCGTCCCAGCAGTGTGTTCACCACCCACACGCCCGTGCCCGCGGGCATCGACCGCTTCCCCCGTCAACTCATGGAGACCTATTTCACGGGATGGTGTCGCGAGGTCGGCCTCGGGTTCGACGAGCTCATGGAGCTCGGTCACGAACCGGGCTCACCGGACGGCGAAGACTTCAACATGGCGGTGATGAGCCTCCGCCTGGCCGGCCAAACCAACGGCGTCAGCGCGCTTCACGGCGAGGTGAGCCGGGAGATGTTCGCCGCCGTCTGGCCCGAGCTTTCGGTCGAGGAAGTGCCAATCTCCTCGGTCACCAACGGTGTGCACGCCCGCACGTGGGTATGCCGTGAGATGAGCGACCTCTTCGAGCGCCATGTGGGTTCCGACTGGCCCGAGGCCCCGGCTGATCGTTGGGCGGAGTTCACGGCAGTGCCACCGAGCGAGGTCTGGACCGTCCGCCGATCGGCACGCGAACGCATGGTGCGCTATGTGCGGGCCCGTTTGCGCCAAGCCGGGCTCAACAAGGGCATGGGCGAGGCGCAGGTGGCGTGGACCGAGTCCGCCCTCGATCCCGCCGTCCTCACCATCGGGTTCGCTCGACGTTTCGCCACCTACAAGCGGGCCACGCTCCTGTTCAGCGACCTCGACCGGCTACGAGCGCTATTGCTCGATGCCGACCGTCCCGTGCAGATTGTGATGGCCGGGAAAGCCCACCCCGCCGACGAGCCCGGCAAGAACCTGCTCCAAGCGGTGGCCCAGGTGGCCGGCGATCTCGACATTCGCCACCGGCTGGTGTTCGTGGAGGACTACGACATCGCCGTGGCGAAGGTGCTTGTGGCCGGCGTCGATGTGTGGCTCAACAATCCGGTTCGGCCAATGGAGGCGTGCGGCACGAGCGGCATGAAGGCAGCGTTCAACGGGGCACTCAACCTCTCGGTGCTCGACGGTTGGTGGGACGAGTGGTATGAGCCCGAGCTGGGCTGGGCCATCCCATCAGCGGAGTGGCAAGACGATACCGATGCTCGCGATGCGGTTGAGGCCGCGAGCTTGTTTGCCATCTTGGAGAAACAAGTCGTGCCGTCTTTCTACTCCCGCGACGCCGACGGGCTCCCCCCCGAGTGGCTCAAGATGGTGCAAACCTCAATCGCCGTGCTGGCCCCGAAACTCGAGAGCACTCGCATGCTGAAGGACTACACGGTGCTCCACTACGAGACGGCGGCGCTGCGATCGGAGGAGCTGTCGGGCGACGGCTTCGAGCGAGCGAAGGCGTTGGTGCGATGGAAACGGTACCTGTTTCGCGGCTGGCCGCGTGTCGCCGTGAGTTCCACGTCGTACGAACAACTTGCCGGCGACCACGGCGCCCGCTACCGAATCAGCGCGCAGGTATCGCTCGGCGACCTCGAACCCGGCGACGTTGCGGTCCAAGCGATCTACGGTTCGGTAGAGCCCGACGATGAGCTAGCCAAGCCCGTCACGGTGGTCATGAGCCGGGTGGGCGACGGCGACATGGGCGGCTGGCACCGCTACGAGGCCGACGTGGAGTTCGAACGGTCCGGCAACTTTGGCTTCACCGTTCGGGTCGTGCCGCACCACCCCGACCTCCTAAACCCCGCCCACCTCCCCCGCGTCGCCTGGGCCCCCTCCCCCCGCTAACCCCCTCCCCCCTTTCCCCTTTCCGGTTTTTGGTAGGGGAGACGCATCAATTTTGATGC
>JANOSD010000049.1:0-21468 GCA_031415655.1 Actinomycetes bacterium
TTTTTGGGTTGTTGGGGTGTTTATGTTTTTTTGGTGGTGTCGCTTGGTTTTGCGGCGGTTTGGATGTTGCCCACCCCCGACGGGGTTAACTATGGGTCGTACACCTTAAATGAAACGACGGGGGTCCTGTCGGTCACCTCCTCGGCGGCCGTCGGCAACCATGCCATCTGCGTCACGCCCGCCAACGACACCTCCCCGTGCGCCGTCACAGCCGCGGAATCCCCCACGCCCACCACCGCCGCACCGCCGACCGCCCTCCCGACCGTTACCCCTACCTTCACGGGCTGACCTTCACGGGCTGACATCCACGAGCTGACATCCACTCCCGACGATCGGGCAGACTGGCCGCGTGTCGGCCCCCGTTCTGCTCATCACGTCGGTCGGAGCGCCGAGTGGCGAGGCCGTGCTCTCCACGATACGCAAGCGGTGGGGCAACGACGTCTACCTCGTCGGCACCCATCACCTTCCCGCCGCAATCGTTCCGGCCGGCCGGTGGCTCGACCGTTACGTCATGTTGCCGCAGGACCTTCCACCCATGACCGAGTGGCGGACGTCGATCGATCACCAGTCACCCTTCATCCCCCTCTTCGAAGCCGTCGAGGTTGATCCCGAACTGCCGGCGATCGACCGTGCGGACCTCGTTGCCCACCTCGCCGCGGAGGTCGCCGCCCACGTAGTGCTACCGCTCGCCGACGACGACGTGGCCGCCGTTGCCACCTACGACCTTTCCCCGTCCCATACGAACGCGCCTGATCCCGCCCTCGTTGAGCAGCTCCACGATCGGTTGGCCTTGGCCGACCTCGTCGAGTCTGTCGCCGATGAGCCGGAACACCTTCGCTGTCCGTTCACCGAAAGTCTCGAGCGGGCGAGCTGGAATCGCCGAGGCCTGCGGGTTCGGCGCCGATCGGTGCCGCCCGCACCACCGCCGGAGGGATCCGTCGCCGGCGATGGCATCACCCTCACCGGCCCGCCCCGCAACGCCGCCGGTCGAACCCTCGTCCACGAAAGTTCGTTCGAACACCACCGAACCCTCCACCGGCCAGGTGGTCCGGCGTTCGAAGAGCCACTGGTGGTGCAGCCGTGTCTCGACGGGCCGGAGGTCATTGCCGACATCTGGCGCCCGCCGGCGGAGGCCACCACGGTCGTGGTTTTCCGTGAACGAGTGCACCCCGACGCCGACACCTGGCGGGTTTTTCTCGATCCGCTGCTGGAAGCCGAGTTGGTGCGGTTGCTCGATCGGCTGGGAGTGACCGGCCTGCTCTGCGCCCGATTTCGACCAAGCCGTGTTGGTCGACTCACGCTGATCGACCTGCTGCTCCGCCCGAGCAACGACATCGCCCTCACCCAAGCCGCCGGATTCGATCTGATCGGGATGGCCGTGGCCGACGTTCTTGGCTGGCCGGTACCCGACTGCGATCCCTCGACGGAGGGGATCGACCCACCGTTTTCGCTACCACTTTTGGTGGCCCGATCGCCAACGGCGGTCACACTCGGCTGAACCGGTCGTCGTAGGGAAGGTCCGCCCGCCATACTGGGGTCGTGGCCAAACCGGTTCCCGCCGACTTCTGCCTTTCGATCGATCCTTCGGTTCGTCGCATCGATGGAGGGCGCGTCCTGGTCGGCGGTTCGCCGATCCGGATCGTGCGTCTCACCGACGCCGGTGGCCACTTGGTGGATCGACTCGCTGCCGGCCAACCCATCGGCAAACGGCAAAGCTCCCAGCGGCTGGCGCGCCGTTTGCTCGACGCCGGAATGGCCCATCCGCGTCCCCCTGTGAGCGCCTTTGGCCCGTCCGATGTGACGGTGGTGATCCCGACGTTCGGCGATGTCGACGGGCTGCGGGAAACGCTCACCGCCGTCCGCCGCCACGAAGTTGCCAAGGTAATTGTGGTCGACGACGCCACCCCGTTGCCCGACGCCGAGCGGATCGAGGCGCTCAGCCACGCCCTCGGGGCCCGCTACTTGCGCCTGCCCGTCAACAGTGGACCATCGGCGGCCCGCAACCTCGGCCTGACCGCCGTTGGCACCCCGCTGGTTGCCTTCATCGATCGCGACGTGGTGCCGGAGGACGGATGGCTCCGCTGTCTGGTCGACCACTTCGCCGACCCCGCCGTGGTGGCCGTCGCCCCGCGCATCCGTCCCCGATCCGCCGGGTCCACCGCAGCGCCCACGACACCCGCGCCTGACGCTCTACCTGCCACGCCAACCCAAAGAGCGGCGACACGAATTCAGGCCTGGGCCAGCCGAACAGTGGGTCGCTACGAACAGAGCCGATCGCCGCTCGACCTCGGCCCCCTTGAAGCCCGCGTGGCGCCGCGCACCCGGGTGTCGTATGTGCCATCGACACTGCTGATGGCCCGAACCGAAACCGTGGCCGGCACGGGCCACTTCGACGAAACGCTGCGATGGGGAGAAGACGTCGACCTCGTGTGGCGCCTCACCGCCGCCGGCCACACGGTCCGCTACGAGCCGGTGAGCCACGCCCACCATCCGGTGCGCACGTCAATCGGCGCCGTGCTCCGACAGCGGTTCGACTATGGCACCGCCGCCGCGCCGCTGGCGATACGTCATCCCGGCGCCGTCCCACCCGTGGCGGTCTCCCCCTGGAGTGCCGCCGCTTGGCTGCTCGCCGCCGCCGGGCAACCGGTGAGCGCCCTCGCCGTCGCTGCCATCTCGACGGCGCAACTTCCGGCCAAACTCGGCAGCCTCGATCGCCCGTGGTCGGAGGCGTTGCGACTTGCCGGTGGCGGCACCTGGCACGCCTGGCGTCCCCTCGCCAATGCCATCACTCGCACCTGGTGGCCGGTGGCGACCGCCCTGGCGCTGGCATCGAAACGAGCTCGGATTGCCGTGGGTGTGGCCGTCGTCGCCACGGCCAGCACCGACTGGTGGAGCAGCGACCGAAGCCTCGATCCTTTGACGTTCGCGGCGCTGCACCTCGCCGACGACATTGCGTACGGCGCCGGGGTCTGGGTCGGTTGTGCTCGGCACCGCTGTGTCACCCCGCTCCTTCCGGATTTCTCGGCGTGGCCACAACGATCAGGAACGCGGCCTCCCGACCGGATACCGTCGGGCGAATCCCCCGCTCCCACCGCAGGGGCCGGCACCGCCGATTGATCGTTTCGTCCGTCCCGTGACCACCCTCCCTTGACCACCGTCCCGAGCCACCGCCCCAGCACCCGCCTTCCGGCGGCGGAGCGACGGCGGCAACTCCTCGACGTGGCCCTTGCGGCGTTTGGGAAAGACGGGTTTCACCAAACGTCGATGAACGACATTGCGGAAGGCGCAGGGGTCACCAAACCCGTGCTCTACCAGCACTTCGGTTCCAAACGCGAGCTTTACCTTGAACTGCTGCGGGAGGTGGGCGACCGCATGCGCGACGCCGTCGGGAAAGCGGTCGCCGAGGCCAACACCCCCCGCCAGCAGGTGGAACGGGGTTTCACTGCCTACTTCCGCTGGGTCTCCCAACATCGCGCCGGTTTCGACGTGCTCTTCGCCGGCGATACCCGCCGCGACCATGAGTTCGTGCGTGAAGCACTTCGGGTGGAGACCGGCATTGCGTCGGCCATCGCCGATCTGATTGTCATCCCCGGCCTCAGCGTCGATCGTCGGCGTTTGCTCGCCTACGGCATCGTGGGGATGGCCGAAACCACCTGCCGCCATTGGCTCGCCGACGACTTCGACGTCACGCCCGAACAACTCGGCGCCCAGGTCGCCACCCTGGCCTGGGCCGGACTGCGCGGCCAACGACCGTCGTGAACGGAGCCGATCAAGGCCTTGCATCTCGCTCACCGTGGAACTAGAACAGGTTCTTGTTTCGGCATCACGCGGAACGTCAACGTAGGAGGCAGGCATGGCTGATCTCGTCATCACCGGAGGGACACTCGTCGACGGGTCCGGCGCGCCCGCCCGCCTGGCCGACCTTGCCGTCACCGAAGGACGCATCAGTGCCGTCGTCGACCCCGGTGGCCTGGCCGACAGAATCGATGCCACCACCGACGTGATCGACGCCACCGGCCTCATCGTGTGCCCCGGTTTTGTCGACCCCCACACCCACTACGACGCCCAACTCTTCTGGGACCCGTTCGCCACACCGAGCAATGTGCACGGCGTGACATCGATGATCGCCGGGAACTGCGGATTCACGTTGGCGCCGATCAAACCCGAGGATGCCGACTACACCCGCAAGATGATGGCCAAAGTGGAAGGCATGCCGCTCACCGCCCTCGAACAGGGCGTGCCGTGGAGCTGGCGCACCTTCGGGGAATACCTCGACGCCCTCGACGATCGCATCGCCATCAACACCGGGTTCCTCGTAGGGCATTGCGCTATTCGTCGTTACGTGATGGGCACCGATGCCGTCGGCACCGAGGCAACACCGGAACAACTCGACGCGATGGTTGCCCTGTTGCATGAGTCGATCACCGCTGGTGGGCTCGGTTTTTCCACCACGATGAGCCGCACCCACACCGACGGCGATGGTCAACCGGTGGCCTCTCGGTGGGCGAACAAAGACGAGTTGTTGGCGTTCTGCACGGCGGTCGGCGAACACGAGGGCACCACACTGGAGGGGATCGTCGACGGTTGTCTCGAATGGATGAGCGATGACGAGATCGACCTGCTCGCCGAGATGAGCGCCGCTGCCCGTCGTCCCATCAACTGGAACGTGCTCACCGTCGACTCGAAAAAACCCGACACCCCCACCCACCAGCTCATGGCCGGCACCCGCGCCGCTGAAATCGGGGGGCAGGTGGTGGCCCTCACCATGCCGGTGCAGGTCCCGATGAACATGAGCTTCCGCAACTATTGCGCCCTCAACATGCTTCCCGGGTGGGGCGAGATTCTCGGGCTTCCGGTAGATGAACGGATCGCCAAACTGCAAGATCCGACGGTGCGGGCCACGATGTTGCAGCGGGCGCAGAGCGATGAGGCCGGCGTGTTCGGGCGCCTATCGGACTTCGCCAACTACGTGATCGGCGACACCTACTCCCCCGCCAACGAAGGGCTCAAAGGCAACGTGGTGCGCGACATCGCCGACGAACGCGGCCGGGGCGACGATTCCTTTTCGGTGCTCGTAGAGATCGTGATCAACGACGAGCTCCGCACGATCCTGTGGCCCATTCCCACCGATGGTGACGATGCGTCCTGGGCCATGCGCAAGGACCTCTGGGACGACCCCCGCGCCATGCTCGGTGGGTCCGATGCCGGCGCCCACCTCGACCGCATGTGCGGGGCCCCCTACACCACCCGTTTCCTCGGCGACTGTCTGCGCGGCCGAAAACTCGTGCCGTTGGAACGGGCGGTGGCGCTCATCACCGACGTGCCCGCCCGCCTTTTTGGCCTGCGCGAACGGGGCCGCATCGAGAACGGCTGGCATGCCGACATCGTGGTCTTCGACCCCGCCACCGTCGGCGCCGATCATGCCAGCCTCGTGAGCGACCTCCCCGGCGGCGCCGCCCGTCTCACCGCCGATGCCCAAGGTGTCGTGCGAGTTCTCGTGAACGGCGTGGTCACCGTGGCTGACAACGCCGCCACCGGCGCCACTCCCGGCATCATCCTGCGCGCCGGTACCCACACCGATACCGTCGACACCTCGGCCTGACCCCTCCGCCCGGTCTAGGCGCCAACCACCCTCGGGCGGGGGTGATGGGGACGGCGGCGGGACACCGTTTAGCCTCTCCCGCCGTGCTGAAACGACCCGCCGTTCGGAGGTTGGTCGCTGCCGTGGTGGTCATCACCGTGGCGGCCCCGTTCGTCGCGGCCATCGTGCACTACTGGGGCATGACATGGCTCCCGATGGGCGACCGGGCGCTCATCGAGATGCAGGTTCGTGGCGTATTCGACACCAGCCACACCCCACTGCTCGGACCCTACTCACGCTACCGATGGAACCACCCCGGACCAGTCGTGTACTGGGTTTTGGCCGCGCCGTATCACTTGCTCGGTCGACCGTCGTGGGCGCTCCTGGTGAGCACCATCGCCCTCAACGCCGCCGCCACGTTCACCTTTCTCTTCGCCCTTTGGCGTCGCGGTGGACTCACGCTCCTGCTCTGCGGTGGTGCCGTTGTAAGCCTCCTGCTCCGCTCGTTGGGCGGCGATTTTCTCGCCGACCCCTGGAACCCGTACGTCACCGTGCTTCCGCTCCTCGCCTTTCTTGGCGTGGCGTGGTCCGCTCGGGAGGGTGAGCGTTGGGCCCTCCCCGCCAACGCCTTCTTGGCCACCTTTCTCGTGCAGAGCCACGTGGCGTACCTGATCATCGTGGCCGGGGTAACCCTTTGGGCCGCGCTCCCGTTCCTTCGACGCATCGGGCAGCGACTGTTCCGGTCTGACCATCCCGATGTCACCCGAGTGCGCTGGTTGCAGCTCGGACGTCGACATCAACATGCCCTCATCGCCAGCGTGGCGATCATGACCGTCTGCTGGCTTCCCGTGCTCTACGACCAGGCGAGAGGCCGGGGGAACCTCGCCGACATCGCCCGCCACTTCACCCGTTCAGCCACCGAGCCTCCGGCCGGCTACTGGGAGGGAGCGGGCATCGTGGCGCGCGAGCTTGGCCCAGATGCGCCGTGGTACGGCACGCAAGAGCTGGATTCGATCATCGGCGGGGTGGTGCCCCGAACGTGGCCTGACATCCTGCTCATTGCCTGCGCCCTCCTCGCCCTCACCGCCATCGTCTTCACCGTCCACGGCGACCGTCGACCGTTCACGCACAAGGCGGCCCACATGCAATCGCTCGCTCTGGTGGTGCTCGGGGCCGGATGGTTCTCGGTGGCTCGAATCAATGGCATCGTGTTCGACTATTTGATCCGTTGGTGGTGGGCGGCGGCGGCGTTCATCACGTTGGCGGCGCTCTATGCGGTGGTCGAGGTCGTGCGGACGGAGCCGAGCCTCCTCCGTTACCGACGCGTGCTCGCCGCAATTGGTCCGGCGGTCTTGCTCATCGTCTGTATCTCGAGTAGCAGAATCAGCCTGACCAATACGGCGCGAGTTGGCGTGCCGGTCCCTGATGAGGTCGGGGCGGATGGTGTGTTCTTCGACCGCCTTATCGCCAACGTTCCGGCCGGTGATCCTGTTTTCGTACGCGGCGTGGGTGGGGGGCGAGGCCATGCGATCGATGGCGCGCGGTTGCAGCTCACCAAGGCTGGCAGACACGTCGTGGTGGGACCGGACGAGACCTGGAAGGTCGGTCGAGGACGCAACGCTGAGGCCACTCCGGCGCGATGGACCGTGTGGGTGGTACAGGGGCAAGAGATCGATGGATGGCGAACGCTGGACAACCTCAAGGAGGTCGCATCGTGGGACCCACTTACCCCCACGGACCGCCAAGAGGCCACCACCCGTATGCGTGAGCTTTCCTTCCAACTCGAAGAGGCCGGGCGCGGCGACATTGCCCACGCGATGGTGCTCGGCGACGGCATCGGCGATGCCATCGAGGTGGAAGGGGTCGACCGTGCCAACCTCGCCCGGGTGGAGCAACTCCGTTACCCGGGGCGCCCGATCGCCGTCTTCGTCGAACCGTTCTCCCCCGAACATCTCACGTCGTAGCGGCCCGAGCGGCCGTGGCGAGCGGCCCAATCCGCGCTGCCTCTTAGCGGAAGTCGCGACTGGGGACAACGGCACCGACGGGGAGGAGCTCGAGTTTGTCGGCCACGATGTTCACCACACCTTCCACCTTCTCGAGCCGGCCCCGAATCAGCAAGGCCGGGGCGCCTCGAGCAATGGACCGGAAACGAGTCCAGCAGCCCCGCGAACAGATGACGTTCACGAGGCCGGTTTCGTCTTCGAGGTTGATGAACGTGGTGCCCGCCGCCGTGGCGGGCCGCTGGCGATGGGTAACTACCCCGCCTACCCAAACCCGGCTCCCGTGGTCGCACTGCGAGAGGTTGGCCGCCGGTATGACCCCGAGGTCATCGAGTTGTTTGCGCACGAAACGGGTGGGGTGCCCGTCGGGCGACACTCCCGTAGCCCAGAGGTCGGCGGTGGCGACCTCCCAGTCGGACATGCCCGGGAGCTCGGGGGCGTCGACACCAGTGACGATGCCTTCGAGCTGCGATGCCCCTCCCTGCGCCACCGCCCCCGCCGACCACAACGCCGACCGCCGGGTGAGGTCGAACGAGGAGAACGCCCCGGCCGTGGCCAACGCTTCGAGGTGGGTGAGCGTAAGCCCGGCCGTACCGTTCTTGGCCCGCCGTCCGCCGGCCAACGCCCGCATTTCCACCCGTCGGGCGCAGTCCTCCATCGATCGGAACGCGCCGTTGGCGTCACGCTCGGCCACGATCACCTCCACCAGGTCGGTGCCGAGACCTCGCACCGACGACAGACCCAGGTGTACGTCGGGCTGGATCGGCAGCCGTCCCCCGAAGGGGTAACCCACCGCCGACGGATGCCGATCTCGGGCCTCTTCCCGCAATGAGCACCGTTCTGGAGGGGATTCCGCCCGTATACGGGCGGAATCCCCGCCAGAACCGGGTGGTTCCTCGGGCCAGGCCAACGACGCCCCTACCTCGCTGGCGTTGATATCAGGGGTGTGGACGGTGACGCCGTGACGGCGGGCGTCTTGTACCAGCGAATGGGGCGAGTAGAACCCCATGGGCTGGGCGTCGAGCAGACCGGCACAGAACGCCGCCGGGTAGTACCGCTTGAACCACGAACTGGCGTAGACGAGGTAGGCGAACGACACCGAATGGCTCTCGGGAAAGCCGTAGTTGGCGAAGGCGGCGAGCTTGTCCCAGATCTGTTCGCTCACCTCCGGGGTGACCCCGTTGATGGCGGTGCCATCGTGGAAACGGGCACGCAACCGCTCCATACGATCACGTGACCGCTTGGCCCCCATAGCCTGACGGAGTTGGTCGGCCTCCGATGGTGTGAAGCCGGCCACGTCGATCGACATCTGCATGAGCTGCTCTTGGAACAGCGGGATGCCCAGCGTCTTGGCCAACGACTTTTCCAGCAGCGGATGGAGATATGTGACCGGCTCGGTGCCGTTACGGCGACGGATGTAGGGGTGCACCGAGCCGCCCTGAATCGGGCCGGGACGGATGAGGGCCACCTCCACCACGAGGTCGTAGAAACACCGCGGCTTGAGCCGTGGGAGCGTGGCCATCTGGGCCCGGCTCTCGATCTGAAAGACGCCGATCGTGTCGGCCACGCAGAGCATGTCGTAGACGGCAGGATCCTGCGGGAGGGTGGCGAGGTCGGCCTCTAAGCCGTGGGCCTCACGCACGAAATCGGCGGTGTAATGCAGCGCCGACAGCATGCCCAATCCGAGAAGATCGAACTTCACCAGCCCGGCCGCGGCGCAATCGTCTTTGTCCCACTGCAACACGCTGCGACCCTCCATGCGCGCCCACTCCACCGGACACACCTCGATCACCGGCCGGTCGCACATCACCATGCCCCCCGAGTGAATCCCCAGATGCCGCGGCGCGTGTTCCACCTGCAAGGCCAGATCGACCACCGCCGCCGGGATGTCGGTGAGCGGGGCACTCGAACTCCCCGAACCACCGGAACTATCCGGAAACTCGCTCAACGATGGCGACCCGTGCACCTTCGGAATCCCCACCTTGGAGACGGTCGCCGGGCCGCTCGGGCGCCGAGTTTCCCGCTCTCGGCTTCCCTCCTCGATTCCCTCCGCCCCGGACCGACCCACACGCGACCCTCGCCCCACATCCCGGTCCGGGTCTCCAAGAATCCGCTCGGTCGCCGGGCCGCTCGGGCCCGGCGGAATCCCCACCTTGGTCCCCCCATCGGCGGTGAGCTGATCCCCCACCGCGCTCCAGCGGTCCACCTGCTTCGACCACGCGTCCTGCTGACCCACGGCATACCCGAGCGCTTTCGCCATGTCGCGCACGGCGGACTTGGCCCGGTAGGTGATCACGTTGGCTACCTGTGCGGCATGACGGCGACCGTGTTTGGCATAGACGTATTGGATCACCTCCTCGCGACGATCAGACTCGATGTCGATATCGATGTCGGGGGGGCCATCACGTTCGGGCGACAGGAACCGCTCGAAGAGCAGACCCAGCGCCACCGCATCGGCATTGGTGATACCGAGGGCAAAACACACCGCCGAGTTGGCCGCCGATCCCCGCCCTTGGCAATAGATCTGCGAGCGACGGCAGAAGTCGACGAGGTCCCATACCACCAAGAAGTAGCCGGGGAAACCGAGCTGTTCGATGAGCGCGAGCTCGTGCTCAATCTGGGCGTAGGCCCCGGCAACACGCTCGGCATGGGGCGGCCCATACCGGCGCTCCGCCCCCACCGCCACAAGCTGGCGCAAGTAGGCCATCTCGTGAATCCCGTCGGGACAAGGGAACGGCGGCAGGTTCGGCGCCACCAGCGAGAGGTCGAAGGCACAGGCCAACCCCAACTCGGCCGAGCGCTCCACCACCCCCGGGTAGCGGGCGAAACGGCGGGCCTGCTCGGCTCCGGAACGGAGGTGGGCCGAGGCCGCGGCGGGGAGCCAGCCGTCGAGCTCATCAAGACTGCACCGGGCGTTGACCGCGGCGATCGCCGTAGCCAGCGGGCGTTGTTTCGGCGAGGCGTAGTGCACGTTGTTGGTGGCGACCAGATCGGTGCCCACCCGGATGGCCAACTCGGCGAGTGCATCGTTGCGAGCGGAGTCGAGTGGGTGGCCGTGGTCCCACAGTTCGACCGCCACGTTCCCGGCCCCGAAGGCCTCCACCAACCGGCGCAGCTCAACCTCGGCCGCCGCCGGCCCCTGCTCCACCAGCGCCCGAGGTACGGCACCTTTACGACAGCCGGTGAGCACCAGCCAGTGATCACGCGACGCCGACGACGGCGCGCCGGCACCTCCGACACTGGCAAGATCGGGCAGGCTCGCCACCGGTGAACCCTTCTCCCCCCGGAGCTGCGACTCACTCGCGGCTCGGGCCAACAAGCCGTAGCCCACGGGATCTCGGGCGATCACCACAAGGTGCGTGTTCCCGGTGAGCGTGTTTCCCGGATCCGGGCGACTCGACGCCAGATCGAGCTCGTCGCGGATCCCTTCGGTGGTGACGCCGTCGGGTAGAAGACCCTCAGAAACGAGGCCCGGAAACGGCCGATTACCCGACCGCCGACGCCCCCGGGTGGGACGCGCCACCGGGAGCGGATGGGGGCCGTCGTGCTCACCTGATCCCGGCGTGCCGCCCAGGGTGAGCTCGGTGCCGAACACCGTGGGTAACCCCAGTTCCCGCGCCGCACCGGCGAAACGGACCACGCCATAGAACCCGTTGTGGTCGGTAAGGGCAAGGGCTTCCAAGCCTTGCTCACACGCTTCCTCCACCAGTTCTTCCGCTCCCGAGGCGCCATCGAGGAACGAGAAGTGCGAGTGACAGTGCAGCTCGGCGTAAGGAACGGAACCCCGCCGACGCACCAACGCTGGCGGGGCAACGTAGGCCTCACGGTGGCGAGACCATGCCGGACTATCGCCCCCGTCGCCGGGGAAGCGCGGCTCGTCGGCCATGCGGGGTCGGTCAGAGCGTGGTGCGGGATCAGAACGTGGTGCGGGATCAGAAAGCCGGCGTTCGAGCTCGGACCACGAGACGGGAGGATTGAAGTAGCCCATGGGGCGTCACTCTATCGAACACACGTACCTTCGTCGAACGTTTGTTTCCCCTGTTCGGACCTCGTTCGCCCTTCTCCACACCCTGTGGGAACTCATGTGGACAACTTTCACTCCATTTCATGTTCACTCTGTGTGCACATGACCCATCCCCGCTGTTCACTTTCGCCACCAGCGGATAGTCGGTAGCCCAAGGCAACGTCCCAACCTCCGCTCGGGCTTACATTTCCCGCCACAGCCGCTCGGGCTTAGACGTAGAGGCCGGGCGCGTCGTCGGGTTCCACGAGGGCCACGGTGTCGATATCACCGCGCAACGCGCACAACTCCGCCAACGTCGCGCCCCCGGATGGCACCGGCGCCGACCCTGGAGCATCGCCGAGCCAGGCCCGCGCTTCGTCCCGCCCAAGCCGGTCGACGAACACCCGGGCCAGGCAGCGCCCCGGACGCACGATGGCGGGATGCAAACGGTGCAGTTCCTCGTTCGTGGTGATGCACACGAGCACGTCGGCGCCTTGCCCGAGCAGCCCGTCGGTCACGTTCAACAAGCGGCTCAGGGCTTGCCCCGTGCCGGCCTTGGCGTCGTGACGGATGAGTTCGTCGCAGTCCTCAAGCACAAGCAGACGCCACTTCTTTTCGTCGTCCTGATCCTCCATGAGCATCTGCAGGAGATAGCCGGGATTGGCCAGCAGGCGCTCCGGGTCGATCACGTAGTCGACGGTGCACCATGAGTTCCACGCACGGGCCACCGCTCGGATCGCCGTGGTCTTGCCGGTTCCCGGGGGGCCGTGGAACAACAGCAACCGGCCGGTGATAGCGGTGCGATCAAGGGCAGCGATGCGGTCGAACGCGCCAGCCGCAGCGGCGGTGTAGTTGCCCCGGATCGTGGACCAGTCCGGCGCTTCGATGGCTCGCTCGGAACGTCGAGCCCCATGGGGACCGTCGTACCAAAAGCCAATGTCAACGCTCACGTCGATCGACACCTCAGCCGGTTCCACATCCTCGACGGTGGCCGCAACGATCGTTTCCACCAGCGCTTCCGTGCGGGCGGTCACGCGGAGATACCCCGAGTCGTCCTGGTAACGCGACGAGTGCAACGTCCACCCGTCACCCTCGGCGAACCAACGGGTGGTGTGGTCGTCGCGAAGGACTCGTGCGGGCTCAACGCCGGCAGGGAGCAATACGGCATCCGGGCGCAGCCGCGGAAGGGAACGGTTCCGGGCGAAGGGCTCGGAACCCTCGAGAAACCGCTGGACACTGAGCATGTCGAAGGCGTCAGACAACGAGGTGGTGTCGTCGATGAGCAGGCGCACTGAAGTTGGAAAAGTTGGAGTCATGGCAGACGTTGGTGAGCCGAACGCGGCGGCAGTGAGCGATGGGTGACCAGGTTCCCGTGATACGTACACCGTCGGTTCACACCAAGGCGGGCCAACGCCATCGTGCCGCATCAACCCGAGCGGCACGAAGCGAGTTCTAGACCCCGAGGTGCGCGGTGAATGCGCCCGTCAGCACATGGACCGATCGAAGGAACCGAACGAGCCAACGGCGCGACGATGTCCTGGCGGTTCTCGAATACGATCATCGGGTGCGATCGGGGGTCGAGCTTTCTGCTCAGGAGGCGCGTTGGATCGCTATCGACGCGCAGGGCTTGGGCGGCGATAGGCCGACTGCAACGATCACCCGTCGGCACTTGCGGGACTGCATCACGAAGCTCGGAACACTCCAACTCGATACGGTCAACGTCGTCGAGCGCACGCAGTTCCTCGTTTTGTTCAGCCGGCTAGGTCCCTACGAGGTGAAGCGGTTCCACAAGATGAACGGCGCCGGCGGCGATCTATTCGAGTATTGGGGCCACGCCGCGTCTCTCGTGCCAATGAGCGATCAGCCGCTACTCCGCTGGCGAATGTCGGACCTCTCATTGCACCGCTATGGCGGCGAGAACTACGCGACAGCTTGCCGGGAGTGGATCAAGAAACACGGCGACTACGTCGACACGGTGCTCGCCGAGGTCGCGGATCGCGGACCCCTGACGGCGTCGCAGCTCGACGATCCGCGTCGCAGCGACGGCGAGTGGTGGGATCGTCGCAGCCTCGGCCGCCAAGCACTCGAGTGGCTCTTCGAGCGCGGCCAAGTCATCGGATGGCGGCAACCCAATTTCGAACGCGTCTATGACCTTCCGGAACGGGTCATACCTGCCCGCATCCTCGCCATGCCATCCCCAACGCGAGACCTCGCCCAGAAGCAGCTGCTGTGCATCGCGGCCCGAGCGCATGGGGTCGGTACGGCAAGAGACCTTGCGGACTACTTCCGCATCAAACCCACCGAGGCCAAACCGCGACTCAATGAACTCGTGGAATCCGGCGACTTGGTGGCGATTCGTGTCGACGGTTGGCGCGACGAGGCATTCATCCTCCCGAACGCGCAGCCTCGACAGCCGACACGAATCGACGCTGCGCTACTCACGCCGTTCGACTCACTGATCTGGGAACGAGCGCGCACGAAGCGGCTCTTCAACTTCGAGTACAAGATCGAGATCTACACGCCCAAGGACAAGCGCACCTACGGGTACTTCGTTTTGCCGATGCTGCTCGGTGACCAACTTGTGGCTCGATTCGATCTGAAGGCCGACCGCAAGAGCTCGCAGTTGCTCGTACGCGCCAGCCACGGTGAATCAGGAATCGACCAGGGCGCGGTCGCCGAAGCGGCGGCTCTCGAACTCCAGCGGCTGGCCACCTGGCTCGGACTCGAGCGCATCGTCGTAGAACGCAACGGTGATCTGTCGAACACGTTAGGAAAGGCCGCGTCAGGAAAGGCCGCGTCCGAAAGCTGAACCACCGCAAGCACGTCAAGCGCCAACCTGTCGCATCACCCCGAGAGGCACAAAACCAGTGCTTCATCCGGAGGTGTGCCGGTGAATACGCCGGTCAGTACACGGTGCGATCGAAGGGGACCACGCCCGACCGCAGGATCTCTTCGAGGTTGTATGAGCCACGCTGGACATAGTGCGCGGCAAGCAGGTCGAGGATGTCGGTGCCCGGATAGCCGCCAAGCGCGGCCACCAGCTGCGAGATGTTCATCGCCGATACCTTGGTTGACCATTCGTACTCACCCGTGCCGCTCACCATCGCGGTGGCGGGGCCGCGGTCATGGCCGTCGATGTGCAGGTTGCCGTCGACGTCGAGTGACGCCTGTAGATGACGCGAGTCGGTGTCGTCGGATTCGGCCCGCAATACCACCACACGCTCCCGCGGGGGCGGAGGCGTTGTGGCAGTCGGAACGACGACGGGCGACGGCGGGGCAGGTGGGGGTGGTGGAGGCGGAGGTGGAGCAGATGGACCAGGTGGGGGTGGCGCAGGTGACAACGGCGGAACAGGTGACGACGGGGGCGTAGGTGGAGGCGGGGGCGGCGGGACCGCTGCTGTCAGTTCGCTGGTTTCGATCGTCGCGGCCTTGTCGGTCGCGGCGGCGCGGAAGGCGTAGAGCCAGAGGCCGATGTCCGACGGTGCCGGGTCGGCGCGTGGCCACGAACGCTCCACCCCGTCGTCCTGCCGCTCCTCGACTTCGGTGGCGTGCTGCCCGTACGACCGGACCAGCACCGATTCCGGGCGAAGCTCGATCTCGGCGTGACGGGTGCGGGACCACCACGTTTCATCAGGTTCCGACTCCCCAACGGTGCAACGGATCCGGACCGCGATGCCGCCCACTCGTCCCTCCACCGCGCCAGCCAGAAGGGAGCCAGCTTTGCGTCCCGCCACATCTCCCCGCCCGAACAGCACGGCCACAATCTCGTCGATGATGTCGTCGGTAGGCCGGGCGGTCATGACTCCATCGGAGCACACCAAGCAGCTACACGTGAACATCATGGCTGAAATCATCGGCACAAGGTCCTTGCGGCCATTCTCAAACCCACCCAGGATGGGGGCATGCAGATCGCCTTTGTGCTCTATCCCCAGTTCACCGCACTCGACATCATCGGACCATTCCAGACCCTCGCCGACGTTCCTGGCGTCGAGGCGGCATTCGTCGCCGAACAGGCCGGACCAGTCAGTGACCACACCGGGGCAGTCACCATCATGGCCACCAAGGCCCTCGCCGACGTCGTGTCGCCCGACATCGTGGTGATTCCGGGCGGCCCGGGAGAACGAGTGGCCAACCCCGATCATCCGATCGTCAGGTGGCTGCGTGCGGTCCACCCCACCACTACCTGGACCACAAGCGTTTGCACGGGATCGCTCTTCCTGGGCCACGCCGGCCTTCTCGATGGCATCGACGCCACTTGCCACTGGAACTCCATGGACCGGCTAGCGGCGACGGGCGCAATCCCGACAGGCCAACGAGTGGTGGAACGCGGAAAGATCATCACCGCCGCCGGCGTGTCGTCGGGGATCGACATGGGTCTCACGCTCGTCGGCCATCTTTTCGGCGACGACATCGCCAAAGCCGTGCAGCTCGCCATCGAATACGACCCCCAACCGCCCTACGACGCCGGCTCCCCCGAGAAGGCCGGCCCGGAACTCGTGGCCCTTCTCCGAGCGTTCGCCAACGACTCGGCCACCGCTAACCAACTGATCTGACCCGCTCATCTGACCACCCGCCAGCTCCGTTTCGGGCAACCATGTTGCAACGGTCCCCCTTGTAGGGGGTTCGTTGCAACATGGTTTGCCCGAAGTTGCCCGAAGTGCCCGGATGGGCCGGATGGGAGTGTCCGCCAGTTCGGCCGAAACCGTCAGGGTTGACGGCCGTTCCAGGCCACGAGTTTGTGAATGAGCGGCGCGTCGTCACCCACCGAAACCGCGGCGGCGAACGGCGGCGTGAAATCACGCTGACCTTCGGGCATCGAATCGCGAACGGCGTCGAACGATTCCATCCGGCCCTCCGCCGGGAGTCCGATCTGCATGGCCTCATACCCGGCGGCAAGCACCTCGTCGTCCCATGCCGGCGTCTGGCCGGTGGCGGTTGCGAGGTCCCACGTGTGCACGGAGATCTCGTTGATGTAGATCGGCAGAGCGATGAACCCGGGGAGCTGTGCCCATGGCAACGTCAACATCCGGGTCAGCACCGCATCATCGGCCCACACCGTTTCCGCCTTCTCGATCGACGCATCGAACACGGCCTGCCAGCGATCGGAACCTTCACCTTCGGCATAGTCGGCCACACCGAAAGGATCGCCTCCGGCACCGATCACGGCGAGACGGTCGACTACGGACACAAGATGGGCGATCAACTTCTCCACCGTCATTTCGTCACAGGGTGTGGGTTGTTCGAGTTGGTCGGCGCGCACGGCGCCGATGGCGTGGGACGCCAGCGCCAACGACCGGGTGAACAGGGGTCGGGGGTCGGTCTGATTGGGAGCGTTGTCGGAAGGAGTAGTCGTGGTGTTGGTAGTTGTCATGCCTCCATCGTGGTCACGTAAACCGGTCAACTTGTGACCGGTTTACGTGAAATGATCTGCCCATGCGAGCTGACCGATTGATGGCCCTCCTGCTCCTCCTTCAAAAGCACGGCCGGGTCACCGCCGCCCAGGTGGCCGAAGAGCTCGAAGTGTCCGAGCGCACCGCCCGTCGTGACCTTGATGCCCTCGGCATGGCTGGCGTCCCCGTCTACTCGTCACAAGGGCGCAACGGTGGGTGGGAACTGATCGGTGGAGCCCGCACGGATCTCACCGGTCTCAACGCCGCCGAAGCCCGAGCCCTCTTCCTGGTCGCCGGGCCCAGCTCCGCCGCCACCCCGGAAGTGAAAGCGGCGCTGCGGAAGTTGATGCGCGCCCTTCCGGAACCGTTCCGAGAAGACGCCGAGGCGGCCTCCACCGCCGTGATCGTCGACCCGTTCGGCTGGGGTGGCCGCGGCACCGGTCGTGGTCGCCTCGAAAGCGGCGACTATGCCGCGCCGCAGCCGCCCCATCTCCCCGCTATGCAGGACGCGGTCATCACCGGCGTACAGGTACAGCTGGGGTATGTCGACCGTGCCGGCAAGGTCACCGAACGGCGCATCCATCCGCTCGGACTCGCCACCAAGGGGGCGATCTGGTACGTGTTGGCCGATACCGAGGGCGGCATGCGCATGTTTCGCATCGACCGCATCACGTCGGCGGACCTCACCGCTGACCCCGTCGTGCGCCCGCCCGACTTCGACCTTCGAGAGACATGGCGGCTGATGGGCGACGAGGCACAACGCCGTTGGGCGGCCGTCACAGTCCGAGGTTTGGCGGAGCCGTGGACCATCCCGATCCTGATGGGCCTACTCGGACAACGGGTGCGCATCGGCCCAGCTGACAGTGAAGGACGCCTACCGGTAGAGATCGACGGACCGGGACTCCCCGGTCTCGCCGGCGAACTCGCCGGGTTCGGACGCGGCCTCGAGTTCACCGAGCCGGTCGAGATGCGGTCCACCCTCGCCACCATCGGTGCCGAGCTCACCACCCTCTACGCCGCCCGCTGATCAACCGTCCGCTGATCAACAGTCCGCGGATCAACAGGTCGCCGATCAACAGTCCGCCGATCAACAGGTCGGAGGAGCAGACGTTCGCTCCGGGCGACAGCTTGCGGCAAGCGAGCGGATGAAGTCCGCCATGGTCAACCCCAGCCCCGCCGCTTCGGCCTCCGCCTCGGCGCCAAAGCCATGCTCGCAGTCGCCCCCGAGATAGAAGGCGCGGCCATCCTCGTAGAGGGTGACGATGTGGGTGACCCGTGGGGGGCGATCGCTCACGGCACCAAACAGGAGGATGAGCGCCGTCGCTCCCCTTCCGGTGGCCTCCGACAGGCGGAGGAGTTCCCCCGCGTCGATTTCGACCCCATCGAGCGAGACGGGGGAACCGCCCGGTGCTTGGCGCACCGCAACCGAGTTGTCGAAACGGACCCGCAACCTCCCCGGGGTGGAGCCAGGCGGGGCTCCCGTCGCACCAACCGTCTGTACCGTTCGAGCGGCGTACCAACCCTCAACCGGATACAGCGGGCGACTCAGGAAATGTGTGGGCTCTACCCCAGCCAGGTTGTCTCCCAGAAGCTCGGGCACCGTGAGGCACGGTACGTCGTTGACCGGCTCGGACGTGCCGGCGGTGGACCTAACGGCTTCCGAAGTGGTGGACCCACCGCACCCCAACACCGAGATCGAAACCGTGCCCAGGAGCACGGGCAGAACGATCCACCGGCATCCGCGCTTTCGAAGACCGAGCGGGCTTGCGTTCATACCATCGCCATCAATGCTTGCTCCGAAACTGTGCCTCGCCCACCGAGGGAAGTCACCGAACGATACCTCATCGAATCTTCAGGTTGCCTTTGTCACGATGGGCCCATGATCGGAACCCGCACCCCCACCAATGTCCCGCACTGGCAAGAGCTGGCGATCGTGCAACAGCTCCTCGAACGCATCTCCGCCCTTGAAGCCGAACTGGCGCTCCTAGGAGCCCGAGCGCCCGACCGGGCCCGCTGAGCAATCCTTGCCCATCACCCCACCCCGACTCCTGACGATCCATGAACGTGACCTCCAAACATGACCTCCAAACGCACCCCGTCATCCGGTTGCGCCGCTGAGCTACGTCACGCTCCCCCGCTCGATCGGGTCGCGTGAAACAGCCGTCGCCCGCCTGGACCACACCCCGACCGCGGCCAGCGCCGCCAGCGCCGTCGTCCAGAACCACACCCGTTCGGCCTCCGGCATGGTGGTGATCGTGTCGGACAGCGGCATGTGGCTCGTACGCCAGGCCATCTCCATGAGACAGTCGTGGTAGGGCTCGTAGGGACGACCTTCGTCGAGTCGGATGCCCACGCATGCAGGCCGGTCCGCATAGGTCGCAAGCTGCATCGACGTCCACGCTTCTCGGTTCCAAATGTTGCCGAGCATGGGCACCATCAACAGCGCGGCGAAACCGGTGACGACACCGACAACCCACACCCGCGTCGGGCGCAGCACCTCCAACGCCACCACGATGCAGGGAACCACATAGGGCAAGAGCAGTCGGGGACCCCACGAGTACCAGCCGAAAGGCCCCCACCAAAGCCCTTGCGACAACCAACCGGCGGCGAACCCGGCGAACGCCATCGCCGCCGCCCAGCGAACCCGACCGGCACCACCGGGACGACTGGCACGACCGGTGGGGAGCACGGCCACCACCACGAGTGCCCCCAATGCGATGGCCGCCGCGAACCAGAACCACAGCAGACCGCCGTTGGGAGCGACGATCAGGCTGACAGTGTTGACGGCCGCCCGTCCCAACCCCGGGCGCGTCTCACGGAAGTACTGCACGTTGCGCAGGCCCCCGAACCGGAAGACGTTCCAGAGCAGGTTCACCCCCACGCCCATGGCCAGACCAACACCCACGGCGATCCCTCGGCGCCTTCGTTCACCACGGTCAACCGTGGCGAGCAACAAACAAGCGCCAGCGAACAACGCCGACGATACCGCCATCGTCTCCTTCCCAATTGCGCCAGCGAACGCAACGGTCAGTAGGGCGGGGATCGACGTCCACCATCGTCGACGTCCGTCGAGGCACTGCACACACAGCGCTGTGACCGCCAACACAACGAGCGGCTCACCGAAGCTGTGTCCGGCGTAGGTCACCAGCATGCCGGTGCCCACGGCGATGGCGCCGAACACGCCTTGAGCGAAACCCCCGGACCGGCGAGCGCGAAGCGTGACCAGTGCCATCGTGGCCGCGACGGCGAAGGTGTTGCACCAGATGAGCGCGGTGCGCATGGCTTCCTCACTCAGACGCAGCGCCCGAAACGCGAAGGCCGGAAGGTACTGGAGCAACGGGTAGGGATTGATGTCGGAGCTTTGCGTATCGGGGTGATACCCGCAGCCGGAGAACAGGCCTTCGCGTAGGCAGGGAATGGTGCGATTCACGCCGTCGATCACCGCTTGCGTGTCCTGGGTGTACTGGTCGTGTTGCGCCCCGCGGACGACCACCGAACCCGCGACCAACACCAGGAGAATCCATCCCGCCCATCGGAGCCAGGCGGCGGGCGCAATCGGGGTGGTCGCCCCCGTCGAGTCGACCCGTGCGGGCCCGGCGCCATCCATCAACGAGGACGGTAGCGGCCCCACGCTCACCGGCACCCGGTTGTGATCGCGGAGCGGGCGACGAGATGCCTGCGGGTCAGCTCGTCAGGCCGGTCGCCGTCGGCAGTTCGATCTGGATGCGGTCGAATACAACCGAGGCGCCAGGACGATGTTGGGCATAGGCAAGGGTGTCGCGACCAACGGCAGGCTCAGGTGACTGTCGGGGTGGGTCGTGAAGGCGATGATCTCGAGTTCGGCGGTCGCATACTCGGTCAGTGGTCCGTCGAGGTTCATGGCTATCGAAGTGATCTGGTTGCCGGTCACCAGACCCGCTCGGCCGTCGACGATCTGGGCGAAAACGCGCCTCGGCTGATCACCTGGGCTGCTGGTGCCCCAGCAGGAGAACGTGAGCTTTGGTGCGCCGACATTCACCGAGCCAGCGGCGCCGGTCACGACCTTCACATCCACCGAGTTGGCGGCTTTGACCGGGCCAATGGGCGTGGGCAGCGAGCGGGAGAAGGCTCCATTGCGGACCGACCGAAAGGCAGCAGAAACATTCGCTCTATTGGCTCTTGAGCTGCGTAAATACGGCCTTGGACCTCCTCGTTTCCCGGTTCACTGTCATACCCCTTAAGTACAATACGAACATGGTTGAAGTGGTTGGACTCGTCGAAACGGCCCGCAAAGTCGCCGACCTCGATCCCTATCTCGAAACAGACGAACTGCTCTGCGAAATAGCTATCGCGCTCGAACAAACCCGAGCCGCAATAGACGCCGCGTCCATCAACATCCTCGCCGAACTCCACGTCCGCAACACCACCGACACCGAACACGGACTCCCCACCCCCACCTGGCTCGCCCGCCACACCCACAGCTCCGTCGGCGCCGCCAAACACCGCGTCCGAACC
>JANOSD010000050.1:0-55222 GCA_031415655.1 Actinomycetes bacterium
GGCCTTCGATTGCCAGGTCCTTGTCGCTCGGCAGTGGCCGTGCGCGCCGAAGGGCGTCCTTGGGAGAAAGCACCGTGAGCCGGGCCGGCTCGTCGGGATCGGGAACAACAGACACAACATCAATTTAGGCGGCGGCCCGGCGATCAACGTGGCCTCTACTTGTCAAGCGGACAGCGACACGAAGCTATGGCCGCAGGCCGCTCCTCGTTTGGCCGTCCGTGCATCCGTGTGACATCCGTGCTGCCCGTGGTGCCTTTCGTCCCATCACCGGATCTTCGGGGCTCTCTTGTCGTCCGTGGGCCTTTTGAAGGGCGTCGGCCGGGGATGCCAGGGACACGGCCATGTTCTCGATCGTCGCGCGCTCCGCGCAGTTGCCCACAAGACTGCGTGTTCCGACTCCCGCCGAAGCGCGATATGGGACCTCGACCGGACTTGCGGTGGCTCCCGGAGTGGATGAGTGTGCTTTCGCCGCCTCGGTCGAGCACGGAGAAGGCGATGAGGCTGTCGGGGTTCTTGACATCGCGCAACGGCAGCGTCTGCACGACCCTCGACTGTCGCCAGTGTCGCGACCTACACGCGGCGGATGACGCAGCGCACGGAGACCCGCACGGAGGACGTCCCCCGTGGGCACGGTCCAATGGCGGTTCGCCAAACAGCGAGGCGTGCCGAAACGCGAGGTTGTCGTTCGCCCGACCGGAACCTTGAGTGCGTCGGTTTTGTCCCATACTTTTGTCCCATACTTTTGGGCGGGCAGGGTGGTTTCGGGGGGTTCGAGGCGGGCATGGTGTGCAGCGCGGACGGTCCGTTTTGCTCACTATTCGCCGTTTGGGACCGTGCGTCGACGGTTGGGGAGGGTCTCATAATCCCTTGGTCGTGGGTTCAAGTCCCACCGGGCCCACCCTCCTGACCTGCGGAAACGTGTCAATTGACACTCTTCCGAAGGTCGCAATCCAAGAAGCATCCAAGAAATTGTGGGGTAGCGTGTCGGCGTGGCTGATGCGAAGTCCAAGACGACCGGGATGCGCGAGCGAGCGCCGGGTGTGTGGGAGCTCATCGTGCAGGCGGGACGCGATCCGGTGTCGGGTCGTCACCGCCAGTTCAGCCGCGTCTTCCACGGCAACAAGCGCGACGCGACGAAGGCGCGGGCCGCGCTTCTCGCCGAGGTGAGCCAGGGCCGGCACACCGGCACAGGTGCCACCGTCGGCGACCTCTTCGCCGACTGGATCGTGGAGCTCGAGCGCAAGGGTCGCTCGCCCAACACCATCGATGGCTATCAGCGCGTGTACAAGCGCAACATCGAGGCCACGCTCGGCACCGTCGCCGTGTCGAAGGTGAACACCAAGATGCTCACCGACCTCTACGGCGCCCACCAGCGACGTGGGCTCGCCCCGCGCAGCGTCTACTAGATCCATGCGTGCCACTCGTCGATGTTCACCCAGTCGTGCCGCTGGGGTTGGCGCGACTCGAACCCGGCGCAATGGGCGGAGCCGCCGTCGATCCCCAACGACGCGCCGATCGTGCCGACACCCGAAGAGGTCATGACGTTGATCGAGGGCGCCCGCGCCTCTCGCCGGCCCGACAAGGCGAGGGCCATGTTCGTGTCGGCCACCACCGGGCGGCGTCGAGCCGAGATCTGCGCGCTGCGGCGAGATCGCGACATCGATTGGGAGCGCGGAACGATGACGGTGTCGTGCAGCATCCTCGACCCCAAGGGCAAGCCGCTCGACGAAATCCCGACGAAGAACCGTCGGACGCGGCCATTGGCGCTGGACGAGCCCACGCTTGCCATGCTGCGTGAGCAACTCGAGTCGATCGAGAAGCGCGCCGTCGACGGCGGGGTCGCCCTGGCAGCCGATCCCTACCTGTTCACCGATGCGCCTGACGGCTCGGTGCCGTGGCGGCCGCACTCGATCAGCCAGTACTTCACCCGCCTGCGTGACCGAGTGGGGCTCGGCCACCTGGTGTTCCATTCGCTCCGCAAGTTCATGGAGACCTACGCGCAAGACCTCGGCTTCTCCACCTCGCAGGTGGCGATGCGCGCCGGCCACGATCCGTCAGTGATGGCCAAGCACTACACGGGGCGCATCGAGGAAGCTGATCGAGCGTTGGCCTCGGCGGTTGCCGCGCTCCTAAAACCGGGCTGACCGATGGCTGCGCTGCGCACCCTGGCGAGATGGGGGGGGCGGCAGAAGGGTCGCTCGCTGTATCCCCGATGGATATCAGGCGTGCCCTATCGGCCCTTATATGGGTGATCCACCTCGATGGTGGATCGAGGCGGGATATTGGGACACGTGGGGCGCCGAGAACACGTGGGCGAGATCGCCGACCGCGAGACGGGCAGCGGCCAGCAACCCTGCAGCGCTTCTTGATGCATGATCTGGCCGGATGATCGCCGCCTCCTCGACTCAGAGCAGCCCGCTCTCGCTCGTGATCTTGGGCGTTGCGATGACCGTCGCCGGAATCATGCTTCTGAAGTACCGCCGCAACGTCGAGAACGTCTTCGAAGGCGTCTTCCACCGCAAGAATCCCAGGCCCGGTTTCTACTTTGCCTGGGTCTGTGTGGGGGCGCCTCTGTGCTTGATTGCAATCGGCGTCGGCGTGTTCGTCACCGGCATCGTTGGTCTCCTCGCGTAGCGTTCTTTGTGGCGCGCGTCCTTTCCTGTCCGTGACACCAGAGCAGCTCCAAGCGGTGCAGCTGGGTGTGGGTTCGCTACAAGCACGCCGCGTAGGACGGTCCCGGGTTGCCCTCGAACACCGGATCGACCTTGGCTCACTGGCACACGTCAATGCCGGTCCCGGTTCCGCTGGTCAACCACGTCGGAAACGGGCTTGATCGACGACCAGAGCTCCGTTTCGGTTGCGTTGAGACGAGCGGGCAGGTTCTTCTTCGGTTTGCGCCGGTTTCGGCGTGCCGGCGGGGAACCACCCGCGAGTGCCTCGATAGCCACGAGAACAAGCTCGCTGCCCCGCGGTCGCTCCGGCCAGATGGCATCAGCCGCGCCCGGATGCATCATGAGGTCTCCCGCCCGCTCGCCGATGTCGGCCGCCTTCTCCGGCGGCAACGCGAGAGCGAGTTCCCAGAGGTCATCCTCGCCGTAGAGCCACAACAAGCGCGCGAGGGTTAAGGGGCTCGTCACGACGACCATGGTCACCCCCCGATTGTGGCTCATCGCGGTGTTGAGCTGTACCGGCTTCGGTGCAGGTGCGTCCCCGAACGCGCGGGCGCTAACCCACGCTCCCGGCGCAGCGGTGCGCGCCCGATCGCCGGGTCCAAGACACGCCTCGGAGATCAGGCAGACTGATCAGATGTTCGAGTGCCCTTGCTGCGGATTCGAGCAGCTCGATTTTGAGCCCTGGACCGGAGACTCTCCATCGGATGAGATCTGCCCGTGCTGCGGAATGCAGTTTGGCTATTACGACGCTGGCCGCCGTTCCCCGATGTTCTACGCCGGGTGGCGGACGCGATGGATAGTGGAAGGCAGCCCATGGTGGTCACCGAGCCGGCCTCCGCCGGACGGTTGGTCTCCTGGTCCGCAGGTCGAGAAGTTCAATCGTCCACAGTTCTGACCCGGCCGGGGCAATGCCTCAGGACGCCACCTACTCGGGTGACCGGAACCGGTGAAGACGTGAAGCCCTGTCCCAGAACACCACGTTCGACCGTCCCAATCCCGGGCTCCCTCCGTCCCCGAACGCCGGATCCAGCACCCATCGAGGTGGGCGCTAATCCGCTCCGTCGTCCGTCGATTCCTCGTCAAGCTCGGCAAGCACGTCAGCGGCGTCCTGGTTGCCACCGCTGGCAAGGCGGCGAAGCTCGTTACGGTCGCGCCGCTCGCCAGCCAACTCCACCAGCACGTCAGATGCATCGCTGCTGCCCTCGTCCGCCAGGCGTCGGAGCTCGACGAAGTCTCCTCGCTCTCCAGCCAGTTCAACGAGCTGTCCCACCGCGTCGATATCACCTTGCTGGGCCCGCTTCCGCAACTCGCAGAGATCGGGATCAGACATGGCTCGGCCCTCCAAGGCAACTCTCGTTTCAACGGACGCTACCGCCGTCACATGACGCCAGCGGCGACGTCCCCGAACATCCCGCATCCCCGTCCCCGATCCGCCGTTCGCGAACGGGCCTATCGCCGGTTCGAGAGTTGTCGTCCTCATCGCTCCGGCTTCGCGTGGTGCGCGGTACCTCGTGGTAGCTCAGCCTGCCGCTTCGCTGGACGTCCACGCCGACAGCTGGTTGGCAAGATTGCGCAAGTCCTCGCCAGCGTCGACGGTGACGCCCTCGAGCCGCACCACCCATGTGGGCGTCGGGCCGTCTTGAACGGTGATCGTGAGCTTGCAGTGACCCAGGTGGTCAGCCACGGCTGCGATCTCGAGATCGTGCTCGACGGAATTCCACAGCTTCGCCCCGTCCCAGCCCATCCACGATTCTGCGAGATCGGCGAAATAGGCGGCGAGTGCGTGCCAGTCGAAACCGGACATGAACACGGAACGCGTGGCTCGAAGTCCTTCGCCCTCGAGTTCAACGACGAAGCTTCCCCCTGCGTAAGGATCGTCGGAGCCGCTGCGAAGAGCCGTTCTGAACGTGAGGGTAGAGGACCCACCCTTGAAGACGATCGAGTCCATGCCTGGATTCTGTCAGTAGGCAGCTGCGGAGGCTTGAACCGACCACGAGTTGGTGGAGGGTGCCCCAGAACACGCGGGCCATATCCCGCGACATTCGCGGTAGCCCGTATCCCAGATCGCCGGCTCGGGGGCGGTGCTCGTTGAGGCTCTCGCTACTCGTTCGGCGAGGCTGCGGGCGACTGGCCGGACCGGTCCAGCAGCGGGCGCCCAAGGCGATCGCTCTCCGGACGGTGGAGGTGGCAGAGTTGTGCCATGGACCCGGTCCGAGACTTGCCTCCGCCGCCTCTTGGTCGGTCGATACCGTTCGCGTCGAGGTCGCCAGCGACCTATGCGGCCCTTGTCGGCGTTGGCTATCTGGTCTTCTGGGCCGTCTTCGCGCTCCGTACCAACATGGCTCTCCTGCAGGCAGCTCTCCTGGGTATCGCAATGGGAGCGCTGTTCGGGTTCAGTAACTACCTACGGATTCGGCCAGTGAGACCATCCTTCGAACTTCGGCTCTTCGGCACCGCTGCCATCGCGACATGGATCGCCGGTATCGCCGTGGGATGCGATCTCTTCCAGGGAGGCGTGCTCACCTTGACGGTGGTGGGGACGACCCTTCGGTTCAACCGCATCGGGCTCCGCGCTCAACGAAAGGCGGCCGAGGCTCGAGCGGCGTGGCAGGTGCCAGCCCGCTAGCGGGCTATCACTGCAACTCCACGGTGGGTAGTGGCTCATCTTGATCCTGGTGGAGGGTCGAACAACGCAAGCTCGGCCGCGTCGGGCGCCTGGAAGAGTGGTAGCCACCCGTCGAGGTCGGCGCAGCGGATCGGGTAGCGGTCCCAGGGTGGTTGCGAGTTCCGTGCATCAAGGCGCCGCCAGAGTTCGTCGGCAGGCACGTCGAGGTAGTGCAGTTCGACGCCAACACCGAGGCCACGAGCCACGGATCGCATCTCGTCGCGTTCGATCTGTGCCCAGAGCCCAAAGTCGAGGACGACGCTCAGACCCAGGCGCAAGATCTCTTGGGCGAGCTGCCAGAGTTCGTGTTCCACCTTCTCCTGGGTCGGTGCGTCCCAGGGGGTGGAGCCGAGGGCCCAGAGCCATTCATCTTCGTGAGGCGCACGGCGCTGCGGTCCGCGGCGAGCTGCCTCGCGTGTGTGGTCTTGCCTGCCCCCGGCAACCCGCAGGTGAGAATGAGCCGAGCGTCGCGAATGGTTTCCTAGTTCAGCAGGTTCGCGAGCTTGAAGTTGACCCGGTTCGGCGCGCGCCTGGCCCAGATTGCGCGGGCATACCCACGGTCGGCCCGCGTCCCAGAACGCCGGAACCGAACCGATGCTTGTTTCGCCCGCGGCGGTTCTGCTCGCGCTGGGCGCGCAACGCGACCCCGCCGTCGTAGAGGTGCTCGCGTCTGTCGGGCTCGACAACGACAACCATCTCCGCTCGGCCGTCTTCCGACTCCTCTCGACGTAGAGCGCAGGCGAACCTCGCGCGCTGGTGCCTCGACGACTGCCGGGGGGCAGTCCTGTGGATCACCACGATCCGAGAAAAGCCGCCCACGGTTCGCGACGAAAGGGTCCGAGCGCGGCGAGAAGCGATGACCGGCGTCACGTTGCGGTCGAGATGTGAAATGAGAAAAGTCTGTAGATGGCGAGAAGCGAGGTTCGTGCCTGAAAGGAAATCGGGAAAAGTCTCGGCGAGCGGTCGAGATGTGAGGTGAGAAAAGAGGTCGACGTGGTCTCCTCCCGGTACTGCCGTCCTCGCTGATCCTCGCGAGTCGTATCGGTGACATCCCTCACCCGGCCGCACCGCGGCCCTCTTCAAGGAGCCTTTCCATGGTTGACCCTCATCCTGTCCCGCTCGACGCGCTGCCCGACTTCCTCACCGTTGAGGAAGCCGCAGCGGTCCTTCGAATCGGGCGCAGCGCCGCCTACGACCTGACGGCCTTGTGGCGGGCCACCGGCGGTCGCGAAGGATTGCCGGTTGTGCAGCGCGGCCGACGTCTGCGTGTGCCGAAGGCCGGTCTGCAGCGCCTCCTGGCCATCGCCTCGGGCCACGAGCAGGAAAGGGGTGCGGCGTGAGCGGCCCGTACCTCCCACCGGTTCCAGCACCACCAGCGCCCGCAGCGCCCGCAGCGCCCGGCCCAATTGCCCGCGCCTCCACCTCACCATCACCACCAACAGACGGTCCACGACCTCGCCGCCGACCCATTCCTGGTTCGACCGGCCTGTCAACGCCTCCGCCCGCCGTCGGACCGACGCCGCCCGTAACCCGTCTCCGGACCAAACAGCGTTACTTACGCAGTTGCACCGGGGTGCTGGCCGACCGAGTGCCCCACGAGTCGTCAGCGAGCCGACCGCCGTTGGCTGTGTCGCAGATATCGGACACGGTGCCGGCGGTGATCGATGATCTCGATCGGGAGACTTGGCGGCAGCCGTGGCCAAAGAAGCTTTCGGCGCGCCGGCGGTGGTGGTGCGGTGGGCGCGGTGTTGGACTACCTGGAGAAGGAGGGACTGGGTCCGAGGATGGCGTACTTCCGGTCCGAGGACAAGGGCCGCTGGTTCGGCCAGCTCGCGGAGCAGGTCGCACTTCGAGGCACCGTTGTTCGGGAAGACCTCCGGGACATCTTGGAGGGACGCGACCCCCGTGATGGAGAGATGTTGCGGTCAGCCGCGGTGCAACGGTTCGCGTTGGACTTCACGTTGTCGGTCCCCAAGAGCGTGAGCCTGGTGTGGGCGCTCGGCGACGACGCCACTGCGGCGGCGGTGATCGACGCAGTGGAGCACGCCAACGAGGTCGCCCTCGGGTTCCTCGAACGTGAAGCGGTCGGCGTACGGCGCGGGCTGGCCCGACGGGGTAGACCGTGCGCCTCGGTGACCCAAAGCGGCTGTAGGTCCGAGGCGCATCATACGAAACACCTCACGTCCGCCGCCGTTGGTTATCGTCAGCCCAGTGAGCGGGTTCGGAGCAGACCGGCGAGCTTCGTGGCGCCGGCCTTGCCCAGAGAGCCGACGACCTCGCCAACTGCCATCGGAGGGTTGTTGCGGTCCGCCGCCATCTGGGTGACGACCTGTCCGAGATCGTCGCCGTAGTCGTCGAAGAGTTGGCAGAGGTACGCGTCGGGGTGCAGGACCGTGACGCCGAGGGCAGCAAGCGGCTTGGCGGGGAAGTCGGCGAGGTTGGCCGTGATGATTGTGATCGGTGAACGCGCTACCGCCGCGGCGGCGTGGACGTGATCATCTGGATCCTTGCCCGGCATCGAATCGATCAGGCCCTCGTACTCGGCGCGCTCGATCTCGCCATCCGGAAAGACCTGTCGAATCGAGTTGCAGATCCCCGTTGCAGATGACTGGCTACGCGCCTTCTTCTCAAGCCACTTGCGCTCAAGCTCGGCGAGGAGATCCTCGGTCCACGTCACGGTGTGGATGTCGGCTTCGTCGAGGCGGAGGATCAGGTCGAGAAGCGAGATCGAGTAGCAGACGTTGGTGTCCGGTAGGACGCGAGGGAGCGGCATCGGACGTGAGGATCAGTAGTCGAGGCCGGCGTCGAGCGCCGAGTCGACGATCGCCCGAATGCCCGCCCGTTTCGCCTTCTTGGTTTCCCGGTGAGCGAGCACCGCCTTCGCCGGGATCCGCCGGTAGGAGCTACCCGGTAGGCGACGAGCCTCGAGCACGCCGTTGGCCACCAACCGATCCACGTACTGGCGAGACACGCCGAGGAGCCGTGCGGCCTGTGCCGGGCTGACCTCGGCTTCCTCGTTCACCAACGCAAGCGTGTCGCCATCTTCGAGGGCGTCGGCCGCGGCGAAGAGCACCTTGACCAACGACCGGGGGAGCTCAACGGTCTCGCCGCCGATCATCACCTTCGCGGTGCCGACCGGCTTGTCGAAGAGCTCACGGACAGCGTGAAGCTTGGCGCGCTCTCGGGCCGTGGCTCGGAACTCGGTGACGGCTGGATCAGACATGTCGGGACCTCGGCGACGACCGTAGCCTTAAGGTGCAATACCTGCAACTACCTTGTCCTCGCCGAGGCGTTGGCGGGGGAGTGTTTGGTGGCCTGCGTTGCGATGGACCCCGATCGGACGACAATTGTGCAGCAGGGTATTGCGCAATTGTCGCGGAGCGACCCGGTGGCCTGGTGACTTCAAGCCCGGTACGGACCGAGTCAGCGGCCGCAAATCCAAGCTGGCATCCAAGAAATTCCCCGGGACGGGGCCCGGATCTTGGATGACGGGGCGGACGGCGGCGAGGACATAACCCCAGCTCAGAGCACGTATCCGGATGCCGTCAGATGGGATGGAGACGACTCATAATCCCTTGGTCGTGGGTTCAAGTCCCACCGGGCCCACCATTAAAACGCAGGTCAGATTGGTGCGACCCCAAGCAAGTAGATGCTGAAAAGCGGATTGGCCCAAGCAATGGCCCAAACAACAGCGTGGATTATGCGAACAAGCGGGTGAACTCGGCGGTCACGGGCGGCACGCAAACGTGTTGTCTGTACGACAGTGGCGGCCGGTCGACGACCACAACGATGCAGGCCGTAGGGACGTGTCCGACGGCGGCGACGAATGTGTCGACGTCGGTGAAGTACGGGGTGCTCGGACTGGTTGCCGAGACCACCAAACCGGCCCTGACCGCCTCGGACGGGAATCGGACCGGGCGGTGGGGCACCGCGTTTTCGGGTGCGGGCCGGGCACGGCAGTCGGCGGCGCCGGATCCGGTGACCGGGTTCCTCCCACCGTTGGCTGCCGACGCTGGCAGTGAGTCATGTAAGCGGGCGGCGGATGGTGCGTTCCGGATGCCGGGGGTGGACGTGTCGGGTGGCCCGCAGTGCGGCGCCCGCAAATTTTCTGTCACGTCGAACACGTATTATCCGTCGGGGGTGAAGCGGCCGAATTTCGATTGGTTGCCGATCGGTGGTTGTTGGAGGGCCGGGCGGGTGCGTCGTTGAGGTTGTCTGGCGCGTCGAAGCCGGTGGACGAGTTGAGGCAGTGTGACTGTCAGGCGGCGTGGCGGTATTTGGTTGATGAGCCCGTCGAGGATCCGGGTGCGGGGGATCTCGTCGATCGGGACGGGCTCGGGCATCAGCTCGTCGATGATGTTGGGGGCTCATTGTTGAACGGCGCGATGGGGTCGATGACTGTTGTAACGCGCGAGGAACTCGACCATCAGCGAGCGGAACTGCCGCTCGTTCCAGATCAAGGTGTGTTCCAACATCTCGGTCCGAGCCGTACGCACAAATCGCTCGGCGGTCGAATTCGCTGAAGGCGCCTCGGGTGGGCTTTTCGGCGGGTCGATGCCTTCGGTGGTGAAGATCTCATCGAAGCTTGCGACGAAGTCGGTGGCGCGGTCGCGGATCAGAAACCGGAACCGTCCGAGATCGATCCTTATGGCCAGGTTGCGTGCCGCTTGAGTGCACCAGTCGCCGTTCAGGGTGTTCGTGACACCGGCGAGACACACCCGGCGGGTGGCGTGCTCGACGCAGCAGGACGTGCAACTGGTGCAGGGTGACGGTGTCGACGACGAAGCTGACACAGGCGATGACCCACGGGCCTGGGCTTTGAGGAACTGCGCTCAGGTTGGACCTGACCGTCGGGGGGCCGGGTCGACGTCGTTGCGTTTCAGATTCGCCCACACCGTCGACGGCGCCACACAGAAGCCGAGTCCGCGCAGTTCACCGTGGATGCGACGGCACCCTCACATCGGGTTCTCCTCAGCGATGCGAACCAACACCAGTTCGCGTTTGCGGCTGATCCGTGGCCGGCGCCGGCGCGTTTGCGGATACACC
Organism: Actinomycetes bacterium; assembly: GCA_031415655.1. GTDB lineage: Bacteria > Actinomycetota > Acidimicrobiia > Acidimicrobiales > Acidimicrobilacustridaceae > JAKOVR01. The sequence goes on from JANOSD010000050.1 coordinate 10,384, forward strand.
CATCGTCGCGCCGCAAGACGGCGATGCCATCTAAGCAGCGTGTCAGGGGTGACGATGACCGCTGCCCGGATGCGGCGCGAGAGGAGCCGGCCGAGGCCGGCGAGGGTGGCTCGGTCCGGCTCGGCCAGTTCGGGCCTGGCGACGGTGCGGATGCGGGATCGTGACCTGGTGTCGCAATGCGATCAGTTCGGCTTCGAGGACACGACGCGGTTTGCCGCGGGCGACGAGCAACTCGAGGACGGTGACGAACAGCCGGTAGACGAATGGACCCAGGACGGACCGCCGCGGAGACGAGCAGTGAGAGGGCACAGAGCGGTCACGGTACGGGGACCAGCGCCGCCGCGTCGGTGCGGGTCAGCGCGCTGATCGAGTTTCCGGCGTCTGCAGCCCACCCAGAACTAGAGAGCCCCGAGGATCCGGACAGCGGACCACACGAGAATTCGTTGAATGGAAGAGGAGCACGACGAGCCGGGCGGAGTCAGTCGGTCTCGGTGAGGAACTGCTGAAACCAGCGTGCCGAAGCCTTTGGTATTCGGGCGAAATCGTTGTCGTAGTCGATGTACACGAGTCCGAACCGTGGGCGTCGTCCGAAGAACCACTCAATGTTGTCGGCATACGACCAGTGGAAAAACCCATCGACCGCAATGCCCTCGTTGCGAGCCTGCAAGACCGAGCGCAGGTGTTCCCGCACGTACCAGATCCGGACGTCGTCGTTCACCTCGCCGTCGTGCATCCGATCCTGTAGTCCGATCCCCGCTTCGGTCACTACCAGACGATCGGCGGCGGGGTGATCCTTGAACCTTCGAAGCACGTGGAGCAGTCCTTCCGGATCGGCGGGAATGCCGATGTCGGATCGAACCTTCACCTCGGGATTGGGTACGGAGAACGTCGGGATCGGCCCGAGTCCAGGGACGGGCTGCTTCCGGAGGACGACCGGTCCGTAGTACTGCAACCCCATGAAGTCGAACCGAAAGGTGGCGGCCTCGAGATCGCCGTCGAGAATCGACGGCTCAAGAAGCTTGAGTAGTCGGTTCTTGTGGAACGGATAGCCGAGCCCGCCGGCAGGGTCGACGAACATGTCGGTGGTGAGTGCTTCGATAGCCGCCTTCCGGCGGCGGGTGTTTTCATCGGTTGGTTCGTAGGGACGCGCCAGCGTGACGATGTTGGTGGTGCCGATGTCGGCGCCTGCAGGAAGAACGGCTCGCATTCGGCGTCCCGCTTCGGCGATAGCCAGGTTCATGTGGTGGACACAACGGAGGGTGCGTTTGGGATAGAGGCCGAGCCGGCCATAGCCACCGATCAGCAAATGGCCGGCGACCGATGCCGGTTCGTTGAACACCATCCAGTGCTTCACTCGATCGCCGAAGGTGCGGGCGCAGAACTCGGCGAAGGTGGCGAAACGCTCGACCACGGAGCGTTCGGTCCATCCTCCCGTGGCGTTCATCGCTTGGGGAAGATCCCAGTGGTGCACCGTCACCCACGGATCTAGGCCACGATCGAGGCAACCGTCGATCACCCGGTTGTAGAAGTCGACGCCTTTCGGGTTCACGGGCCCATCGCCGTCGCCCATCAGACGCGGCCAACTCAACGAGAAGCGGTTGGCGGTGAAACCGAGTTCGGCGATCAGGTCAAGGTCGGTGGGGTATCGATGGTAGAAGTCGATCGCATCGTCTCCGACTCGTCCACCGGATATCCGTCCCCGTTGGCCAGCTTCATCCCAAACGGACGGACGTTTTCCATCGACGTCCCAGGCGCCTTCGACTTGGTACGCGGCAGAGGCGACGCCCCAAGTGAAGTCCTTGCCGAAGTCTGCTCGTTTCATTTGAGATCCTTCCGACGTGACGTGCTTCGTCCGTCCCCTATCAGAGTGATCGTAAGCGTGGACCACGCTCGTAGGAGCCTGGGCCGCACGGGATGGTCGCATCTCTCCGTAACGTGATCGGGGAGCAGGACGCGGTTCGTTCCCACCGCGTCGTTTCGCGCAATTGGCCGCCGGTTCCCTACCACGATGTCGTCCGGCTTGTGGGAGTTGGTCCCTCGGCAATGGCGCGGTCGGAAGGCCTTCCACGAATCAACCCGGAAAGGAAACTAGAACACACCATTTGCACCAGCAATGGTGGGAATGCGCAAGGACGGGGGAGCGGCCCGGGCCACCAACAAAACACGAACGCTGACGTGCAGATCTCGCGAAGGTCGTCGCCATGGCATTGACCTACCGCAGCGCTCGGGTCCATGATGCAGCGTGATGGGAGCAGGCATGGGCGCCAAGCCCGGAGTGGTGGAGCAGAGCCGCATCGCGCGTAGCGGTCGTTACTCGGCCTTTCTTTTCGCCGCGCTGCTCTTTCTGGTCGCCACGTTCTGGTTCACGACTCGATCAAGACTTGCCCCAACGGTTGTCGGGACCACCCTCGCCGCCCTGCTGGTGGCCGACTGGCGGGGTGCCCGCAAGAATCTGGATCGGCTTGAGGTGGGCATGGCCGGACCAGTGCGGGCGCAGGTGGGCGCGCCCATCGACTTTCGGCTTCACATCGACAACGTAGGTCGTCCGGTCCGGCTCGTTCAGCCCGGTTCGACAACAGCGCATTCGTACGTGATCGATCGATCGGGATGGACCGAACTTCATCTGCCTCCCGCGCCGCGTGGCATACAACGATTCCTCTACATTGACCTCATCTCTCGGGGGTCATTCGGGCTCATCGAGCAGCGCCGGCGTTATCGATGTTGGCTCGATCCCCACGTGGCCGTTGCCCCCGCCCCTCTCGGGCAGCCGGTGTCATGGCCACCTCGCCATGCCGCCGTAACCGGGCAAGCCAATGCCACGATTCGAGGCGAGGATCTCTTCCGGAGCATTCGTGAGTATCAACGGGGAGATCCCAAACGATCCGTCCACTGGCCGAGTTCGGCTCGTCATGGCGCGCTCATGGTGCAGGAACGAGATGGTCAGGGGACCTTCCATATCCGACTCGTCGTCCACACGCCGGTTGCCGGGCCAGCGGCAGAGGCGTGCCTCGGGCGAGCTCTCTGGCTCGGGCTCGACGTGCTGCGACGTGGCTGGACGGTGGAGCTCGTGACTATTGAACCGGCGTGGGGAGCAGCGCCACCACAACGACTTGTCCGTGCCACCGGCGTTTTGCCGAGAAGTGTCTCTGGCGCCGGGCCGATGCGAGTAGTCACCGGGAACGTGGACGAGCTTGCGCTGCGCGAACGAACGGCACGCGCCGCATTCGGGCCAATCCCACCACCGCCTGGCGGGCCACTTACACGGGTGATTTCCCCGTTGGGGGACCTATGGCTCTGACCTCCGATGGGCTGCGAGCGCACGAGGGGGGAGTGCAGGTGCCGTTGTCGAGTGTGCATTTCGGCCCTCGGTTTCCAACCGCGGTTTCGCCCGTCGCTCCCTGGGCCGCCCAGATGATTGGGGCCGCGCTGCTGATTGTCGGCTGGGGCGCGGGCTGTCTTGTGATACGAGACGGGCTGGTGTTCGGTGTTGGCATCACCGGTCTCGCTCTTGGCCTAGTGATCGCCAACGTAGCGGCGTGGCCGATACGGGCGTCAAGGATGGTGCCTTCGGCAATCGCCGGACCGTTGGTTGGCGCGGTTACGGGGTTGCTTTTGGTGGGGATGGTCGAGCTGTTGACGGAGGGCGTGAACGGTCGTCCGTTCGGCCTGATCGGGCTGCTCGTCGGTACGGCAGGCATGGTCACCGATTGGCGCATGCTTGTTCGGGTGCGCCTCGCCAGTTGGACGAGCGCCGTGGGAGCGCTCGTTGCTTTGCTGGGTGGAACGGGATGGGTGTCGTGGATGATGCTCCTGTGGCTGATTGTTTTCGCGGCCGCACTACGGAATTGGGAAATGGTGGAGGATCGGGCTGGATGGCGTTTGCCGTCACTGGAGATCCGGCGGGCCAGTGATCTCGATCGGGGCCCTGGTCGGCTGACGGCGATCGTCGCGCTCGTTGCCGCGGCGACGGCCGCTTCGATCATCTTTTTGCAGCTCAAGGTTGCGTTGCCCGACATCAACCTGCCCCGCAGCGGTCCCAACATTCCGTTCCCGTGGTTGACCGCGCTCCTCGAGGCGCTCGGTCGATTGATTCCAAATCTGTGGGGTCGTTTCCCTCGTATCGCCCTTCCTCATTTCGACCTGCCGTTCGTTGACTGGCCGTGGCTGGAAAACCTTCGGTTCCCCACGATTGATCTCGAACTGATCGTTCAGGGATTTGCTGTCCTGCTGTCGATTGGGCTCGTGGCGCTCGCCGTCGTGCCGCTGACGCTCTGGTACACCCGTCGGGCGGCGAAACGCCGCGCTCGTCCCTGGGGTATTCGCTTCGCCGAACGGGTGAACAAGGCGGGAGCCCGTCGTGGCTGCACACGCGCACAAGGTGAGTCGATCGAACGTTACCTCGAAGTATTGCAGCGCTCAGCGTTACCGGATCCGCGGTTGGCCGGTGTGGGTCCGCTTGTTTCTGCCGTGCTCTTCGCTCCCGCTGAGGGCTTGGCCGCCGCCCCACCCATGACAATCGTTGCGATCGACGAGGCATTTCGTGCGGCGTTGCGGGAATACCCGCTGTGGCGCCGATGGCTGGCCTCGGTTCATTCTGCGTTGAGTGGCGCGCTGTTGTCGCTTCGTACCGCCGTTCCGTTCTTACGCAATCGCTCCGACGCAAAGAAAGCCAACCCACCCCCTACGCTTCCCGCCACCTCCGTGGACGGGGGCCCCACGTCGTGGCGTCCGCCGCCTCCCCCTTCATCCCCGCAGAGGAGCACACCTGATGGAACCTGAACCGACGAACCCTGATTCGATGGCCCACGACACGGTGACGCCCGGGGCCTCCGCCCCCCCGGCACCGTCTACGTCGTATCCGCCCACTGCGTCGTCTGCGTCGTCTGCGGCCGACACCGTATCTCGGCTGGTCAACCAAGCTGGGTCCGTGCTGCTCGGTGATCCGACGCCGATTCGGCTGGCGGTCGCGGCCTTCGTGGCGGGCGGGCACGTGCTATTCGAAGACACTCCCGGCGTTGGTAAGACGCTCCTCGCCAAGGCGTTGGCGCGGTCGTTGGGTGGCTCGTTCGGTCGTGTCCAAGGAACCGCCGACCTCTTGCCATCGGATCTCACTGGCGTGAGCATCTATGACGATGACACCCGATCCTGGAACTTTCGGCCCGGTCCGCTCTTCAACAATGTGGTGCTCGTCGACGAACTCAACCGGGCGACTCCCCGCACGCAATCGGCGCTGCTCGAAGCTATGGCCGAGCGCCAAGTCACGGTCGACGGGGTGAGTCACCCGCTACCCGATCCGTTCTTCGTGGTCGCTACCCAGAATCCCCATGGCGACCTCGGCACCTTTCCTCTCGTCGCCGGCCAGCGTGACCGTTTTTCTGTCTCGCTCTCCCTCGGTCAGCCAGGGCGCGCCGCAGAGCTTATTTTGCTGTCCGGACGCGGCGGCGAGCCGGCACTGCAAGGTATCGGTCCCGTTGCTGACATCGAGGTGTGGCAACAGACGCGCGCTGGCGTAGAGGCCACCTTTGTGCACGAGACGGTGGCGACCTACACCCTCGACCTCATCGACACGCTTCGGTCACGTCTCGGGCGCACCATGACTCTGTCGACGCGGTCTGCCCTGATGTTGCTCCGGGTCGCGAAAGGTTATGGCCTCGTGCAGGGGCGAACGTTCGTCACGCCCGATGATGTGCAAGCCGTTGTCGTACCGGCTCTGGCCCATCGCATCATCGACGCCACCAACGGAGATCTTCCGACGGCCCGAAGCTGGGTGGCCGACGTGGTATCGAGCGTCCGGGTTCCCCCGGCGCCAGGGTGATCGTGTTCGAAAATCCCGCGAGGCAATCCATGGAGCACGTCCCGGCGGGTCGACCGTCACCCGTACTTCTGTGCCAATGGAGCGGGCTGAAGCTCGGCGATCCCAGCCCCGCATGATCCCCTTCGATCCCGCACTCGTGAGCGCTCCGGTCGACGTCGTCGGCGCAGGGTCACTCCCCGGCGCCAGCCTTGGCGGAGAGCCGGCGGCCTACCAACCCCCGGCCTCGGCGGCCACCAAGCGGTCGTTGCGGATGCGGCCGATGGTGTACGCCAGCGTGCTCCTCGTTGGTGCCTCCCTCGTGTTCTGGTGGGTGTCGAAGACGGGTCCGCCCCTGCTCGTGGCGGTGGCGTTGGTTGTACTGCTCATCGCCGATGCCGCGATCAGCTATCACAGCCTCCGAGATCCCCAGCTTGAGCTGCGCAATCCTCCCGATGCCATTACCGGCGGGTATGTGAGCTACCAGTTGCGCACCGCCAACGTTCGTCGCCCCCTTCTGGTGCTGCCCGCTGGCCCGTTTCGTCAGCACGCCGTCCTCGTGGATCATGACGGCCCCGGCATGATCACGCTCCCGGCCCCTCCCCGGGGAACGGTTCGGTACCTCCTTCTCGATCTCATTGCCACTTCTCCGCTGGGCTTCTTCGACACGGTGCGGCGCGTGTTGGTGCCGTTGCCTGTTCCCATGCTGGTGGCTCCACCCTTGCTTCACCACGAAATCGAGTTCCCCGCCCACCGGCCGGTGGGCTGGGGCGAGGTGGAGCAGGCGGTGCTCGGTGAGGACCTTTTCAAGGGGGTGCGCGACTACGTGCGCGGCGACCCTCGTCGCAAAGTGCACTGGCCAGCGTCGGCTCACACTGGCGCGTTGATGGTGAAAGAGACCGACGGCGCCGGTGTGGTCCCGATCCGGATTGTGCTCGTGCTCGATCGGCCCGGACCGGGAAGCGAGCTTGCGGCCGGACGCGCCGCTTTCGTGGCGGAGTCCTGTGCGCGACAAGGGTGGCAGGTCCATCTGGTGACGATGGAGAATCCCGGTGATCCGATCCTCCCGGGGTTGGGGACGCCTCTGATGTTGCTCCCGCGCCTGCTTCCACCACCACCGAGGCCGCCCGAGACGGTGAGCAAACAGGTGAAACAACGTATGCAGGTGAGCCGCCGACTGAGTCTGGCGGGTTACGGCAACCCCGTGTTGGATCCCAGCTCGGCCCAGACCCTCGTCATTTCTGCAGCAGGAGACCACTGGTTGTGATACCCACCTCAGGCGAACCCAGGTGGACCGGCTCAGGGCCGTCACCCGCAGGTATCCGTTTCTCATCGCTCCCGGCAAAGGTGGAGGCCCGAGGTCTCACCCAGGGCCTGGCCTTCATGTGTTGCGCCACGGCAATCGGCGCCGTGGCGTGGCGAAACGGATCGTCCTGGGGATTTCTGTACTGCGTGCTCGGGCTCGGAGCGGGAGTTGCCGGCGGCGTGGCGTTCGGTCCACAGCGGTGGTTCCGCGAGGTCCCGGGTTGGCTGGCTGGCATGATCATCGGGGTCGTTTCGTCGTTCGGTTGGGTCGCGATTACTGCTCCCTCGAGTCGGCCATTCCCGTGGATTGCAATCACCGTCGTGATGTTGCTGATCGCCGGAACGGATTGGCACTATGCCGACCGGTTCCGGGTGCTCGTGGTGGGTTCAGGGCTCGGACTGATAACCGCCGTGGCCACCGGAGCCACGGCTTCGGTTCCGTTCGCAGTCGTTTGGTTGGCCTCGATGATGGCGACGCTTTGGAGCGTCGAACGTGATATCCGGGCCGCCACTTCGCGCCCTGCTTCAGATCAGATTCAACGGCAGGCTCCCGCTGCTTCGGAGATGGGTGATCTACTGCGGATGGGAGGCTTGGCGCTGTGTGTGGCTGGCGCCCTAACGCTGCTCGTCGGCAATCCGTCGTGCACGGAGAAGCAACAACTTGATCAAACCAACCTCACGGGGTCCAACAATGGTCGGGGTAGCGGTGCCGGTGCGGGCGGCGGCGGCGGGTTCGGGTCGAACAGCGGGAGTGAGTCGGGTGGCGGCTCGGGTGGCCAGTCCGGCGACGGCAGTGGGAATGGCGGACTCGGTGGCGGCGGCTCGCAGGGCGGCGCGGGGTCCGATCGGGAGTTCGGGTCTGGTGGGGGAAGTGGCTCCGGGTCCGGCTCCGGCTCCGGCAGCGGATCAGGCTCCGGCTCCGGCGGCGGATCAGGCTCCGGGTCCGGCTCCGGCTCCGGATCAGGCTCCGGCTCCGGATCAGGCTCCGGGTCCGGCTCCGGATCAGGCGGCTTCGGGGGTGGTCAGGGTGGCGGCTCCGGAGGGAGCGGGGGCGCTTCGGGCGATTCGCCGGCTTCGAGTGCCGCCGCCCTGGCGCCGATCCTGCTGGCGATCATGTTCATCGGAGTGCTTGTTGTTCTGGCGTCATTCCTTTGGGGGCGGCGACGTAGACGGGGTGACGACAATGACGAAGACGCGGCGATCGCCGCCGCACCGCCCTGGGTTGGCGATCTTCGCCGGCGGCTCGAACGTGAGGGGGAGCGGCGTGGTACCCCTCGACGAAGTACGGAAACCATTGCATCCTTCGCTCGCCGGCTCGCCGGGTCGTCCCTCCCAGATCCGCGAATCGCGACGGTTGGTTCGGTGATAACGGCCGCCATCTTCGGACGCGACCCCATCGATCCCGGCACCGCGACCTGGGCTGCATCGGTCGTGGACGAGGCATCCGCGCAACCGCATCCGGCCTGAGATCCGGCCCGAGATCCGGCCCGAGATCCGGCCTGAGATCCGGCCTGAGATCCGGCCCGAGGATCGGCCTGAGGCCGTGTCGTGTCAGGGGGTGTGCGGGGTAAAAAGGAGGGAGGTGTTGTGGCCTCCGAGGCCGAACGAGTTCGAGATCGTCGGGCCGGGGTTCCAGCGGGGGCCGGACCCGGTTATCACCTCTACGTTGATCCGGTGGTCGACGTCAGAATCGAGGATGGCCGGTGGGAGGCGTCGGTGCCGGAAAGAAAGCAGCACTGCGGCGGCCTCGAACGCGCCGGACGCTGAAGCGGTATGCCCGGTGACGGCTTTGATCGACGTGACGGAGCAATTGTCGGTGCCGAATACATCGGCAATTGCATGGGCCTCGACGAGGTCGTTCACTTCGGTGCCGGTGCCATGAGCATTGACGTGGACGATCTCCTTCGGGTCAAGTTCGGCATCGGCAAGGGCGAGGCGCATGCACCTGACCGCTCCATCCCCCGAAGGGGAGATCATGTTGGCCGCGTCGTTGGTGTTGGCGCTTCCGGCCAGCAGCCCATAGATGTTCGCTCCTCGCTCCACCGCATGCGAAAGCCGTTCAAGGACCAACACCGCCGCTCCCTCGCTGAATACGAACCCGTCGCGCGCACCGTGGAACGGACGAAGCCGCGCCGTGGGCGAGAGCACCCGAAGGTTCTGATACGCCGCCTCGATGGTAGGGGTGACCATGGCTTGGCTGGCGCCGGCGATCACCAGATCGGCGCGCCCGAGCTGGATGAGGTCGGCCCCGTCGGCAATGGCCATTGCGCCACCGGCGCAGGCACCGACCACGACCTTGGTGGGTCCGCGTACGCCGAGTTTGAGCGCAACGGCCGAAGCGGCGGCGCTCTCGCAGGCGATCATGCCGAGCAGTGGGTTTACCGCCGAAGAGCCCTCGGCCGCGAACGCCGAATCGGCTGCGGCGAGCATCTCCGGCGCGCCGTACACATTGGCAAGCACGACCGCCGTTCGTTCGGCGGACAGGGGGTCGGGTTCGAGGTTGTTGGTGGCCGAAAGTCCGGCATCCTGAGCTGCTCGCACTGCGGCGGCGACCGCGAACTGCATGAAGCGGCTCGACCTTCGGATCTCGCGACGGCCGAGCCAAATCGACGGGTCGAAGTTGGGGACGGACCCCGCCACGGTGCCGTCAGAGCCGGCAACGAGCCGGGACCAGAATTCATCTGGGCTGCTGCCCAGAGCGCTGACGAGGCCAATCCCGGTGACGGCCACGGCCGGCGACATGGTCAACGAAGGTCGCTTCCCGGAATCGACGTGACACATGAGGAACCCCTACAGGAACCGAGCCGGTCGACTTCGCGGCGGAACCGATCGCGGGCTTTGGCGAAGGATGGGTCGTTGACTTTGTTCTCCAGTTGATGGGGGTCGGCGAACAGGTCGTAGAGCTCCTCGCCGCCATCGTCGGCGTAGCGCACGTAGGACCAGCCAGGAGTGCGAATACCTTGATACGCGTGAACACCGTTGGCGGTGGACTCGATCAGCACGGCTCGGTCCTTGCGCAGGTTCGGATCCTTGGCCACCGAAAGCAGCGACGTGCCCTCTTGCGGGAGCCCGGCTGCGACGGCGGCCAGCTCCAGAACCGTCGCGGGAATGTCGACGTTGCTTACCGGCTGATTCGCCATAGCGGCCTTCGGAAAACCCGGCCCGCGCACGAGCAGCGGTACTCGGATCGACTCTTCATAGGGAACCACCTTGCCCAGGGTGATGGCGTGTTCGCCCATCATCCAGCCGTTGTCGGAGGTGAACACCACCATCGTATTGTCGAGCTGCCCCGTCGCGGTGAGCGCTTCAATCACCTGCTGAACTAGTTCGTCAACAGCGAGCAACGACTCGGCTCGCGCCTGTTGGATTTGGTCGAGCAGCGCCTCGATCTGTTCCTGGGTGGTGCCGCTCTTGGCGACTTCGTCGGCGATTCGATCGAGCAGGTCGAGGAGGGCCTTGGGCTTGTCGGTGCGGTCGGCTTCCATGAACGATGCTGGCCGAGGCGCTCGCACATTCGGTTTCGTGCCCACGTGTCGTGGCGCTGGGGCGGGAGCAAGGGGGACGACAGATCCTTTGCCCGTCGACGAGTGAGGAGCCAGCGGCCACACCGTCATGTAGAACGGTTTGGGTTGGGCCCCGAGCCTTGCGATGTTCTCGACCGCTCGTTTGGCCAACACGTCGGTTTGGTAGTTCTCGGTGGCATTGCCGAACGATCGTCGGGTGCCGTTGTCCAGCACGTCGTAATTCCAGAATTGGTAGGTGGAAGGATCGATGGTGGTGAAAAAGTCGGTGTAGCCGGGAAGCACCTTGGGTTCGCTGGTCTTGCCGAACTCGTTGAGGTACTTGCCGACATGGGCAGTGGCGTAGCCGGCGTCTTGCAACCAGACAGGCACCGTGTCGGTGTGATCGAAGCTGTCGTTCCCACCACCGAAGGCCAGCTCGTTGTCTTTTACGCCGTGATTGTGGGCGTACTGCCCGCTCAGGTGAGTGGCGCGGCTGGGACAGCAAAGCGGGAAACTCACAAAACTGTTGTTGTAGGTGACTCCGGCCCCGCCGATCAGCCGTTTGGTGATCGGCAGGTAGTTCATGTCGTCCGCCCGCTGATCGTCAGTCATGATCACGACGATGTTGGGACGTTTATCGCTTCGCACCACCGGCAACGCTGACACCGAGGTATTGGTCCCCGATGGGCTGGCGGACGTTGGGCCGGTGGAGGATGTGCCGGCACAACTCGCGATGACGAGTGGCACGACTATGGCGGTGGTCCCCAACGCCACCGCAGTGAGGTTTCGAGGACGACGTCGGCGAGGCATGGCCCGGGCATCGTAGGTTCTCACTGTCGGAGGAGAGCAGGCATCGCCACGATCTGTTCGACAGCCGACGTGGGAGTGCGGCGCATCGACCGTATCGTGAACGTGATGGCGAGCCCTCACGGTCCGATCGTGGAACCCGATGTAGTCACCACCATGCCCGATCTTCATCTCGGCCTCGACACCGACGAGCAGTTCGCGGCCGCTACTCGTGCCGGCCGCAACCTCGTGCATGCAGTGCAGTCCGTGGTGTTGGGTGATGGTCGAGCGGTACGGCTGGCGGTGGCCGCGTTCCTCGCCGGTGGCCATGTGCTGGTTGAAGACAGTCCGGGCGTCGGCAAAACGTTGCTTGCGCGGGCCGTCGCAGCCGGGATCGGCGGCCGGTTCGCCCGCATCCAGGGAACCGCGGATTTGCTACCCACCGAGATCACGGGAGTCGAGGTGTTCGAACCCGCCTCGCAATCGTGGTCGTTCCGTGAGGGTCCGATCTTTGCGCATGTGGTGATCATCGATGAACTCAACCGGGCCACACCGCGAGCGCAATCGGCGTTGCTCGAGGCGATGGCCGAGCGGCAGGTGTCGGCCGATGGCGTAAGCCGTGCCTTGCCTACTCCTTTCTTCGTGGTAGCCACCCAGAACCCGGTCGGCGACGTTGGCACGTATCCCCTGGTCTCGGGGCAACGGGACCGCTTCATGGTTTCGCTTCGTCTCGGCATCCCTTCGCCCGACGTGGAGCGGGCGATGTTGCTCGGCGATGGAGGCCCCGACAAGCTCGCTGCACTGCGAGCCGTCGCCCCGATCGACCGTTGGCACGACGCCTGTCGCGCCGCGGGTGAGGTGGGTATCGCAGAGCCGATCGCCGACTATGTCCTGGCGGTCGTTCATCAGTTGCGTGCCATCGCTGGCGGCTCACCTTTGCTGAGTCCCCGAGCGATGTTGGCGGTGGCATCGGTGGCACGAGGCTGGGCCATTCTTGAAGGCCGGTCGTTCGTGTTGCCCGACGATGTGAAGGCGGTAGCACCTGCGGTGCTGGGCCATCGGCTCGACGCTGCGCAGAGCGGGGCCGGAATCGACGGCGGGGCTGCAGTCGTACAGGAGGTGCTGGCCGGTGTTGCGGCACCGCCCATCGCCTAACCCCACAGGCCCCCGAAGCACCCGAGGCTCCCGAGGGCCACGTGCCATACGGGGGCGGCGTGGGGTTCGGCTCACCGTGGTGGGGGTGGGGGCCTTGGTGTTTGCCGTTGCTGGTCGAACGCTGTGGCAACAGCTTGGTTCGCAGACCGCACTTTTGGTGTTCGTTTCGCTCGGAGTTTTCGTGGCGATTGATGCAGCGACCGTTTGGTGGGCGATTCGCCGACCCGTGATCGAAGCAGTTGCGCCGAGCGAGGTGTATTTGGGCGAGGAAGTCGATGTGCGTATTCGTGTGTCCGGCATGGCACGACCGTGCGTGGTATCCATCGTCTCGCTTCCCCCCCACGCCCGGGAGATGATTGGATGGCCCGCCGGATCCGACGCTCGAGAGGTGTCGCTTCGGGTCCGCCCCCCTATTCGTGGGCGCATCGCCCGGGTGATTGTTGAGGTGACGGTCACGGGACCGCTGGGGTTTCACACGGGGGTGCGGCGTATCGCTGTCCCATTTGTTACCCCGTTGGTGAGCGCCCCCCGAGGCAGACTCGGTGACCAACAACCGTTGTTGACCTCGGCCGAGGCGGGTGATGGCGATCGGGGGGTGCGGCCGTACCAACCCGGCGACCCCCGACGGCGAGTGCATTGGCCGGCCACAGCAGCGACCGGAATGTTGGTGGTACGCACGGCCGAGGTACACCGCGCTGCGGCCGAGATGGTGGTGGTGCTTTCGTTGGGAGGTTCCCAAGAGGCGTGCGACGACGCCGCCGCCCGTTGTCGAGGATTGGTTGAGCGCCTCCGTTCGGCGGGGTATCCCGTGCGGCTCGTGACGGTGGAACGAGCGGATCGAACCCCACTCGGATTCGATGCGGTGGTGTTGTCGCCCCGGCGTCGCCCCGTGCAGGTGGTGGCGCCGCCGCCAGTCGAGGTGCGCATCGTTGATGCCTTGGTTACGTCAGGCTCGGCTGTCCATCAACGTATTGCCGACGCAGTGGCTGGTGGAACCGAACTTTTGCGGGCGCCGTTCGGCGCGGGCACCTGGTGCGTACGAGCCGACGGTAGCGATGGGTGGGCGTCATGAGCGCCGACCTTGTGACGGAACGATCAACGGCGCTGAGTCTCGTGACCAGGTCGGCGCTGACCGGGGCCTTGTGCCTGGCATTTCTCGACCTCTCCGCCGGTGGGGTCACCACGTTCCCCGTCAGCGTTGGCGCCGCCGTGCTGGTTGCCGGCGTGCAAGTCCTCACTCTGATTCCCGCTTTCCGGGCGGCGGTCAATCGCCTGCCGTTCGCGCTGGCGGGGGTCGCGTTGATTGCGCTGTCGATGCCATTCGCCAACCCCGTGCTGATCCTTCTGGCCGCTGCTCTTCTTTCGATGGGATGGGACGGGCACGGCCGTGCGCTGGCGCCGCTCTTCTCATCGGTTTTCCTCGTACTCATTGCATCGACCCGAACCCCGATCGACGGGCACGGCTACCTGCTGGCGGGCTGGGCAATTCTTGTGGTCGTGACCTTCGCGTCGCTCACGGTCGGTGGCAACGGGGGTGGCGCCGGCGGTAGCGACGGCTGGCAGGAGGGGAGGCGATGGCGAGAGGTGTTCGGGGTGGTGGTGGTGGCGGGTTTGCTGGTGCCTCCGGTCATGGCATTGCTCGCCGACGGATCACCGGTGGCGCTGAGCCGCAGGGGCGAGAGCGGCCGGTCCGCTTCGGCCTACTGGGGATTTGAAGAGGACCTCGATACCGGCACGCGGGGAAGGTTGGGCGACGAGATCGTGTTGCGGGTACGGGCCGATCAGCCCGACTTCTGGCGGGCCCAGGCGTTCAGCGAGTGGGATGGACGTCGGTGGTCCCGGGGTGTGTCAGACGGAACAGAGCTTGGCGGCGATGTGGTGATCGCTCCTCGGGCCATTGGTGATCTTCGTGGTCTCGATGGCACCGGCGGCGCCCCCGTTGAGGAGTTCAACCAGACCTTCACCATGGACCGTGCTGGCGGCGACGTGTTGTTTGGCGCCTACCGGGTTGCGGTGGTGGATGGTCCCTTCGATCGACTGCGGTGGGAAGACGACGGCAGTCTGCGCTCGACTCGATCGCTGGGGCGGGGGACGGTCTACAACGTCACAAGCTGGCGCCCGGTCGTGACCGCCGACCGACTACGGGCGGCCGACCCACGGTTGCTCGGCGTCCCAAGGGAGATTCAGCTCCGATACTTGGGAACCGAAGCGCTGTCCGACCCAGCGGCGGCGCTCGCCCAAGGCATCGCTGGCAGCGCCCCCACGAGCTACGACGCCGCGGCTGCTCTCAGCCAGTGGTTCGATGAGAACATCGAATACGACCGCGATATCCCCGAGTTGGCGGTTGGGGAGGACACTGTCGATCGACTGCTCGCTGAGCGCAAGGGATACTGCGAACAGATCGCCACCACGTTTGCCTTGTGGCTTCGGGAACTCGGCATTCCGGCACGGGTGACTGTGGGCTACGCGCCGGGCGAGCGCAATCCATTGACCGGCGAGTGGATCGTTCGCGAACGAGATGCTCATGCATGGGTCGAGGCCTTTTTCCCCGGAATCGGCTGGCAGTCGTTCGATCCAACGATGGGTGTGCCGCTTTCGGGTGAGGCCCCGGAGGCCGAAACGGCGGCGGCAACGCGAGCGGTGTTCTGGGCTGGTCGCGGGGTTCTTGTCGTGGGGATGGTGCTCGGTGCGCTGTGGCTCGCCCTCGGGGGCTTCCGGACCCTTGCCGCCCGACGGCGCCCGCGTTCGCTCGTAGAGCAAGCGGCTGAGCTTGCGGACCGACTGGTTCGGGCCGGAACCCGAGCCGGGGTCGAGCGTCCGGTAGCCGCGACGCTCTCGGAGTACGCCGCGCTGCTGGCCACCCATGGGTGGGACGATCCTCGTTTAGAGGAAGTGGTACACGAGGTGGAATCCGTTTTGTTCGACCCCGCGTATTCGATTCTGTCGGTCAAGGGCCGGTCGGACAGCCGATTGGACGCTCGATCGGACGCTCGACGGGAACGGCTGGACGATGCGGAGAGAGCCCTATCAGCAGTCTTGGATCGCCGTCGTCATGGTGACCTTCCGCGGTCAGAGTCGACGCGGCGGTAACCTGCCCGACCATGCAGCATCGATTCCTCGGGAACAGTGGTCTGAAGGTCAGCGAGATCTCGTACGGGAACTGGATCACCCACGGAGGTCAGGTTGGCGACGAGCAGGCCGTGGCTTGCGTGCATCGGGCGCTGGAGCTTGGGATCACCACATTCGACACGGCCGACGTGTACGCCGGCACCCGCGCCGAGGTGGTGCTCGGCAAGGCGTTAGCGGGTCAGCGTCGTGAGGGGTTGGAGATCGCCACCAAGGTGTACTGGCCCACGGGTGGAGGAGTAAACGATCGGGGGTTGTCTCGAAAACACTTACTGGCATCGATCGACGGGTCGCTGCGCCGACTACAACTCGACCACGTTGATCTCTACCAAGCGCATCGATTCGATCACGAAACGCCACTGGAGGAAACCATGGTGGCGTTCGCCGACATCGTGCGTTCCGGCAAGGTTTCGTACGTCGGCGTCTCCGAATGGACTGCCGAACAACTGCGGGCCGGTCACGCCCTCGCCCGCGAGCTCCGTATTCCTTTCGTATCGAATCAGCCGCAATACTCCGCCCTTTGGCGAGTGATCGAGGCTGAGGTCGTCCCCGAATGTGCGTCGCTTGGTATCTCGCAGATCGTTTGGTCGCCGATTGCGCAAGGCGTACTCACCGGCAAGTACCTGCCCGGCGCTGAGGTGCCGGCGGAAAGCCGAGCCACGTCCGAGGAAGGCGGTGGTTTCGTGGGTCGTTGGTTGCGTGACGAAGTGCTCACCCGGGTGCAGATGCTCCGCCCGATCGCCGACGAATGCGGCCTCACCATGGCCCAACTGGCCGTCGCCTGGGTGCTCCAGAATCCCAACGTGGCCTCGGCCATCGTGGGGGCCACCCGACCCGAACAACTCGACGACAACGTGCAGGCAAGTGGCGTGGTGCTCGAGGCGGAGGTGTTGGCGGCGATCGACGAAGCGCTCGACCCCGTGGTACAACGCGACCCTCGACAAACGGCCAAGAGCAGCCCACTCCTTCGGCCCTGAAGTTTCGAGGTCTCTCGCCCTCGTACGTCCGTTGAGCGAAACCATGTTGCAGCGGTGCCCCTTGTAGGGGTTTGGCTGCAGCATGGTCGGTTTGCCAACCGGTTCGGCCCGCTGGTTTCGCCCGGCCGGTTTCGCCCGAAGGGTACGCCGGGCGACAACCAGGGCGACCATGATCCCCAGCGGGACGTCTAGCCCGACCACCACACGAACAGCGGAGTCAGACCGGATTCCAGGGCTGACTCGCGGCCGCCACACCAACCTCGCCGTCATCCCCGACGTAACCGGCACCCTCGGCCCCGCCGACGTCCTCACCGACATGATCGCCCGCACGCCACGGCACGGATCCGCACTCGCCGTCAGGAATCGGCTTCACCAAGAGGCCGCCGTGCCCGAGCCTCCGGACGATTGTCCGGCTGTCTCGCCGATCATCGCCCACCAAGCGGCGAAGGTGCGCGCCATCCAGCAGCGCCTCGACGCCTTTCAGGCCCCTCGCTCGGGCCGTGGCCTCGGCCGGTGATCCCAAGTCGAGGAAAATCCGCCGCGGTCAGGCGGTCGACCCTGGTTCCAGTGCCATGTCCAGCAGGACCTCGAGCGGTCCGTTGTCACCCATCAGGCTCGCTTCGCTCGCAGCCGCATTCTCCTCGGCGGCCACCTTCGACCAGCGGAGGTTCCAGCCGGCCTCGCGAGCGAGCTGCCGGAAGAAGGCACGCTGCGTTCGGCCGTTTCCCTCGCGGAACGGGTGAGCCGCGTTGACCTCGCCGAGGTAGTGGGCGAGTCGACGCACGAACTCCTCGCGGTCGAGGTCAACCAGGTCGTTCTCCGCCGCGAGGTCGGCGAAGACCTGGTGGAGGTACGTGCGGATGTGGCGCCAGTCACCGAACGACGCCGAGCGGGCGATGTTCACCACCCGGAAGTCACCGGCCTACGGGTAGATGTCCCCGAAGAGGTGCCGGTGGATCGCCTGGAGGTGCGCCACGTCGTAGCTGCCGGCGAAGCAACGAGCGTCGAGCTGCCGTGTGCGCGCCGCCACGACCGTGGCTTCTGCTGTTGCGAGCTCCCCCGGGTCTTCGATGCCCAGGAGGTTGATGAACGCTCCGGAACCGGGGTTGATGTACGAGTCGTCGCTCAACGCCGGTAACGAGCCAGCGTGCGCTCGACGAGCTCGTCGCCATCGATCTCGCCCGACGCCGCTCGCTCGAAGTCCCCAAGCGCGTCAGGGCTGGGTTCCAGACCCTCGAGCCGGGCCGATGCCAACGCCTCTTCGACCGCCTCGGCGGGGCTCACGGCATTCGCAGTGGGGGTCGACGGGTGAGCGGACACGTCGGCCATGTTACCTGCAGCGGCCGCTTGGGCGGGGTCCTGTTGGGCCGGTTTGACGCGAGCGGCCCCCATCGTGGGCTGGCGAGATCGCCGGTCTGGCCGACAGGTGGGGTTGGGTGGACTTCCATCGCGCCCGCAGCGTGAGGTGGTCCCGGAGCCGTCTCGGCTTGAACGGGCCGCCACCTTCACGACTGCGGGCTGGACGCACGATTACCGGGTGGGTGCGCCTTGGCCGGGTTCACGCCCGGGTTCACGCCCAGGTTCACGCCGGGGTTCACGCCGGGGTTCACGCCGGAGGCACCCCGCATTCGTAGGAAGTCTCCCCGAGGTTTCGTGCGCGACCAAGGGTGCTCACCGCGGCATAGTGGTAAAAATCACCGCCGCCGAAGCGATGAACGAGCACATCGCGCGGTAGGTCGCGCGGGGGCGGCTTATCTGGGGCTGGTAGGCCATACGCGCGGACTATCGCTCGATCGGCACCGCCGTGATCCGGTTCGGGTGCGGCATCTCGAATTGGGTGTCGCCGTGCCAGTAGATCTCCAGGTCGGCCAGGTGGCCGTCGACGAGCCAGACGATAATTCAGCCCCCGTAGTCCGCTGCATCCGGACCAGCGGTGATCACGAAGTCCATTGGCGTCATTCCGGCGCCGTCGTGCCGGCTGTAGGCGCGGTGACCTTCGGGGTGAAACAGGGCGATAGACGGGCAGCCGCAAGCGCAGGACAGTCGGACATGCAGGCCTGCTAACTCCTTTCGGAGTTCCTCCACTCCTTCGAAGTCGAAGCTGAGCACCTTCCTGAGCGCGGCCATTTCCGCGTGAGTTGGGTCCCGAAGCGGGAGCGAGAGATAGGCCGCTTCCATCATCACCGGCTGTTGCGACGGGTTGTGGTGTCGCACGGGGCTGGTTTCCTCACGGTCGTCGCATTGGTAGGGCCGGACGGGATCGCCGTGCGCTGCCCACACGTCGCAACGAGCGCGACGTCGCCACCGCCGCTCCGCCAGCGCGGCGTTGAAGTCGAACTTCCCTTTGAAGCTGTCGACGGAACGGGAATCGGATCCGTCGGGTCGCGCTGGTCTCTCAGAACCCCGGAACGACCTCGGTCCGCACGGCCTGACGGCGGGCTGACCTGGGCCGATTCACGAGAGGGGGCGACGGGAATCGAACCCGCACAACCGGCTTGGAAGGACGACGAGGTCCCTTCGCTGACCCGCGCACACGGAAAGAATGCAGGTCAGTGAGGTCCATCGCGTGTCGGCCCATCCGTCCTTTCGTGCCCTATCTGGGTCCGCTGGGGAAAAATGGACACGGGACCGCGCCACGCTGGTGCCGTTTCGTCCCCGACAACGGACTTCTCTTCGGCGTCCGTGTTATACGAACGGATAGCGGAAGGGTTGGGGAGTGGTCGCGAGTGTCGTTTATGTCGTTTGTGCGGTAGCCTTCGGTGCATGAGCAAGACCCTCGCCTACACGATCTCGGCATCCGACCGGAAACGGTTGGCGTCCACGTTTGCCGATCCCGACGCGGCTGGACCGGTGAGCGTGCAGACCGACGCCGGAGTCGTCGAGCTGCCGGCGGCCGCGGCTGATGCAGTACGGCACCTGTTGGGGGAGTTGGCCTCCGGGGCATCGGTTCACGTCTTCGCTGATGATGCCGAGCTGACGACACAAGAGGCGGCGGACCTGTTGGGGCTGTCCCGGACCTACGTCGTACGCCTCATCGACCAGGGCACGATCTCGGCGCGCATGGCCGGCACCCATCGCCGCCTGCGGGTGACTGATGTGCTCGCGTACGAGTCGCACCGAAAATCACGGCTGAAGGCGGTTGCGGGGATAACTGAGGCGGATGTAGTGGCGGGTGTTCCCTACCGGTGATCGTCGTCCTCGACTCGATTGTCCTCTACCCGCTGTTGCCGGCAGGGTTATTTGCAGATGAGTTGGCAGACTTGAGCGGTGCCGGTTCGGCTGGTTTGGGTGAGGATGACCACTCTGGGTGGCGGTACGGGCTCGTCGGGAGGGCGCGCGTCACTGCGGGTGGTCGTTGACGGCGGTGGTTGGTGTGCGGGCTGGCGGTCCGAGCCCGGAGTGACGGCCGCGTGAAGTTCAGCCGAAGTGCACAGGACGGCTGGTCAGGGCCCTCGAGAGCGTCGGGTCGTGCCGGGTTGGACCGGCCACGGCCGATCTACGCGGGTCGACAACAGCTCCCCGCCGACGATGACGTTCGCCAAAACCCACGCCGGTGGGAGCTCTCCCGTGGTGCGAGACCGCACCCCACGCCAGAGCCGCCCGATCGCGTCGATGACCGGTGCGGTGCCGTCTGAAGGCCGGAACGGCTTCGAGTCTCCCCAACTCAGGATCAGCGAATCGAAGTGCAAAGCCAGGTCCGATGCTCGGTCAGCGAACCGTTTTCGCCAGCCGCTCTGCGTACGCTCGGGCACCAGGTCGAAGAGGGTGGCGGCGCCGTCGGGGATCACGGCTCCGAGCCGGGTAAGCACGGCGGCGCCCACAGCGGCAGCGGTGTCGAGGCATCGTCGTAGGACGAACTGGGGGAGTATCGACTCGGTGATGTCGCACGGCACGCAACGAGCGCGGCGGATGAACACGGTGTGGACCACGCCGGCCTCGCGGACTTTCCTCGGGTACGTGCCGTCAAAGGCCATCACACGGCCACACGCCCGGCACTGCGGACGCGGGACCGCAGGAGTTCGGCCAGCGGCCGCGTACTGGGCCACCGTTTCTCGGCACGTGAACGACATCGACACGGCGGCTGTCTATCGCGTTGCGGGCGACTCCCGTGACGACGTCCTCGACCACCCCTGCCGAAACGCTGCCCACCGTCAGCAATCAGTGATGCCTACAACAGCTCGTCCGATGCGGTCGTCGTTCAACACCTCCGGGGACAGTTGATGCCTACAGCTGCCGCCCCGGTGCCGCCCGACGGCAACTTTCGGACCGTTCCCCAGCTCCCATGCGTCGTCGTTGTTAATCAACCCCGTGTCGAGCCGTACGGTCGAGGGTCCATCTGTTCCGTCTGTGCCATCTGGTTGGGGCACGTATGGGGCACGAGTGGGGAGCGGTGATGGAATCGGTAGCCGGGCTAAAAGCAGAAAACCACCTTATGAAAAGGTTGTCGGGGAGCGGGCGACGGGAATCGAACCCGCGCAACCAGCTTGGAAGGCTGGGACTCTACCAATTGAGCTACACCCGCAAGGGACCGCAACCATACCGCTCGGAACGCTGCGACCCGAACCAATTGTCGGTGCAGACGGGCAGACCGCGCGCTTTCGATCAGCGGCGCACGGGAGGGAGCGGGCCGAGCGTGAGGGTGCGGTGGAGGCGGCGTGGCGCCACTGGTCCGTCATCTGCGCACGCGCTCACGGCTACCGTGAGCGGACACCTCGCCGCCTGGAGCCGGTTTGCCGCTCGATACAAACGAACTCCTTGCTGAACCCTCGATGCCCACGCACCGGGAGCTCGTTGAGGGCGTCGAGGTAGAGATCATTGAACCGGTCCCCGATGCCTACAGCCGGTCGCCGGGCGACAAGCTTCGGGTGGCGGTGGCGTTGGGGACCTTCGTGCTCACCCTTCTCGCCGCGGCGGTGTTTCGAAGCCTGATCGAAGGGGCAGAGAACGACGTCAAGGACCTCGCCAACCGAGTGTCGGGGCTCCAGAAATTCCTCCTGAGTCTTGACGGCATCATCGTTTTGTTGTCGACGTTCGGCCTGCTCGTCACCCTCGTCGTGCTTCGCCGTGTACGAGTCACGATCATGGTGCTCATTGCGTCAGCGAGTTCTTATCTGCTGATGGACGTGCTCGCCGTGGCGCTCAACGGTTTCAAGCTTCCGGGTGTTGAGGTACAAGTGCGTTTCATCTCGGAGAAGGGCCCCCACTTTCTCGCCATGGGGGCAGCCGTGGTCACGGTGTTGGGGCCATGGTTCCCTCGTTGGGTCCGCCGGGTGGGAGTGGCAACGGTGGCCTTCGTGGCCCTCACCCGAATGTCACCGATCGGCACCAACACGCCCTACGACGTGGCAATGTCCACCATGTTGGGTTGGCTCGTGGGAACGCTGAGCGTGATGGTTTTCGGGTCGCCGAATCGGCAGCCATCCGGTCGGGCTATCGCGCAGGCGCTGGCGGGCGTGGGCGTCGTGATCGACCGTCTCGAGCTGAAGGGGCGCGGTGCGCGGGGGTCGAGCGTGTACGTGGCCGACACCCCGGATGGGCAGCCTCGATTTGTGAAGGTCTTCAGCACGGATCAGCGCGATGCCGATGCGCTGTTGCAGGTGGTGCGATGGATTCGCTTGCGAGAAGCGTCCGGAAGTCGGCCATTCGCTTCGCTGCGCCGCGCCGTCGAGCACGAAGCGCTCGTCGCGTTGAAGGCCAATGATGATGGCGTGCCTACGGCCAAGATGCTGGCGGTGGCCGAGGTGGAACCAGACGGGATGTTGTTGGCCTTCGACTACCTGGGCGGGGAGTCGTTGGCCGGTAGTGGAAAACACCTCGCCGATTCGATGCTCGATGAGGTGTGGCGGGTCGCATCGGCCCTTCGTCGGCACCGCATCTCCCATCGTGATTTGCGCCTCGACCATTTCATCGTCGGCGTCGACGGGCGTCCGCGTGTCGTCGATCTTGGATCCGGTGAGCTGGCGGCGAACACCGCCGACCTCAACTCCGACATTGCCGAGTTGCTCTGCTCCGTGGCCCTTGAGGTGGGCGCCGACCGGGCTGTTGCGACGGCCGAGAAGGTGCTGGGCATCGCGACGTTGGGTTCGATGGTGTCACGCCTTCAACCGCTCGCGTTGAGCGCCGAAACCCGAAGTCGATTGCGTGAACACAGCGGACTACTCGACGAACTCCGGGACCAGGTGCAGACCGCAGCGCAGTTGGAGGAGGTGCGCTACGAGGAGTTGGCCCGAATCAAGCCGCGGACCATCGGGATCATCGTCGTGTTCACGATTGCGTTCTATGCCCTGCTGCCGCAGCTCGCCACTGTTGGAGAGCTCGGCGATCAGATTCGCAACGCCAACTTCTGGTGGGTCGCACCGATGCTGGTCTGCGTGGTGGTGACCTGGGCCGGTGCCACAATCGGGCTGATGGGTTCGGTGCCCGATCGTCTGCCGTTCACCACCATGTATGCGGCTCAGATGTCGTCGTCATTTCTCGACACGCTCGCTCCAGCTGGTCTCGGTGGGATGGCGCTCAACACGCGACTGATGCAGAAGCGTGGCGTAGAGCCGGCTCGGGCGGTCGCCGGCGTGGGCCTCAACGGGGTCGCCGGCTTCATCATGCACATTGTGCTGCTCGGGGTGTTCCTTTTTTGGACGAGCATCACGGGTAGTCAGGCGGCGGAGTCGAATGCCTCGATCAAACCTCCGGACACCCGCAACATCCTGATCGGCGTGGGCGGCGTGGCGGCACTGGTGCTGTTGGCCTTTGTGCTGCCGTATACCCGCAAACTTGTGCGTACGAAGGGCGTGCCCATGGTGAAAGACGCGGGGAAAGGGCTGGCCGAGTTGGCGCGCCGTCCCCGAAAGTTGGCGGCGCTCTTCGGGGGCTCCACCATTGTCACCCTCGGGCTCTATTCGGCGCTGCTCTGCTCGGTTCAGGCGTTCGGAGGCGACCTTTCGCCGGCCCAGATCGGTGCCGCCTACATGGTGGCATTCAGCGTCGCCGTCTTCGCCCCCACGCCGGGCGGGCTCGGCGCCCTGGAGCTGTCGCTCACCGCGGCATTCCAACAGCTCGGAATGTCCGTCGACGTCGCCTTCGCCTCGGTGGCGCTGTTCCGTCTGATTACCTTTTTCCTTCCGATCATCCCGGGCTGGATCACCTTCACCATCATTCAGCGGCGTGGTCTGGTGTAGGAACCGCGTCCGTATTCATGCGGCGACCTGCGCTCAGATTTGTAAGGCTGGCCGCATGGAGCAACGAAGCCTCGACGAGCTGACCAACGGGATCCCCCTGATACGAGGGGCGCCAGTCGATGGCGGGGTGCTGGAGCTGATCGTTGCCCGTCCCGCGGTGGGGGAGCGGGTCGAGCTCGATGAAGGTCGACTCGACGTGGTCGAAGGCTTGGTGGGCGACACCTGGAGCAGCCGCCCCAGCTCGCGCATGCCGGAGGGGCAAGCACACCCCGAGATGCAGATCACGATCATGAATAGTCGGGCCATCCACGCCATCGCTGGGGCAAGAGCGCGTTGGGGGCTGGCGGGCGATCAGCTTTACGCCGATTTTGATGTGAGCGTCGAAAACCTTCCCGACGGCACCCGACTGGCGATCGGCGAGGCGGTGGTGGAGGTCACCGGCCAACCCCATCGTGGGTGCGCCAAGTTCGCCCAACGGTTTGGCTCCGATGCGGTGCGATTCGTCAACACCGGCGCGGGTGCAGAACTCCGACTCCGGGGGATCAACACCAAAGTGATCTCGGGCGGTGTGATCCGCTCAGGTGACGCCATCACCAAAGTGAAGAGCACCGATGCGGGGTCCGCCCGGTGAGTCGCCGAGGGCTGCCCGGGGGACTGCCGGCCAGAACCGGGGCGATGGTCACGGCAACGCGTTCCTTGCGGTGGTGGCCCTCGTTGTAGGGTCAACATCGCACCAACCGGGGTGTAGCGCAGCTTGGCTAGCGCGCCTGCTTTGGGAGCAGGAGGCCGTGGGTTCGAATCCCGCCACCCCGACCACTATTTCTGAGGTTTTCTGGCCGACACTGTCGGCAATCACGAAGTTGACACTGTGTTTGAGGCCGGTTGCGTCTCGCGTCGACATCGCCGACTCGACGAAGGCACTGCATGCAAGCGCGGCACCGACTGCTGGTAGATCCACGTGTACGCCTGCGTCGACCCGAGCACCGTCGCCGGCTGATTTGATCACGCCAACCCAAACACTGATGTTGACGACGGGAGTGGGACGATCATGTTTGACGTTTTTCATGCCCAGGTGTTCGTGCTTCCCGCTTCGATGACCGGTCGGACGGTCTACGTCCACAATCTTCTCCAACTCAGTGGGACGGTGGTCGGCGCCGCGATCAAGGTCTGATGCCTTCGCCACATCGGGCGGCACCGACGTATCGCCACCTGCTATCCGGCGAGTCCGATAGTGGAGCCGACGGCCGCCAGTCGGCGCCGACTTGTGACATGGACCGTGTTGGGTGTGATCGCTGGCGTGCTGGTCGCCGCGTTCTCCTGCCGCGTCGGAGGTGCGCAAGATCTGACAATGCGGTTCGCCGATCTCACATTCAACGGACTCGTCATCGGGTGCTGCGCAGCGCGCCCGACGATGACCGGCGTAACGCCGAAACTCGATGATCACTCGCCGGAAAGGCGGAGTGTTCGTCCTTGGTCGCTCTCGGCAATGACCCGTTCGATCGCCCCAGGCCGGGAAGACACACTCGACGCGATCGTGTATTTCGAGATAGTCCCGGGTGACGGAAGTTTGCGCGTAGCCCAGGTAGCCTCAACCCATGGCGAACCAGCTGAAGCTGAGCCCAGAACTCTCGGAGGCCGTCGAACGTGCTCGCGCTGCCGCCGAACAGTCGGGCGAGCTGCTCGTTCCGCCATACGCTCCGCCCGCCTTGCCCTTGCCGCCGGAAGCGAAGGCTGCGCTTGCCGACTGGGTAGCTAGCGGCGACTACGACCGGGTGGTCGCCGAACTTACTGCTGACGACCCCGACCTTGCGACGCAGTAGTCCGCGTCGATGTCCCTCGTCGTTGACGATCACGCGTTGATCGATCTCCTTGCCGACATGCAAACGGGATGGCTCCGGTCCGAAGTCGAGCACTCGATCATCTACACAACCGCGGCGTGGTACTTCAGACTCGCAAATGCCGTGCAACACGGGACAGGTAACGGAGCACTGTCCGGCCGGATCTCCCGTCTCGAACCAGAGGTGAGAGAACTGACGGTGCGCAGGATCAAAGACCTTCCGGAATGGATTGGTCTCATTGGACCTCGCCTGCTCGTACCGGTCATGGCCGCCCTGGATATACGGCACCGGCCGAACGGTCTCGCCGCCGAGGCGCTCGCGGTCGCGTTGCTCACGAACAGCCTCATCGCCGTCTCAGTCGACGCGCCGCTGATTCGCGCCGGCGCCCACGACCTCGGTATCGAATACCACGAACTCGGGTAGGGGTACGGCGTCCTACACCGCGTCGTTATCGGATTCGGCCGCCATGCGTTCGACTGCCCACACCGGGATGAGGGCCTGCGTCGTCGCCCCAGTTCGACCGAGGGGAGGCCACCGTCGCGCGGTAGTCGGTCGAAGGTAGGTTGCGACATTCCGTGCAGAACGACGGCCTCGCGAGTCGAGTGGGTCAGCTTCGGCAATGCACGGGAGTTGGCCAAGTAGGTTCCGATCCGGTCCAAGTACCTCGCCGACTCGACGAGACACCTACCTACCAA
This sequence comes from Actinomycetes bacterium, assembly GCA_031415655.1. Taxonomy (GTDB): domain Bacteria; phylum Actinomycetota; class Acidimicrobiia; order Acidimicrobiales; family Acidimicrobilacustridaceae; genus JAKOVR01. The sequence goes on from JANOSD010000050.1 coordinate 36,735, forward strand.
ACCCACCGCGAATTGCGCTCGCGTCCGGAGATTTCTCAGATTCCCAGGACGGAATCGATGAGGGGCGCCGCAGTTCCGGCGGCGTTGCTGCACGGCCTGGCAGCGCAACGAACTCGCTCGAGAGCTGATAGCACTACTCAAAGCGGGGACGAGGGTTCGGCGCGCAACTTGGCTGAGGACATTGCCAAGCGCCCCGCGGATGCAGTCCTGACGCTCCTGCAGTGGGCGTCGATGGCGACTTCATCCTTGCCAACGATTCTGCAGGCAAACGAGGCCGCATGGATGGAACCACCTACACGCTCCTCATCGTCGAAGTAGCTCACGAAGTCCAAAGGGAAGCGGGCCCGGGACGGACTCGAAACGTCAGGTCCGTCCTACAGTCGGGCTCGTGGATCGAGACTCGCTTCCAGCCGCTGGAGAAGTTGTGTGGGGCACCGTCATCCGACGGTTTCCGTGGGGCGTAAGTGTCCGTCTCGACGACTGGCCAGGACAATCTGCTTCGATCGACATGGGGCAAGTCGATCGACTCTCCAGCGACCAGAACGACTACCCCGCGCCGGATGACCGGCTCGTAGTAGTAGTGATCCAATTAGACGAGGCCGACTGGCGCGACCCGACCGTTCGTCTCAGCCACGTCCCCGAACACATCCGACATGCGCAAGCCACGGGCTACCCGTTTGCGTGGCAAGCGCGGGGAAGCTCTGACGACGCGTAGCTCGGAGGCGTCGGAGGTCGCGAGGTGTCTGCAACTGTTCGCTACCGCATTCAGGTACGTGACACCGAAGTCGACACCGGAACTCGGCGAAAGCTGGGCAATCCCGGCTCGTGCCACTCATTCACCAACGCGTAGCGGCTGGTAGAGCCGCCGTTGCGCGAGTTGGGCGGCTTTGGGAGCAGGAGGCCGTGGGTTCGAATCCCGCCACCCCGACCACGGTGAATCTTCGGAGCATGTCGGGCAGGCACGGCCGAATGAGACCAGAAGTCGTCACGATCCCGGATCGAACCAAAGCTCGTGGTCGGGGTCGCCGGCTCCGTAGTCGATGAGGATCTCGGCGCCGGCAGCAATAGCAGAACTCGCATAGACCCAGAGTTCGTCGGCGTCATAGTCGATCTGACAATGGGCATTGGGCTCGAACGTGTGATTGAGGAGCGTGGCGAGCCCGGTGGGGTAGCCGTAGAGCTCGTCGCCCAACTCGAAACAGTGCCCGTACACCGTGGTGTCGTCGAACGCATCGATGATGCGGGCGGGTATGCGGAGCAGTCGGCTCACGATGACGACGTCGTTCGGCAAGAAGTCGTGACGGGCGAAGAGCCCGAGCCCAGCTATCAACGACGGGCCGGTTTCCACATCGACCGTGTGCAGTGCCGGATCGGGGTAGAGGGCGACGGCGATGGCCGAAGCCGCCTCGCAGGGGAGTCGTTTCGTGCGGTGGAGCCAGCGCTCGAGGACGCCGATGGTCAGCGAGATCGGCGCCAACAAGGTGCCTTCGGACCGCGCCGGGGCGGCCACTGGTTCGAGGGCCGGGAGCAGCGGATCGGGATTTCGAGGATGGGCGTCTGGAGCCATGCCCCGGCATCTTGGCGTGCGGCGAGCCGGCAAAAGAAGCGGGCACCGGCCGCGTCGGGAACGGATGCCCGCGCTTTCGGGACGCGCCGGTACACTCCCGGCCGCATGAAATCTACGGTCGAGCCCCTTGAGGGCAACAAGGTGAAGGTCAGCGTCGAGGTAGACGAGACCGAGTTCGAAAAAGACATCGACGCGGCGTTCCGCAAGCTGGCGCGTGAAGCTCGCATTCCGGGCTTTCGTCCCGGCAAGGCACCTCGCCGTGTGATGGAGGCCCGAGTGGGCAAGGAGGTGGGTCGCCAGCAGGCGCTGCAGGACGGTCTGCCCGACTATTACGTGCAGGCAGTGAAGGAGCATGCGGTCGATGTGATCGCTCCGCCGGACTTCGAGCTCACCGGCGGTGAGGCCGACGGCCCCGTGTCCTTCGATGCCGTTGTTGAGGTCCGCCCCGTCATCATCGTGCCGGGTTACAAGAGCCTCGAGATCACGATCGACTCGTTTCTCCCCACCGATGAAGAGATCCAACAGCAGATCGATCGGCTCCGCGAACGATTCTCCACCAACGAGGTGGTTGAACGTCCGGCCGCCGATGGCGACACGGTGCTGATCGACATCGTTGGCGTACACGAGGATGAGGAGATTCCGGGTATCACCACCGACGACTACTCGTTCACGATTGGTGGCACCTTCCCGGTCCCGGAGGTGCACGAGCACCTCACCGGTGCCAGTGCCGGCGACTCGCTTGAGTTTGAGGCGCCGTTTCCCAACCAAACCCCTGACGAAGACGATCCCGACGCCGCGATCAAGATGATCTCGTTCGCCATCACGGTTAAGGAAGTCACCGCCAAGGTGCTGCCTGAACTCGATGATGCCTTCGCCGACGAAGCGAGCGAGTTCCCTACGCTGGTTGAACTCCGTGAGGGTTTGGTCGCGTCGGCCACCCGGGTGAAGAAAGCCCGTGCGGCCAACTCGGTGGAGGAGCGCACGTTCGAGGCGCTTGCCAACCTTGTTGAAGAAGACGTTCCCGAACCCATGGTGGCCCAGGAAACGCAGAACCACATTCAGCAGTGGTTGATGCAGTTGCAGGCGCAGGGCATCGACCCCGGCATGTTCCTGCAGATCACGGGCCAAACCGAGGCCGACATCGTGGCCGAGAATTCAGAGAAGGCAGTCCGCTCGGTGAAGTGCGACCTCGCACTGCGATCGATAGTGGAGGCCGAAGGTATCGAGGTCGACGACGATGACGTGGCCGAAGAGATTGAGGCGCTCGCCGTCCGTACCGGCGAGAAAGCAACGAAGATCCGCAAGCAGTTCGAGCGCGATGGGCGGATGGAGGCGGTACGCTCCGATCTCAGGATCCGCAAGGCATTCGACTGGCTCTGCGACAACGTCTTGATCTTTGACGCCGACGGCAATCGCATTGAGCGAGCGTCGCTGGAGCCCGACGAAGAACCTGACGAGGTCGACGAGCACGAGGTCAAGGGTGACGAGGTCGAGACCATCGACGGCGCCAACCCCGACTCCGACAGCGTCGTCGCCGATGCGGGCTCCACCGACCACACCCCCGCAAGGAGCGACTCCGAGTGATCGAGCCCCGGAACTACCTGGTTCCCACCGTCATCGAGCAGACCAACCGCGGAGAGCGCGGCTACGACCTCTACTCCAAGCTGCTCAAAGAAAACATCATCTTCGTGGGCACCCCGATCGACGACACGATCGCCAACCTCATCTGTGCCCAGATGCTCCACCTCGAGTCTGATAATCCCGAGAAGGACATCAACCTCTACATCAACTCCCCAGGCGGAAGCGTCACCGCCGCCCTGGCGATCTACGACACGATGCAGTACGTCAAGCCGGACATCTGGACGATCTGCTTCGGTCAGGCCGCGTCGGCGGCAGCGGTACTCATGGCGGCGGGCACCAAAGGCAAACGTCTCGCCCTTCCTCACGCCCGTATCCTGCTTCACCAGCCCTACGCCGAAGCCTACGGTCAGGCCACCGATATTGAGTTGGCCGCCAACGAGATCATGCGGATGCGAACCCTGCTCGAAGAGATCCTCGCCACTCATTCCGGGCAGCCCGTGGAGAAGATCCACCACGACACCGACCGCGACTTTGTAATGTCGGCTCCGGACGCTTTGGCGTACGGGCTTATCGACGAGGTCATCAGCACTCGGCAACTCGCCGACAACTCCGGTCCAATCAAGGCGGTCGACTGATCGTCCGTCCGGACGATCGGCCCACGTAGGGGGGAATCCAGCTATGGCGAAATTCGGAGACGGGGGCGAGCTACTCAAGTGCTCGTTCTGCGGCAAGTCCCAGAAGCAGGTGAAGAAGCTCATTGCCGGGCCCGGCGTGTACATCTGCGACGAGTGCATCGACCTCTGCAACGAAATTATCGAGGAAGAGCTCAACGAGACCACCGACCTCCGATTCGATGAGCTGCCCAAGCCAACCGAGATCTTCGCCTTCCTCGACGACTACATCATCGGACAGGATGCCGCGAAACGCATCCTGTCGGTGGCGGTGTACAACCACTACAAACGAGTGCAATACGGCGCCAACAACCACGACGATGTTGAGTTGTCGAAGAGCAACATCATGCTGCTCGGCCCCACCGGCTGTGGAAAAACCCTGCTCGCCCAAACGTTGGCTCGGATGCTCAATGTGCCGTTCGCCATCGCCGACGCCACGGCGCTCACCGAGGCTGGCTACGTCGGCGAAGACGTCGAGAACATTCTCCTTAAGCTGATCCAGTCGGCCGACTACGACGTCAAAAAGGCCGAGACCGGTATCATTTACATCGACGAGATCGACAAGATCGCTCGCAAGAGCGAGAACCCCTCGATCACCCGTGATGTGTCCGGCGAGGGCGTGCAGCAAGCCTTACTTAAGATCCTCGAAGGCACCACCGCATCGGTGCCGCCCCAAGGTGGACGCAAACACCCCCACCAAGAGTTCATTCAGATCGACACCACCAACATCTTGTTCATCTGTGGTGGTGCCTTCGCCGGTATCGAGAAGATCATCGAGAGTCGCACCGGTAGCGGCGGCGTGGGATTCAACGCCGACCTCCGCAAAACCTCAGAGAAGAACCTCGGCCAACTGTTCTCGCAGGTTCTCCCTGAGGACCTCCTCAAGTTCGGTCTGATTCCCGAGTTCATCGGCCGCCTTCCCGTGATCGGCGCCGTCTCCCACCTTGAGCAGGACGCCCTCGTGCGGATCCTCGTGGAACCGCGCAACGCGCTGGTAAAGCAGTACAAGAAGTTCTTTGAGCTCGAGGACCTCGAACTCGAGATCACCGACGACGCCCTTAACGCCATCGCTGATTCTGCGTTGAAGCGAGGAACCGGCGCACGCGGTCTGCGAGCCATCGTCGAGGAAGTGCTCGTCGACGTCATGTACGAACTTCCCGGCCGAGACGATATCGCCAAGGTGGTCATCACCCGGGAAGTAGTGGTCGACAAGGTCAAACCCACATTGGTTCCCAAGTCCACCCGGAAGTCGTCGGCGAGTGCGGATACCGAAGCCCGCCCTCGCCGCGCCGCCTCCTGACCGGCCGTCCAATCGCCGGGCTACGAGGATCGGCCCAATCGCCGTGGGTGCCTGTCGGAAGGCGAGTTGAAGGTGAAGGGGCCGTAGGCTCGACGGTCCCATGAACTACGCCGACGCGCTGCGTTTTCTCGACTCTCACCTGAACCGTGAGGCGGTACCATCGATCGCCGCCGGTCGGATCGACGATCTTTCGCTCGACCCCATGCGAAAGCTGTTGTCTGTGCTCGGCGATCCCCAACGGGCCTACCCCTCCGTGCATGTCACGGGCACCAACGGGAAGGGCTCGGTAGTCCGCATGGTCGCCGAACTCCTGCGGGCATCGGGCGTCGTCACTGGTCGCTACACCAGCCCGCACCTCCAGACCATCAATGAGCGGTTGTGGTGGAGCGGCGATCCGATGGTGCGCCTCGACAAGGACGGCGATCAGGTTGCCACAGAGGGCGGGTTGCTGCCGGGCATCATTACCGACGAGGCGCTGGCGGCCATGCTCACCGACCTTGCACAACTCGAGCCGCTCAGCGGCATCACCCCTTCGTGGTTCGAGACGTTTACGGCGGCGGCGTTCGCTTGGTTCGCTGAGGTTCCGGTTGACGCTGCGGTGGTGGAGGTGGGGTTGCTCGGCCGGTTCGATGCCACCAACGTGATCGAGGCGCCGGTCGCCGTGATCACCAATATTGGCGGCGACCACACCGACTTCTCCGAGGGCTGGCGGGAGAAGGTGGCATGGGAGAAAGCCGGCATCGTGCACGAATCGTCGTTCCTGGTGCTGGGGGAGAACGACCCCGAGCTGCTCCCAATCTTCACCGAGGTGGCCGGCGACCGGCTTTGGCGCCGCGAGCACGACTTCGACGTCATCGAGAACAGTGTGGCGATCGGGGGACGAATGGTGTCGATCCGCACACCTGGTGGCGCCTACGACGACCTCTTCGTGCCAGCGCACGGCGCCCATCAGGGAGACAATGCCGCCCTTGCCATCGCCGCGGTTGAGGCGTTCTTCGCCCGACCGCTTGATGAAGCGGTGGTCGCCGAGGCGTTCGAGCGAGTGCACCTGCCCGCTCGGTTCGAAGTGGTGGGGCGCAATCCGTTGATGGTGATCGACGGCGCCCATAACGCCGAAGCGGCAGGTTCGGTGCGGGAAACCCTCGACGACGACTTTGCCGTGCCCGGCCGTCGCATCTTCGTGGTCGGTGTACTCGACGGTCGTGATCCCCGGGCATTGCTCGAAGCGCTCGACGTTTCGTCGGCCGACTTGCTCGTAGCCTGTGCCCCCTCGTCGCCCCGCGCATTGCCGGCCGATCGCCTGGGGGAGATCGCCGAATCGTTCGGCATTGCGGTGGAGGTGGTTCCTTCGGTGGTCCACGCCGTCGCCCGGGCCCAGGCCTACGCCGATGCGGAAGACGTGATCGTGATCACCGGCTCGTTTTACGTCGCCGGCGAAGCCCGCAATGCCCTTGGCCTCGCTCCGGCCTGACTGCCGCCACGGCCCTGCGTCGGGTCCGTCTGGTTGGGTCCGTCTGGTTGGGTCCGTTTGGTCGGGTGGCGAGTCGGCGCCAGCGTGATCGCAAAGGCATCAATCGTTTTTCGGCGAACCATGCTGCAACGGAACCCCTTGTAGGGGGACGGCTGCAACATGGTAACCCCCACACGTTCGGGTGCCCCGGCCGTCGGGTGCCCCGGCCGTCGGGTGCCCTGGTGGGATGTGGGGACTGGGGTATCGGGGGCGGCGTTCGACCACGCACCGGATGCCCCGTAGTGTGCGGCCATGAGCAATCGAACCCTCGTGATCTGTAAACCCGATGCTGTCGAGCGTGGTCTCGTCGGCGAGATTCTCAGCCGATTCGAGCGGCGAGGGTTTCGGATCGTGGCGGCGTCGTTGCGCACCGTCGATCCCGACCTGGCGGCCGCCCACTATGCCGAGCACGTCGGCAAAGATTTCTACCCGGCGCTTCTCGACTTCATCACACGGTCGCCGGTGTTCGCCGCCGTGCTCGAAGGCCCCGCCGATACGTGGCAGCTCGTCCGACACATGATGGGTAAGACCAACTCGGCCATCGCCGAACCCGGCACGATCCGCGGTGACCTCGCCACGAGCGGCCGCGAGAATCTGATCCACGGGTCCGATGGCCCGGAAAGTGCGGAGCGGGAGATCGCCCTCTGGTTCCCCAACAGCAACTGATCGACGCCGCCTCCCCACCATTCGGCCCCGGCACTGGCCCCGGCTGCTGGCCCCACCTCAGCCGGTTCTGGATGAGATTCCGCCCGTATGCGGGCAGAATCTCATCCAGATCGCAAAAGTGGGGGGTAGTGGCGAGTAATGACGGACGACTATTGCATTTCTGTTACGAAACGGTAGGGTGGAGCCCGTCAGCAGAGCTGAGCCACATGGCCTAGTCTCGGCAGCAGAACGAAATTCGCTCGCCCCCGATCGGCAACGACGCCACCAGCCAAGGATCGGCGGCAAGCAGTCCGAAACGTATCGAACCTGGGTCAGGGCGACACCGGGTTCCCCAAATAGACCAAGGCCACCCTGTGCTTTCGTCATTCAGTTCCATCATGGGCCGCGATATGGCGGTCGACCTCGGGACCGCTAACACCCTCGTCTACGTTCGCGGTGAAGGCATTGTCCTCAACGAACCGTCCGTCGTGGCGGTGAACGTGCGCGACGGCAGACCGGTCGCCGTGGGCCACGAGGCCAAACGCATGATCGGGCGCACCCCGAGCCACATTCAGGCCATTCGTCCGTTGAAGGACGGCGTCATCGCCGACTTCGACATGTGCGAAAAGATGTTGCGCTACTTCATTCAGAAGGTGCATCAACGGCGCTGGGCCAAGCCCCGCATGGTGATTTGTGTTCCGTCGGGCATCACACCGGTGGAGCAGCGGGCGGTGCAAGACGCGGCGGAGAATGCCGGCGCCCGGCGCCCGGCCTACATCATCGAAGAGCCCATGGCGGCGGCCATCGGCGCGGGGCTACCCGTACAGGAGCCCACCGGGAACATGATCGTCGACATCGGAGGAGGCACCACCGAAGTGGCGGTGATCTCGCTCGGCGGCGTGGTCACCAGCCAATCGATCCGCACCGGTGGCGACGACCTCGACGAGGCAATTATTCAGTTCATCAAGAAGGAGTACAGCTTGGCGCTTGGCGAACGCACGGCCGAAGAGGTGAAGATCACGCTCGGTTCGGCGTGGCCGCTGGAGGAGGAGCTTTACGCCGAGATTCGCGGACGCGACCTCGTCACGGGCTTGCCAAAGACCATCGTTACGTCCACCGAGGAGATCCGCGAAGCCATCGAAGAACCGTCGGCGGCGATCTGCGATGCCGTAAAGACCACGCTCGACAAGACCCCGCCGGAGCTTGCCGCCGACATCATGGAGCAAGGCATTGTGCTTGCCGGCGGCGGTGCATTGCTGAACGGGCTCGACGCCCGCTTGCACCACGAAACGGGAATGCCGATCGTGATCGCACCGGATCCGCTCTACTGCGTGGCTATTGGTTCGGGGCAATCGCTTGAGGAGTTCGAAGCGCTCAAGGGCGTGCTCTTCTCGTCGTCGCCGAACTCGTAACTTCATCGCCGATGGCTTTCTCCCGGCGGTTCGGGCGACGACGCGTCACCCTGGTTTTGCTCATTCTCACGTCGGTGTTGCTCCTTACCCTCGATGCTCGAGACTTCGGTCCAATCAACGGAGCCCGGTCCGGCACGATGGGGTTTTTCGCACCGGTAGGGGACTTCTTCAGCACGCTCACCCGTCCAGTCGCCAACATCTGGAATGGCGCCTTCTCCTACGACGAGCTTGAACGGGAAAACCGGCAACTGAAACAGGAGCTTTCCGATCGAAAGGGTCGAGAGGTCCAGGATGACCTCGCCGTGAAGGAGCTTGAGCAGTTGAAGACGTCGCTCGACATTCCGTTCGCCAACGCCATGCCGTCGGCGCGCGCACGAATCGTGTCCGGAGGGATTGCCAATTTCGACGACACGGTGCAGGTCGACAAAGGTTCGAGCAGTGGCATCAAACGCGGCATGGCCGTGGTGAGCGGCGCCGGGCTGGTCGGAACGGTGGTCGAGGTGGCCGACGGCTATTCGATGGTGAAACTGATCACCGATCGGGACGTACAAGTCGGGGTGAAGGTGGTGGAGAAGCAGGGGTTCGCCATCCTGAGCGGTCGCAGCGATCCACAACGACTCTCGGGTGTCGTGAACAACGTGAGCACGTTCACGGCGGGGGATGTGCTCGTCACCAGCGGGGTGGAGGGCAGCCGTTACCCCGAAGGAATCCCGGTGGCGCGTGTGGCGGAGATCACCCTCGACGAAATTGCCGGTAAGAACACTCTTGAAGCCGACGTTCTGGTCACCCTCACGGATCTTGAGTTCGTGACGGTCATCCTGATGGGCGGCGTTTGATGGACCCTCGCGTGGTGGCCCGCGTGGGTTTGGTCATGGTTTCCGCGGCGATCCTTCAACGGGGGATCCTCGCCGAGTTCCGTCTGTGGAACGTCACCGCCGATTTGCTTTTGCTGGTCGCACTGGCCGCCGCCATGATCGCTGGCCCAGAACGGGGTGCCGTCGTGGGGTTTGCCGCCGGGTTGCTCGTCGACCTGCAGGTGCACCGACCATTCGGGCTCACCGCCCTCACGTTCTGCTTGGCGGCGTATCTCCTGGGGTTTGCGGAGACGCTGGTGGTTCGAGGTAGCCGTAACTCTTTGATAGTCACTGGGTTCGTGGCCACCGCGTTGGCCCATATAGGTCTGGCCATCCTTGGAGAGTTGGTAGGGGTGAGCGCGCCGTCGCCGGGTCGAGTGCTCACCGTCGCCGTGGTGGCGGGTGTGTGGAACGGCCTGCTCACACCTGGAGCCGTTCGCGTGATGAGATGGGCGTGGCAGGGTTCGCACAGTCTCCGACTGACCCACCGCTAACACGCTATGGACACCGACTCCCCCCAGCTCAGGCTCGGCATCCTCGCCATCACGGCGTTGTCGCTTTTCGGCGCCCTTTTTGCCCGGCTGTGGTACCTCCAGGTGATGGCGGCGCCCACCTTTCAGGACGTGGCCACGCAGAACCGCGAGCGACTGATCTACGAAGAGCCACGCCGCGGGCGGATACTTGATCGCGAAGGACGGGTCTTGGTCGACAATCGAACCTCGCTGGTGTTGGCCGTGAATGTGAATGATCCTGCACTAGCCAAGACCGACCAGAAGACGGCGCTCCTCCGGTCGGTGGCACAGGAACTCACCCGAATCGGAAAGCCCACGAAGGTGGCGGGGCTTGAGCGCCGGCTGAACGACACCCAATACAACCCCTTGACCCCGATTCCGCTGGCCATCGATATCCCTGAGGAACTGCAAATCCATGTGGCGGAGCACCCAGAGGCTTTTCCCGGGGTGGAAATACGCCGAGAGTCGGTCCGGGCTTACCCCAACGGTGGTATCGCTGCCCAGGTGCTCGGTTACGTGGGGCGTATCGGCGGCAGTGAGCTCCAAGCCCGGAAAGGAACCGACACCGAGCCACTCGACGATCCCAAGCGTTACCAACCCGACTCGCCCTACGGGAAAGCCGGAGTGGAACTTGTGTACGAGAACGACCTTCGAGGCACTCCGGGGGTGCGCCGGGTCGAGGTGGATGTGAAGGGCCGCGTTGTCCGCACCGTGGAGTACGTCGCCCCGACCGCCGGCAACGATGTGCAGCTCACCATCGACACGGAACTTCAGAAGCTGGCTGAAGACACGCTTTCTCGTCAGCTCGACACGGTGCGCGGGGTGTTGACCACGTCCGGCGTGCGGCGGGCTCCGGCGGGCTCTGTGGTGCTCACCGATCCCCGCAACGGCGGCGTCATTGCCATGGCGTCGTACCCCACCTACCACCCCGAGGAGTTCGTGAACGGCATCTCGTCGGAGCGCTACGCCGCTATCACCGGCGGAAAAGACACCGAGAACCCATTCATCAACCGAGCTATCGCCGGCCAATACGCGCCGGCCTCCACCTTTAAGTTGGTGAGCGCCTACGCCGCCCTGCAAAGCGGCATGATCACCGCCGCAACCTCCTACGGCGACCCCGGCTTCTACGACCTCCGCAACTGCACAACCGGGGCCAAGGGCTGTCAAAAGACGAACGCCGAGGAGAAGGCCAATGGCACGATCAGCCTGCCGACGGCGCTCACCGTGTCGAGCGATGTCTTCTTCTACAACGTCGGAGACACGTTCTACTGGGAAGCGAGCAAGTACGGCGATGGACTGCAAAGCGCCGCCCGATCCTTCGGGTTTGGAACCGAGACAGGCATCGACCTTCCCGGGGAAACTGACGGTGTGGTCCCCGACCCGGCCTATCGCCAGCGGTTGTATGACCGGATGAGTCCCGAGGAGCAGAAGAACGGCAGCCCGGTGTGGGTACCGGGGAACACGGTCGATATCGCCGTCGGTCAGGGTTTTACGCTCGCTACTCCGCTGCAGATCGCCAACGCCTACGCCACCTTTGCCAACGGCGGCAACCTGCACCAGCCCCGGGTCGCCGCCCGGGTGTTGAAACCGGCTGGTGATCCCTCGGACCCGAACGCGGTGGTCCGCTCGCTCGACCCTCGGGTCACGTTCACGTTGCCACTTCCGGCGTCCACCGCCGACCCGATCCGCGAGGGGCTTCGCAACGTGCCCGAATGGCGGTTCCAAGGCACGGCCGGCAGCGCGTTCAAGGGATTCGACTCCTCCGCCTACCCGCTCATAGGCAAGACGGGCACTGCGGAGGTTCCGCCCAAGGCCGACTTCGCGCTGTTTGCCGGGTGTGGCCCTGACCCACGCGCCGAGTTGTGCATTGCCATCGTGATGGAGGAAGCGGGGTTCGGCGGGGAAGTGGCGGCACCGGTGGCTCGACGCATCTTCGATCATGCCTCGGGCCAGGATGAGTTGCCGGGCTACGAGCCGTGGAACGCCGGCATTGCTGTTGCCGCGACCGGAACGAACTGATGGCTATCGCAAGCTCCACGACCGGCGCCAACGTCACCGTTCGCGGCCGCTACGGAGACCCCTCGCCCTGGTGGCATGTGGACATCACCATGGCCGCCGCCACCATCGCTATCGCGATCATTGGCATTGCCATGGTGTTTTCCGCCACGAAGGGCAACGGGGCAGTGGCCGACACGTCATACCTGAAACGGCTTCTGCTTTTTATGGGTCTCGGCGTGGTGGCAATGATCGTCACCTCAATGGTGGACTATCAGCGCTTCCTGGCGTGGTCGTGGGGTTTCTACGGCCTGCTCCTGTTTCTTCTCGTCGCCGTACTTTTTTTTGGCGTGAACGAGAAAGAGAAGGGGGCAAAGGCGTGGTTCGGGTTCGGTGCCTTCCAGATGCAGCCGGCGGAGTTCGGCAAGCTGGCCGTGATCCTGGTGTTGGCGAACCTGCTCGGGCAGTGGCGGACCGACATCGACCTTCGACGACTCGGTCTCCTGCTCGCCGTACCCGGTGGTGCCATGGTGCTCATCATGAAGCAGCCCGATCTCGGCATGGTGCTTATCTACCTCTTCATCGTGATGGGCATGTTGTTGGTGGGCGGGGTCAAAGCCCGCCATCTGGTGGCCATCATGGCGGTCGGGGTAATCGGCGTGTTCGGCGTGCTCAATAGTTCCGTGCTCAAGCAATACCAAAAGGACCGGCTCACCTCGTTCGCCGACTCCAACAACAGTTTGAAGACGTCCTACCAGGTGCAGCAGAGCGAGGCGACGATCGGCTCGGGGGGAATCACGGGGCAGGGATACGGACGTGGCAGCCAAACCCAGCTCAAGTTCGTGCCCGAACAGGAGACCGACTTCATCTTCACTGTGGTGGGAGAAGAACTGGGTTTTGTGGGGGGCGCCACGCTCTTGCTGTTGTATGGCGTGTTGAGTTGGCGGATCTGGCGAGTGGCGCAGCTCGCCCGCGACCGTTCTGGTCAGCTCATCTGTGTGGGCGTGATGTGTTTCATCGTGTTCCAGGTGTTCGAAAACGTCGGGATGGCAATGCGCATCATGCCGGTCACCGGCATTCCGCTTCCTTTGGTGAGCTACGGCGGCTCGAGCATCCTCACCACCTTCGTTGCGCTTGGTTTGGTGCAGAACATCCATATGCGCCGCTTTCGCTGACCACCGCCTGCTGTTGTCCAAGGCCCGAGCGGCTGTGGCGAGCGGATTGTGAGGGACGAGCAATCGAGGAGCCACTGGAGCGGGAAGCTTGGCCCGAGCGGCTGTGGCGAGCAGATTGTCCCTGGCCCGAGCGGCTGTGGCGAGCGGATTGCGAGGGACGAGCAATCGAGGAGCCACTGGAGCGGGGGATTCAGGGACGAGCAATCGAGGAGCCACTGGAGCGGCGGATTCAGGGACGAGCAATCGAGGAGCCACTGGAGCGGGGTCCCTGGCCCGAGCGGCGGTGGCGAGCGGATTGCCCAATCGTCGAGCACGGGCCTCGCAACGTCCGGCGCGTTCAGGCCGGGATCGGCACGGTCCGCCCCGTTTCTGTGGGCAAAGGAGATCACCCAGCCTTACGTCCGGACGATGAAGAGGAAGGGGTGGGCAACGGTACGGGGGAGGGGAGCGGTAGTCCGGTAGAGTTGTTCGCTCATGGACTCAATCTGGCCGCAACTCGAACGTTTGTTACCACAGGTTGCAAAACCGGCGCGCTACATCGGTCTCGAAGATGGTGCCTACGTCGCCACCCGGACGCCCGAAAAGGCCGGTTGGCTGCTCATTTACCCCGATACATACGAGATCGGGCTCCCGAATCAGGGCTTGCAGATCCTCTACGAAATCCTCAACGAGCGCACAGACGCCTTCGCCGAACGCACCTACGCACCCTGGACCGATCTCGGCGCGCTCCTCCGCACGAACGGCCTCCCCCTCTTTTCGGTCGATTCCCACACTTCTGCCGCATCGTTCGATCTGCTCGCGTTCAACCTGTCGGCCGAGCTGGTCTACACCAACCTCCTTGAGTGCATCGACCTTGCTGGCGTCCCGGTACGGGCGGCCGAACGCAAAGCGAGTGATCCGCTGGTTGTGGTGGGCGGTCATTGCACCTACAACCCGGAGCCCATCGCAGACTTCGTCGATCTTGTGGTGCTCGGCGACGGCGAAGAGGTGGTGTCGGAGATTTCCGTGGTGGTGGCCGAGTGGAAGGCGTCCGGGCGGGGCGACGATTCCCGAACGCACGTGCTCCGGGAGCTGTCGCATATCGAGGGTGTGTATGTCCCTTCGATGTACGACGTTACCTACGAGGGGCCGGCGATCCGAGCGGTTACTCCCCGTTACCCGGACGTGCCCGAGCGGGTGGAGAAACGCACCGTCGCCGACTTGGCCGACTGGCCCTATCCCAAACGCCAACTTGTGCCGCTCACCGAAGTGGTGCACGACCGGCTCAACGTTGAGGTGTTTCGAGGGTGCACCCGGGGTTGCCGGTTCTGTCAGGCCGGCATGATCACCCGGCCCGTGCGAGAGCGTCCGGCCGATCAGGTGCGCACCATGGTGTCGGAAGGTCTCCGTCGAACGGGCTACGACGAAGTTGCCCTCACCTCCCTCTCCACCGCCGACTTCTCGGGCATCGAGCAGGTGGTGGCGGCCACGGTGGCCGATCAGCCCAACGGCAACCAGGTGAGCGTTTCGCTTCCGAGCCTCCGGGTGGATGCTTTTACTGTCGGGATCGCCGCCGAAATCCAGAAGGCTCGCCGGACCGGGCTCACCTTTGCTCCCGAGGCGGGCACGTGGCGAATGCGGCAGGTGATCAACAAGCTCATCACCGAAGAGGATCTGTTCGCCGCCGTGGACTCCGCCTACTCCCAGGGCTGGCGTCGGATGAAGCTGTATTTCCTTACCGGGCTTCCCACCGAGACCGACGTCGACACGCTCGGCATCGCCGACCTCGCTCGCCGCTGCCTGGCGCTTGGCAAAAACCATCACAGCTCGCCAAGCGTCACCATCTCGGTGGGCGGCTACGTGCCGAAGCCGTTTACCCCGTTTCAGTGGTTCGGGCAGAACACCCAGGTGGAACTGCAGCGCAAAATAAATCTGCTGCGGGACAACCTCCGCCGCGACCGTGGCGTGGCCCTCAAATGGCACGATTCCAAAGCGAGCGTTATTGAGGGCCTGATGAGCCGTGGCGATCGTCGGCTCGGCCCGGTGATCGAGGATGTCTGGCGTAAGGGCGGAACGTTCCAGGAGTGGAGCGAGTGTTTCGATTTCACCAACTGGACCGATGCCCTCGAAACCCACGGTCTTTCGCTTGAGTGGTACGTCTACCGGCACCGTGAGGAACACGAGGTGCTCCCGTGGGACCACCTTTCGGCGGGGCTCCACAAGGACTTCCTCTGGCAGGACTGGCGCGACGCCCTCGCCGAGGTGGGATTGCCGGACTGTCGTTGGACGCCGTGTTATGACTGCGGAGCGTGCACAGGCTACGGCATTGAGCACGTGGTGGCGTCGGCGAAGCCGCCCGCAGGTGGCAGTCAAGGCACCGGCCAGCAGCTGGTGTTCCTGGGCCGAAAGCCCGAGCCGGTCGGCGCATGAGGGTGCGGTTCCGGTTCACCAAACACGGCAAGGTGCGCTTTACCAGCCACCGCGATGTGGCCCGATTGTGGGAACGGGCGCTCCGACGCGCCTCACTGCCGGTGGCCCTCACCGAAGGCTTTTCGCCCCGACCCAAGGTGCACTTCGGGCTCGCCCTCTCCACCGGACACGAGTCGATGGGCGAGTATCTCGACGTCGACCTCCGGCCCGACGACGTAGGTTCTGTTGTGGTCGACGACCTGCCGGGGCTGTTATCCCCACTACTCCCGCCAGGCCTTGAGGTCACGCTCGCCGCCCTCGCCGACCGCACCGAGGACTCGCTCCAGCAAGCAGTCACGCTCTGTTCCTGGCGGATCGAAGTACCCGATCTCCACGTCGATTGTCTCTCCGATGAGGTGGCGAAACTGCTCGCCCGTTCGTCTGTGGAAGTCACGCGTGAACGCAAAGGCAAAGCAGTCACCGACGACATCCGCCCCTATGTTCATCTCCTTGAGGTGGTCGATGGGGTGCTGTTTGCAGAACTTGGCACCCAACCCCGTGGGCTTCGGCCTGGTGAGTTGCTCGCCGCCTTTGAGGCGCCGGCCACCGAAGGGTTGGTGTGTCGCACCCACCAATGGATCTCCACCGACGGGGCGCGCCGCGAACCTCTCGCCGCTGCCTGATAGGACCCAAATGTCCGACTCGCTCGACCAATCTCGTGTCCCCGACCCCTTTCCCGCGGATACATCTGCTTCTCCAGCCTCTGGCGTACCATCGCCCGACTCGGTATCGGCCACGTCCGCCGATTCCGGTACGGATCGCGCAATAGGTACCGACCCAAGGAACGTGCCCGACGGCGAAGGGCCCGGAGGAACGGCGGCGAAACGCCGGCGGGGTTCTCGTGGCGGACGCGGTCGAGGACGGGGACCGGGGGGCGAAGACGGGGGCGACGGCGGTGACGGCGGCACGGCTCAGGAAGGAGCGTCTGCAGGAGAGCCGTTCGACGGTTCGGGTCAGGTTGGGGTCTCAAAAACTGCTTCAGCAGACGCGGCAAACTCCGGCAAACCCAGGATTGGCGATACCCGGCCCGCTCCGGTTGCGGTCGCCGCGGCATCTGCGTCCGGCCCTTCTGCCGACCAAAACGCCGGTTCGACGTCACCGACCACGAACAAACGCCGACGCGGTGCCGGGGGGAGTGGCTCGACGGGCGGCCGATCGGGGCTGGCAGAGAACCAAGGGTCAGACGCACCGAGTTCCGGCACTCCGAGGGCCGAAAGACCTGATCCGAGTGGGGCGGGGGCCAGAAAACAGCGGCCCGGCGTACCTCGACCGGGAAGTAACGCCGGGGGAAGTCAGGCGTCGGTCGGACGCCGAAGCGCAAGTCGCGGGTCCGGTGGTGGTGCGCCCGGCGGTGGTACGAGCGGCCGACGCAAAGGGCCCGCGGTGGTTCCGGTGCATGGCACCACCGAGCTCACCCGGGTGGAGCTTGACGACGACGAGTTGAATCGCAGAAAGGGCCGGGAACGCAAGGGTCGGCCGGTTGGCCGCTACCTCATGGTGGTGAGCGTGAAATCCGGCGCGACGCAGATCTCGGTGCTCGAAGGTCGAAATCTCATCGAGCACTACGTGTCCCGCCCAGCCGACGATGTTTTCCAGATTCACGGAAACATCTATCTCGGCAAGGTACAGAACGTGCTCCCCGGCATGGAGGCAGCATTTATCGACATTGCCACCCCCAAGAACGCCGTGCTCTACCGCGGCGACGTGCAATACGACAAGGACGACATCGAAGCCGGAGCGTCGAAGGGGGGTGGCGAGCTCAAGATCGAAGAGATCCTGCACGCCCGCCAGAACGTATTGTGTCAGGTGACGAAGAACCCGATCGCCCACAAGGGGGCGCGGCTCACTCAGGAAGTGTCGATTCCCGGCCGTTTCGTGGTGTTGATCCCGAACAGCAACACCTACGGGATCTCCAAACGTTTGCCCGATGCCGAACGAAAGCGTCTCCGCCAGATCCTTGACCGCGTGCGACCCAAGGGCCACGGCCTCATCGTGCGCACAGCCGCAGAGAACGTCACGGCGGAAGAGATCGAACGGGACGTGCATCAGATCACCGATCAGTGGCAGCAGATCGAGAAACTCGCAAACTCCGTGCAGGCTCCCGCGTTGTTGTACCGGGAACCCGACATGGCCGTCCGCATGATTCGCGAGGAGTTCAATCAGGACTATCGCGGCATCGTGATCGACGATCGCCAACTTTTCGACGAAATCCATGCCTACGTGTCCGCCATCTCGCCGGCGCTGGCGGATCGAGTCCAGTTCTACGACCCTGCCGTCGAGCCGCTCACGATCCACGAGCGCCACCATGTGCACGAGCAGTTGTTGAAGGCCGTCGACCGCAAGGTGTGGCTGCCCTCGGGGGGATCTTTGGTGATTGAACACACCGAAGCGCTCACGGTGATCGACGTGAACACGGGGAAAAACGTGGGGTCGTCCAGCCTGGAGGACACCGTCTACATCAACAACCTCGAAGCCGCCGAAGAAATCGCCAAACAGCTCCGGCTGCGCGACATCGGTGGCATCATCGTGTGCGACTTCATCGATATGGAGATCGAAGCCAACAAACGGGCGGTCATCAAGGCCTTCCGGGCGGCGCTGGCTCGCGACAAAACCCGTACTCAGGTGTTCGACATCTCCGACCTCGGCCTCGTGGAAATGACGCGCAAGCGAATCGGTGAAGGCCTGCTGGAATCGGTTTCGATGCTCTGCGTCACCTGCGACGGCCGCGGCGTGGCCATCGACGCCGAACTGCTCGCATGATCACCCCCCGTTCGGGTTTTTGGTAGGGGAGACGCATCAGTTCTGATGCGTCTCCCCT
>JANOSD010000051.1:0-18973 GCA_031415655.1 Actinomycetes bacterium
GGGCCTTCCCGAAAACGCCGGCCCCGACGGCTTCGAGCCATGGCCTAGACCACCGCTCCTGCTCCCCGGACACCTCGACCCGCCCAAACGAAACGAACCACCAAAACGATCTGAGCCGCCCGGCACCACCGCGCCGTTCACCCTGCTCGGCACCGGCGACCAACCCCACCCCGAACGCGCCCCAACACCGTTGATCCTCCCCTACGAACCTGACCGGCCCGACCCACCCAACCGGCTCGAAAGCATCGACGCCCCAACCAGCCACCCCTCCGGGCACCCGCACGCCCAACCGCTCAGCGTGCCGCCCGGTTGCACCTGCGGTGCCCCGACCGGCAACGACACCGAACCACCGGACTGGCTCAACCTTTACGACCTACCCCCCACCTCCGCCCTCGCACGCCTGCTCGCCCTCACACCGCGCGTCGCCACCCGCCACGGAACCACCGTGCAAGACGGCACCTTCCGGCTCCTCGCCTGCGACGCCCGCTGGCAAGCGTTCGTCATCGACAACCTCGGCGTCCCCCTCGACATGGGACGCTCCACCCGCTTCGCTACCGACGGCCAACGTAAAGCCATCGCCCTACGCGACGGCGGCTGCATCTTCCCTGGCTGCACCATGCCCGTCACCTGGTGCGACATCCACCACGTCGAACACTGGCAAGACCTCGGCCCTACCGACCTCGCGCTCCTCGCCGCCCTCTGCCGCCACCACCACCGAGTCACCCACCGCAAAAACTGGACCATGCAACCCACCCACAACGGCTGGTTCACCTGGACCACCCCCACCGGACTCACCCTCACCTCCCAACGCCACCACCGCCAACACCCCGACACCCAACGCCAAGGCACCCAACAGCAAGGCACCCAGCGCAGCCCCGGCCAGCGTCAATGAACGTGCCGGTCAGCCGGCGTCGTCGGCGATCACGATCACCTGATCGCTCGAGCCCAGCGTGACCATCTCCGCCTTGGCCGGATTAATGCGCACGCCAAAACCTGCGGACGGATCCTGCGACAGCCGCGCCACCCGATACCCGATCACACAGTCGCCTCGTTCTATCCCGGCCGCTACCAGCGCCCCGAACGGTACCCTCACCTCGTGTGCGGTCGACACGCCAAACCACGACGCCGGTTTGCAGTAGATCTCCGCCCCTTCCGGGTCCAACAAGTCGACGAACACCGGATAAAGCTCACGGTCCTCACTCAGTTGAGTCATAAGCAAGCTCACGAGATTGTCGCCAACAATAAAGTCACCAACGGAGTTCGGCGGAGCCAGACCCACGTCGTGTTGGTCGCGCAGTTCGGTGATCACCGTGGCGTCGTGCCCGCGCTGGGCGAGCATCCGGCGGATCTGGAACGTGGTCAGCAACGCCCGTGTATCGGCTTCACTCGGCGTCATCCCCGCCCACTGACACAGCACGATCACGTGGTCGGCGGCCTCACTCGCCACCGCCGACACCATGTCGGCGAATGCTGCCCCTTTCCCGTCCCGGACGATCAACTCGGCGTTCACCAACTGCGGTGGCGCGAGGTCGTGATCGATGGCGTCGGTGTTCACCACCAACGTGATGGAGGACCCGGGAGCGAGAAACCCGTCGAGCTCATCAAGAACCGTGCTGGCGAGATGGTTCCAACCCACCACGACCGCCCGCAGCGGCGACGTGTTCGTTTCGTGGCGGGGCGAAGGAACACCGAGGTCGGTGCATACAGGATCAGGTTCGCCCCTCCCCGACACGGTTACTCGTGAGTCATCCGAGGCAATCACGATGACTTGGTCGTCGGCAGTGATCAACGATTCGAAACGTGGACACAAGTCGGTGATCCCCGTTGCGGACCGGATACCTACGAGGCAGGCATCTGCGAGCAAGACAGAGGCCTCGGCGAAGGTACGCCCAACAACCCCCGGTGCCGCTTGCACGTAGAACTCAGAGCCCGCCATGCCCAACAACTCCTCGTAGGTGATCGACACGCCGGGAGCGAGGCAGGCCTGGGCCGCCGTCCGGGCGATGAACGCCGCCGGGTTCACCACCAACACCCGTCCCGGCAACACATGCTCGATCGCCGCCGCGATGGCCGGGTCGGTGATCTCGGCCACGATCGGAATATCGGTGTCGGACTCTTCCTGATGGACCAGCGCCAGCAAGCAGCGGGCAACGTTGTTGTCGTCGTGATGTTCATCTATCACAATCACCGACCGCGCCAGCTCTGGGCGGCAGAGCCGAAGGTCCGCAGGGTCCGTGGGGTCACCAGATCGGCATACAACCGTGGTCCCGCTGCGATCCATGCCAACCACGTGGGTACTCAGGTAGTCATACATGGTGTCGGTATCGAGGTTGGCGAGGATGACAATCGACGCGTGGTGCCTACTTTCGTGGGCAATCACCAGCTCGCTCACTATCGTGCTGACCATCGACGACCAGCCCAACACCAACGTGTGGCCGGTCTCGATCACCTCGCTGCGCCCCAGCGTGCGACGGCGGGTGACCAGCCGTTCCGCAAGCTGCGCGGTGATCACCGAGAACATGCCGATACCGACGATCATGGTGAACACACCGACGAAACGCCCCTCCGTGGACTTGGGTGAGATGTCGCCGTAGCCCACCGTGGCGAGGGTCACCGCGCCCCACCACAAGCCATCGCCGAACGATGTGACGGTGCCGGACTGCCGCTCATACCGGAAAATCAACGACCCACTCAGCAGCCAGACAAAGGGCACGCCGATCGCAATCACCCGTAACGGATGGGATCGCAACGAATGCCCGGTTCGGCGCACGAGCCGTCCGGTGAGTACCGCCCGGAAACACACAGCAGCGAGCGGGATGAGCGCGAGGAACGGCGTGGCCTTACGTTCACCGATCGTGAGAAGGGGCTGACCAATGATGAGGGCGAGGTCCGGAAGGTGCCAGGCCAGCTCCCGACGGCGGTTGGGGTTCAGGAGTAACCGAGCCACCAGATTGGCGGTGAAACCACCCCAGATCAGCCAGCTTCCGGCCACCACGATTCGCGCATCGTCGATACTCGGCTCGGAAAACTCCACGAGAAGCAAGGGGATCGCCGCCGCCGCCAGAAAAACAAGAACCGGCTCTGCCCGCCGATCCATCGCCCGGAGAACGGCGAGCCGTTGCGTGATCGATCGGTCAGCCATAGGAAATCAATCTACGCAGCCGGACGGCGCCGAATCCCGCTTATTGCGGACCTCCCCATTGCGGTGATTACCGCCATCCAGCCGATGAATGCACTTACGAAACGAACCCTGTCCGCCGGTTCAGCTGATCCGTCGGTCAGCCCAACCCCGGAACGGTCGCCGGTGAACGAAGGCTGCCCGAACGCATCAAACGATCCCAACAGGAGCGGGCTGGAAGCAGACGCAGACAAATCGAACGTATGCCAACTCCCCGCCGACGCTCCGGGCAGACGAATTCTGCCGTCCATCACCACCGCCGGATCGGCACCGATCACTTCGAACACCTCAAGCGGACCGGCGGTACCCGTGGGGCGAAAGAGCTCGGGCGAGAGCGCCAGCACGTCGGCCGGCTGGGGTCCGCCCGGCGGGGAAGTGCTTGCGTCAGGCGGCGACCGACGCTCGGCCACAACGGTCGTGATGCGAAGCTCGACCATCCAGCCGTGGACGCGAACACGAACGGCTTCGTCATCGCACAACTCTGACCACGAGAGTCCGAACACCGACTGGTTGTCCACATCGGTGGCGTTGCCCACAAGCCTGGTGGCGTTCGGTCCCTGCTGCATCGATGCTTGGAGCCGACCGCCGAGCGTGGGTTCACGACCCGTTCGGGCGTAGGTGAGCGATGAGATGGCACTTACATCTTCGAATGACGAGGCCGTGAAGTGCACCCGTCCGGCACCTGGGCGCAGCAGGCTCCAGAGCTGATCGGGCCCGCGAGCCTCGATGGTGTCGAGGCGATCAGCGAAGGCAGACGGGGGAAGTGCCTTCGCCTGCATACCGAACCACGCCAGCCCCAAAACAGACGCGACCAAAGCCGTCACCCGGGTGCGGCCATTGGGCGCCGGCACTCGCTCAACGGCGGCGACGGCGGCCATCGCGACCCACACGTACACCCCATCCACCACACGCGACGGATCGAGTTGCCCGCTCCCGCACGCACGGTCGACGAGCGCAACGGCGAAGGCCGCGAGCGACGCGAGGAGTGGCACCACAAGGATCGCCGGCCCACCGAACTTGCGGTCAGACCTCCTGAACCAACCCGCCAGCGACAACCCGGCACCCACCATCAATACCAACCAGTCGACCCCGCCGAAGGTACCGAACGCCGGATCGAGAAGGAACGACATCGGGGGGGCGCCGGCGGCCCGATCGATCGGCACTGAGGCCTCCCGAGCGGCAAGGGCCCCCGCCCACCACCACCCGGCGATCAGTAACCCGCCGAACGCCGCGGCCACCCCAACGCTGTCTCGAGGCCCTCTGGCAACCCACCACAGCGCCGCGACGGTGAGCACCGTCGCCGGAAAGAAGAAGCCGTGGAACCACGCAACGGTGAACGCCGCCACCGCGATCGACACCACGCGGCCCACGCCGCCAACGACCCCACTATCGCTCGGTCGACGGCTCTCCCGTACCAGCAGTCCCACCAGGAGCACCGTTGCGCCCAGCGAGATCCTCGATCCCAGCACCCCAATGGCGGCGCCTCCTCGGGTGCCCGAGTAGCCGAACGACAACGTTCCGACGACGACACCGGCGAGCGCTGACGTGCCCACCTTGCCGCCAACCCATCGCATGGTGGACGCCGCCGCCACCGCCGGCAGGAACCACGCCACCATCACCACGAGCCAGTAACCCCGCTCCGGACCGAATCGAACGACGTCGCTCAGGAACCAGCCGAACGACGCCACACCAGGCGGGTACAACTGAAGATCCGGGGTACCTCCACCGAAAGCGAACGTGAACCCAAGGGGATCCCGGCCGGTCGACATCGCCTCGCGGAACCACAACATGCGGGCGTACTGACTGGGGTGGTCGACCGCCCCCGGCACCGTGCCGAGCGTGGCGAGCGCCCGCCCGAGCACCGTCATCACCACGATCGGGACGCCGATCACGAGCCCCCACGAACGCAGACTCGCAGCGGCGCC
The DNA here is from genome assembly GCA_031415655.1 of Actinomycetes bacterium. GTDB lineage: Bacteria > Actinomycetota > Acidimicrobiia > Acidimicrobiales > Acidimicrobilacustridaceae > JAKOVR01. The sequence goes on from JANOSD010000051.1 coordinate 5,104, forward strand.
CGCCGACGGTTTGGCAATGTGGTCGACGCTCACCGCACCATCGTGCCCGAACCACCGGCCCGCCACGCTGTTACACGTAGTGGCCCACCAGGTCGCCAATGAGGTGCACACCCCCGGAGCTGCCGTAGCTGTTGAAGAAGCTGATCTGGCTCCCGTTCCCGCCTGTCGCGATCACCACGAGATTGGGCACCACCATTCCGGCCGCCACATTGAGGTTCGACGAGTCGGGGAAAGCCTGACTAGTGGGCCTGGCCGTGATGTGAGGCGACGAACTGCCACCGATGGCCGTCAGGTCCATCGCCACGGCGGCCACACCCGACGTGGGAAGGCCACCAACCCCGTCGAGGTCGACGGTGACCACCTCACCGCCGCTGAGCGACGACGCCGGCGCACCGGTCCCATCGCGAGTGTCGAGCACCCGGGACGGAGCGAGGGCAACAAAGCCCGTACCAACGGTGCGGTAGTAGCCCACCCGAACGGCGATCACGTGCACGAAACTGCGGTTGTTGGCGACCAGTAGGAGGCCGTCCGAGCCAAGTTTCACCACGGCGAGGTTGGCGACCGTCGGCCCGGGCAACACATTGAGATTCGAGGTGACCGGCGGTGGTTGGTCTGCCGGCCGCACCGTGATATGGGTGGCCGCGATGTGGGTGGCCGACCGCAGTCACGTTGAGTACGACAGCAGTTGCCCCGGCACCGGGCACGCCACCCGCACCGGCCATCATCAAGTCGACCGGGATGCCGGCGAGCAACGGTTCCGCCAACGACACGCCGGATCCTTCGCGAGTATCGAGAACACGGGCAGGAGAAAGCGGGTGGTAGCCCCCGATGGTTCGAGGGGGAGTGAGCACTGGGACCAGCTCATCGTGGAAGAACTGCCAGCTCTGGGGGTAGATCACGGGCTCGAGGTAGGGATTGAGCGAATGCGTGGCGCCTGTGATGCTGGCCATGGTGCACTGGTTTCCTGCGGCCACCGCACTGTCGCAGGCGTGTACGCCCCACGCATCGGGCACGACGGGATCGGCGGTCCCGTGAAACATCAACGTGGGCGCCGACGATGCGGGTGTCTCCGATGAGAACCCGGCGATCGAGATCGCCCCCGTGGATATATCCGAGCGCCGCACGATTCGGGTCGACGTCGCCGGTTGGCTGGTAGAGATCCAACTTGAGATCGAACGGATTGCCGTCGTCGTTCGGTGCCGACCTGTACACAGTGTTGGGCGATTCGGTGACATCGGTGAACACCTCGTCGAGATAACGCACCGGCGGTACTGCCGCTTCCGCGACGCCGACAGCACCGGCGAGCAAGGAGACGGTAAGCAAGACCACGATCAGTAAGACCACGATCAGTAGATTCGACCGCTCGCTTTCCGCGCTACTCCCGATCCGAACGTCGCACCCGGCCAAACGGCCCGTGAACACGGTCGAGGTAGTGACGGCTCCTACCATCAGTGAAATGTGCCGCAACATCACCGAGCTCCGCGGCCTCGAACCTCCGGCCACACGCACGGAGATCGAGGCAGCCGCCATGCAGTTCATCCGCAAGGTCACCGGCGTGACCAAACCCAATGCCGACGTCGCCGCCGCGATGGAGGCGGCGTCGCTCCAGGTGGCCGACATCACCGAAGCGCTGCTCGCGGATCTACCGGCCCGGCGTCAACCCCCAAAGACGGTGCCGCCGTTACGGCGCCCAGAGGTTCGGCGGCGGTTGGGTCTCGACGCCACGGGCTGAGCGTCGAGAAGGAGCGTGGATCAGCAAAGGGGCGAGAGGTCGACGGTGGTGTTCTGCCCGGCGTTCACCACGATGTCGGAACCGAAAGGGTCACCGAGCCGCGCCACGTTGTAGGCACCCGGAGCGACGTTAGCGAACAAATAAAACGCACCCTGATCGCTGAAGACCTGCACTGAGGCCGGCGATGGCTCCGGACCGGTCAGTACGACCGGCACCCCGGGATCATTGACCCCCTGGCAGGTCACGGTGAATCCGGATACGGATCCGGGATCGGGCGGGGCAACGGTCTGCGCGGCGGCAGCATCCATCGACAAAATGGCAGGCGCGATCCACACTCCGCCCGCAGCAGCAGCACCGAGCCCGATCGCACGGCGGCGATCCGTTCGAACATCACTCGACGTGGCCGCGTTGGCGGAAAAGGGGGAAAGGTCGTCGTTGTCGTCACGCATAATTGAAGGTTAGCCCGCCGTCCAAACGGCGTCGGCTCAGAGCCAGCGCCGGAGTTTGCGACGCGAGGCCTTTTCCCATGCTCGGGGCCACGCCACTCGAGCATGGCGCTGGGCGAGGAACTCTTGCGCTACCAGCACGTCGATCAGGCCCACGGCGGACTCATCTACAGCGGACTCATCTACGGCGGACTCATCTACGGCAGACTCATCTACGGCAGGAAGGGCGGCAAGGTACGCTGCCGCGAACACTGCGTCCTGATGGTCCCCAAGCACGCCTTGCAGTTTCGCCAGCGCTTTGGCGAACGCGGCCGCATCCTCGCCGATGGCGGGACCGATTGCCTCCACCGCGTACCGACAACGTTTCGCCAGGATGCGGACGTGGTGCAGTTCGTCGTCGGCCGGGTCATTAGGCAGTGCTTCAACGGCGTCGGCCAATGTGTCCCAACGTCGTGTCACCACACGCCGCAGAACCGCGGACGTGGCGGCGGGATGGCGCCGGTCCTTTTTGGTGCCCGCGGCAAACGGCGGGCGCACGATGAGCTCGTCGGCTGATGCCATCAGACGGCGCCAAGGTTTCCCCTCGATTGCTCCAACCAACGCGCCCTGGTGACGCTCCGACTCGTCGTAGATGTGGTCCAACAACACCGATGCCAACGTCGGCTCCGCTCCCGCCCGCCGAACTGACGCGTGCAACCGCTCGTGCAGGACGTGGAGATCCCGAACCTCACCCGCCGCGCCGCCAATTCTTCGAAGGGTCGAACGCATCGGCTTGACGCGGGCGGGATCGAGAAGATCGCCAAACGTCTGGAGGTCCGAACGAAGCCGCCTCGTCGCCACACGGAAATCGTGCACGCCCGCCACGTCTCCGGCCCGAGCACCGGCCTCGGCGCCACGCAGGTCCTCTACCGATCGCGCCAGCGCATCGCTGATCAACTGCTCAACCGTGAGACTGGTCGTGGGAGATTGGCGAGGGTTCACCGTCCCATGATGGCGTAGTTTCAGCCCCGCGGTAGACCGAGGATGCGTTCGACGATGATCGCACGTTGCACCTCGCTTGCGCCGCCAGCGATCGAGGCCGCCTGGCTTCACAACCAATGGCGATGCTCGGCTCGCACACCGCCTTCGGCCGGCCCACCCGGCAACCCCCACAGCACCGCTTCGTCGCCCACGACGTCGAGCGCCACCTCGGACAAACGCTGGGTCATGTCGGTCCAGGCAAGTTTCACCCAGCTCGATTCGGCCCGCGGCTCTTCCCCCCGCCCGAGCGTCGAAAGAGTGCGCCAACTGTGGTGAGCGACGCCAAGTCGGAACCGGCATCGGGTTCGGAGGACAGCTGACACCAGATCTCACTGGCATCGAGAATCGTGGGTAGCCACCGCGCGTTGTGCTCGTCGGAGCCGTGGGCGAGCAAGGTGGGACCGGCCAGGTTGATGCCCACACGGTTCACCGGTTGCGGCGCTCCGGCCCGGGCGTACTCCATGTTGAAAATCGCCACCTGCACCGGCGATGCACCCCTCCGCCGAACTCCTCGGGCCACCACAGGCCCACCACCGATCGGCAGCCATACGCGCTTGCCACTCCCGACCATTCGACGAAAACGCCTGCGCCAAAACGACTTCGTCGGTCGCCGTGAATGGTCGGTACACGTCTTCGCCTCGACCCCGTACCCAGAGCTCGTCGGACTCACCCACCCGATCGCGGCGCACCTATTGATGCACAAGGGTGCGCGTCACCACCTTGTTCGTACCGGTAATGGGCAAGACACGAGCGAGCCGCAGATAGCGGGGACGCCACTTCGGGCCGAGGTCGGGCAGGACATTCACCCACCGGCCGAACTCGGCGCCGTCGAAGCCAGTAGTGGCACCCGACCGCCAAACCATCGCGGCCCTTAACTGGTCGCCGGCGGACTCATCGGGCACGCCGCACACGGCGGCGATCACCACATCCGGATGTGACGACAACGCCGTCTCGATTGGACCGGCCGGGAAGTTCTCGCCGTCGACCCGCACCCAATCCGCGGTGCGACCGGCGAAGAAGCAGTTGCGATCCGCTTCGAGATAGCCCAAGTCGCCGCTCCGGTACCACCCGTTACGAAGCGTCTTCTCCGTGGCTTCGGGGTTGTTGCAGTAGCCGTCAAAGGGGCCGGCTCCCGCAATATTGACGATCTCGCCCACGCACGCCTCGGCGTTCATTCCGGTATAGTCGACCACGGCGCGCCGAAACGCCGCCCGTCGGGAAGCCAACCCGATGCCGAAAACTTGGGAACAAGGCCCGCCGATGCCCCCGCTACCAGCGACGTCATCCACCCCACGGGACGGGCACGTCGGTTTGGAGCCCCGGGTCGCTCGGATCGGCGGCGGCCAGCGCTCCGGCGAGGTCCAATCCGAGGTCCGTCTCGTGGGACGCAGGGTCGTGGTCGAATCGACGGCTTACGGAGGTTTGGCCCGTCCCCGGCAACTGATCGCGAAGAGCGTGCGAAGGGCTTCGAGGTGACGGGACTCGGTCACGATGACCGAAAGATCCGTCTGCGTAATGTCTCGGGCGAGGGCATCGCCCAGCCGGGTGAGGTTGAGACCCACCACGGCCGCGCCCACGAGGCCCGCTCCGCCGAGGGCGAAGTGATCGTCCGGGGTGTTGTCGAGCAGCACCCCAACATGCAACGGATGCATGAATTGTCGGTGCGCCTGGAAGACGTTCGCCCACCGGCAGCATTCACGGCGGGCAGGGCCGCTTGCCCGGGAGCCGGCACCGCCCGGGGGGCGTCGGGTTGGGAGCGGGCGGTCACGCGCCGGCAGTTCATGACACGAGCGTCAGGTTGCAGACGGGACAGGCAGCGAGGCCGGCACCACTTCGCACGTTTCGCCCGAACAGTCGATCCTTCCGCCCGGCCCGGCGAGACGCTTCGCCCGTCGCAAACTGCGGAACCCCCGCCAAAGCACCACTGCATACAGCACGCCCAACACCACCCCCACGGCCAGAGAGTTGCCACCGACCACGGTGCCGACGGCCGAACCACCGAGCAGGAATCCGAGCAGTGTCATGGTCACCGGGAGGTGGCACGGGCACAGCGTGTAGGAGACGATCAGCCATCGCCGACCGCGCTTTTCCAAGCGACGCGCTTCGGGGTCCTCGGGAAGCGACGAGCGACCGAAGAAGGAGGTCGATCCCCTGAACGTGTTGTCGGGCGCGGCGTCGGGCGCGGCGTCGGGTGGGGCATCGGAAGTGGCGGTGTTGTTCATGCCTCAATCGTGCGCTCGTCCGCACGGCGCCGGATCAACCCCCGGGTGGAGATCACGGGTGGAGATCACGGGTGGAAACGTGATCCGCCCTATCTCACCATCGGCCAATGCCCCGTTCGTATGCCCACACCATGGCGCCGGGACGGTCTCGCACACCGAGCTTGGAGAACAGGTTGTTGATGTGGGTCTTCACGGTGGCGGCTCCGATGAACAACTCAGCGGCAATCTCGGCATTCGTCCGCCCGGCGGCAATTCGGATCAACACGTCACGCTCGCGGGAGGTGAGCAAATCGACCACCGGATCGACCACTGGATCGGCGGGCCCGACCGGAGTAGGGCGACCGGGCGGGATCCGCACATTGCGGCCGAGTACGAACCCGCCACCGTGCACAATGGCAATGGCATGAGCGAGCTCCTCGGCCGTGGCGTCCTTCGTGAGGTACCCACGAGCGCCAGCCGCGAGTGCCCCCACGATCGATTCGTCATCGCGATACGTGGTGAGCACCAACACGGCAACCGCAGGCCACCGGGCATTGATCGTTGCGGTGGCCTCCACGCCGTCCATCACCGGCATCCGCAGGTCCATCAACACCACATCCACTCCTGCCACCCGATCGAGGCCCGCTACCCCGTCGAGGCCTGCTCTCCCGTCGAGGTGCTGGATCACGTCAACCACGTCTCGCCCGTCGGCCGCAATACCGACCACCTCGATGCCGTTGAGCAACCTCAGCAGACCCACAATTCCCTCCCGCACGATCGCCTGATCATCAGCAACCACCACCCTCACGGGTTGGGCCGAGTCCGCACCGTTCATGGGAGCTCCGCTCGTACCTGCCAAGAAGTCTTCTCGTTTCCGGGCTCTCTTGGTCCGGTCCCTCTTGGTCCGGGCTCGATCAGACCGGCGGTCAACGTCCCCCCGAGCAAGGCCACCCGTTCCCGCAGCCCGGCCAGGCCAAATCCGGAACCCATGGATGGTGAACCGTTTGCCGCAAACCCCTCGATACCGGTAGCAGCACCAGAGCCGGCGGCACTGGCCACGCAGACCACGGTGGGATGACCCCACTCGATGACCACCCGAGCGGGTCGTGACGCGTCGCCATGACGGCGAACATTTGACAGCGCCTCCTGCACCACCCGGTAGGCGCCAACCCGAGCACCCACCGGCACATCCTCGACCGACCCCGTGATGCGGGCGTCGACAGAAACACCCGTGCTATCGACATGGGCGGCGAGCAACTCGTCGATGGCGTCGGCGAGTACCACGTCGTCGCCCCGGAGCACCGACACCGCGATGCGGGCCTCCTCCACTCCCCGCCGCGCCAACCCGTGGGCCGACGCTGCCCTCGCAACCAACTCCGGCTGGCCCGCCTCGATTGCCAACAGGCGCATCTGTTCCAACTGGAGGGCCAACCCAGACAGCGAGTGGGCCAACACGTCATGCAGGTCGCGCGCCAACGCGCTCCGCAGTTCGTGTTGCACTCTCGCCTCAAGCGCTTGCTCCGCCGATTCTTGGCGTTGTTTCACCACCGTCCCCACGACCACACCGAGGAGCCCGACGAACAACGCGGCAAAGGCTCCGGCGGTCGTCCGCACCGCCGCGGCATAGCCGAGTGATGCGACACCCACCGATACCAGCGCCGGCCGGAACGGCAGACCGATCGCCGCGATCGCCGTGACCGCCGCGAGTACTACCAGGCCGAACGCCTGCCAATCGGTGAAGGTCAGGTCCATCACGCTTCCTATCGGCACGCCGTCGAGCGCGGGTAGGGTTCGTTCGTGCCCGCCAAGAAGTCAGCAGCGCGGACCGTCGCTGCGCCGAAGCCCATCACGGCGCCCGTGGGTCGGCCAGGCACACCGGCGCAGGGCCGCGAACTTCGCGCCAGGGGCAAACAGACGCTCCGGCGGCTCCTCGACGCCGGCATCGAGGTGTTTGCCAAACGCGGCTTTCACGCGGCGCGGGTCGACGACATCGTCAAGGCGGCCAAAACGTCGCACGGCACGTTCTACCTCTACTTCGCCAACAAAGAGGACCTCTTCCAGGCACTCATCGCCGATGTCGCGGAACAGATGGCCGGGCTCGCAGGCTCCCTCGGTGCCGTCACACCAGACGAGGCCGGGCTGGCGGAACTACGCGCATGGCTCGACCGTTTCACCGCCCTCTACGACCACTACGGCCCGGTCTTGCGCACGTGGACGGAAGCCGAAGTCGATGCCAGCGAAGTGGGCAAAATGGGCACCGACCTGCTCGGCGATCTCGCCGGCACCCTTGCCGCCCGCATACCCACGGGCGCCACCGGAACGCTTGATCCTGTGCTTTCCTCCCTCGCGCTGGTCGCCATGATCGAGCGCTGCAACTACTTCGTGTTATCGGGGCAGGTAGCCGCCGACCACGACCTCCTCCTCGACACGCTCGCCGGCATCACCCACCGCGCCCTGTTCGCCGCCTGACCAGAGATTTCTGACACGAACGTCAGGTTCGGGGGTAGTGTCGAGCACGCGGCCGCTCCCTCGGGGATGATGGGGACGGCCGCCGAATCGATGTATGTCGATCCGGCCGACGGGGGACCTCATGCGCAGCCACCGCACACCGACCACCAACCGATCGCACCGATCGCACCGATCGCACCGATCGCACCGCCCGCGGACCAAAGCTGCCGGAGCGCTCGCCGTAGGTGCACTCGTTCTCGCGGCAGCCTGCGGCAACGTGTACGAGGCGAGCGACAAGGGCAACGGCGGACAGGCCAACGGCACCACTGGCGCCGGAGCAGGAGCGTCCGGGGGCGGCAACCCCACGGGCGCCGTCGAGAAGAACAAACTCAAACAGAAGAACCCGAGCACGCAGCCGGGCGTCACCGACGACACCATTCGGGTGGGGGGGGTCGCCGCCACCAGCAACATTCTGAAGATGCCCGTGGATCAAGCATTCAACGGCGTGCAGGCCTACTTCGACATGGTCAACAGCGAAGGCGGCATGTACGGCCGCAGGCTTGAACTCGTGTCCAAACGTGACGACCAGATGTTCAGGAACAAGGAAGAGGCGCAGGGACTCGTATCGCAAGACAACGTGTTTGCCGTAGCCCCCGTCGCCACGTTGCTCTTCACCGGTGCCGGGGTGCTCGCCGACGCCAAGATCCCCACCTTCGGTTGGAGCATCAATCCCGACTACGGCGGTCCACCCAACCTCTACGGCGACAAAGGGAGTTTTCTCTGCACCAGCTGTGGCTATCCGGCGCAGAGTTTTGTCGCCCGTGAAAATGGCATCAGCAAAGTGGGCCTGATCACCTATGGGGTCGATCAGTCGAAGGAGTGCGCCGTCGGCATGAAGGCCGGCTTCGAACGGCACAAGGTGGCCGAAGTGGTCTTCACCGACGACACCGTTGTGTTTGGCAATACCGACTACGGCGTGCAGGTGCAGAAGATGAAAGCGGCCGGTGTGCAGATGGTGGTCACGTGCATGGATTCGAGCGGCATGATCAACCTTGCCCGCGAGATTTCGAAGCAGAATGCCGACATCATCCAGTACCTGCAGACCGGCTACGACTACGACGTCCTCGCCGACTACCCCAAGGAGTTCGAAGGCTCGATCATCATGACCCAGTTCGTACCACTGGAGTTTGCGCAACGGCCGACGGGGCTCGACAACTACCTGAAGTGGATCGACAAGATTCCTGGCGCCAAGAAGGGGGAGATCAGCCTCGGGGGATGGCTTGCCGCCGACATGCTCTACCGCGGTATCGCCATGGCCGGGCCCGATTTCACACGCGAGAAGGTGATCTCCAACCTCAATCAGGTCACCAATTGGAACGCCGACGGCATCACACCCGGCTGGGACTGGACCATCGTGCACGAGGCCCCGATGCCAGTCTCTTGCCAGTCTTTCAGCAAAATCCTCGATGGCAAGTTCGTCCCTCAGTTCACCGAACCGAAGAAACCCTTCGTGTGTTTCAACCCCGACGAGCCGCTCCCCGACGAGCCCCGCCGCAAAGCCGGCGGCGAATGATCATCGAGCCCCGACTGGTCTGACGGGTGACCGACCTCCTCACCTACATCCTGCGCGGCCTGCCCATCGGTTGCGTCTTCGGACTGCTCGCGGTTGGGATCGTCCTCACCTACAAGACCTCGGGCGTACTCAACCTTGCCTTCGGAGCGCAGGCGTTCGTTTCGGGTTGCATCTTCTACGCGCTGCGGAGCGAAAAGTACCTCGGCTGGGGGACATTCCCGTCGTTCGTCGTTGCCGTACTCATCGTGGCACCGCTGCTCGGCCTACTGCTCGATATCGGCCTTTACCGACACCTCCGTACCGCGCCCGCCGTCGCCAAGTTGGTCACCAGCCTCGGGCTTCTCGTCGCCATCCCCCAAGTGGCGAAGCTCTTCATCGGCACGGCGTCGCTGTCGAACCCACCCGGACTGGCATCGGACACCACGGTGCAGCTGTTTGGAATCGACCTGTCCACTAACCAAATCGCCACCATGGTGATCACGGCGGTGTGCGTTGGCGGCCTGCTGGCCATGTTCCGGTTCAGCTCCATCGGCCTCCACATGCGGGCGGTGGTGGAGAGCCCCCGACTCACCGAACTCACCGGCGTGAACGCGGCGCGGGTCGGCGCGATCTCCTGGATGCTGTCGAGTGCGTTCGCCGGTCTCGCCGGGGTGCTCCTCGCACCCCTCTTCTCGCAGCTCTCGGAGTTCGACTACTTCAATCTGCTCGTCGCCGCGCTCGCCGCCGCCGCCTTCGGTCGGCTCTCAAGTATCGGCTTGGCCGCCGTTGGTGGCATCGCCCTCGGCGTGCTCCAGAAGCTGCTGGCGGGCTATCTGCCGTCGGGCAACGTGGTCTCCACCGGCTTGCAGGGATCGCTTCCGTTCTTGGTGCTGTTCCTTCTCCTCCTCTTCTGGCCCGGCCTACGAAAGCCGCGAGAAATGGCCGATCCGCTCGCCGCCGTCGATCCCCCGCCTCCACCCCCGGCCTCCACGCTGCGGGACCGTCGGCTCACCATCGCCACGTACGTCTTGGGCACCTTCGTCGTCGGCTGCGGGACGATCCTCACCTTCACCACCCTCGACGACTTCTACCTCGCGATCATCACCAAGGGTGTCATCTTGTCGATCGTGTTCCTGTCGATCACGTTGATCACCGGGATCGGCGGCCAACTTTCCTTGTGCCAGGCCACGTTCTGCGGGGTCGGTTGTTTCGCCACTGCGCAGCTCGCCGCCCACACCGGGATGCCCGTTCTGGTCGCCGCCGTCCTCGGTGCGGCGATCGCCGCAGTCCTCGGAGCACTCGTTGCGCTACCGGCGTTGAGGTTGGGGGGCGTCTACCTCGCGCTTGCCACGTTGGCGTTCGCCTTGATGTTCGAGACCGTGATCATGCCGCTCGACGCCGTGAGTGGTGGCAGCGTTCCTATCAAGGTTCCCCGCCCGCGCTTCCTCGGCATCAACTTCCGCGACGACCGACGTTTCTTCCTTCTTTGCGTGGCGTCCCTCATCCTGATGTCGGCCATTGTGCTCCTCGTTCGCAGTGGCACCACCGGCCGAATCCTTCACGCCCTTCGCACCAGCGAAACGGCCGCGGCCAGCATCGGCATCAACCCGGCTCGGGCAAAAATCACCGTGTTCGCGTTGTCGGCCGCCATTGCCGGCTTCGGGGGCGGGATGCTGGCCATCTTCGAGCGCCGAGTAGGCCGCAGCTTCTTCCAGGCCGACCTCAACTACTTCTACGGCCTGGTGTGGTTGGTGCTGGTGGTGACGCTCGGCTCGCGCTCCATCTCGGGCGCCGTCAACGCCGGCTTGTCGTTTCTGTTGTTCCCCCGACTGCTCGAAGCGCTCGGGCTCAGCCAGAGCACCGCCCAGGGAGTGGCCTTCGTGCTCTTTGGGCTCGGCGCCGTCACCTACGCCAAGTTCCCCGAGGGAATCATAGAAAGCCAGACCCGTCGAGTGCTCTTGCGCCTGCTCCCCCGGGAGGCCGCTCGATGAACGCACCCCTCCTTCTCGCCCAAGGAGTCACCAAACGATTCGCCGGTATCTGCGCCCTCGACCACGTCGACCTCGACGTGCACCAGGGCGAAATGATCGGGCTCGTCGGTCCCAACGGTGCCGGAAAGTCCACCCTTTTCGCCTGCTTGTCGGGGATGCTGCTCCCCGACCATGGGCGCGTCACCTTCGCCGGAAACGACGTGACTCGATTGTCGATTCACCGTCGGGCCCGTCTCGGCTTCGGCCGCACGTTTCAACGCATGGAACTGTTCGCCGGCATGACGGTGCGAGACCACTTGATCGTCGCCCAACGGGTCCGCCATCGGAGCGGCGGTCTCGCTCGCGACCTCCTCGGGCAAGGACGGGTCTCGACGGCCGAACACGATGCGGTACTGGCAACCGTCGACCTGGTTGGCGGTGGGTTACCGGGCGTGATCGGCCAACCCATCGAGTCGCTCGGCCTGGGCCTCGGCCGTTTGGTTGAGCTGGCTCGCACCCTCATTGCCGAGCCCCGACTGTTGTTCCTCGACGAGCCGTCGTCGGGCCTCGACCAAACTGAAACCGAAGCCATGGCGGCGGTGCTCCGCCGGGTGCAAAACGAGCGAGGTACCACGATCGTGCTGGTGGAGCACGACCTCGCCACGGTGCAAACGTTGTGCACCCGGTTGTTCGTGCTCGACCATGGGGTGCGCATCGCCGCCGGCCCCACGGCCGAGGTGCTCGCCGAACCCCGGGTTCGCGAGGCCTACCTCGGCAAGGGCGCGGCGTGACGGTCCCCGATTCCTCCGCGCTCGCAGACCTGCTCCGCCTCGATCACGTCGACGCCTCCTACGGTCCGTTCAGGGCGTTATTCGATGTGTCGTTCTCCGTGCCGTATGGCGCGGCCGTTGCGCTGCTCGGCACAAACGGCACAGGCAAGACCACCGCGGCCCGTGTGGCTTCCGGGTTGTTGCACCCCACCCGAGGGACGGTGTCGTTCCATCACCACGACATCACCGGGCTCCCCACCCATGAGGTCGCCCGCCGCGGCATCGCCCATTGTGTGGAGGGGCGCTCCGTGTTCGGCTCGCTCACGGTGGCCGAAAACCTCACCATGATGCTGCGCCTCCCGGCCGGCACCGACCCCGATGCCACCCGTTTTGGCACCGGCGGTCCGCTGGGCGTCGAGGCCGCCTACGAGCTGTTCCCCCGGCTCGGCGAGCGTCGCTCGCAGATCGCCGGCACCCTCAGCGGCGGCGAACAACGCATGTTGGCCCTCGCTCCGGTGCTCATCGCCAAGCCTCGCCTGGTGATCGCCGACGAGCTTTCCCTCGGCCTCGCTCCCGTCATCGTCGACGAGGTGTACCAAAGGCTGGCCGAAGCGAAGGCAGCGGGTACCGCACTGCTCATCGTGGAACAACACGCCGACCACGCCCTCGCCCTGGCCGACAAGGTCGTGGTACTTCGCAACGGTTCGGTCGCCTACGACGGCGTTCCCCTTCCCCTCGCCGACCTCGCGCCCCACATCCTCGGCACCTGAATCCTCGGCACCTGACGACGAGTTGGTGTGCCACGCTGGACAGCCATGAGCACCCATCACTTCACGCCCGTCGATGCGGCGAGCATCGACCTCTATCTTCGTCACGCGTTCACCGGCATGGAACGAGTGCTTGCCCGGCTCGACGACGAGCTCGTCAACACCAAACCTCCTGTATGGGGCACCAATTCGGTGGCCGGGCTCGTGGTGCACTGCTGTGAGTTGGCGCCCTCGTGGTTCGAGATGCCGGGTCTCGGACGCGACAGTCTGCGCGATCGTGAGGCGGAATTCGCAACGACGGCCACGGTGGCGGAACTGCAGGATCGCATCACGGCCGCGATTGATCGGTGCGCCGCGCTGATCGACGAGTTCGTCACTGGCCCGACGGCGTTGGACCACCCGTTTCGTGACTTTATGCCCGGGGCTGACCGCTCCGACGGCGCTTTGGTTCTTCACGTACTCGAAGAGTTGTTCCAGCATCTCGGCCACATGGAGGTGACGGCCGACGCAGTCCTCGGCGAATCCTGATCCGAGGATGGCCGAAAGTTGGCGGCTGGGTACTAGGAGCGTGTCCCAGTAACGGAAAATTTGGGTGTTTTGGGTCCGATTCGGGTTCTGCATGGCGCGGTCTTGGAATCGTGATGGCTCCTTGTGTGGTGCCAGTAGCGCCCTTGAGGCGTGTTATGGCGCGGCGAAGCAGACGGTTTTCACGGTGAATGAGTCGTCGTCATTTAGCGGGCACAGCCGCGACGGTTGGTGTCAGTTTGTGATGAACACGTCGACACCGACAACCCGGAACACTTTGAGGAGGTTGTGGCCGGCGGCGAGGAAATCCCATTCTTGGGCTGCGGCGGTCTCGCCTCGAAGGAGAAGATGTTTGGCGTCCTGCACGGTGTCCATCTGACCGAAGACTGGTTCCACAATTGCCTTGCGTCGCGCGTACGTGGCGTGGCCCTCTTTGGTA
>JANOSD010000052.1:0-20634 GCA_031415655.1 Actinomycetes bacterium
CCGACTGTGGCGTTTGGTTCCCCATCGCCCATGGTTTCTGCCGCGTACGTTCGGCGATCGCTCTAAAAGGAGCAAAATTGCGTTTTTTGTTGGGGGACACGCATCAAAACTCTTGCGTCTCCCCAACCAAAACCTCATTTGTGCTCCTTTGAGAGCTATCGCCTCACGTACGCGGCAGAATCGATGGGCATGGGAGACCAAAACGCAACTTTCGGGGCCTACGAGGGGTTTGAGGGAAAGGTGGGGCGCACGTTCGCCGGGAGCGAGGGATGGTGGCCGCCCCGAACCGAACCCCCGGCCGGCGCCCCGAACATCGTGGTGATCATGGTCGACGACCTCGGCTACTCCGACCTGAGTTGTTACGGCTCGGAGATCCCCACCCCCCACCTCGACGCCCTCGCCGACTGCGGCCTTCGTTACACCGACTTTCACGTCACGCCGATGTGCTCGCCCACCCGGGCCTCATTGCTCACGGGGCTCAACCCCCACCTCGCTGGTGTGGGCACCGTCGCCCACTCCGATGCGGGATTCCCGGGCTATGCCATGGAACTTCGCGAAGACGTCTCCACGCTGCCGCAGCTCCTGCGCGACAACGGCTACGCCACGTTTATGGTCGGCAAGTGGCACCTCACCAAGGACTCCGATCAGAGCGCCGCCGGGCCGCACCACTCGTGGCCGTTGCAGAAGGGTTTCGACCGTTACTACGGCGTGCTCGATGCCTTCACCAACCTGCATCATCCCCACCGCCTCGTCGAGGACAACCACGCCGTGGATATCGATACCTATCCCGACGGCTACTACTTCACCGACGACATCACCGACCGCGCCATCTCGATGATCACCGGTCTCAAGGCCAGCAACCCGACCAAGCCGTTCTTCCTCTACCAGGCCCATGGCGCCGTGCACGCGCCACTCCACGCCAAACCCGACGATATGGCGGCCTTCGCCGGCGCATTCGACGCCGGTTGGGACCAGCTTCGAGATGCGAGATTCGCTCGCCAGCAAGAGATGGGGCTTGTCGCGGACGGCACCGAACTGCCGCCTCGCAACCATGAGCCCGGCAACCACGTGCAGGAATGGCACTCGTTGAGCGCACCGGACCAGGAGTTGTTCGCTCGTTATATGGAGACCTTTGCGGCGATGGTGCGTAGCATCGACCACAACGTCGGTCGCCTCATCGAAACCCTGCGCGAACTCGGCGAACTCGACAACACCGTCTTCATCTTCACGTCGGACAACGGGTCGTCCCGCGAAGGCGAGGAGGTCGGTACGACCGCCTACTACGTGCACCTTCTGAACGGTGACGACCTCGAAGCCGACCGTGCTCAAACGGACCTCATCGGCGGACCCCGCACCATGCCCCACATGCCCCGAGGGTGGGCGATGCTCGGCAACACCCCGTTTCGGCTCTACAAGATCAACACCCACGCCGGTGGCCACACGGTGCCGTTCATCGTGCACTGGCCTAACGGCGAGCGGCACGGTCGGTTGACCGACCCCGGAACGTTGCGGCGTCAGTACACCCACGTCACCGACCTTCTCCCCACCCTGCTCGACCTCGTCGGCCTCGATCCCGACGAGGTGGCCGGCGCTCGCAACGGATCGACCTTCGCACCGACGCTCGCCGATGCAACGGCGCCGAGCCGGCACACCGAGCAGCACTACGAAATGATCGGACATCGAGGCTTCTATCGCGACGGTTGGGAGATCGTCACGCTCCATACGCCGCTCACACCATTCAACGACGACGAGTGGGAGCTCTACCACCTCACCGACGATCCAACCGAGATCCACAACCTCGCCACCGAACACCCCGAGCGGGCGCGCGAGCTGGCAGACGCATGGGAGCAGGCCGCCTGGGAGAACCAGGTCTACCCACTCGACGAGGGTTCTTCGCTGAAGTATCTGATCCGCCCGGAGCGGTCCGCAGTGTTCGGCGAACCGGTCAAGGTGCTGGCCGGCGCCCCAACGTTGGAGCGCTGGCGCTCGGTGCAACTCCTCTGGTTCCGCGGCATCCGCTTCGACGTGCAACTCGGCGACGGCGGGTATCAGCCCGGCGACGAGGGTGTGCTGGTGAGCCATGGCGACCAAGGGTCGGGGTACCTGCTGTACGTCGAGGATGACTGCCTCCACTACGCCCACAACGACGGGCGGGGCCACATGCGACGTGTGGCCACCGAGCCTCTTACCGCCGGCGTATCGATGCTGACACTCGACAAGAAGGCGGCCGCCGGAAGTGTGTGGACGGTCCGGCTCCTGGTGGACGGCGAGGAACAGGCGTCACTGGAGGGTTTGCCCCTGCTGTACGGCATGGCCCCGTTCGAGGGCATCAGCATCGGACGAGATCCCCGGTCGCCCGTCGACTGGGACCTCTCGCAGCAGTATGGATCGTATGCCTATACGGGGGATCTCCGATATGCATCAATTACGCCGGGTGACCATGCTCCGGACGGTCCCGGCAGCATGATTGACCTGCTCCGGGAGATGGGCCTCAAGTACGAATAGCAAGGTCAGCATTGTGCTTCGCACCGATACTCCGGGGATAAATACGCCTTACCTGCATACCGAAAATCATTCCAAGGTATGCTGGGACCCATGAAACGCCGAACCTCAATTCTCGTCGACGATGCCCTCGATGCCTTGCTCACCGAGGCCCAGACTCACCTCGGAACAACCGGGCTCAAGGCCACAGTCGACGCCGCGCTCGAGGCAGTGGTACGTGACGCCCGCCGACAAGAGTTCATCTCCTGGCTGCGCGATGGCGGCCCCGGTACCGACCTAAGTCCGGAGATGCTCGCCGAGGTGCGCGGGCAATGGCGCTAAAGCTCCTCCTCGCCGACACCAGCGCATGGCATCGCTGTTTCCGGCCTGGCGTGATCGACGCGTGGCAATCGGCGATCGAAGAAGACACGCTGAGCACCACAGCACCCATTCGGATGGAAGTCCTCTACAGCGCGCAGAATGCTGTTGAGTACCGACGCATGCAGATTCGCCTCAACACCACCCATCAACTCCTCTGCACGCCGGCGTGCCACGCTCGGGCCGAGGAGGTGCAAGGTCTCTTGGCAGAAACGGGCGGGCTTCATCACCGGAGTGTGAAGATTCCTGATCTCCTCATCGCCGCCGTCGCCGAACAGCACGGCGCCACCATCTGGCACTACGACGAGGACTTCGACCGCATCGCCGCCATCACCGGTCAACCCACCGAATGGATCGTCCCCCGCGGCTCCATTCCCTGACACACCGCAGCGGACGGTGGCATCGGTGGCCCGAGCAGTAGGCCCGCTTCGGAAGCCGCAACGTTCGTTTTGGTCGACGGTTGATCCGCCCAATCCCGGCCGGCACGTTCGAGTGATCGTCACGTACAGTCTCGCGATGATCAACGCGGGGGCGAGACGGGCGCCAGAAGGCGGTACGAACGGCCGGAGCACCAACGGTACGACGACCAACGGCCGGAAGTCGACCGGGGCGAACGGGGCGAACGGGTACCCACCGGGCGGCAACCGTATCCACTCGCTTCGACGTCCGCCGTCAACGCGAAACACGGCAATCGGTGCCGTCCTGGCGCTGGTGTCGCTTCTCGTGACGGGTGTGGCCGCTTCAAGCTCGGCGAACGCGGCCACCAACCTCACGATCGCCGTCACCACCACCGCCGACACGGTTGACCCCATCGACGGCCTCACCTCGTTGCGGGAAGCCATCGACCAAGCCAACGCCACCTGGAACTCGTCCCCGCCACCTGGGCAGGTGTCGCCCACCCCCGACACCATCACCATCACCCTTGCCTCATCGACGAACTACACCCTCGACCGTTGCGCCGCTACCACCGATGACGAGGACACCAACGCGACGGGAGATCTCGACATCACCGTAAAGCCTCCGCTCACGATCCTCGGCAACAGCAGCACCGTGGCCAATGCCTGCCCCGGCCAGCGATTGCTCCACCGACCCGACGGGAACTTCCAGACCACACCACTCACCCTCGACCGTCTCACGGTCACCAGCGGGCAGGGAGCGCCCGGGTTGGCGATCTACCACTACGGCGAGCTCACCCTTCGCGACACAACGGTCACCCTGAATCAGCGGCCATCCAACCTCGGCAGCGGCGTCGCCGCAATTGCATTCCGAGGAACATCAACCAGGTCTCCCGTCGTCATCGAACGATCCGAGATCAGCCACACCACGAGCGCTGCCGGCGTTTCCACCGCGCACAGCGTGTCATCGTTGACGATCACCGACAGCGTGGTCACCGACAACGCCAATCCCAACGGGGGTTTCAACGTTGCTGCCGCGGGCGTGAACATCGACGCCGGAACGACCTCAGCAGCCATCACTCGCTCAACGTTCCGACGCAACAACCAGAGTTCGAGCACGATTCCACCGGCTACTTGGCCTGGCGACCTGCCCCCTGAACCAACCAACACGCAGACGGGTTTGGGCGGCGGCTTCGCCGGTGCGCTCTACGCACAGTCGAGCCAACCCGAGCAGTTCGCCATCACAGACTCGGTGTTCGAAGACAACCAAGGAGGTCGGGCCGGTGGGGTCCACGGCCCTTTCTCCATTGCGCGCAGCATTTTTCGCCGCAACGTCGGCCACGTTGAAGGAGCGGCATCCGTCCAGGGCGCGATCACCGACTCGACCTTCGAGGCAAACCTGACGATGTGGTACGGCGCCGCATCCTCCCCGACGATTCGGCGATCGTCATTCATCAACAACCGGACCGGAGGAACAGGCGCCGCGGTCGGTGTCTACTTGTCCCCCGACCAACCATCACTGATCGAGAACTCGACGCTCGTCGGCAATCGTGGCCGATCGGGCGGAGCAGTCGGCATCCACACCAACGGCCTGCTTCCACCGACTGCCGCACTCGAAATTCGGGGGTCCACGTTCAACCGCAACCAGGCCGTGTTGTCCTCAAGCGAGCGCTCCGCCGACATCCGCGTCGACAGTGGACTGCCCCTCCAGAACCTGAAGCTCACCGGAACCGTGCTCGGGAGCTCGGCCCAGGGGGACGGGGTCCCGAGTTGCTCCCGTCGCCTCTGGGCGGATCGCGACGCCGAGTTCGAGTCGGGTGGTGGGAACGTGTTCACGGACACGTCGTGTGTGACGACGCTCGATCCCACCGATCTGGTTGTGCCCGACGCCATGATCGGCCCGGTCGCCGACAATGGAGGACCCACCCCCACCGCCGCACCGTTGCCGGGATCACCGGTTCGCGAGCGGATTGCCGCAACGGACCCCACCTGCACCGACCCCACAGCAATCGACCAACGCGGCCAACCCCGCCGGCAGGGTCTCGGCTGCGACGCCGGCGCCGTGGAAGTGGCGTGGAGCGGCTACCACCCAGTCGCGCCCACCCGCATCTACGACTCCCGCGACGGCGGCGACAGCAACCGGCTCGGCCCCGGCCAGCAACGCACCATCCCCGTCCTCGGGGTCGGCTCCATCCCACCGACCGGCGTGTCATCGATCGTCGTCAACACCACCGTCACCTCCACGACCGCCACCTCCCACCTCAGCCTCTGGCCCACCGGCACCTCGACCACCACCACCTCCACTCTGAACTGGGCGGCCGGCGACACCAACGCCAACCTCACCACCGTGCTCGTCGACCCCACCACCGGCACCATCCAAGCCCGCAATAACAGCGGCCACACCCACCTGATCCTCGACATCGCCGGCTGGTACGACACCGGCACCACCGATCCCAACCTGCTCATTGTCCCACCCACCCCCACCAAGTCGTTTCCGCTTACTTCGAGCGACGAGGTGGGTGATTCTTCAGTCCAACCCTCGCAGGTTTGCCCGTGCGGTGACGCGTATCACCCTGTCACCCCTACCCGAATCTTCGACACCCGCATCGGCACCGGGACGCCGTCGGGGACCATAGGACCCGATCAGTCCAGGATCGTGTCGATCCACGGTGCCGCCGACGTACCCACCACTGCTACTGCGGCCATCGTGAGCGTCACCGGCGTCTACCCGAGCTTGTCGACGCACCTCACGCTCTTCCCCACTGGCGGCCCCCTTCCTGGCGTCTCCAACCTCAACCTTTCCCCCGGCACCGTGATCCCCAATCTCGCCATCGTCCCCATCGGTGCCGACGGAACCGTCACCATCCACAACAACTCGGGGTCGCTTCACACGATCATCGATCTTGTTGCGTACTTCGCCCCCGGCCCCGGCGCCCGCTTCCTCGCCGTCCCTCCAACTCGTGTCGTCGACACCCGCGAACCACCGCTGAGCGCTCCATTCGTGGGCGGTTCGATCTACGAGATCACCTTCGAGGCTCCCATTGTTGCGATGAGCGCAAACCTCACCGGCACACAGCCCACCGCTGCCACACACCTCACGATGTGGCCCGCCGCACAGGCCTTGCCCGACACGAGCAACCTCAACCTCATCACCGGCCAAACCCGCGCCGTCGCCACCATCACCCCCGCCTCCCCGACCTCGAACCCAAACCAACCCGGGACGTTGGCCGCGATCCACATCTCGACCAACAGCGGCACCACCCACGCCATCCTCGACGCCAACGGCTTCTTCGCGTAACCCGCACAAGCCCCCTCAACGGGCCGACGGGACCGAACGGGCCGCCGGAATGGGCATGCGCCCGGGTTTCGATTCGTGACTTCGGACGGCCGAGTATGGACGGCAGGGCTTGCGTACACTTCCACGCATGGCTCGACGTCGGAACAGGTTGAGGGCGCGAGACGGCGCAGCAGAACGCCGAGCCAAACCCCGGCCCGACGCACAAACACGCCGACGTCGCGCCAAGTCACGCCCAACGGCATCGGCAATCCTCACGATCTTGACGCTGTTGTGGACTGCCGTCGGCATTGCCGCATCGCCGCCCGCAGCCGCCGATATCAACCTTGCGATCGCCGTCACCACCACCGCCGACACGGTTGACCCCATCGACGGCCTCACCTCGCTCCGCGAAGCCGTCAGCCAGGCCAACGCCACGTGGGTGGAGACTTGGCCGCCCGGTCCGCTCGCGCCCAAGCCCGACACGATCACCATCAGCCTCGCCGTGTCGAGCACCTACACCCTCGACCACTGTGGCCCCACCACCGCCGACGAGGACGCCAACGCGACGGGCGACCTCGACATCACCGTAAAGCCGCCGCTCACGATCCTCGGCAACAGAAGCACCGTGGCCAATGCGTGCCCCGGCCAACGACTGTTCCACCGACCCGACGGGAATTACCAGAACACACCACTCACCCTCGACCATCTCATGGTCACCGGCGGGCAGGGAGCGCCCGGGCTGGCCATTTACCACTACGGCGAACTCACACTTGTCGACACAACGGTCACCATGAATCAGCGGCCATCCAACCTCGGCGGGGGCCCAATCGCTGCGATCAACTTTCCCGACCGATCGAATGGCTCGCCCGTTTTGATCCAACGGTCAGAGATCAGCCACACGACCGGCGCCGCCGCGCTCACGACGGCGGCGAGCGTGTCGTCCTTGACGATCCTCGAAAGCACCGTCTCCGACAACACCATTCCTGCTGGTGGCTACTGGGACCGATCGGCCGGGGTGAATATCGGCGATGTGGGCACGCCCGTTGCCACTATCGTCTCCTCAAGCTTTCGGCGCAACAACGTGAGTGGCGGCTCCATTCCCCCCTCCAGTTGGCCCACCGACCTCCCACCCGCACCCGGAAGTCCGAGTATCGATCTCACAGGTTCTGGCGCCGGTGCGCTTCATGCCCACACCAACCGCACCGAGTTGATCACGATCACGGACTCGTCGTTCGAAGAGAATCAAGGCGGCCGCACCGGTGCCGTATACGGCCCCTTCACCATCGCCCGCAGTCTGTTTCGGGGCAACGTGGGGAAGGCCGAGAGTGCCGTCTCGGTGAGCGGCGCCATCACCGACTCCACCTTTGAAAACAATCAGGCGGTGTTCTTCGGGGCCGCGTACTCAACGAAAATCCGACGATCGTCATTCATCGGGAACAAGACAGGAGGAGGCGGTGCCGCTGTCTCCATGACCATGTGGCCTGACCTGCTGTTCCTCATCGAAGACACCACATTCGTGGACAACATCGGTCGGAGCGCTGGTGCCATCCTTGTCATCAACCAGGCCTCCACCACACCGCCCACGCCGGTGGAGATACGGAACGCAACGTTCGCCCACAACCGGGCGGTACTGACCTCGGGGAATCGCGCGTCCGACATTTTCGTCGTCACGACGGTGCCCACGCCCGTGGTGAAGGTCTCCCGATCCGTCCTTGGAAGTTCGGCGCTTCCGGACGCGGTCCCGAGTTGCTCCCGGGGCACGAGTCAAACCATTCAAAATGCCGCGATGGGGTCCGGGGGAGGCAACGTGTTCACCGACTCGTCGTGTGTGACCACGCTCGATCCGACCGATGTTGTTGTAGGGGACGCGATGATCGGCCCGGTCACCGACAACGGTGGGCCGACCCCCACCGCCGCGCCGTTCCCGGGGTCACCCGTGATCGATCACATCGCCGCCGACGATCCGGCCTGCGCGGACCCCGAGGCCACGGACCAACGCGGCCAGCCCCGACATCAAGGGGTGGGATGCGACGCCGGAGCCGTCGAGATTGCCTACGGGGGTTACCACCCCGTTACCCCCACCCGCATCTACGACTCGCGCCCCGGGGGCGACACGAACCGGCTGGGGCCGGGCGAGCAACGCACCATCACGGTCACCGGGCCCACCCTTGCCGCCCCGGCCAACGCCATGCCCGTCGATGGTGTCGCTGCCGTCGTCCTCAACGTCACCACCGCCAACACCACCGCCGACTCCCACCTCACGATCTGGCCTACCGGGCTCCCTCCCCCACCCACGAGCACCCTCAACTGGACCGCCGGTGCGGTGACCGCCAACCTCGCCACCGTCACCACCGACCCCGCAACCGGCACCATCAGCGTCCGCAACAACAACGGGTTCACGCACCTCATCCTCGACATCGCCGGCTGGTACGACACCGGAACCACCGATCCCAACCCACTCATCGTGCCACCCACGCCCACGCTCTGCCCTTGCGGTGATGCGTTGCACCCGGTCACCCCAACCCGAATCTTCGACACCCGAAACGGCACCGGTACCAGCGCGGCCGCCATCGCCCAAGGCCAAACCCGTGACGCCCAGATCGCTGGCACCGTCACCCCCACAGCCACCGTTCCTTCCAACGCAACCGCGGCCGTGATCAACCTCACCGGCATCAACCCCACCACCGACACCCACCTCACCGCCTGGCCCAAGGGCACGAGCACGCCCACCGTGTCCAACGTCAACGTGACCGGCAACCGGATCGCCGCCAACCTCGCCATCGTCCCTATCGGCACCGACGGCAAGATCACCATCCGCAACAACACCGGGCAGATCCATGTGATCGTCGACATCGTGGCCTACACCGCACCCGGAGCCGGTCCCCGTTACCACCCCGTCACCCCGACAAGGATCGACGACACCCGCGACCCACCACCCGGAAATCCGCCGCCCGGCGCACCCCTCGTGGCAGGAATCCCCCGAACGATCGCCATTCCTGCCGCCGCCATCGCCGTGAACACCAACCTCACCGGCACCCAAACCAGCGTTGCAACCCACCTCACCGTCTGGCCTTTCGGCCAACTGCAGCCCGGCACCAGCACGCTCAACCTGGTCCCCGGTCAGACCCGCGCCATCGCCACGATCACCCCCACCACCCCCCTCCCTGTCGGCAATCCGAACCCCAACTCTGCCGCCCTGTCCATCGTCACCCACAGCGGCACCACCCACGCCATCACCGACCTCAACGGCTGGTACGCCTAACCGAACACGATCGATCGAGCCATCCGCAAGGTTTGCGTCAGAGCGCCGAAGCAACAAGCTCGGCGTAGTTCGGAGCGCCGTTCGGGTCGAGGTGCATCCCGTCGGTGTAGAACCAGTCGGGGTGGCCTTCGCTGAACCCCTGCCAGTCCGCCAACACCGCTTTGCCTTTGTGTCGTTCAACGCCCGCACGGATGGTCTCGTTCACCGAATCCTGCCAGGGTCGCGGCACCCGCACGGTCAGGAATACCACCCGTGGAGCGTCTTTCAACTCCCCCATCATCTGATCGAACTGCGCCTCAAAGAACGTGCCGTTGTTTCCAAGGTGCACCACGATGGCCGCTTCACCGAGCCACCCGGCCGCCTTCCACCCTCGAACGATGTCGATGCCGTCGGATACCTGCCGACTCGTCTTGGCGGCGATGACCGCCTTGGGGCCGAGCAATTGCTGTACCGCCGGTGACGCGCCAAGCATCACCGAGTCACCGAGGAGAGCGATCTTGGTTGCGTTGAGCGGGGGAGCGAGTCGGGGAAGAGTGGACGACGTGGGAGGCGTGTCGTCCGACGGCGTTGTTTCGGTGCTCGGAGCTTCAGAGCCAGGAACCTCTGACCCCCCGGTTACGGCGTCCGGATCGAGAGTGGTTTCCGGAGCAAGAGTCTCGGTGCTGGTGGGCTGGTTGGCGAAGGGGTCGGCCACCGCGTTCGGATCCACGGCGGCCTCGGAGAAGTCGCGCGGATCGATCGCCGCCGCCGCGCCCGTTCCCGCCACTCTCGGCACGCCCGCTCCAGCCGTTGCGGAGGTGAGCTCGGTCGTGGGCGTCGTGGCAGTGATGGTCACGCCCACGACGACCGCGAGAACGACAGCCAACGAACCAATCCCCGCCAGCCACCGTTGCCGGAGGGCCTGTCGTTCAGAACCCGTAGCAACTCGCATGCGGGCCCAAGAGCGGCCGAGTCCACCGTGCCGAATCGGTTGTTCGAGGTAGCGATAACTCGCCGCCGCAACCACGAGGGTGAGACCCATTCGCAACGCCAACAACCCAATCCCGTCAAACGGAACATCAAGCCCAGGTCGGGTGAGCTGGAAGATGGGCCAGTGCCATAGGTAAATGCCGTAGGAGCGCACCCCGAGCCACCGCAGGGGGAGACAGCCCAACACCACGTTCAGATGCGAGGCGGGATGCACGACGGCGGCGATCACCACCGACGTGAGCAGCGCCAGCACCACGAACCCGCCCCGGTACAGCAGGTTGGAGAACTGGCTTGTGGCGGCGAACATCCATCCGATCCCCACAAGCGCAGCAACCCCGGCCAAGTCAACGATCAACCCGGCGTGCCGGCCGGCCCGATCAGACCGAATGCGTTTCGGCATCCACACGAACGCCAGCGCACACCCAATCAGCAGGCCGGAAGCCCGCGTATCCGTGCCGAGATACACCCGATTGCGAGCCTCAGCCGACGAGCCATCGCCGTAGAGCACCACCATCAAGAGCCACGAGGCCGCGGCGCCACCAAGGATCACCCACAGGAACCGGCGGCGTCCGAGCCATCGCATCCCGGCCACGAACAGCACCGGCCACAGCAAATAGAACTGCTCTTCTACGGCCAACGACCACAGGTGCTGGAGCAGGGAAGGACGCCCGCTAGCCTCGAAGTAGCTCTTTTCCCCCAGAATGAAGCTCCAGTTGGAGACGTAGAAGAAGGCTGCCGCAGCGTCGCCTCGAAGGCTCGCCAACTCCTCCCGGAGGAACAGAACGGACACCATCAGCGTGGCAAGCACTACGGCATACATTGCCGGGAGAAGCCGTCGAGCGCGACGGATCCAGAACTGACGGAGGCTGACCGCTCCTGAACGTTCTTCTTCGCCAAGGAGCAGGGAGGTAATCAGGTAGCCGGAGATCACGAAGAACACCTCAACCCCGAGGAACCCGCCCTTCATGCCGCTGACTTCTGCGTGGTAGAGCAAGACGGCGATCACGGAGATGGCTCGTACCCCGTCGAGGCCCGGGAAGTAGCCGAATCCGGAAGAGGGCGCTGCCGCCGGCGACGCCGGAAGCCTTCGGTCGCTCGCCCGTGCCCTGGTGGGCGCCGTCACGGGTTCAGCCGGCGAGGTGGCGCGAGTGGACGGGAAAGGCTCGACCAGTGGTGCTGGATGAAAGCCGGGACGCGTAGGGGCGGACGCGAAATGAGGAGTGGGCGCGCGCCGCGAGTTCACCCGTGCATTGAAGCAGCCACCGCGCTCCGGGCGGCGTCAATGACCCGGACTTTCTTGCCGATGCCCAGGAATCAGCGATTCGATGCAGTATCGGGGCTACCAGAAACGGCACTCATTGGTTTTCGGGGACGTCTGCCTACCCCAGGGGTGTACAAACGTCCCGCAAAGTTGCGAAATCGGCCTCATGGGCCCGAATATCGGGCAAGCCACCGAGCAGTTTGCCGGTCCCAAGGAGCCAAAACCCTCAGATCAGTGCCACGGACCGGATCGCCGCCGCCATGGCATTGCAGGCCATTTCTCGGACGACGTCAAGATCACCCTCGCCCCTGCGAGCAACGCCGCCGGTGGCAGCAGCCACGATCGCATCGCCGTCAAACCGGGTGTGGGAAGGATCAAGCGCCCGCGCGAACCCGTCATGGGCCGACTGGGCCACCAGGAAACACTCGTCCTTACGAAGGGTGGCGTCGGTGACAATCACCCCGATCGTGGTGTTGCTGAACGCCTCGCCGGTAGTCGGTGGCGGCGCGGTTCGACGCTGTGCATCGGTGATGGCAGCGGCACCCTCGTCGAGAATGGAGCCGTAGGCGTTGACGGCGACGATCGCCACCACATGGGCGCCATCGTGCTCTCGCCACGCCACGCCCAGGCCCCCTGGCCCCGTGTGCCCACCGAGATGTTTTCCGGTGGTGGCGCCGGTTCCGGCACCGACCCGACCCGAGGTGGTGACCGACACGTCTTGCGCAGCGATGCACGCCGAATACCCGTCAGCGGCGGTGGGCCGCACCGACGGGTCTCGGTCCGCAAGACCAATAAGGTCGAACAGGCTCATCCCCACCACGATTGGAATCGGACCCGCTCCCGTGGGGAACCCCCGCCCCTGTTCCTCGTGCCATCGGATCACCCCTTCAACGGCGGCAAGGCCAAACGTGGAACCTCCGCTGAGCGACACGGCGTCGATCCGGTCGACGGTGCGGGTGGCTTCGAGCAACGCAAACTCCCTTGTGGCCGGTGCCCCGCCGCGCACCTCACCCGAGGCAACGGTGCCGTCGGGCAGCAATACCACCGTGCAACCGGTGTGGGCGACGGGGTCGGTGGTGTGGCCGATGCGGAGTCCTTCGATCATGACCAGGACGTTACGACTCACGAAAGCGCCAGGCCGGCGCCGTTCGGATACTGCTGTACCGTCGGCGGGATCACAGCGTCAGAGGAACCGTGAAACAACGCGCCTTTAAAGCAACGCTCCCTCTCCGCCGCAACGGAGCGAACTGCGGCCCACACCGTCTCTCATCGGAGGCACCATGAACCAACGCCAGCCCACTATGCGACAACCCGTCAACCTCGGCCAAAAACGCCGGCGTTCCCGGGCCGCAAGGCGCACCGGTCCGTTGCTCGCCGCCCCCTTGCTCCTTGCCCTCACGCTGGCCGGATGCGGCCCGAAAAATGCACCCACGCAGGTGGCGTCCGGTGTCGGCGCGCCCGCGGTGCCCACCACCACAGAGGCACCGCTCCCTTCGCCGCACGACATCAGCTGCGCCGACTTCAACCTCTCACCGCAAGCCACTCGGCTCGGGGCCGTTCCAAGCATGGCGTCCTCGATCGACGTACCCCCCAGTGCCGAGCTCGCCGCCAACACGTCAGCGCTGTGCGCATCCCGCCCCGACCTTACCGTGGGTGCGGCCATTCACGACCAAGCCTGCGGGGTGGTAACGCCCCCGTCAACGATTTCCTCCACCATTCCCCCCGGCGACCCGGACGCTCGGTCGACCGCCGGTCCCCCGCCGAGTCCGCCTGCACCCACCGAACCTGCACCCACTCTCAATCCTGCCGGCTACTACCCGCGGGCGGGTGGAGGCACCGGCGGCGGCAAGAGCGGAAGCGGCTCGGGGAGCGCCTCCGGCGGCGGACAGTCCGGCGGCAAGTCGTCGGGGAACTCGGGATCGAATGGCAATGGGAACAGCGGCTCAGACGCAAACAGCAACACGTCGACGACGGTGCGCGGCCGCACCTACCGTGGCTGCTGAATTGCTCATCAAGGAACGGGGGCCACGCCGCACATGCTGGGACGGGCGCCGCCACTGAGGAGCGCCTGCATCCACGTGGTGACGTCGGCGGCCGACGAGTAGCCGATCGTGTCGTGGGGAACGCCGGGGTACGACGTGAAGTTCACGGGATCACCGTTCTTGCACATCGTTGACACAACCTGGTTCGTGATGGCAGGGATCACGAGCTGGTCGGCTTCACCCGGAGCGGTGAGACGGAGGACACCGCAAGAAAGGAAAAGCTGGCCGGAGGACGCCGAATGGTTACTGGGACACGCTCTTAGCTCCCCGACGGTGCGGCGGAGAGCGGCTCGGAACGGATCACATCACCGGGTTTGCCATCAGGCAACGGTGATGGAGTTAGGTAGAAGGCACTGAGGGCCGGATTTTCGCCGACAACGGAGCCCGGAGTTGAGCCCTTCGTGGTGCCGGGAACGGAACCGGCAGAGGACGTACCCGATGGTGACGGCGGAGCCGACGAGGAACACGACGCCACGACCAATGATGTGGCAAGCACCGCTCCACCGCCGATCGCGAGGAACGATCGGCGAATGCCGGGAGCGCGGACCCGGACCGGAATACGGGCCGGAAAACGGGTCGGAATACGGGCCAGGGGTCGGTCGGGGAAACGGCGGGCAGTTCGACGAACGGACATCGAGGCGACCCAGTGGTGCGAAAACAACGTCAGAGAGCGACCGCAGGAGCTACCGGTGCGTGGCGGATCCGCGGAAGCACGTCACGGGCGAACAGTTCGCATTCGTCCTTGTGGGGATACCCGGAAAGGATGAATGCATCGATACCGAGGTCCTGGTAGGCCGCCAGCTTGGCCACCACCTGATCGGGATCGCCCACGATCGCCGCCCCACAACCCGAGCGGGCTCGGCCGATACCAGTCCAGAGGTTGTCCTCCACAAAACCCTCATGGCCCGCGGCATCACGCAACTCGGCTTGGCGACGAACACCCTCCGAAGCGGAATCGAGTGAACGTTCACGGATCTTCCGGCCCTCTTCGTCATCAAGCTTCGACACCAACGCCGCCGCCGCCGCTCGGGCTTCGGCTTCGGTCTCCCGCACGATCACATGCACGCGATACCCGAAACGCAACGATCGGCCATGGGTGGCGGCCCGACTCGTGAGATCGTCGACAATGGCTTTTACCGTCGGCATGGTGTCCGGCCACATCAGGTAGACGTCGGCTGCCTCCGCCGCCACTTCCCGGGCCGGCGCTGACAGCCCACCGAAGTACAGCAACGGACACCTTCCGCTCACGGTGCGCACTGCCGGTGGGTCCAGCGTGAGGTCAACGAACGAGCCGTGAGCATCGAGTGGTTGACCGTCAAGCAGTGTTCGCAAGGCGTGCATGGTCTCAAGCGTGCGTTGATAACGGGGCTCGCTCGCCAGTGTCTGCCCGGGGAGATCGGACGAGATGATGTTGATCGTGAGACGGCCACCGAGCATGTGATCGAGGGTGGCGAGCTGTCGGGCCAGTTGCGGCACTACCAGTTCCCCGCATCGCACCGCAACAAGCAACCGGATCTGCTGAGTGAGCGCCGCCACGCCGCCGGCGAACGCAACCGAATCGATACCGAGGGTGTAGCCCGACGGCAGCAAGACGTTGTCGTACCCCAGGCGGTCGGCGGTGGTGACGATGTTGGAGCAATGGCTCCAGGAACTTCGCAGTGACGGGTCAGGAACGCCGAGAAACTCATAGTCGTCGTCGCACAGGGCCGAGAACCAGCTCACCTCGACCGGGTCTCGGGCCGGGCGCCCAGGCGTTGGGACGGTATTCACGGAAGCGGCACCCCCTCCGACGCCACCAGCACGTCGTAGCAGTCGGCGCGATCAAGGTGGACGGTGAGCGCTTGTTGGGCAGCAGCGATATGGGCCGGATTCTGCGAACCGAGGATCGTTACCACTCGACTGGGATGGGCGAGCACCCACGCCAAGGCAACCGCTGCCCGATCGACGCCTTCACGATCAGCGAGTCGGTCGAGCACGTTGAATAGCTCAATTCGTACCCCCTCGCCGCTCAGCAGTCGACCGCCCCCAAGTGGGCTCCAGGCCAGCGGTACGAGCCGCAACTCCATGGCCTGGTCGAGGGTGCCGTCTCGCATCGCCGCCGGGGCGACGACCGATAGCTCGGGTTGTATTGAAACCAATCGGCTCCCGCGATCAGCCAGCGCCGACGACAGCGCAGCCACCTGCGCGGGCGTGTGATTGCTCACGCCGAGGTGGCGAACCTTGCCTTCGACCTGCAACTCGACCAGCGTGTCGGCCACGTCGTGCGGGTGGGTGTAGAGGTCGGGACGGTGCACGAGGTACAGGTCGATCACCTCCGTGCGCAGCCGACCGAGGCTGGCCTCACACGCCGTGCGCAACGCCGCCGACCCGGAGTTGTACGGCGTAGGCGGAGCGATACCCCCCTTGGTGGCGAGCACCATTCGGTCGCGCAGTGCCGGGGCCGCTTCGAGCACCGAACCCAGCAGTGACTCATTGGCACCAAATCCGGCCCCGCCGTGGTCGAGACCGTAGACATCGGCGTTGTCGATCAGGTTCATCCCGGCGTCGAGCGCGGCCTCAAGGGTGGCCTGGGCGCTGGCGAGGTCGGCGTGCACGAACCGCCAGCAGCCGAAGCCAATGGGGCCGACCGCCTGGTCGCCAATGATCCGAGATGTCGCGTCGACGAGGGTCACAGCGGGATCATACGGCCCCGGGGTTCGGCCCTACCCGGAGGGCTTCAAGATCAAGATCGGCAAGTGATGCGAGAACGAGGTCGGCGTGGGAGAAGTCGCTGTCGCGGGTGATGTCGTTCGGTACCACCACGCAACGCAGGCCCGCCGCCTTGGCTGCCGTGCAACCGTTGGCCGAATCCTCGAAGGCCAGCGCCTGCGCCGGTTCCACCTCGAGGTCGCGACAGGCCGCGAGGTAGAGGTCCGGCCATGGCTTGGCCCGATCGACGTGGTCGCGGGTGCGGACGGTTTGGAACCGCCCCAGAATCCCCAAACGGTCGAGGTGGCCCTCCACCCACTCGGACGTCGAGCTCGAAGCCACCGCCAACCCAATGCCGTGGGTGTCCGCGGCGTCGAGCAGCGCCACGACCCCAGGACGCACAACTTCTTGCGAGATCATCGCGTGATGACGCGCTACCCGCCCTACCTGCACGGCTTCGCGATCGGCAAGGAGCTCCCCCAACTCATCCTCCAACCAATCGAGCCAGTGGGGATGATCGGCCCGCCCCACGATTTTCGACCACGCCGTGAGCGGGAGGGCTCGCCCATGGGCTTCGAAGACCTCACGAATGGTGACGTACTCCGAAACCTCAGTGTCGAGGATCAGCCCGTCGAAGTCGAAGACCAGCGCTCGCACCCCATGGGCACGGAACGAAACCGCGTTTCGGGGCTTCGACGTCATGGGATGGGCGACGACGCCGGCAACGGCAATGAATTTGGATCTCGTCGGCGTACGGCCCCGACGGCCGCTCCCGCCAATGCCAGCAGACCCACGCCGACCAGCGTGTACCCCACCACAGTGCTACCCGTGCCATCACCGACGCGAACGTCGAGTGGACGGGGGCGGTCGGAGACATCGACTCGCCATGCGGTGATCTGTTCGCGCAGATCCAGCGCCGATTCGTCGGACAGCGCATCGGCGAACGTCACCCGTGTCGGCTCGGCATTCGAATCCGCCCCCGCAGCCCGGAAGTACAACTCCAGCGATGGAGCGTCGCCAGCATCGTCGATCTTGACATCGACAAATCCCTCGCGGGTGAAGGACCACGACGTGCGGTCACCAGATGCGTTGTGCACCTCAAGCGTGCAATCGGGGGCATGCACACACAGGAGCCTGTTGTCGGCGTTACCCAGGCCCACCAGCAAAAACAAGCCCACCAAGCCGCACGCGATGCCCACAACGATCTGCACACCAACCAACGTGGCGCGGTTCACAGCACCTCATTGAGCGGGTGATCCACCAGCACTCGCACCAACCCCGGGATCGAATGGTCGACCGCCTCGACGTGAACCGGGAGCCCATGATCTCGGGCGGTGGCGGACGTGATCGGCCCGATCGATGCCACGATCGCTGGCGTAGCTACCAGCGCGTCGCCGGCGTCGCCAAACGCGGCCACGAAATGATCGACGGTGGACGATGAGGTGAACGTGATGACATGCGCATCGGTGAGCGCACGCCGCTGTTCGTCGGTTGGGATCACCGGCACCGTGCGGTAGGCCGCCACGACCTCCACCTCCCATCCCATCGCCCGCAGGCCATCGGGCAACACATCGCGGGCCTGTTCGGCGCGAGCCAACAGCACTCGGCCGGTGCTTCCGATGGTGCTCGCGTCGAGCGGTCTGGGAAAGACGTCGAGCAAGCCTTCAGCGACGAAACGCTCGGGGATGAGGTCGGGCTCGAGCCGGTGGTCACGACACACGGCTGCCGTGCCCGGCCCGATCACCGCCACCTTGGTATCCCCGAGTTGGCGCACGTCTCGCAATTGCGAAAGGAAACGCTCCGCGCCGTTCGGGGACGTAAACACCACCCAGTCGTAGGTGCGACAGGCAGTCACCGAATCGTCGAGGGCTCTCCCGCCGTCGGACGGACCTTCGATGGCGATCAATGGCATCTCGATCACCTCCGCACCCTCGAGCCGCAACAAACGTACGAGCGATGATGCCTGCGCCCGGGTCCGGGTGACGACCACTCGTTTCCCAAAGAGCGGTCGGCGCTCGAACCACGACAGGTCGGTGGCCGCTACCCGACCGACCACAATCACCGATGGCGATGACAGCTCCTCCCGCCGATCCAGGATCGATCCCAAGGTGGCGCGCACCGTGTGCTGTTCGGGTCGGGTGCCCCAACGAACCACCGCGAGCGGGGTTGCCGGATCGAGACCCCCGTCAAGCAACCGGCCGACGATCTTCTCCAACCGACCGATCCCCATCAAGATGATGATCGTGCCGCCAAGCCTCGCCACCGCCTCCCAATCGAGCTCACCACCCTTGTCGGGATCTTCATGGCCGGTAATGACAGTGAAGAGCTCCGACGAATGCCGAAGCGTGACGGGTATGCCGGCGTAGGCCGGCGCGGCTATGGCGGACGAAATACCGGGGACAACCTCAAACTCGATGCCGGCGGCCTGCAATGCCGCCACTTCCTCGCCCCCGCGAGCAAACACGAACGGGTCGCCGCCCTTGAGCCGGACAACATGCGCTCCGGTTTGGCCGTGTTCCACAAGAAGGTCGTTGATGCCCTCCTGCGGCACCATGGCATTGCCCGGCGCCTTACCGACATTGATGCGCAGCGCCGACGGCGGGGCCAAATCGAGCAGCGTTGCCACCGACAGCCGGTCGTACACCACAACGTCGGCCTCGGCGAGAAGTTCGGCGCCTCGAACTGTGAGGAGCCCAGGGTCGCCCGGACCGGCTCCAACGAGGTAGACCGTCATCCACGCTGACACTATCGAACTGGGGCATCGGGTCCCACACGGCGAAACGGGGCCGATCGGACGGACGTGACCGTGCACCCACCGAAGGGATACTCGCCATGACCGCAAACAATATGCCTGATGCAGAGATCGTGATCACCACCGACCTCGTGCGGGATCTCCTGCGGGAGCAGCATCAAGATCTCGCCGATCAGCCGATCGGCACGATCGTCCACGGCTGGGACAACGCCGTAGTACGAGTGGGTGACCGGCTGGCGGTCCGGCTGCCCCGTCGAGAACAAGCCAGCGCGTTGCTCGAAAACGAACAGCGTTGGTTGCCGGCCATGGCCGAACGCCTGCCCCTTTCGATCCCGTCGCCGCTACGTGTTGGAGAACCTTCGACCGCGCTCCGTTACCCGTGGCGATGGAGCGTGATTCCCTGGTTCCGCGGCCACTCGGCGATCGATGCGCCCCCCACCGATCCATCGGCGGCGGCCCGAACACTCGGCGCCTTCTTGTCCACTATGCATCAACCTGCTGCCGCCGACGCTCCGAAGAACCCCCACCGCGGTGGCCCCCTTCCCGATCGCAACGAGGTCACGCGCCGCTACCTCCTGCAGTTTCGCGACCTTTTCCCGGCGCCGAAACTCGAGGCCCTCGGACGGTGTTGGGATCGGGCCCTGGCTGCTGCTCCTTGGAGTGGTTCCCCCCGCTGGCTCCACGGCGACCTTCATCCCGGGAACCTTGTCGTGGACGACGGAAAACTGACGGCAGTAATCGACTTCGGCGACATCACCGCAGGTGATCCGGCCACCGATCTCGGCGTGGCCTGGATGCTCTTCGACGATGTCTCCGTTCGGAGTTCCTTTTTCGAGGCAGCGGGCGTTGGTGCCGATACGAAACCGGATCGGGCTACTCGCCGACGCGCCCAGGGGTGGGCGCTCTCGATCGGTGCGGCCATGTACGCCCACTCGGCCAATAGCCCCGAGATGGCGATCGGTGGCAGGCGGGCGCTCCAGCGGGTCTTAGCTTGCGTTTAAACCTCAGGCCGTGGGTGGGGTCTTGGCTTGTTCGAGCATGAGTTCGGTGGCTTTGGCTGCGACGGCACGCATTTGTTCGACGAGACGGCGGTGGCGGCGGTCGTTGGTAAGCCATTTCTTGTAGAGCG
>JANOSD010000053.1:0-25849 GCA_031415655.1 Actinomycetes bacterium
GACCTCGAACACACCACCGAAGCCGCCGAAACCTGGATCCAAGTCGCCGCCATCTCCACCATGATCAACCGGCTCGCCCCCAAAAAAGGCACCCCACAAGCACTCACCTGGGCAACCTGACTTCCCGGACACCCACTTAGGCGAAATAGGCCTTGGTCACACCGCGTGGCGGCGAGCTCGCAC
This sequence comes from Actinomycetes bacterium, assembly GCA_031415655.1. Taxonomy (GTDB): domain Bacteria; phylum Actinomycetota; class Acidimicrobiia; order Acidimicrobiales; family Acidimicrobilacustridaceae; genus JAKOVR01. The sequence goes on from JANOSD010000053.1 coordinate 184, forward strand.
CCACCGCAACCGGCCGGCGAAGTCAGGGCCCGAGTCAATGCGGGCGTCGCCTAGGCCGGCAGCAAGCATCCCACCGACTTCCGCCACCTGGTGCGGCGCAATCTCCACCACGAGTGCGCCGTCGGGCCGCAACCAGTGCCGGGCCAAGGCCGCGAGTTCGGCGTAACACTCGAGGCCGGTGGACCCACTTCGCAGTGCCAGTGACGGCTCGAACTCCTCCACTTCTACCGGCAACAACTCGTGGTCAGCGATGTACGGGGGGTTACTCACCACCACGTCGATCATGCCGGCAAGCTTGTCAGGGAGGGCATCGAACCACCTACCCTCGGCGACGCGCACATTAATGCCGGCCCGACCCACTCCGGCGACGTTGGCACGGGCTACGGCGAGCGCCGGGGCAGAGATGTCGGTGAGCCACACCTGCGTTCCGGGCGGACCCTCCACCGCCAGCGACAAGCCAATGGCACCCGACCCCGTGCCGAGGTCGACCACCACCGACGGCGACCCGTCGACATGGATCGCTCGCCCCCGAAGGAGTTCCTCAAGCGCAATGCCCGCCACCACTTCGGTCTCCGGCCTCGGAATCAGTACTCGTGAATCCACGAAGAGGTCGAGCCGTCGGAACGACCAATGTCCGAGCACGTACTGCAACGGCTCGCCGTCGCAGCGACGCGATACCAGCTGCTGGAACGAGGCGACCCCCGCCGTAGGCGCGGCCACGTCGAGATGGGCAAGGTGGTCGGCCCCGTCCCAACCCGACGCCTCCTCCACGATCCATCGGGCTTCGGATTCGGGCGCTGGAACTCCGGCCTCAAGCAGCAGCCGTTGGGCGTGACTTCGCAGGACCCGCCAGGTGACACCCTGTGATGCCATCGGCAAATCGATCAGGCGGAGCGAGCCCCTGGATGCGCGAAGGCTCGCCGATTTTGGAGAGTCAGCGGACACCATCGGACTCGGCAAAGGCAAGCTGCCGGCTCCGTTCGTCGGCCACCAGCGCGTCGATCACGTCGTCGAGTTCCCCTTGCAGCACCTTGTCGAGTTTGTAGAGAGTGAGCCCGATTCGATGATCCGTGATCCTGTTCTCCTTGAAGTTGTAGGTGCGGATCTTCTCCGACCTCCCCCCACCACCAACCTGGCCCATTCGTTCGGCACTTAACTCCGCCTGCTGGCGCTCGGTCTCGCGTTGAAGAATCCGGGAGCGAAGCACCTGCATGGCCTTGACCTTGTTTTGGAGCTGACTCTTCTGGTCTTGCATGGCTACCACGACACCCGTGGGTCGGTGGGTGATACGGACGGCGGAATCGGTGGTATTCACCGACTGACCTCCCGGGCCCGACGAACGATAGACGTCGATCTGGAGGTCGTTTGGGTCGATGTCAACCTCAATCTCGTCGGCCTCCGGCAACACCGACACCGTGGCCGAAGACGTGTGAATGCGACCCTGGGACTCGGTGACCGGGACCCGCTGGACACGGTGAGGGCCACCTTCGTGTTTCATGCGCGTCCACACATCGTCGCCCCGGAATTGAAATGTCACTTCGCTGAAACCGCCAAGATCGGACGGGCTGGCGTTCAACACCTCCACCTTCCAGCCCTGGCGAGTGGCGTAACCCTGGTACATCTCGTAGAGATCCCGGGCGAAGAGGTTTGCCTCCTCGCCTCCCTCGGCACCGCGGATCTCCACGATCACATTGCGACCGGCGTGGGGATCGGTAGGCAACAAGAGCACCTTGAGCTCTTCTTCGAGCCGGGCGATTGATGTTTCGGCCTCATCCACCTCGGAGCGCAGCATTTCTCGGTCCTCGCCGCTGGCGTCGGTGAGCATCTCTTTCGCCACGGCGAGGTCATCCCCCGACTGACACCATTGACGGTAGGCAAACACGATGGGCTCGAGTTCGCGGTAACGCCGTGCCACCTCGGCATAACGATGCTGATCGCCGAGCACCTTGGGGTCGGCGAGTCGGGCCTCCGCCTCAAGATATTCACGATCGAGATCGGCGATGCGGTCGAACATTCCGCTCACGCTACCGACCTTGCCACGGTACGGGTATGACCCGAATCTCGGCGGGTTCCCGCAGTAACGAATTGAGTCGATCCGTGAGCGGAGCGCGGTCGTGGGCGGCCATTGCCACCACGAGCGGTCGGCCGGAGGCGTAGGCCAGTCGGGCGTCGGCGATTGCCGGGACCAGACCAACGTCGATCCCCGCCGTGCAGGCCACAACGATTGGACCGCCGTCGAGCACCGACGAGCCGAAACCCACCGCCGGAGCAACGTCGTTCACGCTTTCTGATGGAGTGGTGTTCTCCCTTGGCTCGATGGTGTGGGCCCCAGCGACCGCACCATCGGACACCAGAGTTGCCAACAACCATCGCTCCCGTGCCAGCCGCGTGAGCGGGCTCGTGAGGTCCGATGCCGATCGGTACCGCTTCACCCGCGCCACCACCATCGCAACCGCTTCGGGCGAGGGCAGCACGCCGTGCACCATGGTGAAGGCCTCGCGATCGTTGCGGCCCACGCCCACCTCGAGGTGCGACGATCCGTCAGGGTCGACCACGATTCGCGCCACTTCAAGGCCCAACCATTCGCCCACCACGATTCCATGATCCACCCGCACGGCAAGTCCGTGGGCGGCCATGACGTCCACGGAAGAGTCAACACCTGCGGGCGGCGGCTTGGCCACGTGGGGCGGTGCGGGAACGGCTTGTTGCAAGTGTGCCCCCGACACCGTCCAAACGGTGATCGGTAATTGGAACTCGCCCGCCTGCCGAGCCACCACGGTCCCCGCGTCATCGCTGGCGGGAACCATCACGTGGATTTCGACGGGCACCCCCGCGACTTCCACCGAAGGGCCGGCCACGTCGGGACGTGTGACCCAGGCGAGGACCCGGCCCAACGCCGAGGCCGGGCGCTCCTCCACCAGGACCCAGGCGCGGCCCTCGGTCCGATCGAAAAGCGCGGCCCCACCGGGTACTTCGCCGGCCTCGCGCCGACGATCGGGGTCTGCTCCCCACTCCTCGGACACCAGGCTTCGGAGCTTGGCGGCAAAGAGCGACGCTCGGCGCTGGGGATTGAGGGCGCTCTGGCCCGATGGGCTCATGTGGTGTCGTATTGAGCGGGGGTGGGCTTCGAACTCAGCCCGCCGCCGGTGCCTTCGCCACCTCGGCAAGGAAGGCTTCGTTGGTCTTGAATGTGCCGAGCCGCTCGATGAGCATCTCGAGACCGGCAGCGTTGTTCCCATCGGTCGACATGCTGTGCAACACCCGACGCAACTTCCACACGTTTTGGAGCTCCTTGCGATCGAAAAGCAACTCTTCGTGACGGGTGGACGACGCGTCGACATCGATCGCCGGGTAGATCCGTCGCTCAGCGGTGCGCCGATCGAGTTTCAGTTCCATGTTTCCCGTGCCCTTGAACTCCTCAAAGATGTGCTCGTCCATCTTCGAGTTCGTGTCGATCAAGGCGGTGGCAAGGATGGTAAGCGATCCACCCTCTTCGAGGTTGCGGGCGGCACCGAAGAACTTCTTCGGCGGGTAGAGCGCCGCCGCGTCGATCCCACCAGACATGATGCGGCCGCTGGCCGGCGTGACGAGGTTGTACGCCCGGCTCAGCCGGGTGATGCCGTCGACGATGATGACAACATCTTGACCCTCTTCGACGAGTCGTTTCGCCCGCTCGATCACCAATTCGGCGACCAGCGTGTGCTCCTCCGACGGCCGATCGAACGTGGACGCCACCACCTCACCCCGTTCGAGCGATCGACGGAAATCGGTGACCTCCTCCGGCCGCTCGTCGACCAGTAACACAATCAGGTGAGCATCAGGGTTGTTGCGTTCGATGGCCTTGGCGATCGTCTTCATGATCGTGGTTTTGCCCGCCTTTGGCGGCGACACGATAAGCCCTCGTTGCCCTTTGCCGATGGGAGCGAGAAGATCGATGATGCGAGCGGTCATGTTGTACGGCTCGGCGGGATTTTCGAGTTTGAACTGCGAATCGGGGAACAGTGGCGTGAGGTCCTCGAACCGGCGTCGATGCCGGGCCTGGTCGGGATCTTGGCCGTTCACCGAATCAATGCGAAGGAGCGCTGGATTCTTTTCTTGTCGGCCGGCCGGCCGAGCCGCTCCGGCCACGATGTCGCCCTTGCGGAGGCCGAGTTGGCGCACCTGCTTCACGGAGATGTAGACGTCGTCCTTGCTCGGCTGGTAATGCTTGAGCCGGAGAAAGCCGTAGCCATCTTCCCGGAGGTCAAGCAGGCCGGACACATCAACGGGCTCAGCCTCCAACAACTCACCGGGGCCACCTTGCCGATCGCGTCCACGTCGACGCCGCCGACGGTTGCCCGGCTCGTTGTCGTCCCGACCGCCGTCGCCGTATGCCGACCCACCGACATTCGGCGAGCCCCCACCATTCGGCGAGCCCCCTCCATTCGGCGAGGAGCGGTCATCAGAACTGGATGTCGCGTTCGGGCTGGGCCGGCGATCGTTCGACCGGCCGTTCGGACCGGAGCCGGCGCCCCGATCGAAATTCGGATCATCTTCCGTGTCGCGATCGGTGTCGGCCACGTCGGCGGCACTTTGCTGAGCCGAGGTGAACTCGGCCGGGTCGCCGTCACTGGCGATATCGCCCTTTTCGGCGGCGCTATCCGTGACGTCGGTGGCTTCGCTGTCTGCGTCCCTGTCGTCGAGGGCGCCGTCTCCATCATCGTCCACCGCATCAATTCCAGGAAGCATGGCCGCGGGGGCAGGATCGCGCGCTTCCGCTACGGCCCTCCCGCGGGCCGGAGCGCGCTTTCGAGGTTGGGGGCCCGCGGTCGACGATTCAGGGGAGAAAGAAGCGGCATCCGCCTGGGACTCGTCGTTGGCCTCATCCGCAGCTGAGATATCGGACGACCCGCCCGGGGGGGCAGGGGCGACGCCGGCGAGCTCGAGCACGAGGTCGACCAGTTCACCCTTTCGGGTGCGGGACCCGGGCTTGCCTCCCATCGCCACGGCGATGGTGAACAGCTCATCGCGATCCTTGCGTTCGAGCGCTGAACGTTCGATGGCTTGTGCGTCAAGACTCATAGGTACCTCATTTCGCGAACGGGAGTTCGGCGAATCGGATCGGCCCCAACGGCCGAGAAAGGAAAGGAGAGGGGGAGAAGGCCTGCGCCGCCAAGACAACCGGGCGCATACCGCAACGAAACAAACGGGGCCGGGTGTGCACCTGCAGCCCCCGCTCGATGATGGCGAACCTACCCGGGAGCGGCTGCCCCAGGCAAACGAAGGCCACTTTGCGGAACCTGTCCTCGACGGCAGGTTGTGCGCCTTCCTCCGGTTCGAGTTCTGTCCATTGGATGCGCCAGCGTCTATTGTGCGGACTAATGGACGTCGCCATCATCTACGAATCCATGACCGGCACTACCAAACGTGCAGCGTTCGTGATTGCCGACGAGCTGTTCCGTCGGGGTATCCCAAGCCGGGTCTTCCCCACCAGTGGTGTCGATGCGACGTACCTCGCGGCCGCCGATCTGGTGTTGATCGGGAGCTGGACCGACGGCATTATCGTGGCAGGCCAACGCCCGGGGAAACGCAAAAAGTTCGCCGCTCTGCCACGGATCGATGGCAAGCCGGCGGCCGTGTTCACCACGTACGCGGTGAACCCCGGAAAGGTCCTCGACAAGCTCGAACAAGTCGTCACCGACCTTGGCGGCACCTCGCTCGGGGGCATGGCCTTCAAACGCAACAACCTTGAACCCGCTCGAGATTTTGCCGAGCGAGTGTTGGCGCTTCTGCAAACGGCCCAGGTCGACGTAAAAACGTAGGGTCCGACACGCTGGCACCGAGGGTCCACCCTTGCGGTGGGAGGGCTCTCTACCCTGAAGACATGCTCGCTGCCGAAGGTCTCTCGCCCGTGCTCGCCGTGGTCCTGCTGGGGCTCGGCATCGCCTTGCTCGGTCTCGTGGGGTGGCTCGATCACCGCACCGAAGGACGGCCCCGGCGCAATGCCAACTGGCCGTCGTCGGGCGAGGAACGGCGGCTTATGCGCGGCACCGACACCACCAAGATGTTGTTAATCGACCACACCGGTCCGATTCAGATTGACGACGAGGGAAGGGCCCGGATCCCCAAGGCGCGCACCGCACGCCCGGCGGTAGCCGCCAAGACTCCGGCCGCTAAAACCCCGGCCTCTAAAACTCCGGCCGCCAAAACTCCGGCCGCCAAAACTCCGCCCCCAAAGCCGACCCCGGTGCGGCTCGCCAAGGTGCCAGCCAAGGTGCCAGCCAAGGTGCCCGTCGAGGCGCACGCCCACCCCGGCGTGACGGTGTTGCCGGCCGATGTGACCGCGTCCTCGTTAACACCGCGCGCGTCGCGTCCGCGGACCCCGACCTCCGAGGCGCCGCTCACGCCCCCCTCAGCCTCGCCGGCTTTCGCCAACAGTTCGTCCGACGGTTCGCTGCCTCAAAAGATGCCGAAGGGCGCCAACGCCGCGCTCGACGCGCTGTTCGGCGACATTCTTGGCGACACCTTTGGCAACACCACAACCAACGAACAACGCGTGGCTTGACCATCCCGACCAACGAGAAGCGTGTCCCAGCAACGCTTCGCGACGCGGATCCCAAGCCACGGTTGAAGAGTCTCGCGAAGACGTCACATTGAAATCCCCCTGTTCTTTGGCGGTGAGGAGCAGGACGTCGCGAGAACAAGAAACGCTGGCCGGAAGACGCCGAATGGTCGCTCACACACGCTTTTCGTTCACCCCGTGTAGGGGGTGCACCGGATCCGATCCGATCACCATCGGGGCCACCCGACGGGACGTGACTCGGCACACAGAACCCGCCGGGTGGGGTTTCATTGCGGTTCTGTGACGAAACACGTAGGCTCAACGCTCGACGGTCCCCGTCGGTGGCCCGGATAGCGCCTACCGTCTACGGGGTTCCAGCGGCCTACGGGGTTCCAGCGGCGGGCCCGACGTTTCCTAACCCCTTGTGAGCGCCCACGTTGTCCCTGCTCTCCGCCCCCATGACTGCCTCCGCCATCCTCGCCGAATTGAACCTCTCCGGAGCCGGTATCTCACTGGCGATCGGGGCGGCACTTCTGGCCGCTGTGGCCGTCCTCGACCGCCGAACACCGCGAACTCCTCTCGGGCCACTCTCGGCTGATCAATCAGCTACCCCGACCACGGTCGATGTCCTTGAAACGGCGACCGGCACGGTCGACCGCGCTCGTGGCGACGCGCTCCCGGAGCCAATCACGGCGGAAGTTCCCGCGATAACCCCGATGCCTGTCGTCCCGGCCCCTGTTCGAGCCATCGTGACTGCCAGCCACCAGTCGGTGCCATCGATGGCCGTACTCCGCCCGGACCCGCCCGAGCCCGTCCCCCACAGCCGCCCCCCCTCGACCAAGTCGACCACCGTCGCACCAAAGACCACGGTCGCACCAAAGACCACGGTCGTCCCAAAGACCACCGTCGCCCCCAAGACCACCGTCGCCCCAAAGACCATCCTTGGCCCGACGGGCCCCCGCGTCGCCGTTGATCGCAGCCACACCGCGACTGATTCCAAACTGGGACCGGCGTCTGGCGACGCATCAAGTAGCCGTACTCCGCTCGAATCGGCGGTTGGCGAGGTCATAGATCTCACCGACCCCGGGTCCGCCGCGCCGGTGGGCGGGAAACGTCGGTTCCGGCAAGTGGTGTCGACGGTCCGAGCGACCCAAGCGGGTCCCGCGGTTGACCTAACGGTGCACACCCCTGCGAGTCGAACCGAAGGCGACACTCCCGACACTCCCGAGACTCCCGACTTGCCGGAGACCACGGAAAGCCGGGCCACTTCGACCAGCCCAGCCCCATCGACCGCCTCGCGAACCGAGAGCCGACCCGAGCACGCAGACACCCCAGCCGATTCCGCCCCCGTCGCCCCGGTTTCCGTGGCTCAACCATCCGTCCAGGCCCAAACAAACCCGGTCGACTCCCTGGTCACCCAAACGCGCCAACTCGCCGTACCAGCCACGGACCCCGGCACCAAACAGGACCCCGGCACCAAACAGGACCCCGACGTCAAACAGGACCCCGGTGGGGACGACCATGGCGACCCGGACACGGGTGGTCCACAAACCAGGATGCCGCGCGGGGCCGAGGCGGCGATCCTGTCGATCATCGAAGCCATTCCCGACCCCCGCAACCTGCTCGCCGAGAAGGATCCCACGGCCGAGATTTCCGTCCGGCCGGTACACCGAGCCGACCGCTCTGCGGTCGACCCGCCCAAGACCGTCGCCGCCGGTTCAGGCCGATGGACTCGCGGCCCGGCCTCCCCCGGTCATGCCTCCCCCACCCAGGCCATCCCTCCGGAAGCGGACGGCGACCCCACTCGGAACCGGAGTGCCCGCGTCGTCGATCGTTCCACGCCGTCGTTCGATACCGCCTGAGCCGGCTTCGACAACTCCGGCTTCGACAACTCCGGCTTCGACAACTCCGGCTTCGACAACGACGGCCAAACCGGCCCAGCTTTGCGGCATCGCCCCCAGCCCGTTACCAGTGTCGGGATGCCAATACTCGGCCCATCCCGATGTCATCGCGCCCGCCACCAGCCGTTCGCCCAACCACGCCGCCTCGGTCGCCCGTCCGGCTCGACTCGCCGCAAACCAAAGCAGGTAGGTGAGGTGAGGCCAGGCGGGGCCACGCCAATACGCCGAACCGTCGAATGACGCTTCAGTCCGATGCACCGCCGCCGGGCCGAACACGCCACCGAATGCTGTCGGGTCCATCACTTCCCGCCACGCCGCATCGGTGGTCCGACCATCGAGGCCAACCGTGCGCGGCGATTCCGAAACCGAGCTGAGCAGTAAGGGCAAAAGCGCATCGAGCGTTCGGCACGAACCACTGTTCCCGGCGGCCTCCCCGGCAAGGGTCCCGACCCGGTCGAGGTCCTGCCAGGTGGACCGGGACGTGTCCCATCGATGCTGCAAACGGCATGCGGCGATTGCGTCGTCAGCCAGGAGGGCGGCACCTTCGTTGTGTACCACCGAGGCCAACTCCGCAGCGTTGAACGCCACCAGGGCATCGAACCCCGCCGACCGCACCGAAAACCGATCAGAACCCATGGGTGAGCGGGTGACCGGATCGAACCGCAGCGCCGAGACGAGTTCGCCTTTGGTGGCCCGCCACCGATCTCGGTCCCAGCGCATGGCCTTGGGCTGGTCGAGGGCAGAGGCATCACCATTGGCGGAGGGACACCAGTCGTCCCACCGGGGCGAATCGTCACAACCGCTTTCCCAAGGGTGCAACAACTCCGGCCGACGACGAACGAGGAACTCCAATCCGGCAACCGCAGCATCGATGAGTTCGTGCGGAACCCCCACGCCTAGACTGGCCAGAACGGCGAGGGCATGACCGAACATCGGAGGCTGCGTGATGCATGACGTATGCCGGCGTCCCCAGAACGCCGCGTGCAGGTCCGGTGAGCGCCAATAGGTCATATGGGGCACAAATCCATCGTCGGACTGATGGGCGAACACGTTGCACAGCTCCGCCACGGCCCGATCGCCGTCACCCAGATGGGCCCACGTGATGGCATGAAAACACGAGTCCCACAACCACTGATGGGGATACTCCGCACCATTGGGAACCGTGTAACCCTCGGGCTGCCAGTGCGACGCCAACATTGCGTGCACCACATCTCTCCGCGCTCGAACCGCTTTCTCCGTCCACTCGACGGGTAGCGTGCGGGGCCGTCCGGAGCTCGCCATCACAGCGCTCTCCACTGCACGCTCCCCCACTGCACGCTCCCCCACTGCACAACGTCACATCGCTTCCCCATGACCACCTGCGCCATCATCTCGTTTCGGCTCTGCCTCACCGACGGTGTATCGATCGTGGCCGACACGTGGGCGGAGGCGTTGCGTTCGTTCGGGTACGAGATCGTGACTGTCGCCGGCGAGGGGCCCGTCGACCGAATCGTGGCTGGCCTTGCGCTCGATGCCACGGAGGCACCGCCGTTGGGTGAGGTGGAAGACGCACTTCGCGACGTCGACCTCGTGGTGGTGGAGAACCTGTGCACCATCCCCATGAATCTACCGGCATCGCGTGTGGTCGCCGAGGTCCTTCGTGGCCGCCCGGCGATCCTTCACCACCACGACCCGCCGTGGCAACGCCCGCACTACGCCCACGTCACGGAGTTGCCTCCCACTGATCCGGCGTGGTCCCACGTCACCATCAACGAGCTCACCGGCCGGGAGTTCGGCGATCGGGGCATCGACACGACCACGATCTACAACGGGTTTTCCACGCTGTCGAACGGGGGAGCTCGATCGTCGGTGCGCGAGCAGCTCGGCGTTGCGCCCGACGAGCTGTTGCTCGCCCATCCGGTTCGGGCGATTCCCCGCAAAGGAGTGCCTGCGGCGATAGACATCTGTGAGCAGCTCGGGGCCACCTACTGGCTCCTGGGCGGCGCCGAAGATGGCTACACCGAGGAGCTCGATCGACTCCTGCTTACTGCCCGATGCCGGGTGATTCGACACGCCCTTCCCCACAGCCCCGACATCTACGCCGCGCCCGACGCCGTGCTCTTCCCCTCTACCTGGGAGGGGTTCGGCAACCCTCCCATCGAGGCCTCCATTCACCGTCGGCCGGTGTTGGTAGGTCCCTACCCTGTCGGCGCCGAACTTCGATCCCTCGGTTTTTCTTGGTTCGACGCCAACCCGGTCGGCGTCGCCCTCCTCCGTTCGTTCCTCGACGATCCCGACGATGATCTCCTCACGTTGAATCGCACGCTTGCCATCGAACACTTCTCGCTCGAGGCGATGTCGGCCCGGCTCTACCAGCTGCTCGACGAACGCGGCTGGCTGCCATGAGCGGCCCCCCATCGGATTCGGCAGGCCCCGTCGATCCTGTACCGGCCGATCCAGTACCGGCCGACCCAGTACCGGTCGATCCTGTACCGGCCGATCCAGTACCGGCCGACCTAGTACCAGTCGATCTTGTGCTGGAACGGCGAAATCAGATCCGCCGGCTCCTCGTACTGGCGCAACGCATCGGCTACGTGCTCTACGGGATTGCTATCGCCGGCTTCATCCTCGGCTTCGTCCGCAACTTCGACGGCGTGTCGACCACGATCATCACGATCGGCCTCGTCGCCGGCTCGTTGTTCCTCGCCCCCGCCTACACCTTCATCTACGCCGTGAAGGCCGCTGACCGCGCCGACGCCGACGACGACTGGCGTTGAGCACTGCATAGCGGTTTCGATGCCGGCGTGAACACCCGGGTGCCGGCAGCGATTCCCGGCAGCGATTCCCGGCAGCGATTACCGGCAGCGATTCCCGGCAGCGATTGCGATTGTGTAGGTGTGGTGAAAGTCCATGGGGAGCCCTTGCCCAAACCGGCGGGCTTCCCTATCTTGGGTACATGACGCTGGATCTCCTGAATCGGCTCGACGCCGAGCGAACCCCGCTCGACGACAATTCCGACATCGAGCCCCAACTGCCACCGTGGGCCGTTGCCGCCAGCGAAGCTGAGCGTCGGGTCCTCCATCCGCTGGTCAAGGCGTTCCTGTTTGCCGCAGTCATCGCAATCACCCTGCTCATCACGGCGGGCGTGGTGTTCGCCGCCACGCAGATGGGCTCGTCGGGGGCCGGCGCAGGTTGCGGCGGGGCCTAAATGGGTGCCTGGGGTTCGCAGGCAGTTGACCAACCCAGGCTCACCTTGGCGCACGGGACGGGATCAACGCCGGCACGCGGTCACTGAGCATCCCTCGCACGTCGGGATCCCGGAGGCGCCACACCGCCGCATCCACCACGAAATGGGCCGCTACAAGCCCGAGGTACGCGCCAAAGATGGCGGTCGATACAGCAGTCGTCGGGCCGGTACTCCCACCGAGCGACGCTCCGTGGGTGCGGGACATCGCCGCCAAGCCGAGCCCGCCAATCAGGGCCAGATTCACGAAAATGGCAAAGCTGACGGTGCGTCGAAACAGGTCGGGATCGCCGCCCGCAACGAAACTCATGATCACCAAATACTGCAGTCCGTGCACGATGGTCAGGCTTCCCACCGCAACATTCGGGCGATCGAAGACAAACAGCGGCACCACGTAGGCGAACCCGAGCACGAACGCAACCGTGAGGTCCGTCGGTCGTGCCCCCGGCGGCCGCCCGAACCAGATCACCAGCCCGGCGAAGGTTCCTGCGACGAACACGACCACCGACGGCCACCACAGCCACGACAAACCGTCGCCAACTTGGCGTCTCAGGTTCAGCAGTTCCGGCCGGGCCAATAGCGCGCTGCTACCTGCGACCCCAACGGCCAGCAGGGCATGTCGTTCCGACGACGACAGACCCGGCGTCGACGGCCGTCGCGACAACCCCACGAGTGCAACCATGCCCAGGTTCTGTTTCTGGAAATGCCAGAACTGCCACCCGAAGAAGGCCAGCACCACCCAGGCCATGGCGGGGGACGAGAGCTGCCATCCAACGATCGCGCCACCGACCACCAACGAGCCAGGCGCCACCAGAAACCGGCCCGGACGGCGTCGGGCCATCTCCCGTACGACGGGATTGGTGACGAGCCAAGCACTCGAGGCGACGTGCATCGAACCGCCCAGGAACAACAGCAACGCCAGAACGGGAGGCGCTGCGACATCCTCGCCGGGAGGGGGTGCGACGGCCGCCGCAATCCCAACGGGCAGGATCGTGGCGAGACCCGTCAACACCATCCAAAGGGTGCGCATCCGAGCCAACGCAGCACGGTACCCGACAAGGATGACCGCGTCGGTGGCGACGGTCACCGGCGTTGCTCGCGCCATCGGGATCAGGACGAGATTGCCGCGAGCACATCGAGTTTGGCGGCGCGCCGCGCCGGACGCACCGCCGCCAGCATGCCGGCACCACCCCCGATGAGCAGCACTGCCGCCAGCATGCCCACCGGCGCCGAGAACACCCCGAGCCCGGCCGACGACGCGGCCCGCACCAACGCCCAGCCCAGAAACAGGCCCACCGCCATGCCGCCCGCAGTGCCGAAGAGGGCAACGATCAGGGCCTCGCCTCGCACCATCGCCCGCACCTGACGCCGAGTCTGACCGACCGCCCGCAGGAGACCCAGTTCCCGGGTGCGCTCGTGCACCGAAAGGGAGATGGTGTTGGCGATTCCCATCAGCGCAATCACGATGGCGAGAAGGAGCAGCACGTACACCAACCCAAGTACCTGCGTAATGCTGCCGGCCACGGATTCGATGTACTGATCCTTGTCCTGCACGGTCACTCCGGCGTAGCTCCGGCTCGTATCCTCAACCAGTCGGCGAACATCGCTGAGTGAAACACCCTCGGCCCCTCGCACGATCACGGTCATGTCCAGATCTCGGGTCGCATGCGGCGCCCATCCGTCGCGCGACATCACCACATCGCCGGCCAAATCGCTGCCGGTGTAGATCGCTCCGATCGAGAATGGTTGGGTCCTCCCATCCACGAACGTCAGGGGGATCGTTGATCCCACCACGAGCTTGCGCTCATCAGCGAAGTTCTTCGACACGCCGATCTGTTCAGCGGTGAGATCCCCGATCGAGCCCGCCACCACACCCATGTCGAGCACCTGCACCAGTGGCTGGGGATCGGCGATCCCGACCAGCGTTGCCTTGCCGTCGATCAGCGCGCCCCCGGTTCCAAGCCCCACGGCGGCCTTCACCCCCGGTTTACTCGCGACGTCACGGGCAAGTTGCGGGCTGAATCCGCTGTTCCCCTGCCCAGCGCTTACCACAAGATCACCGGTGAACGAACGGCCGACGGTTTCGCGCACCGACGCCGCAAGAGATGTGGCGAACACCGTGAACAACGTGACCACACTGACTCCGATCATCAGCGCCGAACCGGTCGACGCCGTCCGGCGCGGGTTGCGAGCGGCGTTGTCGCGAGCGAGTTGGCCCGTCACCCCTCGGAACCGGGCGATCGGCCAGCCCAAGATCCGTGCTCCGAAACCCGCGACCGCCGGACCGAGCACCACCACACCCACCACGAGCAACGCCGCGCCGAGCCCAGCCCGGGCCAACGAGCCGCCCGCGCTCCCGCTCATCGTAAGAAGCGCGCCACCACCGGCGATCGCCGTCCCGAGCAACGTGCGCGGCATCACGCTCCGGCCTCCCTCGTGCGCGACGTCACGCAAGGCCGCGATCGGAGGAACGGCGCTGGCCTTTCGGGCCGGCATCACGGCGGCGAACACGGTGACGACCAGGCCCGTGGCGAATCCAATCGCCAGGGTGCCGGGTTGCAGCGTGAGGCCGCTGGCGGGAACCGACATGCCCAGCCCGGCCAACGCCCCCTTCAACCCCACCGCCAACGCAACGCCCAGCCCGATGCCGAGCACCGATGCCACCACACCGAGCACCACACTCTCGCCGAGCGCCGAGCGAAGCACTTGGCGACGAGTTGCCCCCAGCGCCCGCAGCAACGCCGACTCGCGGGTGCGCTGTGCGGCGAGGATGGCAAACGTGTTGGCGATACTGAAGGTGGCCACGAGGACTGCAACAACGCCGAACGCATTCAGGAAGGCGGTGAAGAAACCCAGAAAGTCATTGTCGATTGCTGCTTTGGCCGCAGCGGTTGTTTCGGTTCCCGTTTGCACCGTAGGTACCAGTCCGCCGCTCGCCGCGTCCCCAGATGCCGTTGTCGCCGGTGTCGCCGGTGCCGGCAGGGATGCGCTCACGCGCCGCTTCAGTTCGTCTTGGCCAATACCCGGTTGCGCAGCTGCCACCACTCGGGTGAGTTGCGCCTTGCCGTCCATCAACCATCGCTGTGCCCCCGTTTCGGAGAACGCCACCCAGGTGCTGCCGCCGGCGCTGTCGACATCGCCGTAGGTCACGGCTCCCACCACAGTCACCTGTACCGGGTCGGGCATCTGCACCGACGTGCTATCCCCGATAGTCAACGCTCCCGCGGTCAACGCGGCGCGGTTCACCACCACCTCGTGATCACCTGTCGGGGCGCGGCCATCCACCAATCGATACGGGGACAACTCGGCGTCGTCGATCCAGTTGGCGGCCGTGTTCGGAGGACCGAACGAACCGACGGGCTGCCCATGCTTCCCGACGAGCTTCCCGTAGCCCTCCATCACTCCCGCCGCCCGAGCAACCCCGTCGACGTCGCGCACCGTGTTGAGGACCGATCGCTCGAGGCGCGCCTGCTCGGTGCCCATCTCGGTCTCAATGGATGGTGCCGACACCACCACGTCGACGCCGGCGTTGCCGTTGGCGAAGATCGTGGCGAAGGTGGCCCGCATCGTGTCGCCGAGCACCATGGTGCCGGTGAGAAACGCCGTACCGAGCGCGACAGCGAGCACCGTGGCGACCAGCCGACGTTTTCGGGCCCAGAGGTTATGAATGGTGAGTGAGAACATGACGAGCTCCTGCGATGATGAAAGTTGAAGGGGAACGGACGGGTAGGCGAACGGGTCGGGCGGGCGAACGGGTCAGTCGCCGAAGGCCTTCAAGCGTTCGAGTACCCGGTCGGCGGTGGGATGCTCGATGCTGTCGACGAGCCTGCCGTCGGCAAGGAACAACACCAGATCAGCGTGGGCGGCAGCGGCCGGATCATGGGTGACCATCACGATCGTCTGCCCGAAGTCGTCCACCGCCCGGCGCAAGAAGCCGAGTACCTCTCCGCCGCTTCGCGAATCGAGGTTCCCGGTGGGCTCATCGGCGAACACGATCTCCGGTCGGGTCACCAGCGCGCGGGCCACGGCCACTCGCTGTTGCTGACCACCCGACAGTTCACTTGGTCGGTGGCCGAGGCGATCGCCCAGTCCGACGGCGCCGACCACACTGTCGAACCAAGCCGGATCAGGTTTTCGACCGGCGAGGCTGAGTGGCAGCACGACGTTTTCGTGGGCGGTGAGCGTGGGGACCAGGTTGAAGGCCTGGAACACAAATCCGATTCGTTCGCGTCGCAACAGCGTGAGCTGGTCGTCATTGAGGCCGCCAAGGTCCGTTTCACCCAGGAAAACACGGCCGGAGGTGAGAGAGTCGAGCCCCGCGATGCAGTGCAACAACGTCGACTTGCCCGAACCCGATGGACCCATCACCGCGGTGAACCGACTGCGTTCGAACCCCACATCGACCCCCCGCAACGCATGCACTTCGGTGCTGCCGTGGCCGTAGACCTTCACCGCTTGGGAAGTGCGGGCGGCGTAGGCAACGGGGGTGGAGACATCCCGATCGGGATCGTGCGGCGGGGCCGCAACAGTGATGTCAACGGCAGAAGTAGCAGGCATGAAGGGGCTCCTCAACGGGGAAGTGGTTTCTGTCATCGACGATGACGAGCCGGGGCGACGCGCACCATCCCGCCACCTGCCGAATCGAGGGTGGGGCTACCCCTACCCCAACCCACCGGGCTGCCGGGTGGTCTCCGCCCGTCACCTTCTCTACGGTGAAGGCATGCTCACGGCCGGCGCCACTCCGACGTCTCTGCCATCTCCGACGTCTCGACCGACCGGCACCGCTACGACCGCCGCGCCGTCGTCGGCGCCCTCGTCGAACTCGAAACCCTTTCGAGCGCACCACCTGGTGACCGCCTTCGCGGCTCCCACCACCTGGCGGGCCGTGTTCCACGTGCTCCTCGACTTCTGGATCGGCACGGCAGCGTTCGTGTTCGCCATCACCATGGTGTCGGCCACCTTCGGCCTGGCGTTCACCGCCGTGCTCTGGCCGATCCCACTCACCCTGTTACTATTCGGTCTTCGCCTGATCGGCGCCATCGAACGAGCACGGGTGGCCGCCCTGCTCGACGAGCTCATCGCCGACCCCTACCCCGTGTTCACCGGCCGCCTGTGGCGCCAAGCGTGGGCTCGCGTGAGCTGCGGGGCTCCGTGGCTCGAACTCGTTTATTGCGTGGTGCTGTTTCCGCTCGGACTCGTCGGTTTCGTGGTGGTCGTCACCACGTGGAGTGGTGGGTTGGCGCTCGCCACGTTGCCGCTCTACATCGGGCAACTCCCCGGCCAGGCGGCAGCGGTCGGCGCCTACGAGATTCGATCAGGCACCAGTCTGGCCGCGGCTAGCGCGGCCGGGGTGGCGTTGTTCCTGCTGGCGCCGTGGGTGACGCGAGGATGGGCCGCTGTTGATCGACGAGTCGCCGCCGCATTGCTCGGCCCTCGTCGCACCGAAGAAGTGGAAGTGCTCGAAGAGCGAGTGGAGACGCTCGAAGCCACGCGAGCCTGGGCTCTCGAGATCGCCGAGGCGGAACGTCGCCGCATCGAACGCGACCTGCATGACGGCGCCCAGCAACGACTCGTGGCACTGGCGATGGAGATCGGCCGAGCCAGAGAGCGGCTCGACACAGACCCCGAAGGTGCTCGTGCGCTGCTCGACCATGCCCATGAGGAATCGAAACGGGCGGTGGCGGAACTTCGCGATCTGGCGCGCGGTATCCACCCGGTCTCCCTCTCTGATCGGGGCTTGGCGGGGGCCATCCCGGCGCTGGCCGGGCGCTGCCCCTTCCCCGTGAATGTGCAGGTGTCCGTGGCCACCAGGCTCGCGCCGGCTATCGAGGGCATTGCCTACTTCGTGGTATCGGAGGGCCTGGCCAACGTCGCCAAACACGCATCCGCCCGCGCTGCGAGCGTGCGGGTGCAGCGTGTCGGCGACACGCTCACCATCGACATGTCCGACGACGGGGTGGGCGGCGCCGATCCTGCATTGGGTACCGGCCTTCGAGGCCTCGCCGATCGAGTTCACACCGTCGACGGAACCTTTGCCGTCACCAGTCCGGTCGGCGGGCCCACCCAACTTCATGTGGAGCTCCCATGCGCATCGTGATCGCCGAGGACTCGGTCCTCCTTCGTGAGGGTCTCTCCCGACTGCTCGCCGACTTCAACGAAGAGGTGGTCGCCGCGGTGGGCGACGCCGACACGGCCCGGGCCGCTGTTGCCGAGCACGCGCCAGACCTCGCCATCCTCGATGTTCGGATGCCTCCCAATCACACCGACGAGGGCATCCGCGCCGCCCTCGCTATCCGTCGTACCCATCCCGGCGTGGCCATTCTCGTGCTCTCGCAATATGTCGAACAGCACTACGCCACAGAACTGCTCGCTGGCGATACCGCGGGGGTTGGCTACCTGTTGAAGGACCGAGTGGCCGATGTGCGCGAGTTCGTTGATGCGGTGCGGCGGGTGGGCAGTGGCGGCACCGCGCTCGATCCCGAAGTGGTCGCGCATCTCCTGGCGCACAGCCGACGCCGCGATCCCCTCGCCGCCCTCACCCCGCGCGAGACCGAGGTGCTGTCGCTGATGGCCGAGGGTCGATCTAACGCCGCAATCGCCGGAGCGTTGGTGGTGAGCGACGGGGCCGTGGAGAAACACGTCTCGTCAATCTTCTCCAAGCTCGACCTGCCCCCGGCCAACTCCGACCACCGCCGAGTACTTGCCGTGCTGCGTTTCCTCGAGGCCTGACGGATGCCCACCTCGCCGATGCCCACCTCACCGATACCCACCTCACCGATGCCCACCTCAGCGGCGGCTCCGAGCGCCGACCCGAAACGAGCCCATCGACCACCGCCTCGCCGACCACCTCTCGCCATCCGGCTCGGATTCTTGGCCGTCGGCTTTCTGGCCGCGCTGCTCACGTTACCGATCGCAGCACTGGCTTTCGCCAACAACCTGGGCACGGTTTCGGAACGCACGGCCATTCGATTCGGCGCCTCCACTGATGCGTCCGCTGGCCCGGTCGGTGAGCCGTTCGGTGGCCACCCAGGCGGCGTGTCCGGCAACTCGCAAGCGATCACCCAGATCGTGATCCGACTCCAGTCCGGAGCAATCACGATTCGGGGATCCGACCGTGCCTCCGTGGAAGGGGACCGGGTAGTGGAACGGGCCTTGCAGGCACCCACGATCGACGAACATCTCGACGCCACACCGCAGGGGCCAGTGCTCCGACTCGAATCCTCGTGCCCCGCCGCCTTGGCCCCCTGGTGCCGGGTGTCTTATGACCTCTCGGTACCGCGTGGGGTAGCGGTCGATATCGAGACCGCCACCGGTTCGGTGACCGTGGCTGACGTCACCGGAGCGGTGGTGGTGAGCACTGGTGCCGGGAGCATCTCGCTCTCGGAGATCGCAGGGTCCGTGGCTGTCGAATCCGGCGCCGGCTGCATCACGGCCCGGGGGCTGAGGAGCCCGGTCGTGAACGCCCAGTCCGGCGCCGGCACGGTCGACCTGGCGTTCTCGTCCCCGCCCACGATGGTGCAGTCCCACAGCGGTGCCGGATCGGTGGGCGTGGTGGTGCCCGACGATGGATCGTCCTACCGAGTAGTCGGCGGCGAAGGCACCACCCGTTTCATCGATGTGGTGACCGATCCGCGCTCGTCGCGCAGCCTCGACCTCGAGTCCGGCGCCGGCAGCATTCGCGCTCGCTACGGCTGACCAGGCCAGGAAGCGGCGCAGGCGGCGATGTTCGGCCGGCAAGGCGGCCGAAGGGCGGATGTGGCCTTTGCGTGTCGGACCGCCGAAAATTCGGAGCGTATGCGCTCCCCTCAGGCCTAACGCCGCAATGGAGGGCGGTCCGACACGTAACGAGCGTACCAGACCAGGGGGTTTGTTAGACCTAAGGGGTTGCGAATGGGTTTCGCTAAGGCCATACTGGTGGCCGTCGAGCTCTCCAAAAGCCCGACGGCCGGTCACCCTGCGGCGACGTTTGCAACCTCACGGTATCTGCCGGTCCACGTAGCCGAAATATCCAGAGGAGTTTCCCGTGTTCAATTTCGTTACAAACCGTCAACCCGACTTTGGGGATCCGCATTTCCACACTGGGTATGTGTGCGAATGCAGATTTGGTGGCCTCGTCGTGAGCGACGATGTGACGGCATTTCGAGAGGCGGTGGCCATGGGCTATTTCCCATGCCCGAACTGCCACCGCCAGTTCATCGCTCGGTCCTGATCCACTTCACCGAGCAACGCTGGGCGGCCTGACGTAGGGTTCCGGCGCCGTCGAAGGACGAGTCATTTGGGAGGTGGGATGGCAGGTGAGCTCGCTCTGAAATCGGGTGCCCACGCGCCGGAACCCAGGCGCTCTCCCGCGGGCTCCATCAGGCCGTTGCGCGAGGACTGCGCCAGCGACCTCTCGCGCCCAACACCGACGGAGCATTCGGGTGATCAACCCAGGCCAACCCGGTGGTTCCTTGCCTTGTCACACCTCCGCTATACCACTTTCCCACACGCCCCTACCTGAGGATCGCAGTGACTTTCGATGACTTTGTCGCTCTCGCGACGAACAACACCATCCAGCCCTACCCCTATCAGCGGGGCCTCGCCGAAGAGGGCCTCCCCGAGTTGCTCGAAGTGCCGACTGGCGCGGGGAAGACCATGGCCGCCGTATTGCCGTGGCTCTACCGCCGGCGCCACCATCCCAACGAAAGCGTCCGAACCAGCACGCCGCGTTGGCTCGTCTACTCCCTTCCGATGCGCGTCCTCGTTGAGCAGACGATGGAAACGGTCGCGGGGTGGTTGGAACTGCTCTACCCAAATCCTGAGGAGCGACCCGGGCTCCATTTGCTGATGGGCGGAGAGCGATTGTCCCAGGACGACTGGCGGCTGCAACCAGACCGAGACGCGATCTTCGTCGGAACAATCGACCTGCTCGTGTCGCGGGCCATCAACCGGGGCTACGGGCAGAGCCGGTGGAGTTGGCCCATCGACTTTGGTCTCTTCAACAATGGATGCCAGTGGGTGTTCGACGAAGTGCAGCTCATGGGGCCGGCGCTTCCAACCTCTCGGCAACTCCACGGCCTACGCCGTTCGTTGGGTACCGCCCAAGTGTGCGAGAGCATGTGGATGTCCGCAACTGTTGACGTCGAAGCGCTGTCCACCGTCGATGCTCAATCGGTCAGTTCCCACGTCACCCTGGCCGCCGCTGACCTCGCTACCGGCCTCGAGCGGCGCATACAAGCAGCCAAAGCGGTACACGAGCTCGAGCTATCCGGCCCCGACCACGCCACCGCGCTCGCTACTGCGGCGCTTGCCGCCCACCTACCCGGCACTCGCACACTCGTGTTCTGCAACACCGTCGATCGAGCTACCGATGTCTTCCGCGCTTTTCAAAAGCTGACCGACGTACCCACCGTGCTCGTGCACTCACGGTTCCGTCCCACGGATCGCAAGGAAGCGATCGGGCGGGCGATCGGCCCGCCCGACCCCGCGACCGGAACGATCGTTGTCTCCACACAAGTGTTGGAGGCCGGCGTCGACATTTCGTCAACCACCCTGGTGACAGAGTCGGCGCCTTGGCCATCAATCGTCCAGCGCGCCGGCCGCTGCAATCGCTACGGGCAGGACAGCTCCGCCCAAATCCTTTGGACTGAGCCGCCCAAGTCGCTCCCCTATGCCGAACTCGACTTGAAGGCCACGACAGAAGCGCTCCGCCGACTCGAAGGCCAGCAGGTTACGGCCGCCTCGCTTCCGATCGAACCTGTCGAAACTCAGCGACCCGTGCACGCCGTGCTGCGCCGCCGCGACCTCCTCGACCTCTTCGATACGACACCTGACCTCACCGGTAACGACATCGATGTATCGCGATTTATCCGCGATTCTGAGGGGATCGATGTAGACGTTGTGTGGAGGGACGAGCAGCCGTCGGAACGGCTTGATCGGCCACGCCGAGAAGAACGCTGCAAGGTCCCGATTGGCCAGATGGATGTTCTCGACAAGCGAACCTCTTGGCGACTCGACGCCATCAGCGGCGACTGGATCTCTTGCCGGCGAGCCGATATTCGTCCAGGCGACACGGTGATCTTGCTCGCTTCAGAGGGGGGCTACGACCCATCGATTGGCTGGAACCCCAAGTCCAAAACCCGAGTAGAGCCCCTCCACGACACCGATACCGTTGCCGCTGAACCGCTGTCGGAAACCGATGCGGCCGTGGGCGACGATCCCCTCACCACGCAGTCACGGGTATGGATGAGCCTCACCCAACATCTCGCCGACGTCGAACGAGCGGCGACGCACCTCGTCACCGCAATGGGTCACACCACGCTCGCGCCAGAACTTCATCGCGCTGCCATCACCGCCGCTCGACTGCACGACATCGGAAAGGCGCACGAGGTCTTTCAGGACATGTTGTCAGGCTGTGCGACGAATGCCTCGGAGGTCTCCACTCGCGACCTCACCGCAGGGCCTTGGGCCAAGTCTGGTGGGACCGGTCGGGGGAGGAGCGCTCGTCGGTATTTCCGTCATGAGCTGGCGTCTGCTCTCGCCTTGCTCGGCGGAGGGGCGTCTGCTCTAGAAGGCGAACCGGAAAAGGATCTCACGGTGTACCTGGTGGCCGCGCACCATGGACGGGTCCGTGTTGGGTTCCGTGCCATGCCAGGAGAGCGACCGATTGCAGGCCACGAGGGCCAACCCATCGCTCTTGGGGTTATGCATGGAGATGTCCTCCCGCCTGTATCGCTCCCCGTCGGGGAGATTCCCTCGTGCGTACTCGACCTGTCCGTCATGGCGCTCGGGAGTTCAGCAACCGGAGAACGATCGTGGACCGCACGCGCCCTTGGCCTACGAGACAGAGCAGACCTTGGCCCCTTTCGCCTCGCCTACCTCGAAGCGCTCGTGCGCTTGGCCGACTGGCAAGCCAGTAGTGACACCTACCGAGCGGAGGAAGAGGAATGACCGAAATCGTGTTCTCCGGCTGTCATCCAGAGCCGCTCGGCAGCTATCTCAAGGCCCTTGGGTTGTTCCGAATCGTGGCGGAACAGTTGGACCACGAAACAACGAGCCACTGGGATGGCGACCACTTCGTTCTCGTGTGTCCATCGGCAGATCTGGTCAACATCACCGACTTCCTTCTCGACCGGTATCAGCCGAGCCCCCTCGTATCCCCATGGAACGGCGGTAGCGGCTTCGGGGAGAAGGACCAGCAGGCAGGTATCGCTGCCATCGAAACATCGACCGACATGCGGTACGCCGTCTACCGCGACACAATCGCCATGTGTCGATCACTGGTGCAGACCCCTAACTGGGAATCGTTGGAGAAGCACGAGCAGGTTTCGCTGTGCCGAAACGCCCTGCCCGACGAAGCCGTGCGTTGGATCGACGCCGCCGTCGTCCTGACGACTGATGCATCCGACGGGCGAGCTGCAGGGCCTGATCATCGCGAGTTCCCACCGCTCCTCGGCACGGGAGGGAACGTTGGGCGCCTCGAGTTCTCCAACAACTACATGCAACGTCTCGTCGACGCTCTCTCAATCGGCCGAGATGTGCGCCGTGGCGGAGAGACGAGGAACTGGCTTGACGCCGCGCTCACCGGCGTCAGCGACGCTCCTCTTCTCAAGGCGGCTATTGGCCAGTTCGACCCCGGAGGCGCCGGTGGAGCCAACTCAGACCCGCTTGAAACCTCAGGCACCTCACTGGTGAACCCGTGGGACTTCATCTTCTCCTTTGAAGGCACTCTTCTGTTTGCGAGCGGTGCCGCTCGGCGGTGGGGTTCATCCGCCAGAGGAAGAGCGGCGATGCCGTTCATGGTCGATGCCACGCCCATCGGGTATTCGTCCGGCTCCGACGCCGAGGGCGCGAAAGGCGAGCTATGGGCGCCCCTTTGGACAAGGCCCGCCGGGCTGAGCGAGATCGATCGTTTGCTTTCGGAGGGGCGCGCTGAATGGGGGGGAGGACATCGAACTCGCTCCCGTTCGCAAGCACGCACGGGCCTCGATTTCGCCCGTTCCGTTGCCGCCCTCGGGGTCGACCGAGGGGTAGAGGAGTTTGTGCGCCATTCGTTCCTCGAGCGCCACGGGCAGAACATGCTGGCCGTACCACTGGGGCGGTTCCACGTCCGCCATGGGGCGGGTAGCCGAGTCCTTCTCACCGCCGCCCTCGATCCCTGGATCGAACGCATCAATCGAGTCGGAAACCGGCCCAAGGGAGTGGATGTCGGATTGCGAAGACTTCAACGATCGATCTTCGAACTCGCACAACACGACTCCGCCCAAAACCTCCAAACTGTGCTAATCGATGCGGGACGGCTCGATGGATACAACGCCAGCAGTTTAACGATGCGTGGGGGCGGCGTTCGGCCCTTGAGAATCAATGAAGCGAGCGAATGGGTCAACAAACTCGGATTCCGCGAGGACGGAGCCGAGTCCGCTGAGCTCCGGTTGGCGGTGGCGTTCACCAGTCAGCGGGACCGACAGTCAACGACCGACTCCTCAATCGGAATCGGGGGCCGCACGCCCGGAGAGATTCTGCGCCCGATCAACCTCGGCCTTGCCTCAACCAGAGGTGCCTCCGATTCACAAGCCGAGTGGCGACAAGGACCTTCGGGCTCCCTCTCCGATACCAGCGATGTCGTTGAGGTACTCGGCGCCTTTCTTGATCTGCGATGCCGCCTACCGGCTACCCCGTACGTGACCGTCGACCAGTCCAGCGGAGAGCGAACCGAAACCGGCCCAGCTCAACTCGGCGCCGGGCCTGCGTTCGACTACCGAATACCTGCCCGGCTTGACGACGTACTTCGATTCCTCCTGGGTCAAACCAACGATGTCCTTCTCCTCCATCTGATCCGTGGTTGCTTGCTCCTCGACTTCGCGTCCAAGGCTCAGCCGCCCCTTCAGCGCAGCGGTTCAACGATCGGGAACGCAGGAGCTCCACCGGCATTCGCGCTGTTTGCACCTTTCTTCACCGGGCGCCCGATCTCGCTGGGTGGGACGAAGCTCGGTGTTCTACTCAACCCCGCTGGTGATTGGCCTCGCCGGCTTCGCGTTCCAGCCGGGTCGGAAGCCGTTGTCAAGGATGGGCTTCACCGACTGCGCGTAGCCCGGCTTATCCCACTACTTGCTCGACACGAAATCGTGGGTCGTTCAGCGGCCGACTCACGCCGGCTGGCCGCAGCGCTGGCGTTTCCACTTGACGGGGTGTCGGCCGCAGGGCTGCTCGAAAGAGTTGCCTGTCGACCCGACGACCTCGAACCAACCAGGCCGAGCGGGGACGGCACCGCCGCATCTCTCGCCGGCAACCAATCAACCAACCACGTCACGGGAGATTCCGATGAGTAAACGACAGCTGTTCAACGTTGAGCTACACCCCACGGTCGGCAGCCGGTTTCAGCCGACCGGTTTCCCCGACATCGGCAACGCCGTTTTCGATCGACCCCTGGGCGACGGCCATTGGGAAGCTGCCCTGATCGTCGAATCGGCGCAGTCCATGGCCAACCGGCTCGAGGGCACTGCATGGCATGATGGAACGGATTCTCCCGTCGAGGTGTTCGACGGCCTCCCCTACATCCGCGTCATGCAGAACGGCGACTACATCACGTCGAGCCGCACAGAGGCACACCGGCTTGCCTCCGCATTCGTGAAGGACTCAGCCCTCAACGGCGAGAAAATGACGGCGGTGATCAGGGAGCGCCTCAAGCTTCAGGACAACAAACCGCTGTCCTACCGCGATATCGCCGCCGCAGTGCTAGCGCTGGATCCGTTCTCACTCCTTCACGGCGTGTTCTTTGCCGAGAAGGCGACGGTCTGGCCGGGACAGCCCAAGATCTCCCGCGCCATCTCCGGCATGATCGAAGCGCACGATGTACGCCGAGCCGAGTCCGGCGGGGTGAAGAAGGACATGGTTCGCCACTCCATCGGCGAGGGACAAGGGGGTAGTGCCGAGGGCTACGGCAGCATTCCTTTTCACCGAACCGAGTGGACGGCTCAGAGCATCAAGGCCATGTTCGCCATTGACGTTGCCCAGATCCAGTCC
>JANOSD010000054.1:0-40288 GCA_031415655.1 Actinomycetes bacterium
CCAACATGGGCTCGGCCAAACCACGACGAAACCCGATGGGCCGAGCCGGAGCGGTTCGACATTTTCGGGAGTCGAAGCCACTCGCCGCCCTCGCCTACGTTCCTCACACGTGTCTCGGGATGCACCTGGCGAGGATGGAGACGCACACCGTCCTCACGCCGTTGCTCGACCGGCTTCCGAACCTCCGGCTCGATCCATCGTCGCCGGCGCCTCAGATCCGCGGTATGACGTTCCGGTCGCCAGCAGCGATCCGGGTGGTCTGGG
This sequence comes from Actinomycetes bacterium, assembly GCA_031415655.1. GTDB lineage: Bacteria > Actinomycetota > Acidimicrobiia > Acidimicrobiales > Acidimicrobilacustridaceae > JAKOVR01. The sequence continues at coordinate 265 of JANOSD010000054.1, forward strand.
ACACCTGACCATCGGTTCCGGTCCGACCGTCGTTTCTGGTCCGACCGCCGCTCCGCGCGACCCCATGCCACGCGGCCCTGTGCCAGTCGGCCCCACGCCAGTCGGCCCCATGCCAGTCGGCCCCAGGTCCGTTGGCCTCGGGGTTCGGGTGATCCCGCTCGGGTTGGCCATGGCGGCCTACATCGGACTGGGGCTCACTGAAGGCATGGTGGGAGTGGTCTGGCCCCGCCTTAGTGCGGAGTTCACCATGAGCGCGCAAGGCCAGTCGTACCTGACGGCGTCGTTTGCGATCGGCTTCATTGCCGCGTCCCTGCCCCACGGACGGATACTTCGTCGGTTCACCCCCAGTGACGTGTTGGTGGCGGCCGCGGTATTCGGCTTTCTGGGCGCCGTCGCTATCGCCGTCGCGCAAGGCGCGGCCTGGATCGTGGCGGGCTCGTTTCTGCTCGGACTGTCGGGCGGCTCGCTCGATGCGGCGCTTTCGTCGCATGCATCGGTGCACTACCCCCACCAACGGGTGCTGCTCATGCACGGGGGTTTCGGCATCGGGGCCACCCTCGGCCCGGGATTCCTGACGGCGATGTTTGCCGCCGACCATTCGTGGCGCGTGGCCTACATCGTCGTCGCGGCGCTGCAACTCGGTTTGCTGTCGGCGTGGGTGATCGATCGCCAACGATGGCCGTCCCGATCTCCGTCCCGATCCACGAGGGGGGCATCCGGTCCAGCCCCAGTCCCCGCCGATCCCGGCGCGTCGCGGGCACGCCGCGTCCAGTTGGTGGTCGTGCTTGGAATCGTCGCGTTTTTTGTGTACACCGGCACCGAGTTGGCGGTGGGCAACTGGGCGAACACCTTGCTGCTGTACCGCGGTCTCGACCCGCAGTGGGCGGGCTTGGCCTCGACGGGGTACTTCGGTGCGCTGATGGTCGGACGGTTTGCCTTGAGTGCGATCGCCGCACGGTTCCATCCGGTGGCGATAGTCACGGTGGCGACCGTCTCTGCTCTTTCGTTTGCCGTGGCGTTTGGGCTCATTGGGGCCACGGCACCGGCCGTGGGTGCAGTCGCGCTCTTCGGGATCGGGTTCTCGCTGGCCGGCGTCTTCCCGAGCTTGGTGGCCCTCACCCCGTCTCGGGTTGGCGTCCGCCGTGCGCCGGCGGTCATGGGGGGCCAACTCGCGGCGGCAAGCCTCGGAGCGGCGGTAATGCCCGGACTGGTGGGGTGGCTCGTCGATCATCAGTCGGCCGCCGTGATCGGACCGGGAACGGCGGTTTTTGCGCTCTCGTTGTGCTTCGTTCACGTTGCGACAAGCGCAGCGGCGCGCCAACCACTCCTGGCAGGGGTTGCGGCCCACTTCGTAGATCACGACCAACCGCGGGATCGTGTCTGACGATGGGTTCGTGGTCGGAGGGACGACGTGACCGCCGACACAGCGCGAAGGTGATCATGCACTAGCGTGAAACTTGATCACTTCCTGAGGGGAACCTGTCGATGCCGATGTTTCGTAGAGCGCGGGTCACGTCCGTCACCGCGCCGTCTGTCACCACACCGTCTGTCGTTCGACGTCGAGCGGCTACGGTCCCGGCGGCGGTGTGTATTGCCGCGTTGCTGGCCGCCGGGTCGTGCTCCAAAGGCACCGGTACCGAAGGGTCGGGCCCAGGTGCGTCCGTCGCCCCTGCCGGGGCCGTCGCGCGCACGAACGACGACACCGCCGGTGATCCGAAACCGGGCGGCAAGCTGGTATACGGCCTTGGCGCGGAAACTGACGGCTGGAACCCATGGCACAACCGGTTCGCCGGTTCGTCGTACACGGTGGCCAACACGTTCTACGACTTGCTTTTCATGTACGACCCCGCCGGCGAACCGCAGCCCTACCTCGCCGAAAAGGCGGTGTCCTCCGCCGACTTTAAGGAATGGACGATCACGCTTCGCCCTGGTGTGTCGTTTCACAACGCCGAGAAGCTTGACGCTGCGGCCGTAAAGGCCAACTGGGAAGTAGGACGCACGTCACCCCTGGTTGGGGCTGCCTTCTCCGGTATCAAAGAAATCACCGGGGCTGAGGGAAGCCTTGAGGTCAAGGTCACCATGAATCAGCCTTGGTCCACGTTCCTGCATACGCTCACCGCCCAGCTTGGGTATCTCACGGCGCCGTCGCGGCTGGCTGCAGACGGAGGCAAAGCAACTGCTGTCTCGCGTGATCCCATCGGCACCGGGCCCTTCAAATTTGATTCGTGGGTCGACGACAACGTGCTCAAGGTGTCTCGGGCCCCCAACTACTGGCGCAAGGAGCACCCGGCCTATCTCGACAGCATCGATTTCCGTATCATCGCCGACCAGTCGGGTCGTACTGCATCGTTGTTGGCGGGGGACCTCGACGTGATGGAAACCAGCGACCCGCAAGCGCTGATCAAGTTCCGCGCCGAGTCCCCGCAGACCTATCAGTACTTCACCAACCAGAGTTCTGATGCCGACGAGACCTTCATCGGCCTCAACACATCGAAGCCGCCCTTCAACGACCCCCTCGCCCGGCAAATCTTGGCGTATGGCGTCGACACCGCGAGCCTGTCCGCCTCCGCCTACCAGAGTGAGTTCTCGCCCGCTCGCGGCCCATTTCAGCAGGGCTCGCCAAAATTCGTGGAGACCGACTACCCGAGGTACGACATCGCCAAGGCACAAACGCTTCACGAGGAGTACAAGAAAAAGAGCGGTGGCATTCCGTTGAAGTTCTCGGCGTTGATTCCGCCGGGCATCGAGTATCAGGCAATTGCCCAAAGCTTGCAGGCGCAGGCGCTGGAATCCGGCATTGAGGTCACCATCGTGGGTATTGAGCAGACACAGCTCATCCTGAAGGTTCTCAGCGGCGACTACGAAGCCACCGGGTTCATCCTCTTCGGATCCCCATCGCTCGACCGGGAGTACGTATTCATTGCGTCCCCCCCGGTGGCGTCGCCGGGGATTTCGCTCAACTTCACCCGGAACAAAAACGACACCCTGATCAAGGCGATGGACGATGCTCGTGCCACGAGCGATGTCGAGAAACAGCGCGGGCTCTATGGGATTGTCCAAAAAGAGATGGCGAAAGACCTTGCGTTCATCTTCCTGGTGCACAATCGATCGGCGGTGGTGGCGACGAAAAACGTGCACGGTCTCACCAAGCCCACGCTTCCCGGCGGCAAGCCGGCCCAGATTTCCCTGCTGCCGACGCTGTACGAGGTGTGGAAGAGCTGACCTCAATTGTCCGGCTGATGCAATCACTCAGACGAATCGATTTGGCCCGCCGCACGGCGGGCCAAATCGCGTTTATCCACCTTGTCCGAGGCGGTTAGGGGCAGTGAGTCCACCAATGTAAGCCGATCGGGGAGCTTGTACGCGGCGAGCAGGTCGGCCGCGAACGATCGCAACGAGGCGAGGTCAAGCACGTTCGCCGCCGCACTCGAGACGACGTAAGCGACGCCGATTTTTCCCTTGGTCAGGTCCGGAATGCCCACCACGGCAACCTGTGCCACTCCGGATGCGCGGCGAGCACCGTTTCCACCCCCTGAGGATGCACGTTGTAGCCGCCGCGCAAATACCGTTCGGTGCGACGCCCGACGAGGCGCAGCCGACCACTATCGTCACGCATCCCAAGATCGCCGGTACGGACGGATCCATCGGCAAGCAACGCCGCTTCGGTTGCGTCGGCGTTGTTCCAGTAACCGCTCATCACCGCCGGTGAGCGCAGGCACACTTCACCCTCGTGACCATCGCGAACCGCTCGGGCCAGATTCGGGGTCGGCAATGGTGAGGGCCACCCCGGGGTGGGGACGGCCGACGCGCTCTTCGGCATCCGCGGGCGGGTCGGTGAACGACGTTCCGAGGTCGATGCCGGCCTCTGTGCACCAGTACCGCATTGCCAGGGCGGCGCCGAATCGCTCCCGGATCTCGCGCACCAGCACTGGGCTTGCCGGTCCTGCACCGATCACGACCGCATGAACGCACGTGAGGTCGAAGGTGTCGAACTCCGGGTGTCGGAGCATGAGTGCAAGCTGTGTGGGGTAACCCCGATCCCCGCCACCGCTCCATCAGATGAATCGAGCCGCCCCGCATGAGAATGCCGGCCAGCTTGGTGGTGGGTTCGAGGTGGGCGAGCGATGTGGATGCCATGGTATGGCCGCCCCCGCCCCATCGGCCCCCCGTTTCGACCTTGGTGATGAACTCGATCTGACGGTTGGCAAACACCGCTCCCTTGGGCGATCCCGTCGTTCCCGACGTGAAAATGGTGACCACCGCACGATCTGGATCTTTCGGCAGGGGAGGGAGGTGCCCGCCTCGTACGGTGAGATTGGCGAGCGCATTGTGGTCGACATCAATGACGAGGGCCGCCTGGGCCCGGTCGAGAACGGCGGCTCGTTCGGTCGTGATGAGCTTGTGGTTCACCCCTGCGGTGATAACGCCGATCTTGGCGGCGGCGACGAGTGACGCGCTCCTAGTCAAGTGACGGGGGCAAGGTAATTGCCACGACGGACCCCTCGGCAATGCCTCGATCGAGTAGGCCGGCGGCCGCTTCATCGGTGGCCACGAGCAACTGCCGATAGGTCAGCGACTCATCGTTTGGATCGACGAACGCAGTAGCATCGCCCAAATCGCTCGGCGGCTTCGGCCACGATGTTTCCGAGCATCGACACCTCCGGTCGTGCACTGATCTGTTCTGTCGTGATCTGTTCTGTCGTGATCTGATCGGCCCTCTTCGGCCCGATCGGCGAACGGTAGGGCAGAGAGCGGGTAGCCGGGCCGGGGTCATGACCAGGAAGGAGCGGTGCCGCCTTGGCCACACGGTCGGCCACGCCGAAACGCAGTGGTGACAGCACAGCCGGCGGCGCACCCGTTGCGGCGCGCGCCGATGCCAAGTCTCTGCGGGCGCAGGGTCATCGCACGCACGCAAAACTGCTCGACGCGGGGATGGTGGTGCTGCGGGAGCGGGGGTATCACGCCGCACGAGTCGATGACGTCGTGCGTATCGCCGATGTCAGTCATGGCACCTTCTACCTCTACTTCACCAACAAAGCGGACCTCTTTCGGGCGCTCGCCACCCAATGCGCCGAGGAGATGACTTCTCGCATCGGTTCGCTCGGACCGGTTGGCACCGGCGCCGATGGCCTCGCCGAGTTGGAACGGTGGGTCGATGGATTCGTCACGTGTTACGCCGAATATGGCGTAGTGATCCGGGCGTGGATGGAGGACCAGGTCACGAGCCGCGATCTGGCGCGGTTGGGCACCCGGACCTTTCGCACGGTGTCGGCCACCCTCGTTACCCGGCTTTCCGAAGCGTCGCCCGACGCCGAGGCTGGCGAGGTTGCGCTTTCGGCCGCGGCGTTGGTGGCCATGATCGAACGGTTCACCTACTTCGTCACGTCACGTGGGCTCGAGCTTCCCCCCGGCGAGGTGGTACGCACGCTCGCTGCGCTCATCCACCGCGGCTTCTTCCACGGCTCCACCGACTGACCTTCAACGGGGGTCGCGATAACGGGTGGCGATAACGGGGGTCGCGATAACGGGTGGCGATAACGGGTGGCGCGATACCGGGGGTGGTGATCGCTTGGGTTAGCGGAGCTTCCAGTCGATGCGTTTGCCGCTGGCAAAGAAGTCCTGACCCTGACGGAGACTGTCGGCGTTGGTGCCCATGGCGATCATGGCGTACCCCATACCGAGGGCCTGGCTCCGCGAATGTTCCAGGCCGGCCCAGATCGAGCGCACCGTTCCTTCAATCGCCAGCGGGGGCGCTGAAGCGATGGCATCGGCGCACCACTGCGCCGCAGCGCGCAACTCGGCCTTGTCGACCACCTCACTCACCAGGCCCACTTGGTGTGCCCGCGCCGCACTCATGCGTTCGTGGTTGCCGAGCAGGCTGAGGCGCATGATCTCGTGAAACGGCATCTTCTGGAGCATGTGGATCGGCTCGAATGCGGCCGTCATCCCATACGTCACATGCGGGTCGAAGAAGGTGGCGTGATCGGCGGCGATCACGAACTCCACTTCGCCGAGCATGTAGAAGGCCCCCCCGCAGGCCATGCCGTTCACGGCGGCGATCACCGGCTTCCACAAATCGTTGCTCTTGGGGCCGACGTACTCGCCCGGATCATCGAAATGGAACGGCGTGGAACCGGACCCCACCATTTTTTCCTCACCATCGGGCACGGCATCAATGGCCTCCGGTGAACCGAGCGCCTCGGTGCGATCGATGCCGGTACAGAAGGCCTTGTCGCCGGCACCGGTGAGCACGATCGCTCGAACATCGTCATCGTGGCGGAACCGGCGCCAACAGTCGCGCAACTCCTTCTGCATGGCCACGTTGAACGCGTTGTGTACCCCGGGCCGGTTCAGGACCACCCACGCCACATGGTCGGCGATGGTCACCTCGAGCGTTTCATAGTCATACGGGCTTGCGCTACTCACCATGGCCTGACACTACGTCAGGAATGTGGCGCCCTGCATCGACCCGGCCGGGCGCGCCGCGTACGGTGGGCGGCTTGCAGCGCTGGGAGAAGTCGGCGCCACGAATCGAGAAGGAGCCGAGCGAGTGGACACAACGGGCGAGGTCAACGGAGCGGTGGCCTTCGTCGTGTTCGCGCTCTGCGTGGCCTTGGCGTTGTGGTTCGGGCGCAGGCTTGCGAGGTCCAAAGGCTCCGGAGCAGTTCTTGGCCTTCAACGGCAACGACCGACGATCGACCCTGTCGACTGGCCCGAGTGGGCTGACGCCCGTGCAGAGCGGGGACATCACAGTCCCTTTGCCCACGAGTATCTGGCGCTCACGAAGGCCGCAGGGTTGGCCGCGCGCGATGAGGTCGTCGCGGCGCGGACGGCGCTCGGCCACTACGAAGTAGACCCCGAGGATGATCGAGTGGTAACCCTCCTTGCGTTGGGGGCGAGCCGAGCGGGCGACTGGCACGACGCCCGTCGTCTCTGCGACTCCGTTGCTGATCGAGGCCCTTCGCTCGATCGCATCTGGCTGATGAGTGGATGGATGCAGCACGGCGATCTCTCCCGTTTTCGGGATGAAGCTGATCGGCTCCTCGTGCAGTCCACCTCGTGGTCTGACGGCGATCGAGCGCGCCTTCGGCGAATCGTGACCGACGTAACACTCAACGACCCGTCGGGTGAGCATCGCACCAGGCTTGGCGATCTCGACGTTGCCACCGGTGCCGTACTCGCCACCGTGCCCCCGGATGAGGCATCTGGGCGCGTGGAGGTGGCGTTGTTGCAAGCGGCGCTCGCGGTGCAATTTGCTCGTGGAGGACGAGTGAGCGACGCCATGGGGTTGCTGGGGCGCACCGCTCCTCCGCTCGGGGTTCCGAGGCCGTACGTAACGGCGATCCTGGCGTTGGCGCAGGCGGAGGTCAGCGCCGCGGCGGAGGCAACATTCGACCAGAGCCGGGAAACGTGCCGCTCGGTGGAACACTCGATGGCGCAGCAAGGCTTGCGGTCAGTGGTCCCCATGGCGCTTCTGGCCCAGGCCTGGGTCGAGCACTATGCCGGCAACCGTTCGGCGGCCGATATGGCGCTGCGGGTGGCGTCAGATCAGCAACGCCAACTCGGTGCGTTTGGTGGGGTGCGCGAGGCCGAGACGTCAGGCCGACTGCTCGGCCTTGCCTGACACGTTGCGGGCACCGCCGGGAACTCTGCTCAGCCGCCGCCCATTTGCAGCCCGCCGATGCGAGTGCCGTAGATACCGGTGGCGACGGCCTCGCCGATCTCTTCGGGCTTCCATTTGCGCGGACCCTTCGATGCCTTGACCGATTTGCCAATCGTCCACGGCACGTAGTGGGAGATGTCGTCGCCGACGGATCGAAACACCTGGCCGCTGACATGGAGGGCCTCGTCGGATGCCAACCAGACCACCATCGGGGCGGAGTTGCCGGGGTTGAGTCGGTTGAGGTCGTCGCCGTCGGCGACCTCGTTGGCCTCGACGATCGGCATGGACGGCATGGCGGCGTTCACCACGCGGGTTGCGCCTCCCGGTGCCACGGCGTTGGCGCGCACGCCGAACGTGTCAATGGCGAGCTGGACCATGGCCGCCGAATCGTCGAAGCTGGCCACGCTGCCAAGGTTGGCCACGGCCTCGCCCCCCGTTCCTTGATGATGGCCACCAACTTGTCGGCGGGTGAGTCGCCGTCACGTTCGGCGCTGGTCAGGCCGTGCCCACTCATGGGTGCATCGAAATCGTTCACCACCACCTTGGCCCCTTGGGCGGCAAGTTCGAGGGCGTCCCCTCGACCGACCCCCCGTCCCGCTCCGGTCACGATCGCTACCTTGCCGTCGATGATGCCCTTGGTGTGGGTCTTCCCGTTTGCTCGTGGCATCGCTCTGGGTAGGATGGCGAGAAACCTGACGTGCGTGTCATGTTGGCGTCACGTCGCTCGAGCGGTGTATGCCGCAGGACTGCAGGGGGATCCACGATGGACAAAGAAGCGGTGATCGGTCGACCGACAGGGGCCGGCGAAGGTCCGCGTCGAACGAGGCCCGGTCGCCAAGTTCGCCGAGGCCGTCCACAACGACAGCAAGGTCTATCTCGACGAAGCCGCGGCTACGGCGGCAGGCTTCGAGGGGATCCCTACGCCCCCCACTTTTGCCTTTTCATCGATCCAGTACTGGGGAGCGTTTCCCGAGGAGCAGCCACCGGATCCGACTGGGGGAAAGAACCCCTTGATGGAGATCATCGGGAGTCTGATGGCGAAAGGCGGCATGGTGCTCCATGGTGAGCAAGATTTCATCGATCACCGGCCGGTGGTAGTGGGCGACGTCTTGACGTGTGAGGGAAAGGTCACGGATCTGTATTCGAAGGAGTCGAGTACCGGCAAGGTCATGACGTTCCTGGTGACTGAGGACGTCTATTCCGATGCCGCCGGCGACCCGGTGCTGACGTCTCGCATGAACCTCATCCATCGGGCATAGGACAGCGACCGACGGGGCGTCTGAACGACAAGGTCACGATCATCACCAGCGCCGGGCAAGGGATCGGCCTGGCCTACGCCCGCCGCTTTCTCGATGAAGGCGTGTGTCGACGCCACCGTCGAGGCCTTCGGCACGATCGACGTGCTCATCAACAAAACCGTCCTCTATCACGACATCGACAACTGCGATATGAGCCTCGAGTACCTGAAAAAGGTGTTCGACGTGAACCATCACGGCGGATGGGTCATGGCGAGCGCGGCGGTTCCGCGCATGGTGGCCAAGGGCGAGGGTCGCGTGATCAATCAATCGTCCAGCGCGGCGTATCTCTACCAGTTGCCGTTCGACTTGCCGTTCACCGAGGTGAGCTCGTTCAGCTACAGCCAGACCAAGTGGGGGGTGGTTGGCCTCACCAAGTTTCTGGCGGGGCAGCTCGGGTCTCACGGGGTCACCGTCAACTGCATCTGCCCTGGTATCACCACCACAGAGGCCACAAACAAGCAGGTTCCTGGCGAGTTCCAGGACATCTTCACCAAGCTCACGGCGCTCCGGAAAGCGCTTGGGCCTGAGGACCTCACCGGCGCCGCCGTGTTCTTTGCCTCCGACGACGGTCGCATGTGCACCGGCCAAGTGCTGTGCGTCGATGGCGGCCTCGCCATGCCGGCCTAGAAGAGCGACTCTCGACCGAAGGCGGGGTTCGTTAGTCGGCGACGTCGCACTGGGCGACGTCGTTCCACGTGCGGAGCGACGGCAGCCCTGACGCTGCGGTCCAGGAGGCGCCGTCGTCGAGTGAGTACCAGATCTGGTTGGCCAGGCCAACGGCTATCCACTGCACGTCGAGCCCGGCCTTGATCCCATTGAACGCCGGGGTGCCGCCACCAATCGTGAACTCGGCAAATGTGGCGCCGCTGTTGATCGAACGCGAGAGCCGGCCGAGCCCGGCGGCACAGGCAATCACCGTGCCGGAATCGTTGGCATCGATCTCCGTCCACGAGTCGGCTCCGGAATCGTGGTGGAGGGTCCAGGTAAGCCCATCGTCGGTGGATCGCCAGATCTCGCCGACCGTTCCGCACACGAACCAGTCGTTCGAAATGGGGGAGTAGGCCGCGCCCTGGAGGATCGAGCTCGTGGGGCTGAGGCTCACATCCGACCAGTTGTCGCCGTTGTCGGTGGAGCGCCACACCAGGCCGATCGTGCCGCCACCGACGATCCACGTGCCGTGGTCGTGGCTGATGAAGGTGAGCGCCGGTGCGCCGCCCGGTTGAGAGGACGTGCCGCCGAAGTTCACGCCGTCGTCGCCAGATCTTCGGATTCGCCCCTGGTTTCCCACCGCGACCCAATTGGCGCCGTTCGCGGCGATGTCGTTGTAGGTGTTGAGCGAGCCGCCAAATGCTTGGCCGTTGTCGGTTGCGGACGCACCGCAACCCGTCCATCGGACGCGGAAGTTCTGATCGCCGACGGCGATGACGGTGCCATTGCCGTTCGAACCGATTCCGAATGCTGTCCAAACGAGATAGTTGCCGGCGATCCCCAGCCGGCTCCAACTGGTGGCAGTGGCGTTCGGCGTGAACGGGGCTTGCGCACCGTTGGTGAAAGGCGGGCATTGTGAGCCGGCGAGGGTGTGCTGCGCGAACCAGGATCCGGTGAGGTCGGGCTGGGGAACGGTCTGCGCCGCCACCGCATCCCACGAAAGGATGGCAGGGGCCGACCACACCACCGTTCCTGTTCCTGCCGCTCCGACGATGGTTCGCAGCGCTTGTCGCCGGTCGGGATGAGGGCGGTCGGGAGGATGGCCGCCGAGGCCACTGGCTCCGCCGTGTTGCGACAGATCGCGTTTGACTTCTTCTTTCACGGGCCACCGCCTGCCGATCGAAAGATGGGCAAGCGTAGCGCGATCCCGAATTCGTCAACGGGAAAAGCCGTTTCGGCGTCTTCGCGATTCACGAGCGTCTGGCTCGGCGAAACCCGAAGGAGACGCGCCGTTTCCAAGTGTCCACGAAGACCGGTCGGCGTCGCTCAGAGGCGGGAGCGGAGGTCGGCGACGGCGGACCGCCACTCGCCGGACTCGGCCTCATCCCACAACTCAAGAAGCTCGGACTCGTCGTTCGTTACCCGGTCGACGGCGGCAGTGGCCAACGCGGCGTGCACCGACGTGAAGGAGGCCCCATGGCTGGTGAGCCACGCCACCACGTCGTCGGGGAGTTCCACGGTCGGACGCCCGAGTGCGGCGGCCACCACCTCGGCAGCAGCGATGGCGTTGGAGCCTTCGTCGACCTCAACGTACGACGACGCCGCAACGTCGAGCGCGGCGACCACCGCGTCGACGCCGTTCGACTCAATGAGCTCGTATACCCAGTCGGCGGCCGAATCGTTGTCGAACGGTCCGTGTCCCCATGCGCCCATCGTGTGCTCCCCTCGTGGTTGTTGTGGCTGCAACGGTAAAGGTTGAGGGTCCCCCGATCGCGGAGCAACCACCCGTCGCTCGACCTTCCGGTCTTTGCGCACCACCCGCCGTAGACGGTGTGGTCGAAACTCAGGAAACGTTGATCATACTCACCTCGTCGCGCCACGGTGACGCTCGTGTCAGGTTTTATGAAACCATGGAGCCGACGCCGAATGAGGGGGCCAACGCCATGCAGATGGACGACATGATCTTGGTGAGCGTGGACGACCACGTGGTGGAACCGGCCACGATGTTCGACGCCCACCTACCCGAACGTTGGAAAGCCGTCGCCCCCAAGGTGGTGCGCAAAGACAACGGCTCCGACGTCTGGGTGTACGAAGGCCAAGAGCTCCCCAACATCGGGCTGAATGCCGTATCCGGCCGACCAGCCGAGGAGTACGGCATCGACCCGTGCGCGTTCTCGCAGATGCGGCCGGGTTGTTACGAGATCGACGATCGGGTGGCCGACATGGACGCCAACGGCGTGCTCGGCTCAATGTGTTTTCCGAGCTTCCCCCAGTTCTGTGGACAGCTTTTCGCCCGCACGGAGGACAAGGAGCAGGCCACGGCCATGCTTCGCGCCTACAACGACTGGCACGTCGACGAGTGGTGCGGCACCCACCCCGGCCGGTTCATTCCGCTTGGCCTTCCCGCGTTGTGGGATCCGAATCTCGCCGGTGACGAAGTGCGTCGGCTTGCGGCGAAGGGGTGCCACGCCGTCACCTTCTCCGAGAATCCGGAGAAGCTGGGCTATCCGGGCTTCCACACCGAATACTGGGACCCCTTGTGGCGTGCATGCTCCGATACCGGAACAGTGGTGTGCCTACACATCGGTTCTTCGAGCAAGCTCGTCATCACCTCGATGGAAGCCCCGATCAACGTGATGATCACCTTGCAGCCGATGAACATCGTGCAGGCGGCCGCCGACGTGCTGTGGAGTCGAGTACTCACCGACTTTCCCGACCTCCGAATCGCGCTCAGCGAAGGTGGCATCGGCTGGATCCCCTACTTCCTCGAACGGGTGGACTACGTCTACAAAAATCATCAGGCCTGGACGGGTCACGATCTACCGACGTTGCCTTCGGAGCTCTTCAAAGAACGGTTCGTCGCCTGCTTCATCGACGATGCATTCGGCCTCGAAAGTCGGCGTCACCTCGCTGGGTCGATGATCACTTGGGAGTGCGACTATCCCCATTCCGATTCCACCTGGCCCACGTCGCCGGAACGATTGTGGGCGGCAATGCAGCTGGGTGACTGCACTGATGCGGAGGTCGACGCCATCAGTCATGAGAACGCCATGCGGATTTTTTCTTATGACCCGTTCTCCGTACTCGGGCGCGAGAAGTGCACGGTCGGGGCACTGCGAGCCAATGCCGCCGCGGCCGGCGTGGATACCGCCGTCCGATCGATGGGCGACACCCCTATCCGACCCACCACGCCAATTCGGATTATCGACCTCGCGGAACGGGCCATGGGTAAAAAGCCGGCCGAATCATCCGCTCGCCACCGCCGCTCGGGCTAGGGCAATCCGCTCGCCACCGCCGCTCGGGCTAGGGCAATCCGCTCGCCACCGCCGCTCGGGCTAGGGCAATCCGCTCGTCACCGCCGCTCGGGCTAGGGCAATCCGCTCGTCACCGCCGCTCGGGCTAGGGCAATCCGCTCGCCACCGCCGCTCGGGCCGGTAACCTCCCATTTCGTGGCCGAGCTGTTCACCGCCAACTCGCTTCGTGTCGTTGAGGAAGACGGCGACGCCTTGATCGTGGCCTTCGGGCGCCTCGACGAAGCTGGCGTGCCAGTCACTCACGTACTGCTCGAGCGAAACCTCGATCCGTCGGAGGACTGGGCCGGAGTCAACGGCGTGTACATCGAACACGACAACGACGATCAGTCGATTTGGGGTGGCATCTCCGCATTCGAGCTACACGTCGACCACGTGCGGATCCTCACGAATACCGCAACGGCCAAGATGGTGTTCGACGGTGAGGCCGACGTCACTATCAGCCTTCAGGTGACGTCTGACGAGCTCGACGACGCCCACGAGGCGCTGGAGCGGCTCTTTCGCAACTGCAATTGTTATCGACCGTTCTCGGCGTGACCCCCGACAAGCTTCCGCGCTGCACCGACGGAGTGGTGGTGATCCGCGCCGAGCGACTCGACGAGTTGGAGGCGCACCTGGCGGGGGAGGACGACGACATACGTCGGTGGTTTCACTTTCCCCGGCCGTCGGCCCATGCGGATGTCGAGGCGTACATCGAGCGAAGCCTCGCGAGTTTTGCGGCGGGCGGTCCTCGCCGTTCCTTCGCTGTCGCCGACGCCCGCACCGACCAACTGTGCGGCACCGTGGAGGCAAATCACCTTGGCGACGGTGTCGTGAATCTCTCGTACTCCCTTCATCGGCGAGTACGTGGTCGCGGCTACGCCACCCGAGCAGCTCGGCTTTGTATGGCGCATGCCGCCGAGGCCTTGGCGGTCGATCGATTCGTGATTCGGGTCGACCCGCGAAACACGCCATCGATCCGACTGGTCGAACGGCTGGACTTTCGGTTTCGTGGCGGTCATATAGAGGACGGCCGACCGCATTGGGAGTTCGACCACGATCTGGTCGGGGAAGGCTTCCACCGTGCGAACGCGAGTGGGAATGCCGAAGGAACTGGCAACAAAATCGAGGAATTGCTCACGCGGGCTCACCAGCTGGTGTCCGGTCTCGACCCCCGCTGGTCAATCGTGGCGGCCAGATTTCCTAGTGAAGCGGCGGCAGTGCGGGATCGAGTGGCGCAAGGACTCAGTGGCGACGAACTTCAGTCGGCGCATGTTGTCGCTTGGGAAGGAGTGCAGCGCCTCATGGTGCTCGAAGCCCCCACCCATCGTGTCGAGCCAGAGGCGCTGGCGTCGTTTCTCGGGGTGGCGTCGCCGCTCGGCCCGTGATCCGACTGCTACCGGTGCTGCTCCACCGTCAGCGTGAGCCGACGGTGAGCGTGCGCACAACGTCACCGGTGGGGCTGATCACGGTGATGAGCGGCTCGTCGAACGCGGTCACGAAAAGATTGCCGTCGGGGCCCCACATCATGTTGTCGACACGTTTGGTGGGCACCTTGGCGAACGGAGTGACCGCACCGGTCGCAAGGTCGACGCGTTCGACGCTGCCGCCGATGGCGCTGAGGACGAAGGCGTCGCCTTTGGTATCGAAACGAAGTGCCGACGGAAAGGCGAAACCGATAGCGACTTCCGTGGTGGCGCCGGTTGTGGTGTCGATCCGGACCACACGACCCACTTGTTCGGCAAACCCCGGCCCATAGAGCTGCCCGTCCGGACCGAAGGCGAACGCGTTGACGTTGCCCAGCGTCGGGGTGACCTCCCGGGACGACTGCGGGTTGGCCGGATCGAGTTCCCAAAGCCCGTCGCCAGTCACGGCCATCGTGACGTAGGCCTTGCCCGCAGGGCTGAAAGCAATCGCGTTCGCTCCCGGACGCATGGCGGCAATGTCGGTACTGCGGCCGTCGGTGCCGATGCTCGCCACCTTGCCGATGTCGAACCCGGTCCACCACACCGAGCCATCCGGTGCAACGGCAAGGTCGTCGGGTTTGGCGTTCACGTTCTGGTCGGGTCCGTAGCGGGCGAGGATTGTGCCGCTCGCGGGATCGACCACCACGATCTGACCACCGTTGAGATCAGCGATCCACAACACCCCTTCCCGGAAGGCCAGACCATTGGTGCCCTTTGGAGGCGTCTGATCGGCGGCGGGGGAGCGGGGATTCCCACCAAGCAGGAGCGTGCCACTTCCGGTGGGGCTCGTGACGGGTGAGGCCGAGGGCGTGGATGTGTCTTTGCCGCAGGCTGCGCCCACGAGTGCCACCACGGCTAGGGCGACGACCGTGCGACGCCGCAACCCGCGGGCCGGCCGGGAGGCTGGGCCTGCACGGCGAGGCTCGGAGCGGGTTCGACGGGAGGAAGAGGGGACCGGCATGGCCGGCTGACGGTAGCCGTCCAGCACCCCGAGGTCCTCGGCGCCCTCATCCTCAGGCTCGATCAGTGTGGGGTCAACGGGCGGGTCGGCCCGTCGACCCGGGCGATGTCAGCTCGCGTGATCCTCAATGGTGGCGGGCTTTTCGAGCGTCAGCGATGCAGAATTCATGCAGTATCGCTGGCCCGTGGGCGTGGGTCCGTCGGGGAAAACATGGCCGAGGTGAGCGCCGCAGGTGGCACACAGCGCTTCGGTTCGGACCATGCCGTGGGTACGGTCGGAGTTGGTGGTAACGGCTGTGGCGTCAAGCGGGGCGAAGAAGCTTGGCCATCCCGTGCCCGAATCGAACTTGGTGTCCGAGGCAAAGAGCGCGCTGTCGCACACGACACACCGGTAGGTGCCTTCGTCGTGGCAGTCCCAGTAAGCGCCGGAGAACGCTCGCTCGGTGCCAGCCTCTTGGGTGACGTGGTATTGCTCCGGGCTGAGACGGGAGCGAAGGTCGTCGGTCATCGGATGTGCCTCCTCGGCAGTAGGTGGAACGACTGAAACAATGGTGCTCTGCATCTTGTGTGCAGGTACTGCCCCACCAACGATGGCAGGTACGACGCGGTTCCCGCCGTGTTGAGGCGGGCGAAAGCACAAGGCGTTCTTGTCCTTGTCCGCACAAAGGGCGAACATATGCTTGCCCCAACACGCGTTCGGAACTACAGT
Organism: Actinomycetes bacterium; assembly: GCA_031415655.1. Classification (GTDB taxonomy): domain Bacteria; phylum Actinomycetota; class Acidimicrobiia; order Acidimicrobiales; family Acidimicrobilacustridaceae; genus JAKOVR01. Next base: position 16,299 of record JANOSD010000054.1, read on the forward strand.
GCTGTCGTTCGCCCTGTGACACGGTTTCACCTCTGAATATATTTCTCTTTTCGCAGGTCAAGTGCCCTTTTGGCGGCATTTCGTTCGGCTCACTGTCACACCCCCTCCGTAGGCTCTCCTCAACCCACTCGCTGCGGAATCGATCGCAGCCCCGCAGTTTCCCCTCCCATCGCAGCAGTTCCGCACTCACCAAAGGATTCCCAACGTGGACAAAGAAAAAGCACTCGAAATGGCACTCGGGCAGATCGAGAAAAACTTCGGCAAAGGCTCGGTCATGAAGCTTGGCGAGAAGGGCGAGATGGCCATCGCTACGGTCTCCACTGGCGCCCTGGCCCTCGACCTCGCGCTCGGCATTGGCGGCCTTCCGAGAGGGCGGGTTATCGAGATCTACGGCCCCGAGTCGTCCGGCAAGTCCACCCTCGCCATGCATGTCGTGGCCGAGGCGCAACGCAACGGCGGCATCTGCGCTTATGTCGATGCGGAGCACGCCATGGACCCCGGCTATGCCAGGGCAATCGGGGTCGATGTCGATGAGCTCTTGATCAGCCAACCCGATACCGGTGAGCAGGCCCTCGAGATCACCGACATGCTCGTGCGTTCCGGTGCCATCGATGTCGTCGTCATCGACTCCGTTGCCGCCCTCACCCCCCGGGCAGAGATCGAGGGCGAGATGGGCGACCACCACGTTGGCCTCCAGGCCCGACTCATGAGCCAGGCGCTACGCAAGCTCACCGGCAACCTCAACAAAACCGACACCATCTGCATCTTCATCAACCAACTCCGCGAAAAGATCGGGGTCATGTTTGGTTCGCCGGAGACCACGCCGGGTGGGCGAGCGTTGAAGTTCTATTCGTCGGTCCGGCTCGATATCCGGCGTATCGAATCGATCAAGGACGGCGCCGAGGTCGTGGGCAACCGCACCCGTGTGAAGGTCGTAAAGAACAAGTGCGCACCCCCCTTCCGCCAAGCAGAGTTCGACATCATGTATGGCAAGGGAATCAGCCGTGAAGGATCCCTGCTCGATGTCGGTGTCGACCTCGGCGTCATTCGGAAGGCGGGCGCATGGTTCACCTACGAGGGAGAGCAGCTCGGTCAGGGACGGGAGAATGCCAAGAACTTCCTGTCGGAGCACCCCGAGATCATGATGGAGATCACCGACCGAGTGCGCACCGAGATGGGCGTCGGGGATGGCGTCGATGATCCGCTGGCTGAGCTCGACGAAGAAATCGAACTGGCGGAGTAGCGGCGAGGCTCGGCGATCCTGCCGCTGAGCTGACGCCCAAGCGAACCCACCGGTACCTGCCGTCCAACCCCGGATATGGCGGAAGCCGGTGGGTTCTGCGTGTGGCGTCCCGTTACGCTTGCCGGCATGCAACTCATCGTGCTCATCGGGGGCGGCATCGTGGTCGGGGTCGGCACGGTGTTCGCCATGAACTGGTGGGATCGCACCGTTGAGGCCCGCCGGATTCGCCGGGTCGAGGACGGGGACGATGCGAACACCGCCAGCCTTGACGTCCCTGTCCTTCCGGCTGATGGCGTGCCCCATTTCGCCGAGGACCCACCGACGGCGTCCGATAGTCCGACGATCCAAACCTCTCCTCCGTGACTGCGCTGCCGATCGAACCAGCGTCCACAGAATCCGGGCTCACAGAATCCGGGCTCACGGAACCGCCGCGGCACCTACCGCCGCCGCGGCGGTACTTGGTGCAGACGTACGGCTGCCAGATGAACGAGAACGACTCAGAGCGCATCGCCGGCCTTCTGGAGGCCGACGGCCTCGAACCAGCGACGCACATCGACGATGCTGACGTCATCGTTGTAAACACCTGCTGTATCCGTGAAAACGCCGATAACCGGCTGTACAGCCATCTGGGGGACCTGAAAGCCCAGAAGGCCGCTCGGCCGGGCGTGGAGATCGTGGTTGCCGGGTGCCTCGCCCAAAAGGATCGCGAACGCATCCGGGAGCGGGCGCCCCACGTCGATCTCGTGCTGGGCACCCACAACGTGCACCGAGCGGTCGACCTCCTGCACGATGTCCGGCGCAGCGGGCCCACCACGGAAATCTGGGAGAAGACCGTCCTCGAAGACCATCAGACGTTTCCGAGCGCGCTGGCCGTGCAGCGAGAAGCCAGTTACACGGCGTGGCTCACGATTCAGATGGGGTGCGACAACTCGTGTGCGTTCTGCATAGTCCCGAGTGTTCGAGGGCGTGAGATCAGCCGCCCCTTTGGTGAACTGGTCGAAAGCGTGCAACGTTTAGTCACGGAGGGCGTGGTGGAGATCACGCTGTTGGGTCAAAACGTCAATAGCTATGGGCGCGACATCACGACCCGTCTGCGGAGTGAACCGCGGGCTGGCTCGGATCTCTACGACGCCGGACCGCTCTGGACCACCGCTCCGTCTCGCCGTGCCCGTCCGCTGTTCGCCGACCTACTCGGCGCCGTTGCCCAAGTAGAAGGCATCCGACGCATCCGTTACACGAGCCCCCATCCGAAGGACCTCCGGCCCGAGACCATCGCCGCGATGGCGAACCACGCCGCCGTCTGCCCCCATCTTCACCTCCCGTTGCAGTCGGGGAGTGATGGCGTTCTCACGACGATGCATCGTGGGTACACCGCCGAGCGTTACCTCGAACGGCTCGCCGCAGCGCGGGCGGGCGTCGCCGACCTCGCCGTCACGACCGACATCATCGTGGGGTTCCCGGGTGAAACCGACGCGCAGTTCGCCGACACCCTCGAGGTGGTGGCAGAAGCCAGGTTCGACAGCGCATTCACCTTCGTTTACTCGCCCCGTGACGGTACCGAGGCTGCCGAGTTCGCCGACCGGTTCGTGCCGGCATCGGTTTCGGCCGAGCGAATGGAGCGCTTGCGTGCCGTGGTCGAACGCTCGAGCCGTCATGCCCACGCCGCCCGAGTTGGTCGGATCGAAGAGGTAATCGTGGAACGGGCCAGCAAGAAGGATCCCAACGTGCTCACCGGTCGGACGGCGCAGAACAAGATGGTGCACTTTCCCGTCGCATCGCCAATTCGGTTCGGTTCGTTCGCCAACGTATTGGTCGTCGGCGCCGGGGGCTTTTACCTTTTCGGCGAACTCCAAGAAGTTACGGCCGCTCCGCTCCATCGCACGCGAATCCCCGTTGCTGTTGGCTGAAATGACGTTGCCAGCGATCGACCTCACCGTCTTTGCCGGCGCGGTGGTCGGCCCCACTGCCTCCGGGAAGTCTTCGCTCGCCCTGGCCCTGGCCCGACGACACCATCTGGAGATGGTGTCGGTTGATTCCATGCAGGTCTATCGGGGCATGGACATCGGAACGGCGAAGCCGACGGCCGCAGAACAAATGTTGGCCCGACATCACCTCATCGATATCGCCGATCCGGCCGACGACTTCGGCGTTGCCCAGTTTCAGCAGCACCTGATGGCGGTGGTAGCTGACCTTCGTCATCGTGATGCCCGCGCCCTTCTCGTGGGCGGCACCGGTCTCTACTTCCAGGCGGCCGTTGATGGCTTCGCCATCCCCGGCCAGTACCCGAACGTACGGGCCGAACTTGAGTGTGAGCCCGAGACCGCCGTGCTGCACACCCGGCTTGCCCGTCTTGATCCGGTCGCTGCCGCCCGCATGGAGCCCTCGAACCGTCGCCGGGTGATCCGGGCTCTGGAGGTAACGCTCGGCAGTGGGCAACCGTTTTCGAGCGCGGGGCCGGGCGTGGCCACGTTTCCGGCACTCCCATTTCCGGTGATTGCGATTCGGCGCTCCCGGGACTCCTTTGAGCCGCGTCTTCGCGCCCGACTTACAACGCAGTTCGCCGACGGCTTTCTCGCTGAGGTGGTGGGGCTACAGGGGATGTCGCGTCCTATGGGTCGCACCGCACGCCAGGCGCTCGGCTACCGCGAGTTGATCGACTACTTCGAACAGGCGAACGAGCTTCACGCCGACCAAGGTCGGTCCGGCGCCGCGGTGAGCAGCTCGGTTCCCCCGGCAGTCTGGGAACGGATCATCTCCCGATCGCGTCAGTTCGCAGTGCGCCAGGAGCGTTGGTTTCGTCGTGATCCTCGGGTGGTGTGGGTGGATGGGCCCACCGACCCGACAAACGAGGCGACATTGATCGACGTCGCCGACGAAATGATCGCCGCGGGACGGGGCACCAACGGATGAGTTGTGTGCATCGCCGTCGTCGGGGACGGCCGTGTCCGACCCCTCACCCCACAACTCGGTGTGGCCATCGCCGAGCAGGCCCCTAGGGTGAGCCCTGTTATGACCGGAACCGCACCGATCGCCTCGGCATTGAACCCCGCGTCCCCGGCTTCGTCGGGTGTAACCGCGGCCGAACTCCCCGGTCGTCGCGCGCCAACACCGCCGTTGGCGAGCTCGGTTGAGCTCACAAAACACCACGGGCTCGGAAACGATTTCCTCGTCTTCTTGTCGGAACGCAACAAGGGAGCGACCCTGCCCACGAAGGTCGAGGCTCAACAGTGGTGCGACCGCCACCGGGGCGTCGGCGCCGACGGTCTGCTCATTGGCACGCCCACGAACTCGGCCGAGACGTTGGGAGGTGCGCAGGACGGCGACCCTTCAGGTATCGGTGACCCTTCAGGTATCGAGATGCAGTTGTTCAACGCCGACGGCAGCATTGCGGAGATGAGCGGCAATGGTGTTCGTTGTTTTGGTCAGGCGGTCGCCGATGCTCGAGGGATCGGCTCCGGGACGTTGGCCGTCACCACTGCAACGGGGGTCAAGTACCTCCAGATCGAGCCGGGTTCCGAGGCTGGGGAGGTACGAGTTACCGTGGCGATGGGGGCGGCCGGAGCCGGACCAACCGTGCCCCCCGATGTAGCAGATGCGCTGCTCGGAACCCGCCACACCACGGTCGACATGGGCAATCCCCACCTCGTGGTGGAGGATCCCGACCCGGGTTCGGTCGACCTCATGGTTCGGGGCGGTTGGTTTGAGGCCCAGTTCGCCGAAGGCGTAAACGTGGAGTTCATTCGAATTGTGGATCGCCACCGGATTGAGCTCACGGTTTGGGAGCGCGGAGCAGGCATCACCGCAGCCTGTGGTACTGGGGCGTGCGCAGCAGTGTTTGCCGCCCGGCGATGGGGAGCGGTCGACGACGACGTCACCGTGGCCATGCCCGGGGGGGAGGCACGGGTGCTCCTTCAGGCTCACGATCACGTCACATTGATCGGTCCATCCGTCTCCATCGGCCGAATCACCATCGACCGGGTCACCATCGACCGGGTCACCCTCGACCGCACCGCAGGAGCACGCTGATGGCCCGGCGACCCAACGGGCCGACCGCCGCCGGGGTCGATCCCCACGACGCCCGTCCGGAAAACGACCCGTCGTTCGCCGACCTCGATGCAGATTTCGACGCAGATTTCGACGGCGATTTCGACGGCAATTTCGGCGGGGAACTGGCATTCGATGGGGAACTCGCGGCTGATCATCGAGGCGCGTTCGGGGATTTCGGTGGCGATGCCAGCGGAACACTCATCGACCGCACGTTCCGGGAACGAATCGTGATCGTGGGCCTTGGGTCGCCCGGACTCGACGATTCCGAGCTCGATCGAAGCCTCGATGAGCTGGAGCTGCTCGTCGATACCGCCGGCGCCGATGTCACCGCCTGCCTCGTCCAACGCCGGGATCGCCCGGAGTCGGCCACGTACATCGGCAAGGGCAAGGTGGAGGAACTCAAACAGCTCTGCTACCAGGTCGACGCCGACACGGTGGTGTTCGACGACGAGCTGACGCCCGGCCAGCAATTCAACCTGGAGAAACTGCTGGGACGCACCGTAATCGACCGAACGGCGGTGATTCTCGACATCTTCGGGCAGAACGCCAGCAGCCTCGAAGGCAAGGCCCAGGTGGAATTGGCCCTGTTGCGCTACCGCCTTCCCCGGCTGCGGGGCAAAGGCATCTCGCTCAGCCAGCAACGTGGTGGCGTCGGAACCCGTCAGGGTGGCGGTGAAACCAAGCTGGAGGTTGACCGCCGTCGGATCCTGCGGCGTATTCACAAGCTCGAACGCGATCTCACAGAGATCACCGCTAACCGGCGCACACAACGTCGGGCACGTCAACGATCACGACTCCACACCGTGGCCATCGTTGGGTACACGAACGCGGGAAAGTCCACGCTCCTCAATTGCCTCACCGATGCGGGCGTCCTGGTGGAGGACCGACTCTTCGCAACGCTCGACTCCACCACTCGACGGCTGGCCCTCCCCGGTGGTGAGTCGGTGTTGGTAACCGACACCGTGGGTTTTGTCGCCAAACTTCCGCACCATCTCGTCGAGGCATTTAAGTCGACGCTGGAGGTGGTCGGTGAGGCAGACCTGCTGGTGCACGTCGTCGATGCCTCGGCTCCGAACCCCTACGCCAACATCGTCGCCGTGCGATCCGTATTGGAGGAGATCGGGGCCAACTCGATGCCCGAGCTGCTGGTGTTTAACAAGGCAGATCTGGCGCCTATCGATGCGGACCTGCTTGCTCGTCGCCACCCCGGCTCGGTGGCCGCGTCGGCGGTGACCAGTGCCGGTATCGACGAGCTCTTGCGTGCCGTGGGCGACCAACTCCGTGTGCTCACCAACATCGTGGAGCTGTTGGTGCCCTACGCCCGGGGCGACATCCTGGCCGAGGTTCACCGCGAGGGCGAGGTGCTTTCGGAGACCGCCGGTCCCGATGGCATGGAGGTGCGCGCCCGAGTCGACGACGCCGCCAATCGCCGCCTGCGTCCGTTTTTCGTGGTGGCGGCCGCGCCGTGACCACCACCGGGTTCACCGTGCCGCCGTATCCATACGATCGGCTCGAGCCACTTCGTGAGATCGCCGCCCGCCATGCCGGCGGCTGTGTAGACCTGTCGGTGGGCACACCAACCGATGCACCCCCCCCGGTGGTGCTCGAAGCGCTCGCCCGGTCGGGCTCGGAGCGGGGCTATCCGGCTTCGGTGGGTTCGGCGTCGTTCCGTCAGGCGGCAGAGGGATGGCTTCATCGTCGTCTGGGAGTGCAGGCCGACGCGCTCGCCGCCTGCATCGGCACCAAAGAGTTCGTCGCTGGCCTGCCCCATTGGCTCCGATTGCGAAGCCCTCACCTCGACACGGTGCTCTACCCCGCGGTGAGCTACCCGTCCTACGAGATGGGAGCGCTGCTGGCGGGTTGTCGGGCGGTGCCGGTACCGGTGGACGAAAATTGGCGAATCGACCTTTCCCAGGTCGCGCCGTCAGACGCCGAACGGGCGCTCTGCCTTTGGGTGAACACCCCCGGAAATCCCGCCGGAGGGCTTGATGATCTCGGCGCTGTCGCCGCGTGGGGGCGTTCGCACAGGATTCCCGTGTTCAGCGACGAGTGTTATGTCGAGTTCACCTGGTCGGGGCCGCCCCGCTCGATCCTTGCCCATGGCTCGATGGGGGTCGTGGCCGTGCATTCGTTGTCGAAACGCTCGAACCTTGCCGGCATTCGTGCCGGTTTCTACGCCGGCGACGCCGAGTTGGTGACCTACCTGTCCGAGATCCGCAAACACGCAGGCTTGATGCCGCCGGGCCCCGTACAGGCCGCCGCCGTTGCGGCATGGGACGACGATCACCATGTTGATGCGCAGCGCCAGCGTTATCTCGACCGGCTCCATCGGCTGATCGAAGTGCTGGTCAATCTCGACCTCCGCGCAACGATGCCCGACGGTGCCTTCTACCTGTGGGTGCCGGCACCCGATGGAGACGGGTGGTCCGTCGCGCGTCGGCTGGCCGAAGAGGTGGGGGTGCTGTGTAGCCCCGGTGAGTTCTATGGCGTTGCGGCATCGGCCTACGCCCGGCTCGCCGTTGTTCGGCCCGACGATCAGATCGAGCTCATCGCTCAACGATCGGCGCGGCGGGAGTGAGCCGCGGTGGTGCCTACGAGCTTGCTACGCCTGCTTGAATAGAAACTATGACGCCTTTCCCGTCCTCCCCGCCCCAAAAGAAGGTGTCCGGCGCAGGCTATTGGATCGGTGCTGTGCTTCTTGTCCTTGGCATTGGGGCCGGCATAGCGCTGATCGTGGTTGGCGCGTACGGGCTGGTCAACGACATCCAATCGTCACCGCAGGTCGACGTGGGTTCCTCCGGCTCGGTCACCCTCACCCATGTGGGATGCAACGACCTCTACCTGGTCTCCCCATCGGGGGGATCGCTGTCGTTCACTGACCCAAAGGTCACGCTCACCGGACCCGATGGCCCGCTCACTACCTCGTCGGGGCCCTGTCCGAGCGCGGCGGGCAACTCGACCGCCGGTTCGCAACAGCTGTTTCGGGCTTTCGGCAGCGTGACAGTGGCGTCAGCCGGCACCTACACGATGAAGGTGGAACGTCCTTCTGGGGTAGCCGCCGCCGGCCTTTCCGTGGCGGTTGCCCGTCCCTTCGACCTCCTCGCCGAAAGTGTGGGGGTGCAGGTGTTGGTCGGCGTCGCCGTTGGATTCGCCGGCGTCGCGCTCGGGATGATCGCCATCGTGATCACGGCGGTCCGGCGGGGTCGAGCCAAGAAGTTGATCGGTGGCTATCCGCCGGGTGGTTATCCGCCGGGTGGTTATCCGCCGGGTCAGGCGGCCGGAGGATGGGGTCCACCGGCCAACACGGCTCCACCCACCCACCCCAGCCCGCAAGCCGGGCCGAACGCCGCCCCCCGAGCAAGCGCCGGGGGCGACGCCGCACCACCTACGCCTCCCGGGTAGCGTCGCCTGGTGATCAGTGTTCCTCTCGCTCCTGGCGCGGCGGCGCCGTCGACCGTGCGCACCTTCAAACCGTGGTGGTTCGGCTATTGGGCCACCGTGGTCTTGTTGGTGGCATCCGCCATCGGTGCCATCGTCTGGGCCACGCTGGCATCGCCGTTCTCCTTCAAAAACCTCCGTCAATCGGTCTTGAACGACGGCGTAAACCTGGTGCGAAACGACACCTACTACGTCTACGAAGTCGGGAAAGGGGTCACCGCCACCGATCTTCCCGCTCCGGTTGCGATCTCGATTCGTGAGGTTCGAGGAACCGACGTGCGTGTCACCATGCTGTCTTCGCCAGGGGTACCCGTTGATGCGCCGACGATTCGAACGCCAATCCACGAAGCCCGCGCCGTTGCGAGCTTCGCCGTCACGCGGCCAGGGAACTACCACGTCCTGATCACGGAACTCGCCGAAGGGAGTTTCGACCCAACGCAATACCGAACCGCCGTGCCCGACGCGTGGGCGGTGGGTTCATCGATGAGTACGAAGTGGTTGAACTCTCCCGCAGCCCTGATCCCACTTACTGCTGTCCCGCTTGGCATAAGTATGTGGATCTTGGTGGGTACCCGCCGGCGACGAGCCGGTATCGTGAGCGGTCATGGCTGACCTGCGCGCAACGATCGACGAGCTCTGGGAGCACCGAGCCGACCTCCAACCAGACGACACCGAGGCCAACCAGGCCATCTTCGAGGCCGTTGCCATGTTGGATCGGGGAGAAGTTCGAGTGGCGGAATGGGCCGCCGACGGATCCGGTCAGGTGGTCGTGCACGATTGGCTGAAGCAGGCGATTCTGCTCTATTTCAAGCAATCGCAAATGGCCACCATCGAGATGGGACCATTCGAGTTCGCCGACAAGGTGCCGCTTAAACGAGATCATCAGGCCGCAGGGGTGCGCGTGGTGCCGGGAGCGTCTGCTCGTTTCGGCTCGTTCCTCGAACGTGGGGTGGTGCTGATGCCGAGTTATGTGAACATCGGTGCTCGGGTTGGTGCAAACACCATGGTGGATACGTGGGCCACGGTCGGATCGTGTGCGCAGATTGGCGCCAACGTGCATCTTTCCGGCGGGGTGGGGATTGGCGGCGTACTCGAACCGCCGAACGCCGCACCCGTGATGGTGGGAGACGATTGCCTTATCGGCAGCCGAAGCATCGTGGCGGAAGGCGCCCGAGTAGGCGACGGCGTGGTGCTCGGGGCCGGGTGCATCCTCACCGCATCGATCCCGGTCATCGACGCCGAGACGGGCGAGGAATTGAGTCGTGGGGTGGTGCCGCCGTGGTGTGTGGCCGTGGCGGCCACGCGTCCTCGAACCTTCCCTGGTGGCGAGTTCGGCATGCCCTGCGTGTTGGTGGTGAAGCGGCTCACCGAAGGTGAGCGACACGACAAGAGCAAACTCAACGACGTGCTGCGCGACCACGGCGCAGCCACCTGATCGTGGCTCCAAACACGGAGATCACCTACGGGGCCGATGCCGATGCACTCCTCGGACTCACGGCGACGCTCATCAACATCCCGTCGGTAAGTGGCGACGAGGCCGAGATCGTTAGGTGGCTTCGCCAGGAACTTGAACGACGCCCGTGGCTCACCGTGGACCAGGTTGGGCTGAATCTCGTGGCCCGCACCACGCTGGGTCGATCGGCTCGAGTGGTGCTCGCCGGGCATACCGACACGGTGCCCGTGAATGGCAATGCCATGTCCGTACGAGAAGGCGACACGGTTCGGGGTCTGGGGGCATCCGACATGAAGAGTGGCGTGGCGGTGGCGTTTGCTCTCGCCTGTGATGTGGCGGAGCCGGCGGTCGACGTTACCTATGTCTTCTACGCCCGTGAGGAGATCGCGGCGGCGGAGAGTGGCTTACTCGAACTGATTGATGCCCGTCCCGACTTGCTCGCCGGCGACTGCGCCATTCTCGGTGAACCCACCGGTGCGGAGATCGAAGCCGGTTGCCAGGGCACCATGCGAGTGCGCATTCGGCTGCGGGGCGAGCGAGCACACACGGCGCGACCATGGATGGGACGCAATGCGATTCACCGGCTCGGCACACTGCTGGCGATTGTCGACGCTTGGCCTTCCCGAGAACCCGTCATCGACACCTGTCGTTATCGGGAGGCGGTGCAGGCCGTGCATGTAGTCGGGGGAGTGGCGGGCAATGTCGTGCCTGACGACGTCACCGTTTTGATCAACCACCGGTTTGCCCCCGATCGCAGCGCAGCCACAGCCGAGGCCTTCCTGCGATCGCTGGTCGCGCCGGTGCTCGAAGGTGGCGATGAGTTCGAGGTTGTGGACGTATGCGAGGGGGCCCTACCCGGCTTGTCTCATCCGTTGCTCCGCAAGCTCGTCGACCAAAACGACCTTGCGGTGACGGCGAAGTATGGCTGGACCGACGTTTCTCGCTTTACGTCGCTCGACATCCCCGCCACGAATTTCGGTCCTGGAGACTCGGCGCTGGCCCACACCGCTGGCGAGTGGGTGTCGGGCACGGCGTTGGTGCGGGTGTACCGCGCCATCCACAGGCTTCTCACCGATACACCCTGAGATCGGGGTATCTTCGGGCGGGGCACCGAGGTTGGCGCATGATGGGCCTACACTCCCGCCGTTCCGTCGACCGGCGGGCACGATTCATCCGGGGGCGAGAGTCGCCCGAGCCGGAAACCCGCTTCGAGGAGTACACAGATCATGGCGATCGAGATTGGCCAAGAGGCCCCGGACTTCGAACTCAAGAATACGTCCGGTGAGCCGGTTGCGTTGTCGAGCTTCCGTGGCACCACGCCAGTGTTGGTGGTGTTTTACCCCTTCACGTTCACTGGAGTTTGCGAGGGGGAACTCTGTCGACTTCGGGACGACTTCAGCCAATTTGAAGCCGTCGGCGTGCAGATACTCGCCGTGTCTTGCGACAGCAAGAACTCCCAGAAGGTGTGGAGCGAGCAACAGGGATTTCCATTCCCGGTCCTGTCGGACTTCTGGCCCCATGGCGCGGCGGCGCAGGCGTACGGCGTGTTCAACGAGGCGCTCGGCTGTGCCAACCGAGCATCGTTCCTGATTGGGTCTGATGGCATCGTGGTCGACACGTTCGCATCGGGAGATCTCGGAACGGCCCGGGAGCCCGAGCGTTACGCCGAAGCGATCGCCAAGTTGTAGTACGCCCCAAAAAGAGATGGCACCAAACGGTGGCACCGTGTCGGAAGGCACGGGTTCCATCGTTTGGTGCCATCGGCTTCACACAAGAAGCGCTGACGGCCGGGGTAGCGACGGTGCGGCGGGGTGTTACAGGCAGCGCATGACGGTGACGACTTTGCCGAACACCCGCACCTGATCTCGGTCGAACAGCATCGGCTCGAGCCGAGGATTGGCGGGGATCAGCTTGATCTTGTCGCCTTCCCAACCAAAGGTCTTGATCGTGGCTTCCTCGCCCGGGATGCCGGCGATGATGATCTCGCCAGCCATGGCGGCATTCTGTGCCCGTGCGACGACATAGTCGCCATCGAAGATGCCGACGTCGATCATGGAGTCGCCGCGCACCTTCAGCATGAACAACTCGCCGTGTCCGGTGAAGTCGGAGGGGAGGGGATAGATCTCCTCAACGTTTTGTTCCGCCAGCACGTCGGTGCCGGCCGCCACCATCCCAATGAGTGGCACATAACCAACGGGGCGACGCTCCATGGCCACGCCGGAGTTGGGGTCGTAACGAACCTCGATCGCTCGCGGTTTGGATGGGTCTCGGTGGATGAATCCCATGCGTTCGAGCGCCTTGAGATGGGTGTGCACGGTGGAGGGCGAGGTGAGGCCAACGGCGTCACCGATTTCTCGCACCGACGGGGGATAGCCCCGGTCACGGAGGTTCTGCTCGATGACCTCGAGGATCTGGAGCTGCCGGGGGGACGGCTTCGTGGCTTGCATGGCGCACCCTTTCTCAGGAGTTCTCGACCGAGGGGACGGTACGAGTGTTCGTAACGGTACCACGGATCGACGTAGAATGAAACATATGTTCAACTTGACGGGAACAAAGGTACGTGCGAAAGTGACCAAACGGTTGTACCGAGTACGAACGTTCTATCACTCGACGCACAGTAATCGGGGGATAGTTCCGCCGGGTCAGGCCGTGCACCACGGATAACTGTCACTCCCCCTGAGGAAGATGTCGTCATGGCCTTCACCATTCACTCCAGTCACTCCAGTCACTCCAGTCGCCCGATCAATGCCCGCCCGCTCCCCGCTCGTTACGCTTTTGTTGCCGCGCTCCCCGTTCGTCGGTCCGAAGGTTCTCGGATCGGCCACGTTGATGCCGGAGTGTTCCGGCGCCGCCGCATTGCCGTGGCGTTGGGTGCGGTCGTGATGGTGTGGATGGCGATCCGCTTGCTCGTCGTGGTTTGGGCGAGTGTTGGTTCGTTTGCCGCCTCTGCCGACGGCGTGCAGGTCGCCACGATCGCTCCCTCGACTGGTGTCGCTTCGCCTGCCAGCTCCGATACAACGATGTCGGCGCCCCTTTCCGTGTCCGACTCCGTGTCCGACTCCCTGTCCGACTCCATGTCCACGATGGTCTATGTGGTGCAGCCAGGCGACACGCTTTGGAAGATCGCGTCCACACTCCACCCCGAAGACGATCCGCGGGATGTCGTTGCCGACCTTCGTGAGCGTACGGGTGGCCCCGTGGTCCATCCCGGTCAACGAATCGACCTCTCCGGCCTCTGACGACCGGGCACAACAGTCCCCCAAAGTCCTTCTTGACGCTGACGGCGGGCAAGGGTGAAGGTGCGAACAGCCGCTAGCGTCAGACAGGTGCGGTGCCCCAGCTGTAGCAGCCTCGACGACAAGGTGGTTGATTCCCGAGCGTCTGACGATGGCACATCGATTCGTCGTCGACGTGAATGCATCCTCTGCGGCCGGCGTTACACCACTTTTGAGCGGCTTGAGGAGCTGCCACTGGTGATGATCAAGCGGTCGGGGGATCGAGTGCCGTTTGATCGCACCAAGGTCGAAGACGGCGTTCGGGCTGCGGCGAAGGGTCGTCCGCTCACCGACGCCACTCTCGCATCCTTGGCGGATGAGATCGAGGACGCGTTCCGGATCGAGGGCCAGGAGGTGAGCAGCGAGCAGGTTGGCCTCGCCGTGCTCGATCGACTGCGAGAGCTCGACCATGTTGCCTACATGCGGTTCGCGAGTGTCTACAAGGGTTTCGACGACGCTGCGGACTTCCAACGCGAGATTGGCCTACTCACCAAAGAGTCTGAGCCCAAGCGTCACGCCCCCCGGCGCACGTAACGAAGCAGGAAGAATTCGTCGTGGCTTTCGGCATGGCAGAGGTTCATGGGTGCGGCGGAAACACGCGCCTTGTTTTCGCCGAGCACTCGACCGCCGGCTCCTCCCACTATCACCGGTGAAAGGGTGAGGCAGACTTCGTCGATGGTGTCGGTAGCGAAGAGCGCGGCATTGAGCGTCGGCCCTCCTTCACAGAGCACCCGTGCGAACCCCCGCTCGTGCAACGCGGCGATCGCGCCGCTCGGGATGTCTCCGGGGATCGCGAGTACCTCGGAACGGGCGCCGAGTAGGGAAACAACCTCTGAGGCCCTTTCGGTGGAGGTGCACACCATTGGTCGGGTTGGATCTGGCGGCAGGTCGAGTTCCTGATCTCCATCCAACGCACCGAACAGCCGGCTCGTCCGATCAAGGTTTCCACTGGCCGTGACCACCGCCAGGCGCGGTAGGGGCGGCCGTCCACCGTGGAGCCGGCGTTTCTGGGCTGCTTCATCGAGCACTGCCGGTCCGTAGTTTTCGGCGCGAACAGTTCCGGCCCCGACGAGTATCACGTCGGCCCATTCTCGCATCAGCCGAAATACCATTTTGTCCGCCGGCCCACTCAAGCCGCCGGAGCGACCATCGGCGTCGGCGATCGCGCCGTCGATGCTGCTCACCATGTTGAGTGCCACCCAAGGACGGATTCCGGGGGTGGGGCGATCAACGAGATACCGGCGTTGGAGGTGATCGGCAAACGTCGGGTCGATCGGGGTGGAGGCACGGCTTGGCATGGTGGGCAACCTACCCCGATCCCCCAAGGGGGTGTCCCCTCACGTTCTGCGGTCTTTCTGGTTGCTCAACCGTGCATGACCAGGACCCCTCGGTACGTCCTTGACATTTCTCAAGATCACATGAAGGCATTCAAAGTTCCTTGTGTCATCCCCGGTCGGGGACCGATGATCAACTACACCTTGGAACCCTGTTCCAAGCGGGAGGGGCGTTTCGGCGGCCCGGGCGAACCTACAGCTGTCGGAGGGACCTTCATGGGCGTGATCCAACGAGCAGTGGCCCCCGTGGGTGCCTTTGTGCACGCGGCGCGACGTCCCGCCTCCTATGCGGGCCACGTGAAAGAGCTCACGTCCACGGTCATCACCGTGGGACTGTGGCCCTTGGGCTTCAACGACAGCGGCCTCGCTGACCTTGGTGATGCCGACGATCCTTCGCCTATCGCCACGCCAGTGCTGCTCGTTCACGGCTATGGGGCCAATAAGTCGAACTGGGTATTCGTTCGACGTTTCCTCAATCAAGCGGGTTTCGAGCGCATCCACGCCCTGAACTACAACCCGCTCATCGCCGACATTCCCGAGCTGGCGGCCCGGTGCGCTGAACGCGCCGAGGCCATGAAGAAGCACTTTGGGGTCGAGCGAATCCATATCGTTGGTCATTCGTTGGGCGGGATCATCGCTCGGTATGCCATCTCGGTGCTCGGCCTCGAGGGTGTCGACCAGTGCGTCACCATCGCTTCACCCCACGGTGGTCTGCGATTGGCGAGTTATGGCACGCTCTGGAGCCAGCTCAGCCCGTTGGCCTCGGGTCTCCAGCTTCGGCCCGACTCTGCTGTCATGACGTTGCTTCGTTCGACCGCCCGCCCGCTCCCGACTGGTTTCGTGGCGTACTACTCGAACCTCGATCTCATCGTACCCGCACGCCGGGCCATGATTCTCGAGCCGGAACTCAGCGCCACCAACATCTTGGTGAAGGACCACGGGCACCTCTCGATCATGTTGAGTCGGATGCTTTCGGCGTCAGTCGTGGATCAGCTGGCGGCCGCCGAGGGGTTACCCGGCTACGGAGCCCCCGTCCGAGGCCTACGGGCGTCCGCTGTCGACGATGCGCCCGTTCCTCCGGCCGACGTCGTGACGCTTGACGTTGCAATGCGGGGTCGAGTCGACCGCGTCGATACCCCACCTCAACGCTGACGGGAACACCGACGTCTGGTACGGGCGTCAGCACAGACGCTCCGGTGGTTGTTGTCGAGCCCGGCGAGGGGTCATGACACTCGATGTCCCCAGGATCGTCCTCGTTGTCCCCAGGCGTTGTGGATAAAAGAGCCGAATAGTGCCCGCAATTCACCCCATATTCACAGGGTGTCCTCTTTTGTCCCACAGGCAATCCCTTCTAGGTTGAACTCGTCCACGGGCTGTGGCGCGAGCGATCGGATGGTGGCTGGCGTCTCTGGTTCTTGGCTGGCAGAGCACGACTCCTTGGGGACAAGTCCGTTCTCCGTCATGACGTCGGCCCCCTTCGGAGGGCGGGCGAGCATGCCGGGGTGTCCTCGTACCTGCTCGGTTGCGCCGCATGCCCGTCGACCCACACGTCTACAAGCACGCCGACCTGTCGGTCCCACGCCCGCCCACCTGCACGTTTGTGCGCCATCCGGAACTTTTCGGGGAAGTGCTTGACACGGGTGTAATTACAGTGCTGTTATTAAACCCACATCTTGTGCCCCTGGGGAAGCGGGGGGCGTCACAACCACAACATCTTGTGCCTTGCGCTTTGAGCCTTTTTGTCGTGACGTCGTGCCGTTCCGTCCTCGCAGGGCCGTATCGTTTCGTTGTCCAGAGGAGGACTCACCCATGGCCATGGCGCCAGAGCAGGCCGGTATCGGCATCCGTCGGCAATTCACCACTCGAGGGGTGCACCCGTACGACATGGTGCGGTGGGAGCGGCGAGATGCCCGCATCACCAACTTTCGTGACGGCTCGGTGGCCTTCGAGCAACTCGGTGTGGAGGTGCCCGCCGACTGGTCTCTCAACGCCACCAACATCCTCGCCCAAAAGTACTTCCGCGGCACGCTTGGCCTGCCGGAGCGGGAGTGGTCGTTGAAGCAGGTGGCCGATCGAGTGGTCGACACCATCACGGCGTGGGGTCTACGAGATGGCTACTTCGTTGATGACGAAGAAGCGGAGGCTTTCTCCGACGAGCTCAAGTTCCTGATCATCACGCAGCGCGCCGCGTTCAACTCGCCGGTCTGGTTCAACATCGGCGTACCCGGGGTACCCCAGCAGGCCAGCGCATGTTTCATCTTGTCGGTCGAGGACCAGATGGAGGCCATCCTCAACTGGTACGTCGAGGAGGGCACGATCTTCCGTGGCGGCTCTGGCTCCGGCGTGAACCTCTCGCGGATCCGCTCGTCGTACGAGCCACTCAAGGGTGGGGGCACGGCGTCCGGTCCTGTGAGCTTCATGCGGGGCGCCGATTCGTCGGCCGGCACCATCAAGAGCGGCGGCAAAACTCGTCGTGCTGCCAAGATGGTCATCCTCGACGTGGGTCACCCCGACATCGAAGAGTTCATCTGGTGCAAGGCCAGCGAGGAGAAGAAGGCCCGCGTTCTGCGTGACAACGGCTTCGACATGGACCTCGACGGCAAGGATTCGCATTCCATTCAGTACCAAAACGCCAATAACTCGGTGCGCGTCACCGACGACTTCATGCAAGCCGTGGTCGACGACACCGATTGGCACCTCCGAGCCATCACCACCGGTGAGATCGTCCGCACCCTTCGAGCCCGCGACCTCATGCGTCAGATCAGCCAAGCAACCTGGGAGTGTGCCGATCCGGGCATGCAGTTCGACACCACGATTAACCACTGGCACACCGCTGCCAACACCGGCCGTATCAACGGATCGAACCCCTGTTCGGAGTACATGCACCTCGACAATTCAGCGTGCAACCTCGCCAGCATTAACCTGCTCAAATACCTCGATGCCGATGATCACTTCGACGTGGATGCCTTCAAGGGTTCGGTGGAGGCGTTGTTCACGGCGCAGGAGATCCTCGTGGGCAATGCCGACTACCCCACGAAGCCGATCGGCGACACGTCGCGCAAGTTCCGGCAGCTCGGGCTGGGGTACGCCAACCTTGGCGCGTTGCTGATGGCACTTGGTTTGCCGTACGACTCGGCCGAAGGTCGGGCGCTCGGCGCGGCGATCACCTCGGTCATGACCGGCCACGCCTACTACACATCCGCCCGCACCGCCGCTCGGATGGGCCCATTTGCCGGCTACGCCGAGAACGCCGAGCACATGCTCCGAGTTCTTGGGCAGCACCGTGCTGCGGCGGCGGAGATCGACGAGGACCTCGTTCCGCACGATCTCCTCGACGCCGCTCGTTCCGCATGGGATGACGCCTGCGAGCTAAGTGCGGTGTACGGCGTGCGCAACTCACAGGCAACCGTCCTTGCTCCTACCGGCACCATCGGCTTGCTCATGGATTGCGACACCACAGGCATCGAGCCGGACCTCGGGCTCGTGAAAACCAAGAAGCTCGTGGGCGGCGGCACCATGTCGATCGTCAATCAGACGATTCCTCGGGCATTGCGTCGTTTGGGCTACACCGCTGAGCAGATCGTGGCGATCGAGGCCTACATCGACACCAACAAGACCATTCTCGGCGCTCCGCATCTGCGTTCGGAACACGTACCGGTATTCGCCTGCTCCATGGGCGACAACACCATCCACTACATGGGCCACGTGAACATGATGGCGGCCACCCAACCTTTCCTCTCCGGTGCCATCTCCAAGACCGTGAATCTCCCATCAGAGGCCACGGTTGAGGATGTCGAGCAGCTCCACATTGAATCGTGGAAGCTCGGCCTGAAGGCGGTTGCCATCTACCGCGACAACTGCAAGGTGGGCCAGCCGCTTTCCACCACCAAAAAGGACGACGCCGCGGCACCAACGCTCGAAGCGATCCGAATCGTGGAAAAAGTGGTCGAGAAGGTCGTGCAGGTGCCGGTGCGCGAGCGTCTGCCTCGTACCCGGGCGTCGCGCACGTTCGAGTTCCGGGTGGCGGACTGCAAGGGTTTTGTCACCGCGGGCCAATACGAAGACGGTCGCCCCGGCGAGATCTTCGTGAAGGTGTCAAAGCAGGGCTCCACCCTTGCCGGAATCATGGACGCCTTTGCTATCGCCATTAGTCATGGATTGCAGTATGGGGTGCCCCTGCGCAGCTACGTCGAAGCGTTCACCGGCATGCGATTCGAGCCGGCCGGTATGACCGACGATCCGGAGATCCGCATCGCCAACAGCCTTATGGACTACCTGTTCCGACGGCTGGCGATCATGTACCTCTCCCCGGAAGAGCGGGCCGAGCTCAACATCTTCACCACCCAGGAGCGTATGCAGCCCACACTCCCGGGCGTGGAGGAGACGGTCGTCGAGACCGTGCAGGGCCACGACCTTGCCGCCGACCCGCCCTCGGTGGAATCGGCGTCGGAACTGATCGGTCGCATCGAGCAGGCAACAGCGTCTCCCGCATCACTTTTCAGCCCGGCGGCACCGACCAGCCCGGCGGCACAGCGCCACAGCGACGCTCCAATGTGCATGATGTGCGGTGTGCAGATGCAGCGGGCCGGCGCCTGCCACGCCTGCCCCAGCTGTGGTAACACCAGCGGCTGCTCGTAGGTCGCCACACGCCGTTCTGGATGAGATTCCGCCCGCATGCGGGCGGAATCCCCTCCAGATCCGCTGGCTGGTGTCTTTCGGTGCTCAGTGCCCGAATGCCCACGCCACCATCGGCGCGAACTCGTCACCCCAGAAGGCGCCGCCGTGTTGTCCGTCGTGCTGCGTAAAGACAACCTCCCCGCCCGCATTGCTGAGCGCGTCGGCCCACCGCCCCGCGTTGTCGAGGAAAAACGGCTCTTGTCTGCCGGCCACGAGGTGCACGCGGGGAAGCGGTTTCGGCAGTACCGCCGGGGGCTGGTAGCCGGCACCGGGGGAGGCCGCGAGGACGGTGCCGAAGATGTCCGGGTGGCGAAGCCCCAGGGCGAGGGCGAGTTCGCCCCCGAGAGACGCACCCCATACGGCGGTGCGGTCAGCCGGCATCACTACGCCGAAAAGGGATGCGACCCATCGACTCACCTGGTGGACGAAAAACTCTTCGTGGGCGGCAAACCGTTCCGAGTCGAAGTCCGGCACGTACTCCCGAAGTCGCCCGTTGTCATCCGGCAGCCCGTGTACACCGACGATCATCGTCGGCGGCGCGCCGGTGTCCTCAAGCACCTCACTCAGACGGTTGATGTGCCATGCGCCGTCGGCCACAAACACGATCGCCTCTGCCGGGCTGGGTGGAACGTACGTCGTGACGGGTCGACCCCCGTCGTACTCAAGCGTTTCGGTGACCAGTTTCCCGGTGATCGGCGACATCGGCGTGCTCCCTGTCAGCGGCGTCGGACCCCGGATCCCGGACCAACAGTACGTTCAGGATGAGATTCCGCCCGACTACGGGCGGAATCCCATCCTGAACGAGTCCCTGGCGGGGGCGGGTTAGGCGACGGGGGAGATTTTAGACGGGGGCGGGGCAGGTGCGATCGGCGGGTTTGTCGTCGAACCGGTCGTTGATCCAGGCCGCAACATCCGACGCCGACTGCACACCGATCTGGGTATGGGTCACGCCGGGGTAGCCCCGGAAGGCGATCGTCTCGCCGGCCGTGCACCGACCGTCGACGTAGGAGCGGGTGACCTCCGGCCATACCAGCGTGTCGGCGAGACCTTGGGTGACCAGGATCGGCACGCCGATCTTGGCCGCCCCGGGCGTGTTCTCGGCCAGCCTGGTCTTCCATGGCTCGATCTCCCAAGGGTTGGCGGCGAGGTAGCCGTCTCGCAGAAGGAGCAGGTCGGGGAGCGATTCGAACAACTGGCCCGTGGTCTCGATGCAGTTGTTCGCCACCTGGAGGAAGGCGGCCTGTTTGCTGGGCTGGATCACCTGGTCCATCGTGAGATCGGGATACATAGCCGTCCACGAGACGACAGCCATCGAGGCCAAGCCGTCGCCGCCGAAGGTGCCAATGTCGCGCTGGAACAGCGCCCCGAGTTCGGTAGCCGGCGCGGCGGCGGCCACACCCACAAGTTTGAGCTCCGGGGCGTAGGTGGCGGCGAGTTCGCCCGTGAACAGCGATGCCTGACCGCCCTGGCTATGTCCCCACACGGCAAACGTCGACCCGGTATCGGCGCCGGGTTGGAGGCGGGCCGCCCGAACACTGTCGAGCACATTCCGACCCTCACTTGAGCCCACCAGATAGGGGTGCGGGCCGGGAGTGCCGAGCCCCTGATAGTCGGTGGCCACGATGGCATACCCGGCGGAGAGAAAAGCGTTGTAGCCCTGTACCTTCGTGAGGGCGTCGCCATTCTGAAGCGACGGTGCACATGACGGCACAACGCCCGTGGTTGGGTGGGCCCAGGCCACGACGCGGCGACCACCCGGCGGCGCGGGCGTGCGGGGCACCAATACCATGGCGCTGGCCACGGTGGGGGCGCCGGAGTAGCTGGTGGTGCGGTAGAGCAACTTCCAGCCGATGATCCAATCGGGCAATCCGTCGATCGGCTCACTCTTCACGATGGCCCCGAGCGCACCGTCGCCCAACGGCTTCGGCGGCTCGTAGAACGATCCGGGGGTAGGAGGCTGCGATCGTTCGACGAAGATGCCAAGGCCCACGATCATGGCAAGCAGCGAGAGCGCGATTCCTCGGGCGGCGGTGCGGGCAGCGGAACGATGCGGGACGGGTTCCGCAACCGTTCCGGAACTGCCATCGGGATCGAGAGGGTGGTCGGTGGTCACCGTGGCACGTTAGGGCAGGGCACTTTGGGGGAGGGCACGTTGGGGGAGGGCACTTTGGGGGAGGGCACGGCGGCGACGGTGGTACCACCCATCGCTGGGTGCTAGACCCGTCGGGTGGCCGTGCCTACCACCCACCACAAATTCGAAGGATCGGCGGAACCCACCTGGGTGCTCGCGGTAATGGCGCGCTGCTCGGCGTCCGGTGCCGGTTGGATCAATATCCAGCCCTCCCAGGATGCGTCGGACAATCCTGAACCGTTTCCGGCTCACGGCGGTTGGTTCTCCACCAATGCGTCAGCCGTGCCGATGGCCACGTGGACCGCGCCGGAACAGGGCCGAAAACCAGAGAAGGCGGGGAAGGCGGCAACTCTCGGCATCCAGCACGGTGCCGGCATGCGGGTCCTTCCCTGGTTGCGGGAACGGGGGATTGACCGACCCGATTCATGGCGCGTGCTCGCCGATAGTCCACGCCGTGGTGTGGTCTTCGAGTTACCCCCCGATACCGAGGCCATTGCCGTCGTGCAGTGGGTGCTGGCGGTGCTGACACTTCTCAGCCGTGATGCCGCCGGTGATCGTTTTCAGGCCATGCACTTCGCTCCGGCCTGACTCTTGGCTCCGGCCTGACTCTTGGCTTCGGTCTGACCCTTTCTGTCCGGCCCGACGATTCAGGACAGGGAGGGCGGCCAGCCGTCACGTTCGTACACCCATCCAGACGCCTGCATGGAAAGACGGTGTCGGGCTCCGGGCGCGGTGGCATCCGACGTGGCGTACCCAGCGTCGCCGTCGTAGAGCGCCACAATGGCATCGTCGAGGGCGGCGATACGCGTGGCGAAGTACTCGGCGGGGCGGCTCCGTGCATGGTCAAGTAGTTGGTCGACGGCGTCGAAAAGTGAGAGATATTCGAGGGTGATCCAGGTGGGTGGCGACAGCTCGATCTCGCCGGCGTCGCAACTTCGAAGGGCATCCGAGGGCGAGAGCCATGTGTGCTCGTGGATCTCCCCGCCGTCGATGGTGATGGAGTCGGCATCGGGCGGAAGGGCGGCGATGAAAAACCAGGTGGCGAACCGTTTGTTGCTCCGCGATGGGGGTGTCCAGTGGGCAAACCACACGAGCCCGTGGGGGTCGAGCGTGAGGCCGGCCTCCTCGGTGGCCTCACGAACGGCCGCCCGCCGGGCCGCATCGGTTTCGGGTGACGTGTCGTCGTAGCGGCGGTCGACGAGGTCGACTCGACCACCGGGAAAGACCCAGTGACCGCCGGCGAAGGCCAGGTTGACGTTGCGGCGGAGCAAGAGCACCTCAATACCGGACGGTGGTGGTGTGGCGACGCCGGGCGAACTGTCGACCAGCGCTGGTCGAACCACGACGACCGTGGCCGCAGGGATTGTGGACGAAGGCTCGGGGGTCGACGGCTCGGGGGTCGAAGGCTCGGGGGTCGACGGCTCGGGGGTCGCGGGCTCCGGGGTCGCGGCCTCGTGATCCGGCTCCGCTGCTGCACTCGGAGCGTCAGGAAGTGGGGACGGGTGATCGAGGGAGTTGGGCGGCAGGTCGGTCATGGTCGGGGTACGGGTTCCGGAGGAGGGGGCGTCGGTAGGGTGGCCATCATGGCCGCAGTCGGGCAGTACCCGCCATCAATCGTGCGGCTCAAGGGCCTCGACGGGCTGCGAGGGCTCGCGCTGCTCGGCATCCTGGCCTTCCACGCCGGTGTGCTTCCGGGCGGATTCCTCGCCGTTGACACCTTTTTCGCCTTGTCGGGATTTCTGATCACGACCTTGTTGCTCCGAGAGTCTGCCGCCTCCGCCAACGGCAACATCGATCTGGGTCGATTCTGGCGGCGACGACTGCGGCGGTTGGCGCCGGGCCTGCTCGCGCTCTTGGGTGGCCTGGCGCTCGCCGCCTTGGTGGTGGGCGGTACCGGTCCTCTCGGTGGGTCGCGAGGATCGGCGTTGGCAACGTTTACCTACCTGTCCAACTGGTATGCCATCGCAGTGGGGCAGGGGTATTGGGACCAGTTCACGGCGCCGTCACCGCTGGCCCACACCTGGACTCTCGCCGTCGAAGAGCAGTTCTATCTGTTGTGGCCAGCGATCCTCGCAATGGTCCTTTGGGCCGTGCGCGGCGTCCCCGCGCCGCGACAACGCCGTCTGATCTTCGGGTTCTGCCTGAGTGGCGCAGTGGCGTCGGCGGGCTGGATGGCATGGCTCTACGTCCCCGACGACGAGCCGTCACGCGTCTACCTCGGCACCGACACCCGTTCCTACGCATTGTTGCTCGGCGCGGCCTTGGCGACCTGGCGGGTCGGCCCAAGGGCCGACGCAACCCAACATACCCAAGGCCCCAAGCACCCACGGTATACGAAAAGGTTGGGACAACTGTGGATGATCACCCCGGCGGGCAGTCCGGTGTGCCGGTG
>JANOSD010000055.1:0-11166 GCA_031415655.1 Actinomycetes bacterium
ATGGAGGGTCTGGAGTTCAGACGTGAGTCGTTGTGATGTCCGTCGATGTCCGGGCCGTCGATGTCCGGGCCGTCGATGTCCGGGCCGTCGATGTCCGGGCCGCCGGTCTTTGCCCCTGCGGCAGGGCCCTACCCACAGGGGCCTCTGCCCGGATCACTGGCCGCCGGGACCCCACCCGGGAACCCCACGGGGAGCAACCGCACGTGGGTGCTCGTCGGGGCGTGCGGAGGGGCGTTGCTCATCATCTTGGCGATGGTGGTTGGGGTTCTGCTCGGGCGGCGGGGCAACGATGTGGCCACCACCGCAAGTTCGGTCACCACGGTGACGACGGTTCCCCCCTCGACCACTGCGGCGCCCGCCACCACGGCCGTATCGGCCGCCCCGACCAGCGCGGCCGCCCCTTCCACGACCGCCGCGCCCACCACCCTTGAACCGACGACTACGACGGTACCCACCACGAGACCCATCGCGCCTCCGCCTACCCCGGCCGGCCCGGTCGGGGCCTTTGCCGTGGTGGTGATGCCCTCCTGTTTCGAATCCTGCCGGGTATACCGGCGAGCTACCCCCTGGGACGACCTCGTCGAGGTGCCCCACGGGTACCACATCGCCGGCGACGAGGTGCGAGTGTTCTGCCTGGCCGACGGTCAACTCTTCTACGACACCGACTCCCAAAATGAATCCACCATCTGGTACCGGATCGGCAGTGGTTTCTACTTGCCCTCGACCAACGTCGATCTTCCGGGCAACCCCCGCCTCCCGGTCTGCTGAGCGTTCCCGGTTTGTTGAGCGTTCCCGGTTTGTTGAGCGGTTCGAATGGCTTCGATTCCCTTGATTTCTCTTGACGCGTTTCGGGTGCGGGTGTTGGCTCGGTAGCCTCAGCGTTTCCCATGAGCCCGCCCATCGCGGGCGCGAGTCGCGCCCTCACCCAACCCACCGAACCCCGCAACGTGGAGAAGTTGCCGTTGCTGCTCCGCGACGAGCCGGGGTTGCTCGCCGCCCTGGGTCGTTCGGCGTCGGTCTTGGCTGTTCCCGAGCCGGCACGGGCTTTGTCGATCGCGGCCCTGGCGTCGATGTCGAGTCGGGCACCGTTCCTCGTGGCGGTGCCGACCTCGACCGAGGCCGAGCGGGTAGCCCACGACCTTGCGCTTTTCCTCGGCGCACCCGCGGTGGAACTGTTCCCGGCCTGGGAGACGCTGCCCTTCGAGCGAGTCAGCCCCGGGGTGGAGACGATGGGTCGGAGGCTGCGGGTGCTGTGGCGGTTACGTCAGCCCATCGAATCCGGTCGGCGACCGCAGGTCGTGGTGGCGTCGGTACGGTCCTTGCTCCAACGCCTCGGCCCCCACGTCGAGGACGTCGAGCCCATTGTGATCCGTCAGGGCGACGAGGTTGATGAGCACGACTTGATTGCTCGGCTCGTCCATGCCGGTTATCGACGCGAGTATCAGGTGGAGCGGCGCGGTGAGGTAGCGGTTCGGGGTTCGATTGTCGACGTGTTCCCTTCCACCGGCGACGTGCCGGTGCGCATCGACCTTTGGGGCGACGAAGTGGATCGGCTCACGGAGTTCACCGTGGCCGAGCAACGTTCCACCACCGATGTTGGTCTCGTGGAGATCTTTCCCTGTCGGGAACTCCTTCCCACCGCGGAGGTACAGGCGCGGGCGGCGCAACTCGTGGGCGAGCAGCCATGGGGCCGCGAACAGTGGGAACGCCTCGCCGAGGGGCAGACGTTCGATGGTATGGAGAGTTGGCTGCCGTGGCTGTGCCCGGGCGAACACCTGGTCACCGATCTCCTCGACGATCATGCTTCAGTGCTCCTCCTCGAACCCCGGCGTATGAAGGATCGGGCCAACGACATCCTCCACGAAGAAGCCGACCTGGCGCGATCGTTGGCCCGCACGTGGGGTGCCGGCGATGCCGACCTCACGCCTCTCCACCTTGATTTCGACCGACTCCTCGCCGCCACCGATGCTCCATCGATCACGGTCACGACCGCGCCGGAAGGTCCCGAGGTTGCCACCATTCCGGCGGCGGGATGGGCGCCGGTGGTGGGCGACGGTGCCCATCTGGTGCGGCAACTTCAACAATTGCTCCACGATGGCTACCGGGTGATCATCGGTGCCGAAGGGGCCGGCAGTGCCGCTCGTCTCGAGCACATTCTTGCTGACCAGGGCCTCACCTTCGGGCTCGATGTCGAGGGCCGGGCCGACCTCACCCGACCGGGCGGCATTATCACCATCGCTCCGCTCGAACGGGGGTGCATCCTTCCAGGGTCGAAACTTGCCCTGCTCGCTGAAGGCGATGTCACCGGTCGCCGCCGGACGCATCGTCGCGCCAAAGCCCGCAACCGCCAGAGCGCGGGATTTTTCGACGACCTCAAACCGGGCGACTACGTGGTGCACCACCAGCACGGCGTTGCACGTTATGCGGGCATGGTCAAACGGGGCATCGGCGGGGTGCAACGCGACTACCTGCTGCTCGAATATCGGGGCGACGACAAGCTCTACGTTCCGAGCGATCAGATCGATGCGGTTCGGCACTACACCGGTGGCGAGAGCCCGACCTTGTCGAAGATGGGTGGCGGCGACTGGCAGAAGGCCAAGGCCAAGGTGCGGTCGGCGGTCACCGAAATCGCGCAGGAACTTGTGGTGCTCTACCAGAAACGGGTGAGCACGCCGGGCCATGCATTCCCCATCGACTCGCCCTGGCAGACCGAGATGGAAGCATCGTTTCCCTTCGAGGAGACACCGGACCAGCGCACGGCCATCGCCGACGTGAAGGCGGACATGGAGTCCGAGGTTCCCATGGACCGCCTGGTTTGTGGCGACGTGGGTTTCGGCAAAACCGAGATCGCCATCCGCGCGGCCTTCAAAGCCGTGCAGGACGGGAAACAAGTAGGGATCCTCGTGCCCACCACCTTGCTGGCCCAACAGCACTACCAAACGTTCTCGGAGCGGTTCGCGGGGTATCCAATGCGAGTGGAGGTGATGAGCCGGTTCCTCACCCCGGCGCAGGCACGCGACGTGGCGCGTGGGGTCACCGGCGGTGAGGTGGACGTGGTGATCGGCACCCACCGGCTCCTCAGCGAAGACGTGCAGTTCCAACGACTCGGCCTGTTGGTGGTCGACGAGGAGCAGCGTTTCGGGGTGAACCACAAGGAGCAGATGAAGAAGCTGCAAGCCGGTGTCGACGTGCTCACGCTCACGGCAACGCCGATTCCGCGCACCCTGGAGATGAGCCTCACCGGGATTCGCGACCTCACGATCCTCAATACGCCCCCCGCGGAACGGCAACCGATTCTCACCTACGTCGGCGAATACGACGAGCGAGCAGTCGGTGAGTGCATCCGACGAGAACTGCTTCGAGAGGGGCAGGTCTTCTTCGTCCACAATCGGGTGCAGGACATCGAAAAGGTGGCGTCGGAGTTACGCGACTTGGTGCCCGAGGCCCGCATCGCCGTCGCCCACGGGCAGATGGACGAAGGCACGCTGGAACGGGTGGTCGTGGACTTTTGGGAGGGTGAGTTCGACGTCTTGGTGTGTACCACCATCATCGAGAGTGGTATCGACATGCCCACGGTCAACACCTTGGTGGTGGACCGCGCCGATCGGCTTGGTTTGGGTCAGCTCCACCAGCTTCGCGGAAGGGTTGGGCGCGCCGGGCAGCGGGCGTATGCGTATCTGTTCTTTCCTCCCGACAAGAGCCTTTCGGAGCACGCCTACGAACGACTCAAGACGATCGCCGAGGCCACGGAACTCGGAAGTGGGTTCAAGATCGCGATGCGCGATCTCGAGATCCGTGGTGCGGGCAACCTGCTCGGCGTGGGCCAGAGCGGGCACATCGCCGCTGTGGGCTACGACCTCTACTGCCAGATGGTCACCGAAGCCGTCGCTGAACTCAAGGGCGAGCCCATCAAGGGGCCAGCGGAGATCAAGATCGAAACGCCCCTCGACGCCAACATCCCCAAGGACTACATCGCCCAGGAGGAGCTCCGCCTGGAGGCATATCGCCGTCTCGCCGTCGTGGCCACCGAGGAGGAGGTGGACGATATCCGTCAGGAGTGGGTCGATCGTTACGGTCCGATACCGGTCGCCGCCGAGGCCTTGCTCGAGGTGGCGCTACTGCGGGCGGAGTGCGCTCGCACCGGTGTGCGCGATGTCACCGTGGTGGCCGGCCCCGGAGGTGCGTCGGGTTTCGGGGGTGCCAAGTACATGGCGAGGATCTCGCCGCTCAACCTGCCCACGTCGAAACAGCTCCGCCTCGCGCGGCTGTGGAAACAAGCCATCTACAAACCCGACATCGGACAACTGCAACTCCCGGTGAAGGCCGCGGCCGAGGCCACCGCCCAGGTGATTGCCGCCCTGCGAGAACTGGTGCCTGTTGACGTTCCCACCGAAACGGACGGGTAACCACCGATGGACGTGTGGGCATGGATTGAGGATCTCTGCGATCAGAACCCATCGGGGATCGGCGAGCAGCTTCGTTCCGACACGGTGGCTCTGGCGGCGGCGTCACACAACAACGACACCGACCGCATCGAAGCGCTGACCTTGGCGGTGCTCGATCACGCCCGCGCCCTCAACACGCCGTGGCTTGAGGTGTTCGCCCGGCACTGGCGTTTGGCGGGGCTTCGCCGAGACGGTCGCGGCGAGGTGCTGCTGGCCGATGCCACGGCGCTCTTCGAGTTGGCCCACCAAGAGAAGAACCGGGGCTGTCCGCAATCGGTGTGCAGTGTGCAGGATCTCTGCATTGCCTACGGGGGCACCGACGGTCCGGGGTATGCCGAGGATCGGATTGCCGTAGCTACGGAGGCCCTCGGGCGCATCGACGTCGACTGGAACTGCTTCATGTGTCTCACCAGTGAGTGGGTGAGCGGTCTGGTCGATGCCGGCCGCGCTGATGAGGCCGAGGCCGTACTCGACGGGCAAGTGGCGAAGGCCATCGCCAACGGGGACGATCCCGATCATTGGTCACTCGACGATCGGGTGAGTGTCTTGATGGCCGCCGAACGTTGGGAGGAGGCGCTCACTATCGTTGAGCGATACGAGACGGTCGACGTGGGGGAGTGGCGGCGGCCGCGGCAACAGCATTGGATCGCCTTGTGTCGGGCGGCGATCTACGCCCGCATCGGTCGACCAGATGAGGCGTGGGAACTCCTCCCCGATCCATCGGAGGTCAAACGGTGGGGGCTTGGAATGGTGACCGCCATGCGGACCATCGAAACGTTGATCGCTACGGGGACAGTTGTGAACTCCAGTGCCCTCGGCGCAGTGGGCAACGGATTCGTACGCCACCTTGTGGGGTTCGGCGCTCATCGAGACGCCTTCGATGTGGCGACCATCCATGCCCGCATGGCCCTCGGACGAGGCGCCCGCTGGGTGGCCCTCGATGCGTTGGCCGTGATGCACAGCGAACGAGAGCTCCTGCGTGCCGATGCCGGAGCGGATGCCGTGTTGGTGCAGATCGCCGATGCCGTTGCTGCCGCCGACCGCTCAGTTGTCCCGCTTCCGGTGCTGCCGGCAGATCTCCTCGAGTATTTGGGCGAGCTCGAGGATCACGACGAGGAGCAGGAAATCGAGTGGCTGCGAACGGCGACGTTGGCTGAACCCGAGAACGTAAGCCTCATCGCGGTGCAGGCCAGTCTGCTTGCGCAGGTGGGGCGGGCCGACCTCGCCCTCCACCTGATCGACGAAGCCCGTGCCGGCGCCGATGGCGATGACGAACGATCGCTGGTGGCGCACCTCGTCCCCATCATCGTCGACGATGGCGATGTGGCCCTCGTGGATCGTTATGCGGCAGAAATTGAGCCGCTGTTCCCCGACCTGGCCGAGTGGCTGCGGGCCATGCACGCCGAGCGAACCAACGGGTGGGAGGAGTGTTTGCGAGCGTGTAGCGCCGTGCTTCTCCACAGCCCGGATGCGGTCACCCCCAAACGTACGGCGGCAACGGCTGCCCGTCACCTCGGACGTCATCATGAGGCGCTGATGTTCTGGTCGGAGGTGCTCGCCAGCGAGGAGGCCACATCATCGGACCACTGGGAGCGCATGATCGACGCAACGGCAGCCGAGGAATGGCCGGCAGTTCGCGAGTCATGTGCGGCATTGGAGATTCCCTTGGCCTCGGACGCAGGACCGATCGCCGAGGCGTGGGAGGAGGTTCTCCTGGTGTTCGATCCCGATCTGCCGGAGCAGCAGGTACTTCGTGGAGGTCGTACCGGGCCGGTCACGGCGGTGGTGCTCGATATCGGCATGACGAATGATCCGCAGCGTTTCGGGGACCTGGTGTTGTTCGACGCCACCCCGCTGGCCCTGCCCCCCAGTGAGGCTGATGATGCCGGCGATCAGGCTTCGTTCCGCATCCCCTATGCCGTCGTCGCCACCATCTCTGCCGGGGGGTACGCCGGGTGGGTCATCGACGGGGCCAAACCTGACGACATCGCCTTGGCGACCTTCGCTCGAGCGCTGACGGAACGGGGTGGGGTCCTGCAGACTTCGCCTGACGATGGGTACACGGTGAACGATCCCCGACCAGGCGACGGCGGCCTTACCGGGCTCTTCGGGCGGGTGGCGGCACCGATGGCAGAGTTCTCGCCGGCGCAGTTGCACGAGTTGCTCGCCGAGCTCACCGGTAGTTGGGAGCACCCGCTGATCTGGCTGCGACTGGCCGAGGAGGCAGGCGCGGATACCACAGCGCAATGGAACACCATCGAGATCTACGGCCTATGACCGGGGTCGCGGTCGTCCGGTAGCGTCGGCGTTATGTCTGACGAGCTCCGCACAACGGGGGTCGACGTACGGGGATTGCTCACCGTGCTCGGCGCTCACCTCTACTCGACGCCGATCGTGGCGGTCCGAGAGCTCGTGCAGAACGCCCACGACTCCATCACCCGACGTCGGATCGAAGAACCCTCCGCCTCTTCGGCCGACGCTCGCATCTCCATTGATGCCGACGGTGATGTCGGACTCCTCCGCGTGACCGACAACGGATCCGGCCTCACTGCCGACGAAGTGCATGCGTTCCTCGCCACGATCGGTTCGGGGTACACCCGCTCGCTTCGGGCCGAGGCCGAGGTGATGGCGAACGACGCCGCATCCGACCTCATCGGACAGTTCGGCCTCGGGTTCCTCTCGGCGTTCGTGGTGGCCGACGAGGTGATCGTGCACACCCGGTCGTACCAAACCCCCGAGCTCTCGTGGCGCTACCACAGCACCGACGGCGAGAAGTACACGCTCACCCCTGGCCTCCCGGGTATCGGCGTCGGCACCATCGTGGAACTTCGCCTGAAGGAGAAGTACCGCTCGTTGGCTGCGCCCGAGGCGTTGCGGGGCGTGCTGGGTCGGTACTGCTGCCTGCTGGACGTTCCCGTGTGGCTCGAGGGCGACGCCGAACCAGTGAACGCCACCCCACCGCCGTGGCGTGGCGGTGCCGACCTCGATGAGCGGGCGCGAAGGCGCGCCGAGATGGCTTTCGCCGCACGATTCGAGCCGGTGTTCGAGCCGCTGTGCACCTTTCCCCTCGCTCCCCACCCGCTCGCCGTCAACGACAACGAAGTCTCCGACGCCGTCGGTGTGTTGTGGGTGCAAGACGGTGGCACCTACGGCAGTTCCGACAACCGCCATCTTTCGGTGTTCGTCCGGGGGATGATGCTCGACGACGACGCGCGGGATCTGCTGCCGTATTGGGCGGGGTTTATTGGTGGGGTTATCGAAAGTGACCGTCTCGTGCCCACCGCCAGCCGGGAGGACCTCCAGCGTGACGAGGGGTATCGGGCCACACAGGAAGCGCTTACCGAAGCAATCATCTCGGGGCTTGCCACCATCGCCCACGAGCAGCCCGAAGTGTGGCGCCGGATACTCCTGCGCCACAGCGAGTCGTTACGGGGCACCGCGCTATGCGACGACCGGCTTTTCGATCTGCTCGCCGACGTGGTGCCGATTCCCACCTCCCAAGGTGAGCTCACGATGCCGGCAATCCGCAAGGCGGAACGCGGTCGGGTGAACGTCGCGATGGGTTCAGGCGGCGGGTTCGAAGAAATGCTGTTCCGATCCCTCAAGGTGCCGGTGGCGCGCGGCGAGCGGTATGCCGTGTTGTCGTTCCTGCGCCGCTACGTGGATACCCGCGGCGGCACGTTGGTGGAGATCGGCACTGATGCCGGCAATCAGCGGTTGTTTCAACCGGCCGAGATTTCTGCCGAGGTCCATGCCTGGTTACACGAGCATCTTTGCGGGGTGGGCGAGAAACTCGTGCCGTCGAGGTTCGCCCCCGTTGAGCTACCGCTCGTGCTCGTGCCCGATCGGGAGGTCGAGCTCAAGGCTCGGCTCGAAGCAGACGAGGCCGACAAACGCATGGCCACCGCAGCGCTGTCATTGGCTCGACAATTCACCGAGAAGGTCGACGGAACGGTTCGCGCCCGCCTCTATCTGAATGTCGAGTGCGCGGCGGTTCGTCACCTGGTGGAATTGCTCGAGGTTTCGGGGCTTGGGGCTGGCGGGCTTGGGGCTGGCGGTGTCGGGGCTGGCGTCCCGGATCGGGTGGAGCACGCTGCTCGGTTGTTGCGATCGGTGAAAGTGTTGCTCGTCTCGGGCGGCGCGGACCAAGGATCCGGAGGCGAAGGTACCGACGAGTCGGGAGGGGACGAGCTCATCGGCGCGTTGGCCGACATTGCCGCCACGGTCGATCGCATGCTCGAGGCGCCAACCTGATGGATGTGTGGCAGTGGATTGCGGGGCTCCGTCGAGAGCTGCGAGAAGGTGGTCGTCCGGAGTTGGCCGAGGCGGTGGATGCGGTATGCCACAGCGCGGTGCGCGGTGATGTGGCCCGTGCCGAGGCCGAGGCCGCCGACCTGATCGGTGCCGCCCGCACGATGGAGCTTCCGTGGTTGGAGGTGTACGCGCGCCACTGGCGGCTTCAGGCCTGGCATGCCGATGACCGGGGTGCCACGGCGATTCGTGAGGCCACCGAGTTGTTCGAGCTGGCTAACCGCGAACCGAGCAAGGCCTGTCCGCAGACGATATGTGTCACCCAGGACCTCTGCATTGTCTACGGCAACACCGATGGTGTGGGGTATGCCGACGAACGGATTGCTGTTGCGTCGGAAACGATTGATCGAATCGATCCCAGTTGGGCGTGTTTCGAGTGCCTGAGTTGTGAGTGGCTCGGAGGGCTGGTGGACGCGGATCGGCTTGGTGAGGCCGAAGAACTGGTGGCGCGCCAAGAAGCGGCGATCGTGCGCGCGGGTGAACGTCCGTCGTTGAGCTTCGAGCAGCGCAAGGTGGTGGTGCTCGTGGCCCTCGGGGAACTGGCCGAAGCCCTGGTTTTGATCGACGACATCAGCCAACGGTTCCATCCAGGCTCCGACCCGGAACGCAGCCGAGCCGAGATGTCGTTGTTCCGAGCGGACGTGCTCAGCCGACTCGGTCGCGGCGATGAGGCGATCGAGTACCTGCCGACCATCGACGACGTCACCGCTCGAAGCCTCAACCGGGTGCGTTGGGCGACCACGGTTGAGCGACTCGTGCAGCTCGGTGCGATGCCCAACCACGCCGCAGTCGGGGGGATGGTGCATCGGCTGGTCGCCCACCTCGAACGTAACGGAGCGTGGCGACAACTCTTCGACGTGACGGTCGCTGAGGCCCGTATGGCGATCGCCCGGGGCGCCGGCTGGGTGGCCGCCGAGTCCATAGCCACGGCTCGACGAGCGCGTGATGGGCTGCGGGTGGACGGTGGCGCCGACGCCACCCTCGCTGAGCTCGATGCGTTGGTGGGCTCTCTCGCACGAGTTGGAGCGTGGCTTCCCGTGGCGCCGGCCGACCTCGTCGAATACCTCGAGGGCCTCGGCGGCGATGGCGAGGACCAGAACGCGGAGCAGGAGGTGGAATGGCTCGGCGAGGCCGCGGGTGCCTTGGAGTCGGCGTGGCGAGCGACGCCTACCGAAGAGCTTCGGGCGGCATGGGCCGCGGTCGTGGCGCGTCGGGCCCAGCTTCTCGCCGTCTGCGGACGCGACTCGGCGGGCGTCGCCGCGCTAGAGGATTTCGTGGCCGCCCACCCCGCCATCGAAACAACGGCCTACGCCCTTGGTGAGTTGCTCTTGCGTCGAGGCGATCCCACGGAGGTCGCTCGATTCGGCACCTTGGTTGAACCGGCGTTGCCCTCGATCGCTGCGTGGTTCCTCGCTCGTTCGTCCTACGCCGCCGGTGATTGGGACGACGTCGTGCGACGATGCGCGTGGATCGTGGCCGATGATCCCCGCGTGGTGAACACCCGTCGGCTCTGGGCGTTGGCGGCCCGTCGACGCGGCGACGCACCGGAAGCGTTGCGGCTCCGAGCCGAACTTGCGACGATCGTTCCGGAGAATCCCGCCGACCTTTGGGAGCTCTGCGTCGATGCCACGATCGCCGGTGACTGGTCGACCGTGCGCCGGGCCGCCATCGCTATCGGGATGCCGATCGATTCGGTACCGATTGATTCGGTACCCATTGATTCGGTACCCATTGACGGAAGGGCGGGGGACGAAGCCCCCATCGATGAACTCTGGGAGCCGGTGGTGGTGGAGCCGGATCCCGACGGGGCCGGAAACGACGGCGGTGGTCGGGGCGAGTTGGCGATCCGCACGGGGCCGGTCACGGCTCGAGTCGTGTCGATCTCGCCCACCGATCATCCCCAGCGAGTCGGCGATTTGGTCGTATTTGACCCGGCGCCCTTAAACCCGGACGCCGACCCGGCCACGGGGGTGCGGTTCCGCTACCGGATCGTGCACCTGCTCCGCCCCGGAGGGTTTCGGTCATGGCCGATCGACGGATTCGACCCCGGGGGGGAGCGGTATGCCGAGTTCCGGGAAGCACTCGAATCTGCGGGTTTGCACCTCTGGATCTTCAGCGATGACGGCTACCGAATCACCGATGGGGTGGAGGGCGAAGAAGACATCCCGGCGATCTACGGCCGGGTGGCGGCGCCGGTGCAGATGCCGATTGCCGACGTCGATCGACTGCTCACCCTGGCAACGGCTGATCAAACCGTGTGGCGGCACCCACTCACCTGGCTCGACCTGGCCACGGACGCCGGCGCCGACCCCACCCCCCACGTGCTCGCCACC
The DNA here is from genome assembly GCA_031415655.1 of Actinomycetes bacterium. Classification (GTDB taxonomy): domain Bacteria; phylum Actinomycetota; class Acidimicrobiia; order Acidimicrobiales; family Acidimicrobilacustridaceae; genus JAKOVR01. The sequence continues at coordinate 11,090 of JANOSD010000055.1, forward strand.
TCCCGCTACGCCCTCTGACCACCCGCCCGCTCGGGGAACGGCCGCTCGGGGAACGGCCGCTCTGGGAACGATGTTTC
>JANOSD010000056.1:0-88613 GCA_031415655.1 Actinomycetes bacterium
CCACCGTCATCCCCTTCCGAATCTGGGAATGGCAAGCCACCACCGGCTGAACACCACCCAACGCCGATCCGCACCCGCTCGCGTTCACACCGCCGCCACCACCCAGGGCCCATTCGTCGGGCCGGTTGGGCATTGGGTGCAACTACCCACCAAAACGGTACGGAAGTGCACCCAACTCACCGGGCGGGATGGCACGTGACTGCAACCTCTCCGGCCCGGCACCCGTCGCGATCCGCAGCTCCGTTGGGTTGCGAGTGGACACCGCTGGTCGCAGGATCGGCGTCCCTACGAATGAGCGGTTCGACCGTGAGAAGCGTGACAGCGCCAGCCGGTTCCGGCCGGTGCATCTGGCGACACTCTCCGGTTGACGAAGCCCGCACGGGCTGGACCCTCCCCAAGGTTTGCGGCTGGTCCACCCACGTACCGGCTCCGGACGGTGAAAAGGTGAGCGACAACGCCCTCATCCGACGGCCTGAAAGTAGGGTCCGTGCATCGTGACCGGGCGGCGGGAATCCGAACGATGGTTCGGATCTATTGCACGAACGTGTCCGACGCAGGCTCCGGTCGAGGCGTACGATTCGCGCCGTGGCCACCACAACCCTTTTGTTCGCCGATCAAGTCGGGTCCACGGAACAGGTCCGAATGTTGGGCGACATGGCCGCACGAACGTTGCGAATGGCCTTGATCGAGAGCGTTGTGCTCGCCACCGAGGGCCACGACGGAACGGCGGTCGACCTCACTGGCGATGGGGTCTTTGCCCGTTTCGAGAGCGCGGTCGCAGCCCTCGAGGCCGCGACCGAAATGCAGGCGGCTGTGGCTTTTGCCAATCGCACTCGGCAAGAAAAGCAGCATCTACAGCTGCGTGTGGGTGTGCATACGGGTGAGCCGATCGAAGGCAACGATGGCAGTCTCTTGGGCTTGGCGGTCGTGGTGGCCCGACGGCTTTGCGACCGGGCGGGAGATCGGGAAATCCTCGTGTCGGACCTCACCCGATCACTCGTCGATAGCCACCCGCGATATGCCTTCACGAGAGCCGGCCCCCAAGCACTCAAGGGCATCGATCAGCCGGTGGTCGGCTGGTGGCTCGGCGTCAACCCTCTGTTTCCCGCCGCCACTCCCGCCACCGCCGCCTTCACCGCAGTCGGTATCGATGTGGAGGGAAATGTTGACGCTTCGCCGTACGTGGCGGCGCCAGCGTGGGAGGACGTCGTGCCGTCGGAGTTGCGGGTGGGCTGGGCCGATGTGGTCGACACGGTCCGCCATCGCTCGGGCTCGCAACGAGATGGCGGTCGGTTGGTGGTGGTCGCCGGTCAGCCGAGCGCCACCGCCGTGGTGCTTGATGCGTTCCGTAACGGAGCAGATGACTCTGCGGGGCTGGTGATCGACGTGGCTGCGGAGTCAACGTTGATCTCGGGGTCCGACTCGGCCCAGCCCTCGAACTTGTTGGCCCCTGCACTCGATCCGGGATCTCAGGATCCAGTCCCCACGCCGAGCCGGGTCACACCAGCGATCGTCGTAGCTCCGCTTCGTACCTTCGACGACGGTGACCGGTCGCCTTCCGTCGAGCCACCACCACCTTCCGTGTCCCCGCCGTCTCCCGAGTTGCCGGACCCTCCCGCGTCGCCGGAGCTCCCCGGACCCGGCAACCTCGGGACGGTTCCGTCCGGTCCGCCGCGATCGCCGGGGTCCTCCAAGTTGCTCGGTTCGCTCGGTTTGCTGGGTCCGCAAAAAGTAGCCGGGTCAACTGATTCGCCATCCAGGCCGTCCGAGTCTTCGCGGTCGTCCCCGTCGGCTCACCCGTTCCCGGATCCGCCCCGGTCGATCAGCCTTCAGTTGGTGCACGGGATGGCGCAACGGTTGTCCACAGCGGCTTCCCGGCTTCTCGCCCTCGACACAGCCGAAGGAACCGCCAGTTCCGAACTTCGTGCGTTCATTCGCACCGGAGCCGATCCGTCGCAGAGCGACCCGGAGCTTGCCGCTTCCGTTGCCAGCGGCCTCGTAACGTTTGCCGCCGTCGCACGGCGTGTCCCCATCGCAGTGGTGGCCGAAGGACGATCACTTTCGCTGACCGACACCAGCCTGCTCGCGGCTCTCGCCCAACTCGATGGTGTGCTGGTGATCGTGACCACCGATGACGAAGGCCGATTGGCCTCAAGCCCGATCGCTTCCCTGCCCGCCCGAGCTGATCACTTCGTGGCTGTGGGTGCTTTGCCGGGAAGTAACACGGAACAGCACTCCTTGCCGCAGCTCAGGACACGTTTCCTTGGTGGCCTGAATCCTCCGTCGCCCGCTGGCGCCGCCGACGTGCCGACCCGTCTCGTGCGCAGCGCCCCCGCGTCGTTGCATCTGCCCGGTGGGGGTGGCGTTCCGGTCTCGCCCGACGGCGTGGTGATCGGTCGTGGCCATGAGGCCGGTGTGCGTGTGGACGACGCCGATGTGAGCCGTCGACATCTCCGCATCTCCGCCCCGGCAGGCCGCTGGTTGGCGGAGGACCTTGGCTCCGCTAACGGCACTCACGTGAACGGCGTCGAGGTTCGGGAGCACTCCCTCGTGGACGGCGACGAGATCACGATCGGTGCGACGGTCCTCCGCTTTGTCATCGCCTAAGCGCCCCGCTCGCGCCTGCGCTTGTGGGGTCTCAATGGCCGGTCTCATTGGCCTGCGGTGGGTTGCTCGTGCGGGCTTTTCAGCGCAAACCATGTTGCAACCGTGCCCCTTGTAGGGGCCTGGTTGCAGCATGGTCGCCGAGGTGCCCCGGGTCCGTTCGCTTGTGGGGGCTTGCGGGCTTGTGGGTGGAAACCAAGTTGTAACGGACCCCCTTGTAGGGGTCTGGTTGCAGCATGGTCACCGAGGGTGCGGGTATTCGTGGGCAACGGGGCCGATACACCGGTCGGAGTGATCGACGTCACCGATATCGGTGCCAAACACACCGGGTGGATTTTGCCAGCAACTCCCCTGGCCTCAAGAAATGACGACGTTTCCGTTCCGGTTGGCGGTGGTACACCAAAACTTATTTGGGACGCGAATGGCGATGGCATCAAAGACTTCGTGTTTCTGGAGACGCCGCCCCGCTCCCTCGGCAACTATGTGTGGTACGCGGGTCGGCCGTGCGCGTGGCGCCCGCCAGTCTGAGTTGATCCAATCGGGCGGATTCTGCGCTGCCGCAGCGAACTTCAACGCTTTGCGTGACCTCTGCATTCGCTGGCCCTGACCGGGCCTTCTGCGGATGAGCAGGGGTTCCCCGGTCGGGCCGTGGGTCGCGGGCTACTTCCGATCGATTCGGGCGGGCGATACCGGCCATGACTGGGTGTTTTCCCCGCTCACCACGGCAGCCTTCGTAGGGAACGGAGTCTTTCGTTCCTCCAACCCCTCCCACCGGGCATGTCCAAGCTCGGTAGGTTTTTCTGGGGGTAGCTCACACCAGGGCGCCAACGCATCCGCATTCGCGGACGGCTGGGGTCGGGTTCGGGTCGCGCTCGGCGACCAATGTCGGGGACGGTCATCAGTTGCGATATCGCCGGTAGGCGACGGGGGAGCGGCCTCCGCCATGAGCGAACTCGCCACGTGAGCACCCGCGACGTCACCGAGATCGCGACGCCGTATGACGAGGGGCTGAATCGGTGGCCTCGTGCCCGCCTTCGGCCTACCTACCTTGCGGCGTTGGTACACGACCCGACAACCGAGTCGTCATCGGACCGCCGGTCCTACCTCACGAAGGGCGATCAAGTCGACGTCAGGTTGGAAGCCAACCTCCGATTTTCATGCGAACGTCTGGCGTGTCGCTGTCGAGGTGGTTCTGTCATGCGGGCAGCGGGCACCGCGCATGGGAAACGGTCTTCCCGAGCTGAACGCCGGCCCTCTCCATGATGGTCGGCGGCACGCTTACGCTCCTGGCCCCGCTTGCCAACCAGGTTGCCGGTGCGCATGGCGGCTTGGAGTCGCCAGGCCGCACCGCTGGTCAATGGCGCCGGCTTGGTGCGTCGGCTGGCGCATGCCCACTGGTAGCTTGGTCGGCGGTTCCTGGCGATCAGAGTCGACCCCGCCGTGGCGATCGTGGACCAACGGGCCGAACAATGGGTCATTTCCTTCTCGACTGACCGATACCGTCCCTACCGCTTTCGTGGGGGGCGAGGCGGGCCGAGCCCGAGTGCCTTGAGGAGTTCGCCGACCGTGTGATCTCGTTCGATGGGGTGACGGAGGGCGATCTCGCGATGGACCTGATAGTGGTTGCGTCGCCCCACCCGGGTGCGGGTGACGTAGCCGGCTTCAGCCAGGTCAGCGACGATCAGCTGGGCGGCGCGTTCGGTGATGCCAACTCGCACCGCGACGTCACGAAGCCGGGTGTCGGGGTCGGCCGTGAGACAGCTCAGCACATGGGCGTGGTTGGTGAGGAACGTCCACGACGGTTTGTTCTCTTGCTCAGGGTTCTTCGACATCAGGCTCTCCGGCGGTCGTCTTACCGAGACTCTACCGAATTCTGGTTCGGATGTCGTGGTTCGTGTTTCCCTTGACAGCCCGACCTCCGGTGAGACAACATACGAACCATGTTACGTGAATCAAATACCGCATCTTGCCTCGACCGGCGGCCGCGGGTCGGGGTGATCGGTGGTGGTCAGCTGGCGCAGATGATGGTTCAGGCCGCCATCCCTTTGGGTATCGACCTTCGCATCTTCGCTCGCAACCGCGATGAAGGCGCCGCATTGGCAGCGTGTGATGTGGTCATCGGCGATTGGTGCGACCAGTCAGCACTGGCGGAGTTCTCCGACAGCTGTGACGCCGTGACGTTCGACCATGAGCTTGTTTCGGCTGAGGTGGTCGCCGCCCTCGAAGTAGACGGGGTGACGTTGCGACCGTCGGCGGCGGCGATGTCCGTGGCGTCGGACAAAGCCACGCAACGCGGGCTCGCAGATCGAGTCGGGCTTCGTACGGTGGAGGCCGTTGTTGTTACGTCAGAAGCGGCCATGCGCGCCGCAGTCAACGAACTCGGGTTCCCGGCGGTGGTCAAAGCCGTCCGAGGTGGTTACGACGGGCGTGGAGTGGCGTGGATCACCGGTCCCGTGGACCTCGACCTCGCCTGCGAGCATGCGCCTCCTTCGATGAGCAATCCAATGTTGGTTGAGCCGGTGTTGGCGATTGCCTCGGAGCTCGCGGCGATCGTCGCTCGTGGCGCAGATGGCGTGTCCGTGTCGTACCCGGTGGTGCAAACACAACAGGTCGACGGGATCTGCGTCGCCGTGATGGCTCCGGCGGCGACGACACCCCAGCTCGCGGAGCAAGCTCGAGACGGCGCCGTTGCTGTCGCTGACGCGTTGGACTACGTAGGGGTGATGGCCGTCGAGTACTTCGTTATCGGCGATGAGCTGTTCTTCAACGAGATGGCACCGCGACCGCACAACAGTGGGCACTACACAATCGACGCGTGTATCACCTCGCAGTTCGAGAACCATTTGCGAGCGGTGCTCGGCTGGCCCCTTGGTGACCCGGAGATGAAGACCTCGGCGGCGGTCATGGCCAACATCATTGCCACGAGTACCGACCCGATCGAACTGGTCCACATGGACCTGCCCCCGGGCGCGCGGGTTCACTTGTACAGCAAAGGTGGCCGTTCGGGTCGCAAAGTCGGTCATGTCACGGTGTGTGGGTCGGACCAGGCGGTGTTGAAACGAACGGCGATGTCGGCCGTCGAACAACTCACCGGTCACCGGACCGACACGTCGGCGCTCGTCTCGGGGCGGTTGGACTCATGACGGTTGCCGTGGTGATGGGCAGTTCGTCGGATCTGACGGTCATGCGGCCGGCCATCGACACGCTGGTTCGATTCGGTCTCACCCCTCATGTCGAGGTGGTTTCCGCCCATCGCGATCCCAACGGGATGCTGGCGTTTGCTGCTGCGGCGGCCGATCGGGGAATGGAGGTGATCATCGCCGGTGCCGGAGGCGCTGCGCATCTACCCGGCATGATCGCTGCCGCGACCAGCTTGCCGGTTATTGGGGTGCCGGTACCCCGCCCGCATCTCGACGGCCTCGATTCGCTGCTGTCGATCGTGCAGATGCCCGATGGGATCCCGGTGGCGACGATGGCCATCGGCGGCGCTACCAATGCTGCGCTGCTCGCCATTCGCATCCTCGCACTGAACAACGCCGATCTGCGAGCCGCCCTGAAAGACCACGTTGAGCAGATGCTCGACCAGGTCCAACAGCGCAACATCGCAGTGCGTGACGAACTCGCTGCCAGCGGCCCCACCGCTACCGGCACGACGTCGTGAGCGCATTCGAACTGGCCCGGGCGAACCTGACCGCCGTCCCCGTCTTGGCTTTTGCGCTCGGGGTGTTGGCCAGCCGGGTCAAGAGCGACCTGCGGTTCCCGCCGGCCATCACCAGTTTCTTGTCGGCGTACCTGCTGCTGGCGATTGGGTTGAAGGGCGGAATCGCCATGTCCCAGTCCTCGCCCACCGACCTCTGGCTTCCAGCGCTCGTCACCCTCGCCGTTGGCATGACTATCCCGGTTGGGGTTTTCGTGTTGTTCTGGCGCGCCGGTCGGTTCTCGGTCGTCGACGCCGCCGCCCTCGCCGCCCACTACGGGTCAGTTTCCGCAGTGACCTTCACCGCCGCCGTGGCGTTCGCTGCCGCCGCAGGATCGCCGGCGGAGGGATTCATGCCGGCGCTGGTGGCGATCTTGGAGGTCCCCGGGATCATCGTCGCGTTGGTGTTGGCCCAGCGGTTCGGGACGGCCGAAGGGTTCAAGGATGCGCTGCACGAAGTGATCACCGGCAAGTCCGTCATTCTGCTGATCGGTGGTCTCGTCATCGGCCTCATTGCCGGCACAAACGGCACGGCATCGGTGCAGCCGTTTTTCGTCGACCTCTTCCCCGGTCTGCTCGCCTTGTTCCTCCTTGACTTGGGGGTGCTCGCAGGGGAGCACATGGCGTCCGTGCGCAAAGCCGGCCGGTTCCTCATCGGCTTCGCGCTCCTTGCACCGCTCGCCCTCGGCTGCATCGGCGTCGCTGCCGGATCACTCGCCGGGCTCTCCCCTGGTGGCGCCGCGGTGATGGGAGCCATGGTCGCCAGCGCCTCCTACATCGCCGCTCCCGCCGCCGTGCGTGTGGCGCTCCCCACCGCCAATCCGGGCTTGTACCTCACGGCCTCGCTGGCGCTGACCTTTCCGCTCAACCTCGCCATCGGAATCCCCATCTACTTCCAAGTCGCCACTTGGATGGTCGGATGAAAGCCCGTCTCCCTGCGACCGCGCCCACTCCATCGTGCCGGACAGCGATCGTCCCGTCTCCGAACCATGGTCTGCCCGATGTCATCGACCCGTCAAGCCCCGATCTCCAAGCCCTGATCTCCAAGCCCTGAGGTAACGCAATGCTTGCAACAAAAAGAGTTCTCGTCAGCGGCGTTGCCGACACGGCGAGCATCGCCTATTCGATCGCCCGTCAGTGCCTCGACGACGGCGCAATGGTCATGCTGAGCGCTCCACCCCGCGATCTCGAGGCCACGACGGCGATCGCCCATGACCTTGCGGTCGACGTGGTTGAACTTGATGCCACCATCCCCGAACACTGGGACCGAGTGGCCGCCACAATCGGGCAGCACTGGGGTCACCTCGACGGAGCCGTGCACGCCATTGCCTTCGCCCCCGCCAACGCGTTGCACGGCACGATTCTCGACGCCGATCCGGACGGTCTCGGCTTGGCGTTCAACACCAGCGTGGCGAGTTACGTCTGGTTCGGTCGTCTCCTTCGCGACCTGGCCCCACCCACCGGGGGGAGCCTCGTCGGCCTCGACTTCGATGCCACTCGCGCCTGGCCTACCTACAACTGGATGGGTGTGTGCAAAGCCGCGCTCGAAGCCGCCAACCGGTACCTCGCCCGTGACCTTGCCGCGCACACGATTCGGGCCAACCTCATCGCCGCCGGGCCGATCATCACTCGTGCCGCCTCGGCGATCCCGGGGTTCGACCTCTTGCTCGATGCGTGGGAACGCCAAGCGCCACTGCCATGGGATCCTGCCGACCCGACCGTGGTGGCCGACGCTGCCCGGTACCTGCTTTCGGATCTCTCACGAGGAACGACGGGGGAGATCCTCCACGTCGATGCCGGCTTCCACGCCATGGCCACCACCCTTGCTCCGCCCGAAACCTGACCCCGTCAATCCTGGCCTCGTCAACGAAGAGTGTGCTTCGGTAACGCTTCGAGAAGCGGGTTTCGAGGCACGGTCCGAGCCTCCCGAGCACGCCGCGTCGAAGAACCCCATTGTTCCTTGGGGTAAGACGGAGGACGCCGCGAGATCTGAGTCTGGCCGGAAGACGCCCAATGGCTGCTGACCCAAGCTCGTTTCGCGCGGTCAGGATCAGACCTCGTCACCGGACGTGAGGGCCGCCGCATGGCGGGATGTCCAGGGCGGATCCGGGGCGGACATGGTTTCCCGGACACCCACGAAGGGCAACCAGCATCGCGGCTCGTCGGAGCGCGGGCTCGAGTGGAGCGCCGGGTCGGGCCAGTCCGGGTCGGGCCAGTCCGGGTCGGGTCGGGCCAGTCCTGGTCGGGTCGGGCCAGTCCGGCTTGGGCCAGTCCGGGTCGAGAGCGGTCAGGCTCGACCGCAAATCGCGACCCGTTGGTGATCGGCGAGCATGCCATCGGCCACGATCGCCACTCGACCACGGCGGGCCAGGACCTGTTCGATGAGGTCGTCCACGAGATCGTCGACAACGTCGGGCGCTTCGCGATCGGAGGCTTCGGTGATTGCCCCGCTGGCCGGGTCGATACGCCCGGCTTGTGTGAAGCCGCGTTCGACGACGACAAGGTCGGCGAGGCCGTTGGCGGCGACGGTCCAGCAGTTGGCAATACCGGTGTGAAGGCGCCGGGCCTTGATGGCGTCATTCACCGCCGCGAACGCCTTGGCCGTGCGTTGGTCAATGACGTCCTCCACGGCTTGGTCGCAAAGCTCGGCCACCTGCTGCGGGCCAAGGAGCCGGCCACCCCATACGATTTGGGCGGCGAGGTGGTCGCGGTAGCGGCTGCTGGCGGCGAACGCTGCGACGCGGCGACCCGAGCCGATGATGATGAGCGGCCGGGGATCATCGCTGAACACCTCACTGATCGACTGGTCGATGTCGTGGACCTGGCGGTTGAGGTCTCGGTCGCGGTCCGACGACGGCTCTCGCAGTCCGTGGCGTTGGCTTCGTTCGCGCTCGCGGGGTGGGCTGAGCTCGACTGGCCACACCGTGCTGTGATGCTCCGTGAAACGATGCCCGGTGGCGGTGAACAGCCGGCTGGTGGCAGCGAGGTGAAGCGCGTAGGTGTGGGTGCCTCGCAATTGTCCGTGGACGAGGTCTCGGGTGGCGAAGGTGTCATCGATGACTACTCGTTCGACGACGGACTCGGTGATGGGATACCAGACGGCGAAGGTGGGGGAGACGAATACCCCGACCGCCGGAGCGCCCGTGAAGGCGACCCGTTCGATCTGGTGGGAGAGTTCATCGGTGATGGCCCCAACGGTGGCATGGTCGGACCCATATTCGGCGACGAGGCGACGACGTGCGTCGCGTGCGAGTCCGGCCAGTCGGACCCGCAGTGCGTCGTCGTTCCCGTCGTGGCCGGCGATAAGCGAGACCGATGGGTACTCGTTGCGTTGCTGGAGTCGTGCGATGGTGCGCCGGTCCGGTGGGCTCGCGGAGCGGCCTGAGGGGTGTTTGCGGTCGAGGTTCTGCTGGCCGGGTTGGCTTGGGGTTTGCGATGACATGGTTGCTCCTTGGTTTGGGGTGACGGGGGAGAGTCAGAACTCGAAGAGGTCTTCGAGGAAGCCGCCGCGCTTCTTCTTCTTTTTGGGCGGGTACCCGTTGCTGCCGGTCTGGTGCTTGGGTGCGTACCCGTCGTGGCTGGTCCGATCCGGTTGTCGGGACGGACCCGCGGGTGGAGCGACGTTGGTGGCCACGGGCACCGGCTGAGCCAAGGCCGCTGGTGGGGCGATCGACGCCTGCTGGGCGGCGGCGTTTCGTTCGATGATCTTGTCGAGTTCGCCGCGATCGAGCCACACACCGCGACAGGTCGGGCAGTAGTCGATCTCGATGCCGGAACGCTCCGACATCACCAGTGCGCTGTCGCAATTGTTGGGGCATCGCATCATGACTGCCGCCTCGGCGCTCGAGCCGCCGCCGCTCGAGCGGCCACCGATGGAGGCAAGGCCGCCGGGCAGGGTTGCAGTCGAGGGGCGTTCCGCTGGTCGAAGGTGGCTGCGATAGCAGTGCCAATTTGGGTGACCGTTTGGCGGGCCCGGTTGAGGAGTCTCATCAGATTTGGACTTTCTGGGTGGTGGGAGTGCGTGGGTCTTGGAACGTGAGGGGCGAGAGCGAGAACCGGTCGTTGAGCGGGTGCGGCGTGGCGCTGACCGGGGATGGGGGTGACCGGGGATAGGGGTGACCGGGGATGGCGGCGCATGGTCCCCGGAGTGGCAGCATCGATGATGAGGTGCATCGTTCGAGGGCCGTCGAACCGCCAGCCGTGTTTCCGGGCACCGCCGACTGCACCACTTGGACCCCCACGACCACCGAGCGGCGGAACTGGCCAAGGGGCTCCGATTTCCCGCCGGGCGTGGCCGCAGCTCTATCGACGGGTGTGTCCCGGTCCGCCCCAGCCCAAATGCGACCTCGGCATGGCAACGGCCGGTTTTCTGGCCCAGTCAACGCGACGGTTGCCTCTACACGGGTGATGGCGCTGGTATCGCCGCCAAAGAACTGATCTCCCGCTCGTCCTTGGGGGAGCGGCGGAGAGGGTGCTTCAACCCAGCCCGGGGGACTGGCCGGCTCGATCGTGTCGCAAGGTACGAGAGAGTGGGGTGCGGTGTGAAACACGTCAGGGTCCTCCGGTCGGTCGTGACCGAAGGTCTCCCCCGCTCGCCGAAGCAAGCCCGACACACCGGGCCGAAGCCGTGATGACGATGCGCCAGTTCCGGGGTACTCCCCTTCGAATTGATCTTCAAAGTAACCCTACATCCAAGATTGCAATAGGGCAACCACAATGCCTGAATTATTATTCACGTATTGAACACTTCGTCTATCTCATCCACCGCAGCGAGGTGCTGACCAATGCGTCCACTCGTAGCACGTGCGACGACACGGAAGTGTCGCCCCGACAAGGCCGAGTCATGGCGGGGCTCTCGCCAAGACGCCAGGACACCGCACGCTTGACAAAGGCCCGTGTGATCCGTCCGTCACAGACCGAGGACGGCGTGAGAGACGAGGACGCCGCGTGAGGCGAGCCGCCTTGCGGGAGACGCGACCTACGTTCGAATTGGCCCGCTCGCATGGTCCGAGGCGCCCACGGTTGGGTGGAGTTGGTCCGGCGCGCTCCATCCGAGGGAGGGGCTGCGGTCCTGGTGCGCGTTGAGGAGACCGGGCATCTCACGAGCAACGTTCGGCGAGTTGATGGGCACGGCGCCCCGCGCTGCTCGCTCTGACGTTGATGCGGACTGCCCACCCGGGGCCGAACGAGTGCCTGATGGGAGTACTGGTCCGACGCAGTTCAGTCGAGCAGTTCAGTCGAGCAGGTCAGTTGGGCAGCATGCCGTAGGCGTGGGTGGGGTGGATACGAAGGACGCACCGGCCGTCTCGAACCATGGCCCCTCGAAAGTCTTTCCAGTCTGGATGTTCCCCGGATAATTGCCGGTACAGGGCGACGAGCTGATCGGCGGAGTCGTCGTCCGGGGCACCGGCAGGTGGTGTGAGCTCAGCTGTCCCTTCGATCACCACGTAGGCACCGAAGTCGTCGCGGGGAATGTGGAGCGACACTCGAGAGTCCCGTTTGGCGTTCCTGGTCTTGGCCCGACCGCCGGTGACGGAGATTGCGAGTGTGTCGATCGCTCCGTCGATGCCCGGCTCCACGCCGTAACCAATGTGACTCGACTGCGGCCGGCCGTCGGCCTTGAGCGTGATCAGAATTCCGCGGCTGCGTTCACGGGCGAAGTCCAGTGCGGTCATAAGTTCCATGCCTCGAGATTACCGATACCTTCCGGGCGGTCCCGGCCGAATGCGGCGCGGCCGAATCCGCGACGTTCAGCACCAAATAGTCGGCGTCACCGTCACCGGTTGGTCCCGATGTTGCGCGCAGCATTGCCTTCGAGTGATCGTCGAGTGGTGGTCGGGTGACGATCAATGCTTGGCGGAACCGTCAGCTCAGCGAATCATCGAAGTCGATGTTGCCGGCCGCCCAATGGTTGAAGAAGTTGGGGCTGTCCTCGGCCAGGCTCTCGTCGATCATTTCGATGTGCGCCGGATGCGCCACGATCACGTCACCGCCCAAACACCAGGTGCCATCCGCCAGCGGCCACGGTCGAACCACCAGTTGCTCCCCGGCCGTCCACGACCGCTTCTCACGCGGCGCCGGCACGAACGAAACCGTGAGAAGCTCGGTCGAAGAGCTATCGCGGATGACGAGCGGATCGTCCGGGCCGACGATGGGACCGTGATCAGCCGTCACCTCGAACCGCCGACGACGTTGGGCACAGAAGCCTTCGAGTAGGCGCTCCTCACCTTCGGGCAGCAGTGCTCCGCGTCGGTCGAGGTACCACTCGTGCCAATTGCCTGTCGCCGCAGCAAGTTCCCACGGAAGCGCGTCGGGATCGGCAGCAACCGAGCGCCCGCGTACGTGAACTTCGAACGACTCGTCGGTGCCCTCTTCGGTGCCCACTTCGGTGTCGTCGTCGGTGCTTCCGAACGAAAGGACCCGACGTCCGTCGGGCCCCGCCCAGACCTTCGCCATCCTGATGGACACCCAGGTCGCGAGGATGTCTCGTTCCCCGGGTCCGCCGTCCTGAAGCATCCGCTTCACCTTGCCCGCCACCATCGCCGCCTGCCCACCCGCATCGAACTCGGCTCGTTGGCCCAGATGACACTGCTTGTACTTTCGGCCCGAACCACACGGGCACCGATCGTTCCGTCCGACCACGGGGTACTCGGCTCGAACCATGATCTCGGCAAGCTCCATCGAGGAGGGACGGTCCTCCAAGTGGCTCCACCACCGGATGGCGGTGCGATAGTCGCCGGCGTCGAAAGCTACGCCGCCGAGGTCGTGGAGCGCCTCGGCCGGCGGGTCGGTCGCCGTGGCGGTGAGTTCGATTCGAGCGACGGCGTCGTCGGGTCGATGCAAAGCGAACAGTGCATGGGCCGCGAGCAGGTGAGCCGAGCACTGATGGTCCAGCCGGGCGGAGCTAATCACGATGCGCTCCGCGAAAGCGAGGAGCGCCTCGCTCCGTTCCTCGAGCACCACGGCCGCTCGGCGGCGGAGGGCCTCCCGGGCGGCGGCGTCCGGCGGTGCGAGATAGGTGTGCTGCGGTGTTCGCAGCACGGTTTGGGCCACTACCGGAACGATGGGGGATTCGTCGAGGCATCGGCGAGCTCGTGCGAGATCGGAGTTTGACGGCTCGGGGTTGTCGATCATCGCGATCAACTGTTCGATCACGTCGGCCGTTCTGTCGCCGAAGTCCCGCCGTAGATGCCTCAGCGTGGTGACGGCGTCGGCTCGGTCCCACGGGGTCGTGTCGTGCAACGCCTCGCCGTCGCGAAGCACGAGGCCGGCGGCGAGGAAGAGGTCGGTGATCGGTGCCTCGGGTGTGACGAAGCAGCCCGGGTGGGCAACAAGAAGCTCCGCCACGATCGTTTCGACGAAGACTGGATACAGGTTGGCCGGGGGAATGAGTGCACATTGCTCCGCTGCCGTCAGATGGGTTTCCTGGTCGAGGCCGGCGACCGGCGCGTCATTGCGTGCCGCGCTGCCCTGGAGTCGGTCGTATGCCTCACGCACCCGAGTCACCAGCTCGGGTTTGACGGCCGGGCAGTCGGCGAGGACGCGTACGGTCGCCGACTGGTCGTGCTCCACGTGCAGGGCGATGACCAGCGGTGGGTCCGCCGGAGCATGGGCCGGAACCGGCTCAGGTGCGATTGTCGTGCGGGGTCTGTCGAAACCCGGGACCCAGTCGTCGACGCTTCTCCAATTGCTGTGTGCGCCGACGCCGTCCAACCGAACATAGGAGGGTCGCTCCTCGTCGACATTCCAATCAACGGTCAGGTGCGCCGGATCGCGGCCGCATCGACGCGCCGTTTCGGCCCACATCTCGTGTACTCGCCCGTCGTCCTCGATGTCGAGGTGCTCGCCGTACGCGGTGCACCCCAACCAAGAGCACGGCCCGTCCAGGTGAAAGTGATCGAAGCAGGCAAACGGCGAAAGGTCGACGGAGCCATCAACTGCCCGGGGACCCTCGATGTGGGAATCGACGCGATGGGTGAACACCTTCCCGCCAACCACCGCGGCCAGGTCGGCCCAGCGATCACGGGAGATCCGCACGAAGTTCGGGACCATTCCGATGACGGTGTCTACGAGTGAGTGCAGGTAGAGCCGGAGGGCCACCTCGTTGCTGTCGTCGTTGCCGGCCACCGTTTCGGCGCGAGTGTGGTGGAGGAGGCGATCGGCGAGTTCTTCGGTGGTACGTGCTTGACCCCCGGCGAGTTCTTGGTGGATGACGTGGAACGTGTCGTCGACGCGTGGGCACGGCAGGAGCGCGAACACGGCGGCCGCCTCCGGCGTTGCGAGGTTGGTGAGGTTGGTGAGGTTCGCGAGGTTCGCGGGAAGACGGCTGGTGGGTGCCGTCGGTCCGTTGTCGATGCGCTGAGTGTGCAGGAAGATGGCGTGTGCGGCGAGCAACTGCAGTTGCGAGCGCACCTCGCACGCATGCATTCCAGCGGTGAAGCAGCGCTGCGCACCGGCCCAGATCGCCGGCACACGGTCAGACATCACGGCGTCGGCCAAGGTCGTGGCGGCCGTGATTCGCAGCATGAGTGCTCGCTCGGCGACTGCTCCGTGGCTGTAGCGATCATCTTCATGCAGCGGAACGGCTACGCACTCGTGCAGCACCTCGGGATCTCGCAGGTCGTCCACGGACTCGAGATCAAAGGCGTCGAGGTAGTCGGCCCCGAGTAAGACGACGGCACGCGCGTGCAGTTCCGCTGACGACAGGTCCAAGTAGGTCGCGGCAGCATCGGTCACACGCCGAGCCTACCGGTCGCCGTTTTGGGTTCTCGACTCCGGTTCACATCACCCCCGAGGCGGGCGGGAGACCAAAAACCGAAACAAGCTCAGGGATCGGTGGGTTCGTCGAGATCGTCGAGATCGTCGTCGTCGTCGAAGTCGCCCAGGGCGGCGAGCAGCGCCGCGGGGCCTTGAGGTCGGGGGGAACGGATCGTGCGTTGGTAGTGCGGAGCGAGCCGGTCGATCGTGTCGAGGGTTTGCTCGGTGAGCGTGGCGGGGATGGAGCGTTCGGCGTGACAGAACCTGACGAACGCCGCGAGTAACACCGGAGCGTTCGACAAGAACGTCGCGTCGGCAACGATCTTTCGAGGGATCCAGTCATCCAGCAGTATCTCGACCGAGGAGGGGCTCCATCGGAGCGGGTCGCCGGGGCCGTAGTCGGTGCCGAACCAGAGGATTGAGAGGAAGAGGTCTCGATGATCGGCGCTGTCGAGCGGGGCACCGAACGGGGAGGCGAAGAATCGATCGGCGAGCCCTTGTTTCTCGGCGTCGGACCACTCGGGCCGTACGTAGCCGGTGCCACCATCGGGAAGCTGCCGGATGATCCACTCCACGAGCGGCCGGCACGCCGGCCAGGTGTCTGTTTCGAACGGCGGATAGGTGATCGAACTGGTCTTGATGGCTTCGGTTACCCGGACCTTGGCGTCGGCGAGGGTGAGGTCGAGCCAATCGGTGTCGGGGTCTGGGTGCCGACCTTGCATGAACGCCACGAGCTCATCGAGTGGTTTGGGGGTCATGAAACCGTCTTTCACCACGGACCCGAGGTTGTGATCGATGTAGAGGACGGCGGACAACTCGTGGCCATCGGGCAGGTGAACGCCGAGCATCACGTTGTCGCCGTCGCGTAGGACGTTCCCCATCTCGATTGCCTGATCGCACTCGACCTCATGTAGCCGGGTGAGCCATGGCGGGAGTTCGGCGCCGCGCCGCGCGAGCTCCCGTTTGATGGTGGCTCGTTGGAGGTCGTCGGGGGTGAGTTCAGCGATCACGGCCAAGATGGCGGACGTCTCCTCCCTTTCGACCTCGATGAACGATCCCACCAGCTGGTGCAACGACGGCAGTTCGGCGTTTGGCTTCCGGGGCCGGTCGAAGGGGTTCCGCCGTCGAGGATCAGCGACGGTCATGAGCGTGCTCACCTGCTCGAGCAAATCGAGCGGTTCTCCGGACCGCAGTGCTCGACGGACGTCGAGCAAGAGGTCTGGTTCCTCGCCGTAGTGTTGACCGGACGGGCCTCGACTGACCCGGTTCGGGGACTTCGGTTGGGTTCCCTTGGGGGTGACGCGACCCCCTCGTCGTGGCTGACCTCGTTTCGCCATGCCCACGACCCTACAAACCTCCCGCCTTGTCGTTTCCTGTCCCGTTCGTATCGGTTCGGGCTGACGAAGAACGAGAGCGCCAAAAGGAGAGAACCGCACCGGAACCCGTCAGCGTCTACCAGTCGCCGGCTTCGGGGACCGGACTCGTCTACCGTGCGTTGTGCACGGCCGGTGGCACGAGCGGAGGTTGAGGCTGAATGAGCGATCAAACGCACGGACCGTCGGGTGAGTCCACAGAGGAGGCCCGGTGGGGACCGCCCTCGGCCGAACAAGCCCCAACGCCGGGTGCCGCCGACTCACCGCCCACCCTCGGAACACCAGGCGAACAATCCCCAGCGGCGGCACCGCTGCCCGGTTTCGCGCCCTTGAGCGACGCGGCGCCGTCGACGGGTGTCGGACCTCCGGACTTTGGCCCACCCGGTCAGGTCCCGCCTGCGGCGCCCGGTCAAGGTCCTCCTGGTCAGGGCTCTCCTGGTCAGGGCCCTCCTGGATATGGACCGCCAGGCCAGCATCCGCCCGGCCAGTATCCCCCGGGTCAGGGCCCGCCCGGTTACGGGCCGCCTGCTTCCGGGCCTTCGGGTTACGGGCCTCCGGGTTACGGGCCTCCGCCCGGCCAGTATCCGCCGGGCTACCCGATCGGTCCGGGCTTTCCACAACCATCACGGTCGGGAGGCACGGCGGCCCTCGTCGTGGTCCTCGTCGTCTTCCTAGGGATCGCGTTGGTCGCCGTCGTGAGCATCCTCGCCGTCACCTTCCTCGGTCGAAGTTCCTCGTCAAGGTTCAGCAGTGTCGGCTCAGCCATTGTCGGCGGACCATCGACACCGACCACGCAACGCTCGGCGCCCCGGAACACCACCACGATTCCGCGATTCAGTACCTCCACGGCGCCGCGCACCTCGCAGCCGTCGGCTCGCGCCTTGCCGTGCGTTGCGCCGGCCGGTGTTCCTTCAGCACCTGGTAAGCCGGTGGTCGACATGCCGGTCGGTCCGCCGCCCAACGCGCTCAACATTGTCGAGGTGAAGGAAGGCACCGGCGCCGCGGCCAAGATCGGCGACACGATCACCGTGCACTATGTCGGCATCGTGTGCTCCACCGGGCAACAGTTCGACGCCTCGTGGGACCGTGCAGAGCCGGCCGTCTTTCCCCTCACGGAAGGCGGCCTGATCCAGGGCTGGACCGACGGCATCCCCGGCATGAAGGTGGGCGGACGCCGCCAACTCGAGGTCCCGTCCGATCTTGCCTACGGAGCGCAAGGTCGGCCCCCCGAAATCGGCCCCGACGAGGCGTTGATCTTTGTGTTCGACCTCGTCGCGATCGACCCCGGCTGAGCGGTTTCGGGCCGACTATCACGGGCCGGAAGGCAGTGCCGCGAAGTCCCCTGCCTGATGTCGTGCTGAGGTGGACGTGCGCAAACCTGATTGGTCGTTGCGTGTCCGCATCGGTGGGAAGAAACCCAGAAAAGGACAAGATCGTCGGTGCGTGATGCGATCTGCCGGCAAGCGGGCGGGGTTTGGGCCGCCCGCCCGCGGACCGCAAGCTGGTTGCCTCGACCGATCGCAGCCGTCTCGCAAAGATGCCCGAGAATGTCCAGTAGTAGTTCCCGAGAATGTCCGGTAAACATGCCCGAGAATGTCCAATAAAATCGCCCGAGAATGTCAGGTAGCGGGCAAGCTGCAGATCGTGAGCGATTCGTTGAAGGCGGCGAGCTATCGGAGGAGAGTGGTCGATGCCGAACTCGATGAACTGCTCAGCGGGGCAGCGGCGGTATCGCTCGAAGGGGCGAAAGGCGTTGGCAAGAGCGCCACAGCAGCCGAGCGGGTAGACGTCGAGTTCCGTTTGGAGTCGCCCGCACTGCGGCAGTTGGTAGAAGCCGATCCCGAACGTTTCTTGGACGGGCGTCGAGTGCTGCTCGACGAATGGCAGCACCTGCCGTTCACCTTTGATCTCGTTCGCCGCGCCGTCGATGCCGGTGCCACTCCCGGTCAGTTTCTTCTCACCGGTTCGGCATCCCCGGTCGACCCCGGACGCCACTCGGGGGCCGGGCGCATCCTTCGTCAGCGCATGCGGCCGCTTGCCCTGTCCGAACGAGGGTATGAGACGTCCGTGAGCCTCGCCGCCTTGCTCACCGGGCAGAGGCCGGCCGTCACCGGCGACACCGCCACCAACCTCGAGGCGTACACGGCGGAGATCGTCGCCTCGGGGTTCCCCGGTATTCGTGACCTTCCCCCTCGGGTTCGTCGAGCTCAGCTCAATAGTTATGTCGATCGGGTTCTCGACCGCGACATCACCGAACTCGGCGCCAAGATCCGCAACCCGCTTGCGCTGAAGCGGTGGATGCGCGCGTATGGCGCCGCCACCGCCACTACCACCGCGTACGCCAAGATCGCCGCTACCGCCAACCCGGGGATACGGGAGCAGCCTTCGCGGGCCACCCTGTCGGGGTATCGTGACGCCCTCGAGCGCCTGTTCATCCTCGATCCGCTCCCCGGATGGCTCCCTACCAATGCTCACCTGAACGAGTTGGCGGCGTCCCCCAAACATCACCTTGCTGATCCGGCGCTGGCGGTAGCCCTGCTCGGTCTGGACGAGAACGCGCTGCTTGAAGGCGACGACCGAGGCGGGGGAACGTTCCGTGACGGCCCGTTCCTTGGCGCGCTGTTCGAGTCGCTCGTCGCCCTCAGCCTGCGCGTGTATGCCCAACGGTCCGACGCTGCCGTGGTGCACTTTCGCACGCATCGCGGCGAACACGAAGTCGATCTGATTGTGGAGCGTCGCGACGGCCGATGCATTGGCGTGGAGGTGAAGCTGTCCCCGATTGTGAACGACTCGGACGTGCGCCACTTGGTCTGGCTGCGAGACCGCCTCGGCCCCGAACTCCTCGACGCCGTGATCATCACCACCGGCAAGAACGCGTATCGGCGGCCCGACGGCATCGGGGTCATCCCCGCCGCCCTTCTTGGTCCGTAAGGCATGCAACGCGCAACCCGGTCGCCGGCTGCGGGGTGCCCCCAGCGCCGAGCGGGCTACCCTCCTGACCGTCGGGACGAGCGGAAGTGGGACGGCGGATGAGCGAAGCGCCACAAGGGCCGGGATGGTGGCTGGCGAGCGACGGGCGGTACTACCCGCCGGCGCCGATGCCGTCTCCACCAGCCGAGTACGCCCCCACTCCCTACCCGCACGCGGCTGCGCCCGTCGGATACCCACCCGTCCAGGCCGGTCATCCGGTGGGCTACCCGTACCCGTCGCAGCCTCCGGTCTTCGTGCCTGTCCCCGTTCCCTACGGGTATGGGCCGGTCGCCTACGGATACGGCCCCCTCAAAAGCAAAGCGGCCGCGGCACTCCTCGCGTTTTTCCTCGGCGGGACGGGAGCGCACAACTTCTATCTCGGAAAGACCGGGCTCGGCGTCCTACAACTCTGCATGCTCATTTTCGGCGTGCTCACCTCTTGGCTCGGGATCGGGCTGATCATCCTGGCGGTGCAGAGTGTGTGGGTGTTGATTGAGTTCATCGTCATCATTGCGGGCGGTATCCGTGACTCGCAGGGCCGTCCGCTTGGGTGAATTCGCAGGTCCGGAGGTGACCCGAGCAAACCAATTGGGAAGACCGCGCCGACACCAACCCCGCATGTACTGAAAGCCCGGCTAACCTGGCGCCGTGCCCCGGTGTCTTCGTGTCTCGCTGATTGGGCTCGCCGTCGTGTTCGTTGTCCTCGCCGGAATCCCGGTGCTGATGGATGGCAGCGCAATGGCGTGTGAGACGTGCCCGTCGAGCAGCGTCATGGTTGGCGGGCCGACGTGTGTCGCCGTACTTGCGATTGCGCTCACCGTCGTTTTCACCGTCGGCGCGCGATGGCGGGTGCGAACCCGCCGCGGTGAGACGCCGTCGTTTTTTCTGTCGTTTGGCCTTGATCGGCCTCCGCAGGTGATCTGAGGGATCTCCGCGCCCTTTTTCGGGTGCTTACGACCCGTCCGACAATTACCTGAGTGTTTCGACGGCCGGATGACGTCGCCTCCGGTCCTCGTCCTCGCCGCACAAACCCAGTGCCCCTGCGTGCTCGTCCTTGGCGGCAACGCCCCCGGACTCGCCGAACCATCCCACGATCGCTCGCTTAATTGTCGGGCGGGCCCTTATCCGCCACGTCGGTGGCTTGTCCCTGTTCTCAGTTCACGTTTTCTTTGGAGGTCATCACAATGGAGTTCGCTCTTCTCTTTCTTCCGTTCCTCGGCTGTGCCGTCATTTGCGTCGCATGTTTCACGCCCATGCATCGCGGCAGTTCCTCTGCTCCGCCCGCGCCCGATCGTGACGAGGCCGAAGCGCCTCGCTCCGAGGTGGTCCAGCTGCGGGCTGACGTCGCCGATTCGCGGCGAGGAGACGCCGGCCGAAGATTCGGAGGCCCAGTGAGCATCAAGCACATTCCGTGTCGAGCCGGCCGTTCGTCCCGCCGCATTGCCGGCAGTATTGCCATCGGGGTCGTGCTGGGGTTGCCGGGCTGCTCGAGCGCACCCGAGCCGAACTCGGGCGGCGCGTCCGGCGACGTCCCGGGCCTGTCCCACGTCCACGGGTTAGGGATCAACCCTGCAGATGGTCGCTTGTACGCGGCGTCTCACTACGGGGTGTTCCGCATCGTCGACGGGCGCGCGGAACCGACGGGCTCGTTGATCCAGGACACGATGGGGTTCACCGTCGCCGGACCGAATCGCTTCTTGGGAAGCGGTCATCCCGACATCCGCAACGACACGGTCCTGAAGAAAGGCGACCGCCCACTTCTTGGCCTGATCGAGTCCACGGATCGGGCGATTTCGTGGCGGGGGTTGTCGTTACAGGGTGAGGTGGACTTTCACGCATTGACCTTCGCCCACGATCGGGTCTACGGGTTCGACTCGACCAGCGGCCGCGTGATGGTCTCGACGGACTTGAAGACTTGGGAGTCACGAGCACAGATCGGCCTCGCGTCGTTGGCCGTCTCGCCCGACAGCCCCGATCTTCTTGTCGCTACGGCGGAGCAAGGCGTTGTCCGCACGAGCGACGGCGCCCGGACCCTCCACCCCGTCGCCGGTGCACCGGCGCTGGTGATCGTGTCGTGGGACCGCGACGCCGGCTTGTGGGGCCTCGCGACGGACGGCCGCGTCCACTCCAGTACAGACGGCGGAGCGACCTGGACCGCGCACGGCAATGTCGAGGGTCAACCGGCCGCGCTTTTGGCGCACCGCGAGGCCCTGTTCGCGGCGACGTCAACGGCTGTGCTCAAGTCCACCGATCGAGGCACAACGTGGACAACCATCTATCGACTCAAGTGAAGGGTTTCACTACTCGGAGGGGCGTGTTGGCCGGATGCCTGTCGGTGGTGGTGCTGATCGCATCGGCATGTGCGTCCCAGCCTTCACCATCGACCGGCAGGCATGCCCATGGCGAGGCGCCCTTCTTTGGTGCGGGCGAGCTCGCAGTCGCGGTTCCTGGGTTTGATCTCGCTGTGGGCGGGCCCCAGCGGTTCGTGGTCGGTCTATTCACTGCTGACAAGACGGATATCGGCTACGGGACGGTCGAGCTGCGGTTCCGATGGCTCGGCGATACGACGACAAAGGGGTCGACGCCGGCATCGGCATGGAGCCCGCCGGTCACGGCGGCGTTCCGGCTCCTACCCGGCACCGCGACGGACGCGGCGCCGTCTGGTCCGTCGGTGCTCGCCCCCGGGCAGGGGCGCGGCGTCTACGTCACGCACGCCCCCTTCGACCGGGCGGGATTCTGGGAGGTCGAGGCATCAGGCGACGTCGCTGGCACCGAGGGCGACACCGGCACCGGCGCGTTCGAGGTGGCCGCCCGCCACTTAGTGCCGGCCGTCGGCGACGCCGCATTCCCAAGTGACAATGCCACGGACGCGACGCCCGGTGTCGATCCGACGGCGCTGGACTCGCGGGCGGCCGCCCTCGACCAGATCCCTGACCGGCGCCTGCACGAGACGACGATCCGCGCCGCCATCGAAGGCCACCAGCCAGCCGTTGTGGTGTTCTCCACTCCGACCTACTGCCTGAGTCGGTTTTGCGGCCCGGTGACCGACATGGTGGCCGGGCTCGCCGATCGTTACCGCGACCGGGCCGCGTTCATCCACGTCGAGATTTGGGAAGACTTCGACACGCAGCGACTCAACCCGACCGCGGCCGAATGGCTTTACCGCGACGGCAACCTGCAGGAGCCGTGGGTATTCCTCATCGGCGCGGACGGCAAGATCGCCGTCCGATGGGACAATGTGTTGATCCGCGACGAGCTCGAAGCCGAGCTCATCAAACTCCCCGTCACACGGACCCCATGACCCAACGTGCATGCTCGGCAGGCGTGCCACTCGCCTGCGATCGCGGCCCTCTGCATGGCAAGGAGACGAGTATCTCGGCCCGCCCGCAACGAGCGAACGCCATGATCCGGGACCTGTTTGGCAAGGCCGCCGAGGTCGGCACGGTGGCGATGATTTCTCCACCGGGGAGCGTGAACCACGGGTACACGCGCTCGCCAGCGCCGACAGCCTTCCCGCGTTCAACCGGCTCTTGACGCTCACTCTGGCCAACGTGCAGCCACCGTGGACAGAATCCCGTGGGCCGGTCTCGTCGGACGGCGCGGCAGGAGTTTCAGCAGTCTTCGAGGTGGCCGACGAACAGGTCTGGGTTCTCTGCGAATCGGGCGGCGCATTCGTTGGAGCAGAAGCCGATGGTTGCGCTGTGCCACCGCACTGTGACTGCCCAGTGTTCGTCAGTCAGCCGCATGTGACACACGGGGTCGAGGCCGCTGGGTGACGCCAAGGCATCGACACCGATCGAGTAGATCTCGACGGGTTCGCCGATGTGGCGGAGTTGCCGGGCGCCCAGTGAGTCCACGTCGAGACCGCGTCCGAGGGCGTGTTCGGCGACCGTGCGGGTGGCGATCACTTGGCCCGGTCGGGCTTCGTGAGAGATCCGAGAGGCAAGGTTGACGGACCGACCGAGGTAGTCGGCTTCGAAGACGACGGCGGTCCCGTGGTGCATGCCGACGCGGACGGCCAGCGGGAAATGCTCGTCGGCGAGGCGCTCGAGGATGCGATCGAGGAACACAAACGCGGCCGGGACATCGTGGGCGGCGATGAGGGCGCCGTCACCGAGGAGCTTGACGAGCTCGACTTCGGGATCGGTGCAGGCGCGGGCGTGCCCAGCGAGGGCGATGGCGAGGGTGGCGGCGAGGTCGTCGCCGTGGGTGTCGTTGAGCGCAGTGAAGCCCACGAGGTCGATGACGACGAAGCAGCGTTCAACGGAATCAGATGCGGGAGTTGATGAAGTCGGCATGGTTCTGTTGGTAGGCCCACAGTGCGACGAACACGATGGTGTCAGCGATCTACACGACTCGAGAAGGTCGTAAGCGGAGGTTGATCCACCGTTTGGTGGTGAGCCCAGCGAAGGTCCGGAGGATACCGGCGGCGCCGAAGGCCATGACGAGGAACGCGGCGGGGTTGTATCGACAGGCGTTGGCGAAGTCGCCTCGGGCGATGGCGGTGGTGGTACTCGAACTCCTCAACGTCGACCCCCGAAAACCTCGCTGAACAACACCAGACCACAAGCCCGAACATCAGCCCCGCGAGTACTGAAAGCCCGGCCAGCCGGGCAAGCCAGCCGGGCTGCGGCGATGCTGGGCCTTTGGTGCAGGCCAGCGGACCGACCCGCATTCTGGCTGCCGATCGACAAGTCGGGTTTCCATCTCCGTCGCCAATTACTGAGTTTCTCGTCCGCCGCCAGGTTGACGGTGAGGAGCCACCTACCAGCGCGATGACTGCTGAGCTTCGTGCCGCAGTTGGGACGCCTAGTTGGCCCAACCAAACGGGCAGGGTTGACAAGAAACACTGGCGGGGGGAATTGCGGCTCGTGGCTACACCACGGCAAAAACTCGCCAATTCGGCTGTCGATCAGCCGGCTTCGCAGCAGCCGCGATATCGAAGATGCCCTGCAGATCTTTATGGATCGACGATTGGGGGGATGGTGGCGGCGATGATCGAACGTGAGTGTGGGCGGCGACCCGGGGGCGCGTTGATTGCTCAAGTGGGAGTCGCCGTTGCTTGGCGGGAAGACCAAATCGTCCTTCCCGTTCTCCCCCGATCGGCATCGCGCTATCGACCAAGGTGTCGGACGTGAGGTCGAAACCGAACCGACCCGACCCGGTGACGGGGTCCCTCGTCACTGGTGCGCGTAAGGGTTGATGGACAGGGGAGACCAGGTCCCGAGAAAATGACGAAACGATCCCTGCGCCGATCTTCGCCAGCGACCCAGTCGCCGCGCTCGGACCTCTCCGGCATTGAATCCAGTGCAACAGATCAGGATTCTTGCGCCGAATACCTGCAGGTGAATGCGCTGCTGGAGTTGGTGATCGTGATGGTCTCCCACGCCGCCGCCTGCCCGGGTTGCACCCGCAATACCAAGTCGTTGGCGTAGTCGATGCGAAGGCCCGAAGGGGCAATGAGGTCGATCTCGACCAGGTAGTCGGCGGTGCGGCTCGTGTTGTTTCGGATTCGGCCACGGAGGGAGACGAGGCCGAACTCATCGATCTATCCCGAGCTCGGGATAGATCGCCGTCTTCGCTCTCGGCCCACTCGCCCCAACCGCCCCCGCCGGTCTGCGACGACTACCACCTGCATTCGCGAGCCGAGTGAGTGGCGGGCGTTGATGGTCGACCCGCTCCTCGCCCAGTCCGCCATCGACCGGTTCAAGTCCGCCGCCTACGAACTCATCGTCGAAGGCGAAAGCTACCGGGATCGCCAACGCCCCACCGTCACCCAGGCATGAGCCCACCCCACCCCCTAGCCCTCCCCGTCGCGTAACGACAACGTCACGATGGCCTGTCACCTCTGCGCCACCCCGTTCTCCCCAACCGGCTGACGCCGCTACTGCAGCAACAATTGCCGCGTCACCGCACACCGGCGCCGCCACCAACCCGACCCGGCCTCCACCGGCCCGTCCTCGCCGCAGGCCAGCGTCGCGCTGCCGACTGCGACGACTGCGCTCTCGGCGAGCAACGCTGCGACAACCGCTCAACCTTCGTGACCCGCGTTGGCCACTCGGACAGGCTCTTAGCGGGAGAGGGCAGGCCCCGGCCCTTCGGTGGTCCTCGCCGTGTTCGTCTACGGTGCCTTCGCTGGATTCGTACATGGCATGGACCGGTGCCCTGACGCCATCGACCAGGTCGAACTGGGACGGGCTGGCCGATTGGCCCCGGCTCCGCTCGACCTCGGCGCCGCAGCAAACCCACGGAACGACCTGAACCCGCCCGCCTAACCCAGCCTGCACCCGGCACCCGCAACCAAGGAGATGACGATCATGAAGTGGACGACGAACGACATGAACGACCAGCACGGTCGCACCGCCGTGATCACCGGGGCCAACACCGGCCTCGGTTACGAAACCGCGGCCGCGTTGGCCGCCAAGGGGGCGCGAGTGGTGCTCGCCTGCCGCAGCGAGGCGAAGGCCAAGGTGGCGGTCGAGTCGATGCGACAGGCCCAGCCCGACGCCGACATAGAGATACTCTCCCTCGACTTGGGCAACCTCTCGGCGATCAGCGACGCTGCGAACGAAGCCCATGAACGGTTCCCTGTCGTAGACCTGCTCATCAACAACGCGGGCGTGATGATCCCCCCGCTCGAGCGCACAGCCGACGGGTTTGAGCTGCAGTTCGGCACCAACCACCTCGGACACTTCGCCTTCTCCGGGCGCATGCTGGACCTAGTAGAGGCCGCCCCGGCTGGTCGGATTGTGACCGTGTCCAGTCTGGGCCACCGGATGGGAACCATGGTTTGGGATGATCTGCAATCCGAGCGGCGCTACAAACGTGTCGCTGCCTACGGGCAATCCAAGCTCGCCAATCTGCTGTTCACCTTCGAGCTGGCCCGCCGACTCAAGGCCGCTGGCTCGCCGATTGTGGCCGCCGCCGCCCACCCCGGTTCGTCGAACACCGAGCTCACCCGGTACGTGCCGGGGTACCGGTTCACGCCGGTACGGGTCGTGGTCGACGCCGGCGCCGCCGTCGCGTCGCAATCGGCAGGTATGGGCGCCCTGCCTTCATTGCGAGCAGCTACCGACCCCAAGGTCGAGTCCGGTGACTACTTCGGACCACGGGGATTCGGTGAACAGCGGGGCTACCCAAAGCGGGTCGGTTCCAACGCCAAGTCCAAGAACCTCGACGACGCCCGGCGGCTGTGGGACGTCTCCCAAGACCTCACCGGAGTCGTCTGGCTGTAGCGTGAGTTAGTAACGCTTCGAGAAGCGGATTCCGAGCCACGGTTCGAAATCTCGCAAGGACGCAACGTCGAACGCCCCCTTGTTCCGGGCGGTGAGACGGAGGACGTCGCGAGTTTCGAAGCTGGCCGGAAGGCGCCGAATGGTTACTGACGCACGCTCCGCAAGCGACCATAGGGGTAGACCTCAGGGTTGGCGAGCGGAGGTGATCCGCAGGACCGGTTCGTTTCATCCCTGCGCCGCGTGGGGTACGAGTCGAGTGCGACGATGCTGCCGATCGGCGTCTTCGAGCGACCCAACGCCGTCGACAAACACCGCCGGCGCCTTGCTTGCGTCCGCCGCCGACGTCCTCCGGTAGCTCACGACGCCGAACGGCGGGTACGGGCCGCCGTTCGGTGGCTCCGCCCGCGGGTTGAGACGGTTGACGGAGTTGTGTCGGCCTTCCCAGCCTGGATCCGTGTCGGCCCGACGGGCCCCTAAACCGTGGCGTCGGCCGGGGCTCCCGGCATGGCATCGACCACCCGCTCGCTGCCTTCGGCCATCGACAATCGGCCCGCCTACCGATCATCATGCCGGCCGCGACGGGGCTCGACTGGCAGCCACTGGCGCACTCCCCGCCGCTCGTAGGCCGCCGCTGGGAGCGTGCGTCAGTAACGCGGGGGTGTTGGGGGGGATTCCGAGCCGCGGTTCGAAGCCGTGCAAGGCGTACGTCG
Organism: Actinomycetes bacterium; assembly: GCA_031415655.1. Taxonomy (GTDB): domain Bacteria; phylum Actinomycetota; class Acidimicrobiia; order Acidimicrobiales; family Acidimicrobilacustridaceae; genus JAKOVR01. Next base: position 27,347 of record JANOSD010000056.1, read on the forward strand.
GAAATCCCCGTGTTCGGGTCGGTGAGAGGAGGACGCCGCGAGACTGAAGCGTTGGCAGGAAGACGCCGAACGGTTGCTTGTCCCATGCGCTCGGTGGAGAACGCGGCTTTGGTCCCCCTGGCGCGTCAGAACTGACGCCCGCGGGCGACCGAGAGGAGAGGTGGGAAACCAAACCCGGCAGTTGGGATCGGTCGGCGAACTGCGCCGAGCAGGGGCGGGTGAGGGCTCAGGGCCCGGGGAGTTCGGTCACGCTGGCGATCCACAGGAGAAATGCGGTCGGGTTGCGGGTCGCCAACATCTCGGCCACCCCTTCGAGGTGCGATGGGTGGACCAGCACGGCGTCGGCGCCGATGCACCAAGTTTCGTCGGCCAGCGGCCACGGTCGAGCCACAAGGTGCTCGCCGGCGGTCCAACCGTTCTCGGATTCTCGAGTTGGCACAGCCGAGACGATGAGGACGTCGTGGTTGGCTTCGGCGCGCACCAGCAGCGGTGTGGCCGGACTGACGTCGCCCGGGTGGTCGTGTTCCACCCGCAACAGCGTGCGTTGTTGCGCACACAGGCCTTCGAGGATCCGTTGTTCTGGGGGCGGGAGGACCGACCCGCGCCGCTCGAGCAACCATTCCGGCCAGTGGCCGATTGCCTCCGCCACTTCGAACGCCAGATTCTTCGGATCGAGCGGCACCGAACGGGGCCAGCCGCCACCGCCACCACTGCTACCGTCGCCGTCACCGTCGGGGTGCACCTTGGCAATGGTGGCGGCGCTCATCTCGCGAAGCGATCGCACGCCAACCAGATCTCTGTAGCCGGGGCCCCCGTCGGTGACGAGGCGCCGGAGCTTGGCCGACAATCGGAGGGCGTGGTCGACGCTCGTGAGATCGACGGGCTTGCCGAGATGGCATTGCTTGAACTTGCGACCAGAACCGCATGGGCAGCGTTCGTTGCGTCCAACGTCGGGCGTTCCGGCACGGTCGAACGCCCTCGCCGCCTTCATCGCATGGGGCGGCTTCTCCAGTTTGTCCCACCATCGAACGGCGCTCCGATAGTCGCCCCGATCGAACGCCAGGATGCCGATCTCGTACACCGCTTCGCCCGGGGCATCAGGGGCAGTAGCGGCGAGGTCGATTCTCGCAACCGCTTCCTCGGGACGGTGCAGAGCGAACAGGGCATGGGAGGCGAGCACATGCGCTGAACATTGGTCTTCGAGTCGAGAGGCGCTGTCGACCAGCCCTTCGGCAAAGGCCAACAGTGCTTCGGCACGCGCGTTGAATCGTTCGGCTTCGTTCTTGTCGGCCAGCGTCTCCGCCGCGCCTTGTGCCGTGTCAACAGTGGGTGGGGCGACGCGCAACATCACGCGGGCCAGCTCGGGGAGCACGGATGGCTTGTCGAGCATCGAGCGGGCGATGATCAGTTCTGGGCGTGTTCGCTCGGGTCCGTCGATCATCGCGAGTAGCTGCTCGACCGACTTCGCCGTGGCATCGCCGTAGTCCTGGGCAATAAGCGCAATCACCCCCGCGTCGTCCGCCCGATCCCACGGTGCCGTGGTGTGCAACACCTCGTCGTCGCGAACAAGCAGGCCGGCGGCCATGAGCAAGTCGGCAATAGGTGCTTGCGGCGTTGCGAACGATTCCGGGTGATCCACGAGTAGTTCCACGAGGATCGTCTCCACCAGGATCGGCTGGAAACGAGCGGGGTCTACCAGTTGGATCTGCTCGGCCGGGCCAACCGGCGAGCCCGAGGGCAGAGGCCCGCCCGGTGCGTCGGCGCTCCCGTTCCGGGTTCGGATCGGTTCGATGCCGGCGTGCACCAGTAGGCCCTGTTGGCGAGCCGCCCACGCCTGAAGCTGGTCGTAGGCGGCTCGCATTCGGGCTGCCAACACAGGATCGACCGCCGGCGGGTGGGGCAGCACGTGCACCTCTACGTGATGACTTCGGTCGACTCGCATCGAGATCGTCGTGGGCGTGTCGGTCGCCTCTGCTTGTGGCCGATCGAAACCCGGCACCCATGCCGATTTGCCGACCCAAAGCGACACGCGGTCGAAGCCGTCCAACAGGATCGTGCCGGGTCGGGCGCTGTCTGCCGCCCAGTCGTTGGTTAACTGCTCCGGATCGATCCCGCGGCGCCGGGCGACCTCGGCCCAAACTGCGAAGTTCTCGTCGTTGTCGTTGGCGATGCGGGTGTCGTAGGCCGGGAACCCCAACCACTGACAATCTCCGTCGAGGTGGAGGTGATCGAAACAGGCGAACGCTGACAGGTCGACGGTCGCGTCGACCCCCTCATCGGAGTCGTGTTCGTGATCGACACGGTAGGTGAACACCTTGTCGGCGACGACGGCCGACGCATCGACTCGCCGTTCCCCCGAGATCGTCACCACGGTACGCATCTGGTTCGTGATGTTGATGATCATCGAGCGGAGATACGTAGGGAGAACCTGCGCTTCGTTGTCGCCTGCCTCGGGACCGGGGCGCACCCCGAAATGATCAGCGAGCCGGTCGCCGAGCTCGTCGATGGTGTACGGACTGCCTCCTCCCAACAACTCGTGGAGCACATGGAACGAGGGGGTGATTCCCGGGAGCGGCATGAACTCGAAGAGGGCGATCGATTCGGCCGCATCGAGAGCAGAGAGCCTTTCGGCATCGCGCCGCTCCCCGGCCTCGATCGCCGTTTCGACCTGTGCGATAAACGCCTGCATGGCGAGGGTGACGAGCTGGATGCGCACCTCGCCGGGCCGTAGCCCGGCGTCGAAGCAGCGCTCTACGGCAAGCCAGATCTCCGGGATCCGATCACTGAACACCGCATCGGCCAAGTCGGTGGTGGCCGCCCGCCGGATCGTGGAGACGGCTGGCTCGGGACCATCGGCACGCTCCCGATCTTCTTGCGCAAACGAATCGGCGATGCATGCACGGACGACGGCAGGATCCCGAAGATTCTCGACCGAGCCGAGCTCCGATTCGTCGAGGTAGTCCGGGCCGAGTAACACGACCGCCCGGTCATGGAGTTGTTCGGAGGAGAGGGCGTCGTACGGGCTGGTCGCGTCGGGCTGGTCAGCGAGGTCGGGCATCGGTGAAATCTACGACCCGTGCGCCGGCCCCACCGATGTCGCGTCTCGGTCACCCAAGACGCATCCGTTTCGATGCGGTGGGGGACCAGAGTGCGGGAGCCCTTCGTCTTCTCGCGCGCCACGTTTCTGGCATGCACCAGGTTTGGGGACGGAGATCTGTTCGGGTAGCGATGGGATCGTTGGCGGTCGTCGCCGCCTTGGGCTTGGGGACGGACATCCCGGACATCCCGGACAACCGCTGAGCCAGCTTCTGTTGGGCGCTTGCCCTTTCGCGCCGTCTTTCGAATGCTGCGCGGGTGAACCTGTGACGCTCAGCCCGAAATAGTCCGGCCTACCGTCGCAGGTTCACCCGCGCAGCAATCGCGGGCGTGACGAGGACAAGGTGGAGGCCCGCAGTGGCCTCGCGTCAGCGGCCTCCGTGCGTCTGCGGTTCCCTTCGGCCTCCGCTATGCGGTTGACGGAAGATCCGGCGACGAGCCCCAGCACCTTCGACATCGAGCACGGACCTGACGGGGGATCTGCATACGATCGTATGAACTGCGGTCATGTCCGTGACCCAAGTCGATCGCCTGTCCGTCTCCATGGCGCCAGAGGTGGGCGTAGCGGTCCGCTATGCAGCAGAGCGCGCAGGGAGGAGCGTCTCGAACTGGCTGGCCGAGGCGGCAGCACAGCGGCTGAGAAATGAGTTGCTCGGCGCACCACTCGACCAGTGGGAGATCGGGGATGGCCCGTTCGCCGACGGCGAGCTTCGGCCCGCGGAAGCTGCGTTTCGAGGGTCGCGCCGGTGCCGCGGCGTTGCGTGATCGCCGTCCTTGATGCCGGCGCCCTGATCGCCATCGACCGGCGAGACCGCACGGTTGGTGCGATGCTTCGGGTGCGGCGACGTGACAGCATCCCCGTGCATACCAGCGCGGCGGCAGTGGCGCTGGTCCGGTGCCAGGGTCAACGCCAAGCCAACCTGGCGCGACTTCTTGCCGGAATCGACATCACCGCGTTGCACGACAGTGCTGGCCGGCGAGTCGGTGAACTGCTCCGCGCCAACAACTCCAAAGACCGAGTGAATGCGCTCGTTGCTCTGCCTGCGGAGCCCGATGGGATGGTGCTGACACCCAGCGCCGGTTCTCGACGGGCGGCTGTGGCGCGAGGGGGACGGTCGGACCGATGAGCTGAAATCTACGGCGCCGGGGCCGCCTCCGGGGCTGGAGCAGGCTCGGTGGGCTTCGGAACCGGAGTGAGGTCGAAGATTCCGTGCAGATTCTTGTGGATCGACGGCTGCGGGGCGGGGTGGCAGCGAGGGTCGTAGGTGCGGGGAGGCGACGGGTCCATGGTTTCTTGATCTCTCATTGGTGAGTCTCCGTTGCTCGTGAGTATGGCGATGACCTTCTTCATGCTATCCCCCGATCGTTATCGTTCGGTCGGCGAAGCCGTCGAAGATGAGGGAGTACACCCATTGGGCGCGGTACTCCTTCGTAGCAGCGGTCCTGGGCCCGACGGATCGGATGCCCGGCGGCAACGAAGCCTGCGAGGCTTCGGCTCGCATCAGGAGTTCGCCGACGAACACGTTTGCGATGGTTTCCCACGGCTCGGCGAGCGACACCATCCGGACCGAACCGACCACGGGTTGTCCGACCAACGTGAGGTCACCGGCGATTTCGACGAGGCTTGCCGCCCCACCGTCGATGCCGATTGAGAGGCCGATGCCGTCGGGGAGGTTCTGCATATTCGTCCGAAAGGCGGGGAGAGAAACGCGTTCGAACATGTTGAGCAAATCGGCGGCCACGTCGGCGGCGGAAGCAACGGTGGTCAGCATCCACTCCTCGAACGAGTCGAAGCCTTCCGAGCGCGCCGGTCGTTCGCCGGGAACCCCCGATTGGGCGTTCCGGCCGGCATTCGCCGGAATCCAATAGGCGAGGAATCCATCCCCGGTGAACTTATCGAACCACCCGCCTGAACGTTTGACCGCATCACGGGCAGCCTCAATGAACGCTCCCAACGTGTCGCCGTAGGCGAGAAGGTCGATTGATTCCCGCATGACGATTGTGCTCTTTCGGATGTCCGCGCAAAGTACCAGCACGGGAATCGTGGCGGGAGTCGTGAGCAACTGGTCGAGGTTCTCGCAGGCATGGGAGCGGTTCCCGACTGGCTCCCTGACCCACGCCGGTGGGGCGTGCTGCTCGAGGTAGCCGTCGAGGAGGAGCTGACGACCTGACGATAAGGGTGGCCGCCCCGAAGGCGATGGGGCGCCCTCAGTGGGAAGGTTCGGCGAATGCTGTTGAGTCGGCCCAGGGGATTGGGGGGTCGCACCGGGTTCGAGTGAGGCGACCGAAAGTGACGAGAGCATGTTGTCATCGGGCATGGAGCCGACACTACGCAGGGGGTCTGACAGTTATCGCGGGAGCCCCCTTCCTTGCGTTCTGGTCTCCCAAACTCATCAGTTGTTCTGATGCGTTTGGGAGACCAAAGTCCGAAACGGGCCGGCGTGGGGAGGGCCGGAGACCAGCACTCGGAAGCGGCCGGTGACGATCGGGCGGCGCGTGTTGTAGCAACGGCATAGGATGCGGCAGCGATGGAGGGCAGCCGGGCAGTGGGGCGATCGGAACGATGAGCAACGATCCAACGCTCGCGAGCATCGACCCGGCGGCAGCGCTCGCCAACCCGATCCTCAACTCGCCGTACCTCCCGCCCGAGGCCTACTTCCAGATCGGACCGGCTGGCCCCACCGGCACCATCCTCAAGGGTCGCCGTCCGAGCCTGAGCTTCATTCCGATTCCCGTCCCCAAGAAGGGACGCACCGCCGCCAACGCAGCAGCGGAGTTCGCCGAGCAGACGGAGATCGACTTCGACGTCGCCGGAGAACGTCGAGAGAACAACAGCCTCATCAACGACGTCCGGCGTGACGTCGAACTTTGGAGGGTCCGCAACTACCCAGGCGTCACCCCCTATACCCGCAAGCTGCTCACCCACTGGGCCGCCTACCCGCGATGATCCCGTCCTCTTCTGTCAACGCGAAGCGGCGGAAACGGCGATCTTCCTCGCCGAGGTGGCGGGACGGCACGGCTATCGCGATCACCAGTCCCGGCTTGACGGCCCGAACCAACTCCACAACCTGGGCCTACCCCGTGTGGGTCTCAAGATGGCTACGGGCAGCGGGAAGACGGTGGTGATGGCCATGCTCATCGCGTGGCAGACCATCAACAAGGTGCACAGCCCCCGCAACGCCCATTTCGCCAAACGGTTCCTCGTGGTCACGCCGGGCATCACTATCAAGGACCGTCTGCGAGTACTTCAGCCCAGCAATCCCGCCAACTATTACCGGGAGCGCGACCTTGTGCCCGCTGATCTGTGGGCGGCGTTGTTACAGGCCGAGGTGAGCATCACCAACTACCACTCGTTCCTCCTGAAGGACGACAAGGTGATCAAGGGCGTGGCGTCGAACACGAAGAAGCTGCTCAGCTACGGCCGCGACCCCATGGGCGGCGATCCGTTCAAAGAGTCCCCCGAACAGATGGTGGCCCGTGTGCTCGCCGACCTCGGCGGGCGGAGCGGCAGCCGCGCCAACGAGATCGTGGTGTTCAACGACGAGGCGCACCACTGCTACCGCGATAAGCCTCTCGACGATCCCGATGCCGTGGCCGCCGCCCTCACCGCCGAAGCCAAGAAGGAAGCCAAGGAACGCAGCGAAAGCGCCCGGGTGTGGTTCAAGGGCATCCAGGCAGTCCACAAGCAGGTGGGCATCAAGGCGATCTACGACCTCTCCGCCACGCCGTTTTACCTCTCGGGTTCGGGTTATCTCGAGGGCTACATCTTCCCCTGGGTCGTGAGCGACTTCTCCCTCATGGACGCCATCGAGAGCGGCATCGTGAAGATCCCCCGCGTGCCGATCGACGACGACGCCGCCGACAATCGCGTCACCTACCTCCGTCTTTGGGACCACGTGGGCGACAAGCTCCCCAAGAAGCGTGTCGCTGCCGCAAAGGGCGCCCCGAACCCCCACGCCACCAACCCCAACGCCTCGACCACCAACGAGTGGGTGCCACCGGTGGCCCTCGAAGGGGCGCTGCATTCCCTGCACCGGAGCTATGAGCGAGCCTTCGCCAAATGGCAGACCGAGCTCGAAGCGCTCGGTGAGCCTCCGCCGGTGATGATCGTGGTTTGCCCGAACACCGTGGTCAGCAAGTTGGTGTTCGACTGGGTGGCCGGCATCGAGGTGCCCGCGCCCACGCTCGACGAGCCCGACCGCTCGCTCCTCAAGCCCGGCAACCTTGACCTCCTGAGCAACGTGGTCGACGGCTCGTGGGCCAACCGTCAACGCACGATTCTGATCGACTCGGCCCAGCTCGAATCGGGCGACGCCATGAGCGCCGACTTCAAGCTCGCGGCCGCCCACGAGATCGACGCGTTCAAGCGGGCGTTCCGCCTCAGCAATCCCGGTTCCGATCCGGACTCGCTCAAAGATGAGGACCTCCTCCGCGAGGTGATGAACACCGTTGGCAAGAAAGGCAAACTCGGCGAGCACATCCGGTGCGTGGTGAGCGTGAGCATGCTCACCGAAGGTTGGGATGCCAACACCGTCACCCACGTGCTCGGCATCCGCCGCTTCGGGAGCCAGCTTCTGTGCGAGCAGGTGGTGGGTCGGGGTCTGCGCCGACGCAGTTATGTGGTGAACGACGACGGCCGCTTCGAGCCGGAATACGCCGAGGTCTACGGCGTGCCCTTTGCCTTCATCCCCACGTCGGGCGGGCAGCCGAACGACGTTCCCACCAAGCCGCCGCCCACCACGATCTATGCCGTACCCGAACGGGCCGACCTCCGCATCGTGTTCCCCCGTCTCGCCGGCTACCGGGTGGAGATCCCCGACGAGGTGTTCTTCGCCGACTTCGACGCCACCGACGCTGCCTTTGAGGTGAACGCCGAGAGCTTGGCCACGTGGACCCAGACCGGCGGCATCGTGGGCGGTACCGAGGAGCAGTCGCTTGACCATCACCGCAACGCCCGCCCCCAACAGGTGGCCTACGCCCTCGCCCGCACCCTGGTGCGCACCAAGTTCACCGTGCTCGACGGCGCCGAGCGTCCGTGGCTGTTTCCGCAGTTGGTGCGGCTCACCCGGCAGTGGCTCGATCAGTGCGTCACCTTCGCCGACGACCTCCCGATGGGCACGCTGCTCCTCAGCGAAGTGAACCATTCGGCCGCCGAACGTCTCTACGGCATCATCGCCGCCCAGGACGGGAACCGGCCCGAGGTGCTCCAACCCATCTTCTCGCCCACGAGCGCAGTGGGTTCCACCGACGACGTCTTCTTCGCCACCCGGCAGTACCCCACGCCCACCATCAAGAGCCACGTCAGTCACTTCATCGCCGACGGTGCGGCCGGTACCGGCGGCAACACGTGGGAACAGAAGGCGGCGAGCCTGCTCGAACGGCTACCCGACGTGGCGGCGTTCGTGAAGAACGACCGCATGGACTTCACGATTCCCTACGTGCACGCCGGGCGCACCCACGAGTACAAACCGGACTTCCTGGTGCGCCTCACCCCCCGTCCGGGCGAGCCCACTTTCGCCCACAATCCGGCGGCGTGTCGCACGCTCATTATCGAGATGAGCGGCTACGAGAAACGCAAACACGATGGCGGTCAAACCGACACGAAGGCGTTCACCGCCGAGCGCACCTGGTGCTCGGCCATCAACAACCACGGCGGCTTCGGCGTGTGGCATTTCCTCGAGGTAACCGACATCAACCATCTGGTCGACGCTGTCACCAACGCCATCGATCGCCTTCATGCGCAACCGCTCCCGGCCGTCGCCTTCACCGGCCTCGTCGATTCCACCACCGGATCGAGTGAGGTGGCGTGATGAGACCCGTCGCAATCTCAGTCGACGTTCCACGGCACGATGGCGACGATCTCGATCCACGGCTCGCTCCCCAACGAACGCACGCACCACACGATGCACCAATCCTCGGTGAGCCCGGGTCCGCGCACCCTCGTGACCCGGGCCAGGTCACCCAGCGTTCCCGAAAACGACCGGGTGACGAGGCGGGGATCGAACGGATTTTCGTTGATCGCATCGAGGACTCGATTCACCTCGGCGGTCAATGTGTTCGACGATCCGCGTTCGATGCGGGTAAGTGCTTCGTCGGCTTCCGGCGAATAGTAGGAATTCATGCTCCTTACGGTAATAGCATGAAATGCTATGAAACAACCCTTCAATATGTTGGGGTAATTGGGCGATTGGGCGCTATGGTTCCCGCCCATGGAAACGGTCATCAAACTCGATCAGCGGCGCCGTACCAGCCTGGCCAAGGTCGGACGCTCGGAACACCACGAATACGCCGTCTACGAACGCGAAGATGGAAGCCTGCTGCTCACGCCTGTCGTGCTTATGCCGGCCGATCTCGAAGCTCGTCTGCTCGCCGATCCGGCGATCCGCAAGGCGTTGGAGGAGTCGCAGTCCGTCCGCAAGGAGGATCTGATTCCCTACCGTGGACCCGGCGGGATCCGCGAGCGACTGGTGAAGTCAATCGCCGAGAGGGAGCGCGAGGAAGCCGCTGCTATGGGTACCGGTGCGATGGCTACCGAGGCGGTGTCGGACGACCGGGAGCCCTCGGCGCGCAACACCGCCAGAGGCACCGTGAAGAGCCCGTCGAAGAAGGCCGCGGCGCCCCGCACGAAGTCCTCGTCGGCGAAATCCCCGTCGTAAGGATCGCGCACCCCCACGACCGGCGAGACTTGTCACAGGCATCGCGGCCGGGGTTGTGTCGTGATCAGACGCTGCCGATGGCGTGCTCAGTGGGGCGCGACGACGGCCACGCCGTGCGCCCGGGCGGCGTCGGCAAGGCGATCGTCGTAGGTGACGATCCCTTCGAGGGCGTCGCCCAACTCCAACGCCGACGCCAGATGCAGAGCGTCGAGGCTCCGCAAGAGTGGCGAGTCGAGCATTCCCGCCCGCTCGTAGGTGGAGGTGGCCACCGTGTGGATGACGACGGCCCGCAGCACCGAGTGAACCTGCGACAGGCGGTGTGGCGCTGCTCGCCGAACGGCTCGCTGGAGCTCGGTACGGATCAAATCGCTGGAGCGAATGTTGCCCTCGTTCGCCGTGGCGAACCGAACCATGGCGGTGGAGTGCGGCTCGCGCACGACCAGCTTCATCGCCGCGGAACTGTCGAGGTAGTACGGCATTGGGATCAGTACCGCTCGTCGTCGCGCATGGTCTGCAGCACGTCGCTCAGCACGGGTTCGCCCTTGCGTCGTGCGGGTGGCATTCCCAACTCTGCGAACGTACCTGTCGCCGGCCGCACCCGACCGGCAGCCTCGAGGGCAGCGAGGGGATCAGCGATGAGTGGCACGATTCGGGCCACGGGCCGGCCGCGGTCGGTGATGGTGATCACCTCGCCAGCGGCGGCCTCGGCCACCACGGCCGAGGCGTTCTGCTTGAGGGCTCGAATACCAACTGTCTTCGTCATGTTCTACATAGTAGCTCATTGCCGCTCGGGCGCCGCCCGGATTTCGGGGAGGATCTAGTTCGCATGCCCGCCAAGAAAGCTGCCAACACCAGGAAGGCCCCGGCCCGGGCGTCGGGGCCCACCAAGGTCGACGCCATCACCCACGCCGACAAGCGCACCAACCTGCCCACCGCCGACGCCCAGGAGTTCGTCACGCCCGAGGTGGAGACCGTGCAATCGCTCACCTATCCCCGCCGTCCCGAGCTCGATCCGCAGCTCGTGTGGCGGGGGAAGGACGGTCAGGACGCCGACGGCGAGTTCGAGGTGGACGCCCCGCCGATCTACATCCAGGAGAAGATCGACCCTCGGGTGCTGGTGGAGAACCTCCGCCAGACCGCCGCCCAGAACCATGGCACCGAACCCGAGCTCACGCTGTTCGACACGTTCGATGGGCTGGGCGAGCTCGACCTCGTGGACTTTTACCAGCACGACGCCAACTGGTCGAACCGCATGATCCTCGGCGACTCGCTCCAGGTGATGGCCAGCCTCAGCGAGCGGGAGGCGCTGCGGGGGAAGGTGCAGATGATCTATCTCGACCCGCCGTATGGCATCAAGTTCGGCAGCAACTGGCAGGTGAGCGCCCGCAAACGCGACGTGAAGGACGGCAAGCTCGAGGACGCGTCGCGTGAGGTGGAGCAGATCAAAGCGTTCCGTGATACGTGGGAGTTGGGCATCCACTCGTATCTCACCTACCTGCGCGACCGCCTCACGGTGGCCCGGGACCTGTTGACGGACAGCGGCTCGATCTTCGTCCAGATCGGCGACGAAAACGTCCACCTCGTCCGCTCGTTGTTGGACGAAGTCTTCGGCAGCGAAAACTTCGTGAGCCAGATCACGGTGCGAACGACCATGGGAGCGACCGCGCAGATGCTCCCGAATACTGCTGACTTCGTGCTTTGGTACGGGCGATCCGTAGACGATCTCAAGTACCGGGCATTGTTCTCAGCAAAGGATTTCGCGTCCGGTGGTTCGTTGTACCGACTTATTCAGAGAGCCGACGGCAGCGAACGGCGTGCGACGAACGATGAGCTCTCCGGGGCCGTTTCCCTTGCCCCCGGGGAACGTCTCTTCCGTCCGGACAATCTCACTAGCCAGCGACCGCCGGGGTCATTCCCGGTGGAAGTGTATGGGCGGACCTACCTTCCGGGCAGGGGCTACTGGAAGACCAGCCCCGAGGGCATGCGTCGGCTCGCTGATGCGGGCCGGCTCCGTCCGACCATCACGGGCGCGAGCATCCAGTATCTGCGTCTGCTGGAGGACTTTCCGGCGATGCCGATCAACAACGTCTGGACTGACATGGGAACCGGGTCCTTCACCGATGAGAAGGTCTACGTCGTTCAGACGAACGTAAAGGTCATCCAGCGGTGCATGCTCATGTGCACCGATCCGGGGGATCTCGTCATTGATCCGACGTGTGGCAGTGGGACGACGGCGTATGTGGCGGAGCAGTGGGGAAGGCGGTGGATCACGGTCGACACGTCCCGCGTCGCCCTCGCCTTGGCGCGGCAGCGGTTGATGGGGGCCAAGTTCCCCTACTTCTTGCTCGCCGATTCCGAGGACGGCCGCAAGAAGGAGCAGGAGCTCACCGCCCAACAGTTGCCGCCCACCGAGAACGCCGGCGACATCCGCCACGGGTTCGTGTACGAGCGGGTGCAGCACATCACGCTGAAGTCGATCGCCAACAACCCCGACATCGTCGAGGGCATGAGTCGGGCCGACATCGACGCCGCCATCAAACGTCATGCGGACTTCGAACTCCTCTACGACAAGCCCTACGAGGACAAGGCCAAGGTGCGCGTCACCGGCCCGTTCACCGTGGAGAGCCTGTCGCCCCACCGGTCGCTGGCCTACGCGTCGTCGGGCGACCCCGACCGCTCGGCCCTCGGCGCCGAGGCCGCCGCCCTTGCGTCGCAGGCCGAGGTGCTCGGCGGGCTCGACCCGTCGGGCTCCGGGTTCGAGCAGACGATCCTCGACAACCTGGCCAAGGCCGGCGTGCAGAACGGCCGCCGCAACGAGCGGCTCACCTTCGACACCGTCGACCCCTACGCCGGCGTGCACATTCAAGCCATCGGCCGGCGCGAGGCCGTAGAGTTCGATCACCCCACCGACGCCGGTGGCCGTGCTGCTCCCAGTGCCGACGGAACCGCCGCCGCCGACGCCCCACCCGTCGGCGACGGGTCTCCAGCCCAACCGCCTCCCCGGGCTCCCCGCATGCCAACGGATTGTCGTCGTCCGCCGCCCGGCTCGCTGATGCCCCGCTCGCCGACGGTGGCCAGCCGCGCAAGGTCGGCATCGCCATCGGCCCGCAGTACGGAACGGTGGGCCAGGGGTTCGTGAAAGCCGCCGCCAAGGAGGCGATCGCCGACGGCGAGATCGACTTGCTCTGCGTGCTCGCGTTCGCGTTCGACCCCACGGTGGTGGGCACCACCGATGATGCCGTGGCGTCTACGGAAGGCTTCGCGTCGGTGGCGGCGGAACGTCAACTCGGCAAAGTGCCGGTGCTGTTGGTGCGCATGAACGCCGACCTCGTGATGGGCGAGGACCTCAAGAAGACCGGCGCTGGCAATCTCTTCACGGTGTTCGGCGAACCCGACATCGACGTCGTGGAGGTGGAGGGCGACCAACTCGCCGTCACCCTGCGTGGCGTCGACGTGTACGACCCCACCACGGGCGAGGTGCGGTCGAGCGGCACCGACCAGGTGGCGTTGTGGATGGTCGACACGAACTACAACGGCGAGAGCTTCTTCGTCCGGCACTGCTACTTCACCGGCGGACAGGACCCCTACAAACGACTGCGCACCGCCTTGAAGGCCGACGTCGACGAGGACGCCTGGGCGTCGCTCTACTCCGACACCAGCCGCCCCTTCGCCAAGCCCACCACCGGCAAGATCGCCGTCAAAGTCATCAACGACTACGGCGACGAAGTCATGACCACCCTCGATTCCCCATGACCCGAGCCGTCATGACCCGAGCCCTCATGACCCCAACTCCCGCAGCAGCCCCCCAAATGCTGCGCGCCCCCAATTGCTGCGCGGACAAACCTGCGACGCTCAGCCCGACTATTTCGGGCTCACCATCGCAGGTTTGTCCGCGCAGCATCTCCACGTTGGCCTGGAGGTCCACGAGGGCATCACCGACGTACACCGGGTGCTGGGATTGCGCGTGGCGTGGCGCATCGCCAACCGGAGGGGCTGTTGGCTGGGCTTGATGGCGGCGGTGTCGTGGTGCGTGACAACCGGGACGAAGGCCGCGGTGGGGAAGAAGGTGTCGAGCAGTCGGGAGACGGACCTCCTGTGCGCACGGGTGACGATCCCCGTGGGCAAGCTCCGCCCCAGGCGCGAGAGGAGTTTGGGGATGCCGTGGAACGGCGAGACGCCCGCCTCTGTCGGCGCGCGGTTCACGTCGACCGGCATGTGGCTACGGCGAAGGGAACGGAGCGCCTCGGCGGGGACGAGCGTGTGGTCGAGATCGGACAGCACCCGGGTGGGCCGCGCTCCGGTTGGTGATGGTCGAGTCATCGGGGATCTGGCTTCGCTCTTTGCTGTGTGGGCCAACAGGGATTGCGGAACACTGAAGGCGTGGCGCGCCACAGAAGGGTTTGACGGTCGAGCGGTCGCCGCCGGCCACGTCGGACGTGTCGAGCGGCGAAATGCCGATGCGTCGCGCCAGTGAATCCGACGAGAGGGGCGTTCCCGCCGGAGCCTCGGCGGTTGTGCTCAACATCGCAGCCGCGGGGACCGCTCCGAACGGCTTCCTCAAGCTGTGGCCACGGGCGCGGCGAAGCGGAATGCGTCCACGTGAACTGGGTGACCGGGCGCACCGTGACCAACGCGGTGGCCGTGAAGCGAGGTACCGAATGCGCGTTGTCGTGTTCCACTGATCGGGGAGCGGTGATGTGATCGGTCACCCGACCTGTCTGTGGTGTAACGGCCGTCCAGTGGTTGACTGGGTGGTCGTGCGGAGAGCGATGGCCAACTATCGGTAGCATGGCCATCGTGCCCGACTTCGCTTCGGCGTCGCGCCGACATCTCGACGACGCCAAGATGCTCAACGATTGTGATCGCCTTCCGAACGCGGATCATCTGGCGGGGCTCGCAGCGGAGTGTTCGATCAAGGAAATCCTTATCAGGGGTTTTGGTGTGAACATGTCGGCGGATGGAAAGCCAGAGGGCTTCGGTCTCCACGGCCACGATCTTTGGACGAAGGTGCGAAGGCTTCATCAGGGACGAAGTGGTCCCCGGTTCCAATCCCTGCTCCTGAGCAGTCCGTTCAACGATTGGGGCATCGAACAGCGCTATGACGACGGAGCCAGTATTCAACAGTCCACGGTGATCGTTCACCTCACCGCAGCCGACAAGCTGTCGAAAATGCTCAGCGAGCTTGAGAAAACGAAGCGGTTGCCATGACGTTCGACTTCGATGCCGATCTCCGCGCGGCGGCGAACGCTGCGGCGCGACTGTCAGCAGACATTGCACGACCAGTTGCCGTCCTACGCGACATTTCTGGTCGTTGCAGTTTGCTCGTTGACGATCGATCCGCCGCGCTGGAATCGAAGCTCGAAGGATCGGAGCCTGAGGCGATGCTGGCCTCGGAATTCTACGGGCCCGAGTTGCTCCTCGATCGACCCAACGCTCGCGAACTAGCCGTGGGCGGGTATCCGTCCGTTCAAGTGGTCGAGCAGCAGGCGACGGGCGACGGCTGGACAGCGCTGCCGATAAGCGATGAAACCCGAGATGCTGGCAATTCGGTGGCGCTCTACAGCTTCAAGGGCGGCGTGGGCCGCACCACTGCGACCACGCTGCTCGCTTGGCAACTCGCCCGGCGCGGCCACAAGGTGCTGGTCGTCGACCTCGACCTGGAGTCGCCGGGGGTCGGCGAGATGTTGCTTCCGTCGGATCGGCAGCCGGGCCTCGGTGTGGTGGATCTCCTCCTCGGGGCATCTTTTGAGCACCTCCCGGAGATCGTGGACGGGGCCGTTGCACGTAGCCCGATCAGCGATGCGGGTGGGGTGTCCGCCGACGTGTTCGTCTGTCCGGCTGGCGGTGCGAGCGAACAGTACGAGTATCTCCCTCGACTCAATCGGGCGTACGCGCCACTCCCCACGATCGACGGCCCTGTGCTCTTCGAGCATCGAGTGGTTGCCGCGCTCGACGCACTACGTGCTTTCACTCAACCGGACGTCATGCTCATCGACAGCCGGGCTGGCCTGCACGACCTTTCTGCGGTGGCGGTCACGCAGTACTGCGAGCTTGCGCTGCTGTTTGCCACCGACACGCCGCAGACGTGGGCGGGGTATCGGTCGTTGTTTTCTTGGTGGGCCGCGCATCCCACGGTCGCTCGTCAGGTTCGTCAGCGCCTCAAGCTGGTCGCGGGCGTGGTCCCTGCGGTGAGTTCCGCCGACTATCTCGAAGCCATTCACGAGCACGCCTACGACGTCTTTCGGGTGTTGTACGACGAGGTAGGAGCTGACGATGGTGGAGAACCATTCCATCCCACGGCACCTGGGTCCGACACGCCCCACGATCCCATCGCGATTCCCTTCGCCGAGCTACTGCGAGGCTTCGATCCGTTCCGTGACGGGGCGTGGCGTACCGACGCGCTGATTGAAGGCGCCACCGAATCGCTTACCGACACGGTCCTGGAATTGTTGGGGATCGATGAGCGTCGCTGACCTCCTCGCACCGCCTACCCGGTTCGATCCAGCGAGAACCCGACGCCTCGTCGCCGAGGCCATTCCCGTCGACACGGCAGAGCATGTCGATGCGGTGGATCCTCGACGGCTCTACGTTCCGCGTCAACATCTCCGAGCCCTGTTGCCCGAGGTGTCCCTCGTCGTCGGTACCCGGGGTGCGGGAAAGACGATGTGGTTCGAGGCGCTCATGTCTCCGGAGTCGATGGGGAGTGTTCGCATCCGCGGGGGTTCAGACGGCGTCCGGCTCGCGAAGCTTCGAACGAGGCGCGGGTTTGGTGTGGGCAATCGACCGGACGAGCATCCCTCGGCCAGAGTGCTGGCGCAGTTGAGCAACGAATTTCCCGCCGATGCCATCTGGCGATCGGTCGTGGCGTATCAACTCCTAGACCACCAAACCGTCCCTCGGGAACTGTCCTGGACCGAACGCGTTCGTTGGGTACTCACTCATCCTGAGGATGTGGACCGGGCGTTGGCGGCGCTCGATCAGCGGGCCGTTCGTGACGACGAGTACCACGTAGTTCTCTTCGATGCGCTCGACCGCCTGGGGTCGAATTGGTCCGTGGTACGGCCGCTTCTCACGGGCTTGTTCGAGGTGCTCCTGGAGTTGCGGGGAACCCGTCGCCTGAGCGGGAAGGCGTTCGTTCGTCCGGACATGCTCAAACGTTTGAATTTCCCCGACGCGTCGAAGCTCCAGGCCAGTCGAGCGGATCTGTACTGGCCGAGGCTGAGCCTTTACGCCCTGTTGTTTCATCTGCTTGGCAACAGTGATTCGGTTGACGCTCAGTGGTTTCGAGACGAGACCGCCGCGTTGTGCGGTCAGCCATGGGGTCAGGCGGAAGGGACAGCGACACTCCCGCCCTTTTTGGAAGGGGACGAGAACCATCAAACTTCGGTGTTCCACGCCATGACCGGGCCATTCATGGGGACAAATGTGAAACGAGGGCGGCCCTACACTTGGCTCCCGAACAACCTTGCCGACGCGAACACCGTGGTGAGCCCGCGAAGCTTGTTGATCGCCGTCCGAGAGGCAGGGCAGGAGGCCGAGCATCGATATGCCAGCTCACCGGTTGCGTTGCCGTGGCAATCAGTGAAGAGCGGAGTGAAAGAAGCGTCGCGTACCCGCGTTGATGAGATCGTGGAGGACATGCCGTGGGTGGGCGAGGCCCTCAACTCGCTGAAAGGGCTGTCTTTGCCGGTGGCCGAAGATCAGGTGATGGACCGGTGGAATCCGGCGGTCCTCCTTGCGATCGAACAGGCAGGAGTGGCCGACGACGACGCGGACGACCGGTTGGGTCCGGATCTCCGGCGGGGACCGGTTGGCATCTTGGAGCAACTGATTGAGCTCGGCCTTTTGCGTGAGACCAGAGACCATCGCCTCAACATGCCCGAGGTCTACCGCATCGCCTTCGGGCTTGGCCGCCGAGGCGGAGTACCTCGCCTTTAGGAAGTTGAACGGGTGGGAGGGATTGGACCGACCGACGGAAAGAGTGCCCGGACGACCCGCGCGGGAATCCCGCCCACGAGTGTGGCGGCCGGTGTGTCATCCGCCATGGCTTTGTGTTGGAGCCGGTGCAGCACATCAGGTTGAACTCGATCGCCAACAACCCCGACTTCGTCGAGGGCGTGAGCCAAACTTGGAATCTGAGTTGTCCGTCCAGACTCGGGCGGCCCGTCGCACGACAGCCGCCGACCGTATGGCCGAAGCGACTATGGCCGAAGCGCCCGAGGTCCTGCTGCGAGGTCCTGCAGCGAGGTACGGCAGCGAGGTGCGCGCCGGACGGCGAGTCACGTGTGCTCGCCGAACTGGACAGACAACACGATGTCACGATCACCGGCCTCGACGATCCGGCCGTGCCCGCCCCCGTCGAGGCATCGCCATGAGACGCGGTTCGAGGCCCCGCACCGATTTGCCTCGACCGGCGCCGGCATGACCCCGAGTGCCGGCGTGACTCCGAGTGCCGGCGTGACCCCGAGTTGTTGCAGGCGATCGCGTGGTCAAGCGCGGGTTGCCAGCCTCCGCCAGGGACACAAGGCACCCAACCGAAATATAACCAGAAACGGCCGAAATGTAACTCGCGTTCCGTTACATTTGCGACATGCGCGAACCGCCAACTGACCTTACCGACCTCGTGCGCCAACTACGGGAGGCTGGTGGCGACTTCGAAGCGGTCGAGGTCAAGTCCGCAGCTGGTGGGTTTCCGGAGTCGCTCACGTCGACGCTGAGCGCAATGGCCAATCTGCCAGGCGGGGGTTTGATCGTGCTCGGACTCGACGAAGCCACTGGCTTTCGGCCAGTGGCGTTGAAGGACGCGCAGGCCCTCAAACAGGCATTGGGACAGAAGGCGCGCTCGTACGAGCCACCGGTTCGTCTCACGATCCGAGACGGTGAGGTCGAAGGACATCGCGTTATCGCGGCAACGGTGCACGAGTGTGAGCTGTCGGCCAAGCCATGCAGGGTGGCGGCGAGCGGCAAGGCCTACCTGCGTAGCTACGACGGCGACTACGAATTGTCTGCCGTCGAGCAGCAGGCATTCCTCGCCCAACGCCGCCCACCACATTTCGACCGTCAACCCGTCGCAGGATCCACCCTCGCAGACCTCGACGACGACCTCCTTGAATCATGGCGAGCCGCCGCACGCGTGCGAGACCCCAGCGGGCTCGGCCGATTCACCGACGACGACGAACTCCTGCGCCGCTCGGGAGTGGTGACGCCAGAGGGGACCCCAACGGTCGCTGGACTTCTGGCGCTTGGACGCTATCCACAGCAATGGTTTCCTCGTTACGTAGTCCAAGCCGGTGTTGAACCTCGGGCCGACGATCCACCGGGCACGCGTGCCACGAACGCCAAAAGCATCGCCGGCCCAATTCCGATGATGCTCGACCAGGCCTTGACCTGGGCCCGACGAAGTTTCGCCACGCGGATCGTGGCCGCCGACGACGGGTCAGTTTTGGACGTCCCCATCTACCCGATTGAGGCCTTCCGCGAACTGGTGTCCAACGCCTTGGTGCACCGCGATTTAGATGATTGGTCGCAGGGCCTGGCCGTCGAGATCAGACTTCGCGCAGACCGTTTGGTTGTCCAAAGTCCCGGGGGGCTCTACGGGATCACGGTAGATCGGTTGGGCCGCGCCGGAGTGACGTCGGCCCGCAACGCCTTGTTGATCGCGATCTGCCAGGACGTTCGCTCGTCCGACACCGGTAGTCGCGTCACCGAAGCGCCGGCGTCGGGTTTGCCCAAGGTGATCGCAGATCTGCGCCGCGACGGATTGCCGCCAGCGCATTTTGGCGATAGTGGTACCCGTTTCACCGTAATCCTTCGTCAACCCAACGCCACCCGACCGAAACCCCAACTGACCGACACCGCGACCCGAATCTACGACGCTCTCGCTGGCGCACCGTTAACGGTCTCCGGACTGGAAACAGCGCTCAATCTCGCCGGTCCAAACATTCGAAAAGCACTCCGTCAGCTGCGTTCCGCTGGGCTCATCCGACAAAATGGGGGCCAAGGAAAACCGACCACCTACGAACGCATCGCCGTGTAAACACCGACTTTGGGCACACGGCGCTGACCGTGACCCACCTTTGAATCTCCAGGGCAACGAGGCGGAGTACTTCACGTTCCGCCCCCCGATTGCGCTACGCGGTTCTCCACGCCGCCACCAAGGCCCACCGCTTCAATGATCCTGCGTACCTCGCCCCGATTGACCCTCTCCTGCCAACCCGCCTCACCACTGCGAGCGCTACGTAACGACGTACTCGACGCACCTGGCTACGGCCGGCGTGCAGAACGGTCGGCGCAACGAGCGGCTCACCTTCGACACGGTCGACCCCTATGCCGGCGTGCACATCCAAGCCGTCGGCTTTCGCGGCGCCGATGATTTCAACTCGGCCGAGGGTGACGACGATGCCGGTTCCGGCGCTGCAAGGGGCGGTGGCCGATGACGGTCAGCCCACGAAGGTCGGCATCGCCATCGGGCCGCGGTACGGAACGGTGGGCCAGGGGTTCGTGAAAGCCGCCGCCAAGGAGGCGATCGCCGACGGCGAGATCGACCTGCTCTGCGTGCTCGCGTTCGCCTTCGACCCCACCGTGGTGGGCACCACCGATGATGCCGTGGCGTCTACCGAAGGCTTCGCGTCGGTGGCGGCGGAACGTCAGCTCGGCAAAGTGCCGGTGCGTTTGGTGCGCATGAACGCCGACCTCGTGATGGGCGAGGACCTCAAGAAGACCGGCGCTGGCAATCTCTTCACGGTGTTCGGCGAACCCGACATCGACGTGGTGGAGGTGGAGGGCGACCAACTCGCTGTCACTCTGCATGGTGTCGACGTGTACGACCCGACCACGGGCGAGGTGCGGTCGAGCGGCACCGACCAGGTGGCGTTGTGGATGGTGGACACCAACTACAACGGCGAGAGCTTCTTCGTCCGGCACTGCTACTTCACCGGCGGGCAGGACCCCTACAAACGACTGCGGACGGCCTTGAAGGCCGACATCGACAAGGACGCATGGGCGTCGCTCTACTCCGACACCAGCCGCCCCTTCCCCAAGCCCACCACCGGCAAGATCGCCGTCAAGGTCATCAACGACTACGGCGACGAAGTGATGACCACCCTCGCTTCACATGACCCCGCCGCCCGAGTCGCCATGACCCGAGTCCCCGTGCCCTCGCTCCCAGATGCTGTGTCGCTCAGCATGTTGTGTCGCCGAACCTGTGTCGCTCTGCCCGACAATGCGCGGCGCACCGACACAGGTTCCCTTCGCACCATTCCCGCAAAGGGCTGACCGGATGGGCGGCCCTACCGAAAGTGCTCCGTTCCCGCCCGAGTGGACCGACGTGGCCGGGTGGCAGCGGGAGATCGTGCGGATATGGTTCGGACTTGACCGCCGGTCCAACCGCCGCCGGGCAGAGGACTTTGGTCGATCGCACAATTGGCATCACGGCGTAGCCTTTCCCCTCGATCCCGTTCACATGGACCGGTTCGACAAAGGGCTCCACGCCAATGGCACCCTTCGCGATCTTCTCTGGGCCGCGTCCACACCGGCGGCATTGCCGGCTTCGGAGGTGTGGGTAGCGAATCTGCGGGCGGCGGACCCATACTCGTCGTCGCCTGACCGCAATCGAATTCAGCGCCCGTCGTGGCTCTGGCTGCGCACTACCGGCGTTGCTCCGAGCGCAGCACAGGTGAATTGGGGTCCGTGCACGGTCATCGTCGAGGTCGATCCTGGTTTGGGTACGTTGCTCACCACGCCGATCTCCGTAGCCAACCCGGCGGTGCACGTGCGGATGCTCGCGCCCGGTTGGGCGGACTTCGGACGAGGACGCCCTCCCAAAGCGCTGGGCATCAGGGAGGAACGTGCGATTCCGAATATGACCTTCGCGAAGGCCGATAACTGGGCCGCCTGGGCGGTAGTGACGACCCTTCGTCAGCTTTCTCGACGGGTGCCGCGTTGGAAGGACTCGCTGGTGGATGCCACCAACAACCAAGAGTTCGTGTCTGCCGCGCTCGACAATGATGATCGGTATGAGCCCTATCGCCCCCTCGATCTGACGTCGATCGACGACCTGCCATTGCTGGGGACGGCGACGTTCCGCACCGGTGGCGGTCCCGGCACGGTGCGCGAAGGCCGACGATGGTCGCGTACCCAGGCCGTCGCCCGGATCGCTGATCTCGACCCCGACCATCCGATTACTGAGGCCCAGCTCCGACGGTTCGAGAAGCTCGGCAAGTCGACGGTCCCACTCCTAAGGGCTCGGCTCGACTTGGTGTACGAGGCTGGCGGCGCACTCGGCCCAGACGTGGTCGGAACGTTTGAGCCGGGCGATGGTGCGGCGAATGTGCAGTTTCCAACCTGGTGGATTGGGCCGGTGTGGCTGCGGTTCGTCCACTCGGCTTCGTCGCCTTCCGCACGGGGTGACGGGTGGCCCGGGTACACGCTGGTCGGAGCCGACGGCTCCCTCGGTGCCTCGGAGTCGGAACGTATGCCGGTGTCGCGAGCCAAGGCGGTTGCGCATGCCCCGCATCTCGGTGATCCGAGTGGCGAGGGTGCCGGCGGACCTGCCATCGCCGCGACGTGTCTCCAGTGGTGGCCATGGCAACGGGATCTGGTCGTGTGCCATGGCCGGGTGGTCACCTGTCGCCGGGCGAGTACGGAGCAGCGGGACCTGGTGATTCGACTGCCGACCGGTTGGCAGGTGGAGGCGGGGCTCGGCAACCACCCCGATGCGGTAGACGTGAATCACAACTGGATTGGAATGGACGATGCCGCCAAGATCCGGATCGCGAGGAAGGGAATCACAATGTATGCCCAAGTATTCGGCCGGACATGGGCCGATACACGCGCGAGGGTGCTGGGCCGCAGCGGCCGCAAACGACCGGTCAAAACGGCGGTTGGTCAGGATCTCTGACGCGGTAGGAAACCGCCCCGGATTCGGTGCGGTCAGAGCGGTTACCAAACAGGTTCGCCCTGCCCGTTGATTGGGAGGTGCTGTGCGGTGAACACCGGTCCCGACGAGGCCGGTGTCAGAACGACCACGAACGCCGGCGCGACCAGCCGGTGCAAACTTCCACCGGGAGCAGAATCATGAAGCACTCGACGACCGGCCAGCGGCCCGTCCGCACCTTCGCCGCCACGACCCTCACCGCGATACTCGTGACCACGAGCGTGCTCGCGGTGACGTCCTCGGAAGCGGAGGCCATTGCCACGGGCATCCGCATCTCCGGAACGGGGGGTGACGGCGTACGCCTGCGTAGCGCACCAAACACCTCGTCGGGTTCCTTGGCCATCATCCCCGAAGGGGCCAGCCCGGACATTCACTGTTTCACCTACGGCACCATGGTGGGGAACGTGAACGTGTGGTTCAAGGCGACGTACGCCGGCAAGACCGGCTTCTTCGCCTCGTACTACGACAACAGCTCCTACCGCAACGAGGCCGAACTCACCGCCAAGTACAAGGTCCCCAAGTGCGGCGCCGCGGCTCCCGCTCCAGCCCCGCCGCCGTCCAATGGCCCTACTCGCCCAACCGGCGAGGTAGGCCTGGCGAACCGAGGGACATTTAAGCCACCAAGACCCCGTCAGGCGATTTCGTCCTCCGCGGCGGTTGTGGCGGCGAGGGCTTCGTTCAATTCCTACATAGCGGTCCTCGATCGCGCCAATCATCACAACGCCGAAAGCCTTGCCCGTCACTACCTGAGCGCCGCGGGAAGCGAGCGCGGGTTCCCAATTGGTGATTTGATCTGGCACGAACGCCCCTTGTGGGGGGCCATGGAGTGGCAACTTCGTCACAACGCAATGGCGGCCTACAAGTCGGTGGCGTCGTCATCTTCCGACAAGGCAGCGTTGGCTTCCTTTACGAGTGGTTGGGTTCCGTACTCCGCTGGATGCTGCGACGATTGGTACTGGTCATTGCACAGTTTCAGCTTCGCCGTGCGCGGAGACGTGTGGATCGGGCCGAGGAACGCCTCTGGATTCCGCCAGGTACAGGTTCGATACCGCGCTGCGATCTACGACAAATACGACTTCAACTCGGAACCCCGAGGAGCCCGCCTACTGGCAGACAAGGGACAGGCTGCTGAGTTCGTCGTGTCGCAACACACACGTACGGTCTACTCCTCGACCACCGATGCGAGCGCCCAGGCGAAGATCGGGTCGATGCCATTTGAGTGGTGACCACCGACATATCTGACGTCCGGCAGCAGTTGCGATGGCCATCGCCGGCCCGCCGAGGTCGAGTTCCACCCCTCCCTTACAACGTTTGGCGGCGGACGAAGTCGGCCATGCCGGGGACGGTGAAGGCGATGTGGCCTCGCTCGGCGGCGTAGAGCAGGCCTTTCTTTATGAGCTCGGATCGGGCGACGCTGAGCTCGCTCGGACGGCGGTTCAACCGTTGGGCAACGGCGGTCGTGGAGCTTGGTTCGTCCCCACCTTCGGCGACGGCCCGAAGGTACGCCTGTTGCGCTGGCGTAGCTCGTTCCCATCGCGAACCGTAGAAGCCGGAATCGAGTTCTTGGCGGGCGGCGAGCACGCCGACCTCGGCGTCGGCCAGCACGATCGGGTTGTGGCTCGCGTAGCGCCAAACCATGTTCCCGTAGACCTGTAGGAAATAGGGATAGCCAGCCGACACGTCGGTGATCAGGGCGAGTGCCGGGGAGTCCCACTCCACGTGGTTGTTGTGCGCGGGGACAGTGAGTGCGTCGGCGGCAGCATCCGGGCCGAGGGGACCGACGGGGATGTATTCGAAAAGGCGCTCTGCGTAGGACTTCGCCTCGGTAAGCGCCACGGGGAGGTTCGGTAGGCCGGCACCCACCAGGAGGAACGGCAAGTCGAGTTGGCCCGTCTCGTGGCACGCCGCCGATATGGCCGCCAGTTCGGCACGGGCGAGGTCTTGCATCTCGTCGATGAGCAAGAGCACCCCAACTGATTGATCGGCCGCCGCACGCGCGAGTTCGGTGGCGAGTTCGGTGAGGTCGGTCTCCAACTCGCCCGTGTCGGCGTGGCCACGTGCCGGTTCCACATCGAGACCAAGGGCAAGACCGCCATCCGGCGAGAGCTTGAGCGAGAAGGACTTGAAGACGGCAAGCGCGTGCGAGAGGCGGTCCCGCCGTTCAGTGTTTCGTGATGCGGCTCGAAGCGCCGGGGCCAGGGCCTGTGCGGCCAGTGCTCCAAGCGGACGGTCGCCGCCGGCCTCAACCTTGGCGACGATCCAGTGCCGCAGTTCAGCCCTTCGGCGGAACTCGTTCAGGAGCACCGTCTTGCCAACTCCCCGTAGCCCAGAGAGGATCAATCCCCGATCGGTGCGGCCGCTCTCGATTCGCTCGATGATGGCGTCGAAACGACGCAATTCCGGCTCGCGACCGGCGAGTTCGGGTGGGCGCCGGCCGGCTCCGGGCGAATACGGGTTCAGACCGTCGTCCATGTATAAGACTCTATAAGGCCGTATAACGGATTTTCTTATACGGCCTTATAGATCCTTAGAGAACGGCCACTGGTCCTATTCCATTGACGATCGTGCTGTGGCTGGCGAACCCGCGGCCGCAACAGCGACGAGCAGCGAAACCGCAATCAGAGCGAGCGCGAGCAGGAGCAGGTCGTTCGTCCTCGCGGCCTGGGCCAGGCGGTCTTCACTCTGTAGCGCCTGAATCTCCAAGAGATCGCGGGCCACCCACCCGTTCACCACCTGTTGCTGCGGGGCACTCTCGGCGAGGAGGGCGTCGACGCGACGTTCGGCCAACACGTTCTCGACGTCGGCCCGACGAGCAATCGGCGCCGACGCAGCATGTCCCGCCAGCGCCGCGATCGGGAGCCCTACCGCCGCAATCACCGCGATCAGGGCGACGGCGAGCGGAAGGCCGCGCCCACGGGCTGACCCGGCGCTCTGTCCCGCCGGTGTCGCCGGCGGGGAGGCGGGGAATGGTGGCGGCGTGAATTCGGGGGTCGGCGATGCGGCGATCGAAGGGTGGGCCGGGGGTGGGGAGAAGGGGGTGTGCATAGCGAAGCTCTCTACCGGTTTGACCGTCGGCAGTTCGACGGGCCGTTCTCTGGCCTTGGTCTGGTACGAGTGGGCTGTGACAAGGCGGCGCAGGGGTTCGTCGCCCGATGCCCTCGCGATCGCGCTGGTCGATTCACTGAGAGGCGGTCAGTGATCCGGATGTCGTGCCGAGATCGCCGACTCCGGCCAACGCGTCAACGAGCCATTTGGCTCTTCGAACCGCACGGTCAGTGGCCATCGCGCACTCGCCATCGCTCTCCGTTGGCACGGCTTCGGCCCCGGCTGCGGCCGGGTGGCAGCGCGTCACCCAGAAATGCTGTGTCGCTCAGAATGGTGTGCCGCCGAACTTGTGTCGCTCAGCACGACAATGCGCGGCGGAGCGACACAAGTTCGCTGCTCCGAACCGGACGGAGGCCGTTGGTCGTTTTCAGGCGGTGCCGAACAGGTCGTTGGCGGTGAACGTCAGGGTGTTG
This sequence comes from Actinomycetes bacterium, assembly GCA_031415655.1. GTDB lineage: Bacteria > Actinomycetota > Acidimicrobiia > Acidimicrobiales > Acidimicrobilacustridaceae > JAKOVR01. Next base: position 53,551 of record JANOSD010000056.1, read on the forward strand.
GGCGAGGCTCTGGTGACGGTGGAACGGGCGGCGATGGTGTAGCGGACATCGGCGGGGTCGATCCCGAGCCCGTCTCGAACCTTTTGCCGCAACGAGGTCTCGATCGAGCGGCCGTCAACCGACTTTGCCCATTTGGCTTCGCCGACCAATGCGGGGCGAGACGATCGGCCGCTCAGGCAGAGCGCGTCGATCTCGTTGACGTTCGTGCCGTCCCACCACGGCCCGATGGCCACGATTGGCTCACCGTCGGGGCCGACGAGCTGGTCGTCGGAAGCGAGCCGGCGGAGGTGGGCTCGAAACGCCTCCTCCCACACAAGGCCCATGTGGTCGTCGATCTCGGTGAGCAATACCTTGGCGATGGGCTGCCCGAGGCCGCGCTCGATCTCCGTTCGATGTTTCGCGACTACGCCCAGCGAGAACGCCACGAACGGATCGATGATTCGGTAGGAGCGCCGTCGACTGCGTTCCGATTGTCCGACCGGAGCGAGGCGTTCGATCATGCGAAGTTCGATGAGCCGGTCAAGCGTACGGGTAGGCTCGGCGCGGACGAAGTCCTTCAGCTCGTTGTGGGTGGTTCGTCCGTTGGCGATCCCAGTGAGGACCTGCGCCGCAAACTCGCCGCCGTCGATGTCGGTGCGGAGTACGAGATCGAGCTCGGTGAGGAGCCGGGCGCCGGGTTCGCACAGGAGTCGCCGAACGTTCATCGCCACCGATGCCTGCTGGTCCCACCACGAAAGGTAAAGCGGCATCCCTCCCACGATTCCATACGCAAGCGCTCGGTCGGCCGGTGTGAGCGAGCGCAACATCTTTGCGGCGTCGTGCGGGTCAAACGGGTGGAGCAGCAACGCAAGGTCGAAACGGCCATACAGCGGCTGTCGTTCTTCCTGCATCGCCTGCATGTAGCGCACCGCCGAACCGCAGAGGAGGAGTCGAAGCGAGCGGTTGTTTCCCGTGCGATCGAGGAACGCTCGAATGATTCCCGGGAGACCCGGGCTTGAAGCGACCAGGTCGGGGAACTCGTCGAGTACCACGAGGAGGGGGGAATCGGCGGTGCGTTGCGCGAGGTCGTCGAAGGCATCGTCCCAGTTCGTGTACGGCCGGGCCAGCAGGTCGCGGGTGCCCGTGCGGTCGACGGCCGCTACCGACAGGGTGAGCAGCCGCAGTTCCTCGAGTTCTCCACGCACGGCCCCGCTATGAAAGACGCATCGTTTGTGGGCACTGAAACGCTCGAGGAGCGCCGTCTTCCCAACTCGCCGTCGCCCCCAAACCACGCCAGCCCGGCGGTCGTTCGCCCACCAGTGTTCGAGCGCCGCAAGTTCCTTGACTCGGTTGATGAATACCACGAACGAACTCTAACTGACAGCAACTGCTACTTACAGCGGGTGTAAGTAACGCTCAGTGTCAGGAGAGTTCGGCGATGGACCCGACGAGTTCCACCGGGCGTTGGCGAAGACGAGCGGTACGCAAGGAGAACGCGCCCGATTGCAGTACGGCGGCATCGAACGAGACCGGCCGTCGAATCGGATGGAGGCGGCGAGGCGGCGAGTGAGATCGGCTGCGGCCTCTCGGGAGGAGAACCCACCGAGGGCCGGCACCGTCTCCTTGCACCAACGGTCCTCGGTCTGACTGCGGATCGTTTCCAATGCAGGATCGTTGAGCAAGTCGTCCTCATCGAGGACGTCGTCGTCCTCCCCCCGTTCAGCCAGAAAACGCACCAATCTGCGTGGCCCGAATCACCGCTCAACCCAGCGCGGCGCGGGGGCTGGCGAAAGCCTTCGCCTTTGAAGGCATCTCAGGAGGGGCCGGCAGGGGGCGGTCGGGGTGGACCCCAGTACCCCTCCGGTGGAGGTTCAGACGGCGGCACACCGTGCGGACGAGTTGGACCAGTCGCCCCGGGTCGACCTGTCACTCCGGGTGGACCCGTCACTCCGGGTGGACCGGGTGGACCCGTCACTCCGGGTGGACCCGTCACTCCGGGTGGACCAGTCAGACCGGATGGAACGGGTGGCCAGGGTGGACCGGGTGCGTCCCAGTATCCCGCTGGCGGTGAGGCTCCCCAAGGTATCGGTGCCGCGTGGCGCGGTGGATCTGACGCGGCATGGTCTCCCCCGGATCCGGCGACGGCGAACGCCACCCCTACGAGCATTGCCATGTACATGCCCGCAAAGAACAGCAACATCGGCACTTCCGGCCGGAACAACCCGGCGGCCACAGACGCAGCGGGGATTGCAATAAGGAAACCAGCAGCAACGCCCATCCAGACCACGACTATTCCGGCCCGCCAGCTCCGGTGGCGAGACCGTTGGATCGCAAGTACCACGGTTGTGCCGACCGCCGCCATCGTCACGAGCGTGAGGGTGATCCAGGGAACAGGTGGCGGGTACTCCTTCCCCGAGATCGACCGATCAGCTCCGAGTACACGTTCCGGTACCCACGTGCCGGACGGCTCGCGTCGCAAGACCCCTGACCCGCCGAACGCTGCCACGGCCACGTCGACTCCGTCCACTGACGCCACGTCGATCGAACCGAGATAGTCGTTGCGGTGGTGCCAACCCGATTGGGTCAGGCGGCGAAGGTCGGCGTCGGCAAGGAGAAACTCCCTGACCTCGGTGCCGCCGGAGATCGACCGTCGGTGAATCGAGGCCTGACTCCGAATAACGAAACAATCGGTGATCCCGCATGTTTCGATACGTGTTTGCAGCGGGATGGTTGCGTAGACCGTCCCGGTGCCCGGGGTGGTGGCGTTGGGCTCGGCGCGCGGCGGGTTGGTCAAGATCGTGTCCGGTCTGGAGGCCAAGGTGGTGGCGCTGTCGTTCGAGCTCCTCGACGATGTGCCGCCTGATGTACCGCTCGGTCCGCCGCCCGATATTGTGCTCGGGGCCGCCGATGCACCGGGGCGGGTTCCGGCAGTAACCAGTGTGCTGCCCGCACGCGGCGCTCCGACCGCGGTCCAGGTTCGTCCGCCGTCCGCGCTCTTGGCCCAGGCCGGCTGTCCCGTGGTCCCTGCGGTCCCCCCGGTAACTGCCGCGAAGAAGAATCCATCCTCGACCACGATCGCCGATACCGACGGATCCGGTGACTTGCTCGTCCCTGTGGTGGCGAAGACCGCTGCGCACACGCACACCATCCGAACGGCCACTTGGCCATGTCGCCGTTCGCCGTTCCTCCGTCCTTCCGAGGAATCGGGCCTGATGGTTTGGCGGTGTCCGCGCACCGATCGGGCGCCGTCCGACGTAGCGAACGATCTCGCCCCTCCGGCTTCGGCCCGAACGACCCAACACGAAGGGAGCAGCACAGCGAGGGCCAGCAGGTCGGTGGGGTCGCGCACCGTGACACCACCCAGCAGTGGAGCGGCCAGCTCGGCGATACCCGGCATCACCTTGAGCATCGTGAAGCCGACCACCGTGAGCGCGAAGCCGGTTCGTCGGCCCAGAACAACTGCGACCAGGGTCGCGATCATGGCCACTCCGGCGACATCGCTGAGCTTTCCGGTGGCCGTCCCCGGGTAGGCGACCTTCAATACGCGGTCGTTCAGCAGGAGCACAGCGATGCTTGCCACGAACGCCGGGTGAGCCAGCACCGCCGATCGGGCGCGCATCGCCAACAGGAAGGTGTGTAGCGCGTGAATGTGGCCAGCGTAGGAGCGGAACCGAGTGACGGTCCCGTCACCCGGTTGCGCCCACCCGGATGCGGTGCAGGCGAACCTGTGTCGCTCAGCCGCGGATTGCCGTGCTCAGCGACACAGGTCTCAGCGACGCAGGTTCTGGGGCACGCAGGATTCGGGGCAAGCGGCTCCGGCCGTGGGGCATGATCGGAGCATGCCTATCGATCATCTGCCGCTCACCTACGACGAATGTCGGGCCCGCTTCCGCCGGGCCGTCACCGTGGCCGGGCTCGACCTGGCCCCGCACACGATCGCCGCTCGTGGTCGAGACGGCCAGGACCTCACCATCGACGTGGTGCAGATCGGTGCACCGGCGCCTCGCCGGGCCTTGATCGTGCAGTCCGGGGTGCACGGCGTGGAGGGGTTCATCGGATCCACCTTGCAGACCGACCTCGTCGCCCGCATCGACCCCGATTCGCTTCCACCCGATATGGCAATCCTGTTGATCCACGCCGTGAACCCGTGGGGCATGAGCTGGTGGCGTCGACAAAACGAATCGAACGTCGACCTCAACCGCAACTGGCAACGCAGCGCCGGCGATCCCATCCAAAACGATGCCTACGACGAGCTTCACCCGTTTGCCTGTCCGGACACACCCACGCTTCCGTCGGTCGACGAGCTGCTCGTTCAGGCGATGACGATGGTGGAGGAACGGGGGATGACCTGGGTGAAGGACGGCATCACCAAGGGCCAGTACCGCCATGCCGACGGGCTGCACTTCGGTGGTGACCGCACCGAGGAGTCGTGTCGGATCCTGGAGCACCTCGTGCCGGAGCGTCTTGGTAGTGCGGAGCAGGTGCTCACCATTGACCTGCATACCGGCCACGGCCCCAACGGTGAGGTGACCTTCCTGTCGGATCAGCCGCCCGGCTCCGCGCTAGATCAGTTCCTCCACGCCAGTTTCCCTGGGTTCCGCATCGAGGCCACGGCCGACAATCCCGATGCGACCACCGGGGAGAAGAGCGGGCAGATCGCCAACAGCTACGCGTCGGTGCTCCCGAACGCGTCGTGTGTGGCGTCGTCGGTGGAGTTCGGCACGGCCCCCGACACCGAACAGCTCGCCGCCACCTATCTGGAGAGCTGGGTGCACCGTCACGGCGACCCCGCCAACCCCGAACACGCGGCGGTCACCTGGAACTACCGGTGCTGCTTCACGCCCGACGACTCCGCGTGGGAGACCGTCTCTCTGCGCGACGGCCGCATCCTGCTCGACCAGGCCGTCGCCGCCGTTGCCACCGGGTGAGCGCCGCTGCGCGCTTGCTGAATGCGGCGCGGCCAGGAATGCTGCGCGCTTGCTGAATGCTGTGCAGACCAACCGGTGACGGTCAGCCGCGCAGAGTCGTGCTCAGCGTCACAGGTTCGTCCGAATTGGTGCCCGAAATGGCGTTCGAGTTGGCGTCGGAGTCGGCGTCGGAGGTGACTTGGTCCGCTTCGTCGAAGGCATCGAGTGCGGCCATCGCCATGTCCATCATGCGGGCGGAGCAGCCGGCGAGCTCGACGGGCGGAACGGCTTCGTCGACGATGCGGTCGGCGAGCGCACGGAACGCTTCGGCAGCAGGACCGGTGCCGAGGGCAATCGGCGTGCCGGCATCTCCACCCGCCGCCACCGCCGATTCGATCGGGATCTGACCGAGCAACGGAACGCCGGCGTCGTGGGCCAATGCAGCCCCACCGCCTTCGCCGAACAACGGGTAGGCGACGCCGTGTTCACACGTGAACGCGCTCATGTTTTCCACCACACCCACCACCCGTAGGTAGCTGCGCCGGGCCATATCGACGGCGCGGATCGCCACCTTCTGCGCACTCACCGCCGGTGTGGTGACGACCAACATCTCGGCCCGCGGCAGCATGCGAGCGAGGCCCATCTGCACGTCGCCGGTACCGGGGGGCATGTCGATCAGGAGGTAATCGAGTGATCCCCAGCGCACGTCTTCGAGGAAGTGTTGGACAGCCCGGTTGAGCATGAGCCCACGCCACATGAGGGCGGTGCCTTCATCGTCGACCATCAAGCCCATCGACACGATCTTGAGCAAGCCGGTGCCGATGCGTTTCTCGTGCGGCTCGATGAGTCGGCGCGGGGCCGGGGCGGCGACATGATCGTCTCGGACCTCCGTCTCGGAAGTGGAGGTGTCGTCCGCAGCGTCGGCCGCATCGTCGGCCGCATCGGCATCGGTCGGGACCCCAACGAGTGCGTCGGTCGTCCCGCTGTCATCGCCACCCCCCGGGCCAGTGCCGACCGGGCCGGTCGCTGTCGGGATGGTGGCGTTCGGCGGTTCGGCGAGGTGGGCTTCGAGCCGGCCGTCGACCCCCAACATGCGCGGGATGGAAAAGCCCCAGATGTCGGCGTCCATCACGCCAACGGTGAAGCCCTTGGCGGCGAGCGCGGCGGCCAGGTTCACGGTGACCGAGCTTTTCCCCACGCCACCCTTGCCGGATGCGACGGCGATCACCTTCGCCGTTGCGGGGATCTCGGTGGCGGAGTCGTCGGCCCGCACGTTCCACCGCGCTCGGGCCATCACAGCGGCCTTTTCGTCGGCGGTCATCTCTACCCAGTCAAGCTTGACGGCGGTGATGCCGGGGAACGATCCGAGGCGCGCCCGAATGTCCTTTTGGATCTGGCCCCGCAACGGGCAGCCGGCCGACGTCAGCGCAACGGTGACGCGAGCGATGCCGGAATCCGGGTCGACAACGACACCCCGAGCCATGCCCAATTCCACGATGTCGAGGCCGAGCTCGGGGTCGATCACTCCCCGCAACGCCTCCAACAAGACCTCGACGGGGGCCCGATCGGCGGGGTCGAAGGCGGGGGTTGTGGTCACCCAATCATTCTAACGGGCGATCCCGTGTAAACTCCCCGTTGTGGGATCCAATCGGCTCGACATCTTGAAGGCACTGGGCGACAACACTCGCTACGCCATCTATCTCGAACTGGCCCGCGCCCCGCTCCCGTTGTCCACCAGCGACGTGGCCGACGTGCTCGACCTCCACCCCAACACCGTGCGCCCCCACCTTGAACGCATGCGCGATGTAGGGCTGCTCCGCGTCGACACCGAGGCGCGCGGCGGAGTCGGGCGTCCGCAACACCTTTATTCCCTCGCGGCGGAGGCTCCTGCACTGGGCCTTGAGCCCTCGCCGTTTCCCACCCTGGCCCGGATGCTCCTCACCGCCGCCGCCGATGCCGGGCTCGATGCCTCCGACATGGTGACCGCAGGCCGTGCGCAGGGCATGGCCGATGCCGCTCAGTGGTCGGGCAGTCCCGTTGATACGCCTAGCGAGGCGAGCGCCGCCGAGTCATTGACCACCGCCTGTGTCGACGCCGTCGAGGTGGAGCAAGCTCGGCTCGGCTTTGATCCGGCCACGGTCACCCACCCCGGCGGTGCCACGATTGCTTTCGCTCATTGCCCGTTTCGCGATCTGGCCGAGCAGCATCCGGAACTGGTGTGCAGCTTGCATTGCGCCATGGTGGAGGGCTTTGTCGACGAGTTCGGCGGCCTTGAAGTGGTCGCGTTTCACAATCTGGCGGCCCGTACGCCGTGCCAGGTCGAGCTTGGGGCCAGCCGCCACCGATCGCTCCCCCTCGTCTCCGCCGGCACCTCGGTCTGACCGATCGCACGTTTTGTCTCGTTTCCCGTTACCCTTTATCTCCTGAACCCACTTCCACGGAGGATTGTCCCGTGATCACGCTTACCGATCCCGCAGCCGTCAAGGTCAAACAACTCATCACCGATGAAGGCGAAGAAGGCCTGATGCTTCGCGTCGCTGTCCGTCCGGGCGGTTGCTCGGGCTTCAGCTACGAGATGTTTTTCGATACCGACAAAGCCGAAGACGACTTGCTCGGCGATTACCCCGATGGCGTAAAGGTTGTCGTTGATCCGTCGAGTGCGCAGCTTCTCGATGGCGCCACCCTCGACTACAAAGACGGCCTCCAGGGCGCTGGCTTTTCGATCAATAACCCCAACGCCGAGCGCACCTGCGGCTGCGGTTCTTCGTTCTCCTGAACACCGCTCGCTCAGCGACCGCCGCCTAGGCGGCGGTTCACGGATCGGGCGAGCCACTGGTCGCTGCTGTCGCGTCCATCGTCGCGACCGATAGCCACCGATTGCCGTGGTGTCGATTCCGCTTGGGTCGTGCAGCCAGGAAAGGGCTACCGAACCGTGGCCATGTTCGCAGAGCGGCGCGGAGCCGTTGGTCGGCGGTTATCTCGACGCTGAACATCGGGCCGCCAGAGCGGACACGCGAATTCGGCGCATCAACCGATTCGATGGTGGTCCCGCGTTTCAGGCCGGGCGACTTTGGCCGGTGGATCAGGCGAGGGAGCCGAAAACCGCTGCGGTGGTCGCCATATCGGTTTCACAATGCGAGGCGCTGCGTCCAGTGCGCCAACGTTCGTTGTCGGCGGGACGGATCACGTCGGGTCGAAGGTGATAGGAAGCGTGCGCGGGCCGTAGATCCCCAGGAACGGTTTCATCTCGGGTGTGCCGTCGAGCCGCATGTTGGGTAGGCGAGCGGGGAGCAGCGTGAGCGCTTCTTGCAGCTCGGCCCGGGCCAGGCTCGCACCGAGGCAGTAGTGCGGCCCGCTTCCGAATGCGAGGTGGGACCACCCTCCCCGGTTCGCCTCGATGTTGAGGTCTTCCGGACAAGTGACCACACGAGGATCGTGGTCGGCGGCTTGGGTGAGCAATGCGACCATGGTTCCGGCGGGGAAGGTCACCCCTCGATAGTCAACGTCGGCCACGGTCACCCGAGGTGTGGCGGCCACGGTGGACTGGTAGCGGAGGATCTCCTCGACTGCTCCGGGCACAACCGACGGATCTTCGGCGAGGCGGGCCCACTGACCGGGATGTTCGCAAAAGGCCATCACGGCCAAGCCCAGTTGGTTGCGTGTGGTGTCGGTGCCGGCGAGGAGGAGGGCGCTCACGAGATCGAGCAGTTCACGGTGGCTAAGCCGGTCGCCGTCGGCTTCTTCCACGGCAATCAGCTCGCTCAGCAGGTCGCTGCCCGGATCGGTTCGACGGGCGACGACGAGTTCTTCGAGGTAGGCCTCCATCTCCTGCGCCGCCTGCTCGATGTCGGGAAGGTCGGTGCCGAGGTTGAAGTTGAACTGTTTGAACACTTGCTCCGCCCAGGCCGAGAACAGTGGCCAGTCCGCCCGCGGCGCCCCCACGAGTTGGCAGATCACGGCGATCGGATACGCCTCAGCGATGTCGGCCATGAATTCGCACCGACCCTTGGCCGCAATCGCATCGAGGCGTTGGTCGAGAAACGACCGCATCATCGGCCGAAACTGCTCCACCGCGCGGGGCGTGAAGGCCTTGGATGCCAGGCGACGAATTCGGGTGTGATCGTCGCCTTCGAGACTCAGGATCAGACGGGTCGACGACTCGTGGAGATACCCATCGTTCACCCCTTGCATCTCGAGCAGTCGCACGCCGAGGGTGTGCAAGTCCGGGTGTTTCTGGAGCTCCCGGACGGCATCGTGCTCGATCACCGAATACCAGAGCGGGGTGCGGACCACCCAGTGCCCTTCATCAAACCAGGCGGCTACTTGTCCGCTCAGCGCCGCCGCGGCATCGGGGTCGAAGATGTCGACGAAGGGCAAGTCGAGGTCGTGAACGACGGGCATGTCGTACCTCCCCATTGAGGTGCGCACATCCGGGCGATGCGCCTCTCCTTTGTCCTCCCTTGGTAGCCATCTGTCAACGAGCAATTGATGATTGTTGGTATCTCTCGACGTGATACCCCACCGACGAGTGGGTACGCCGGTCTCAGCGGTCAAGCCATTTGGGGCTCGCCGGCAGCTCAAAAGCACGCATCTGCCCGAGGAGGTCGGACAGGTCGTCGCTCACGAGGAGCAGGCTCCGGTTGACCGGTGAAAGGAGGCGTTCGGCGACGGCATGGTCGAGGAACCGCAACAGCAGGTTCCAGTAGTGGTCGACGTCGAGAAGGGCGATCGGCTTGTCGTGCAGGTGAAGTTGATTGGACACAAGCACTTCGAACAGCTCGTCGAGCGTGCCCAACCCGCCGGGCAGGGCAATGAATCCGTCGCTCAGATCGGCCATGACGAGCTTGCGCTCGGACAATGATTCGGTGATGCGGAGCTCGGTGAGCGAGGGGTGCCCGATCTCCTTGGTCAACAGACTGTGGTCGATCACCCCAATCACCTCGCCACCCGCCGCCAAAGCAGCGTCGGCCACCACGCCCATAAGTCCGACCGCAGCGCCGCCGTACACCACACCGATACCGTGCTCAGCCAACGTACGGCCGACCTCTGCAGCCGCCTCGCGAAAGCCCGGTCGGATGCCAAAACGCGACCCGCAATACACGCATACACGACGAAACTCACGCTCAGGCCCGGCCATGGCGAGACCGTACCGTCCGAGACGGTTCCCGCTCCGCAGGTTCCCCTTCCGGGGACCCGACCGTTCGGGGGAGCCGACGGTCAGGCGCAGCTATGGCGAGACCGTACCGTCCGAGCCGGTTCCCGCTCCGCAGGTTCCCCTTCCGGGGACCCGACCGTTCCGTTCGAGGCCGTTTCGGCAGGTTGCCGGTCCGTTCCCCACCGCCGGACTTCGGCAGCGTGACGGTGTATCCGGCGAACCATGTTGCAACCGTCCCCCTTGTAGGGGGTTGGCTGCAACATGGTTCGCGTTCCGCTTCGGTGTTCCGCTTCGTGTTCTGCAAACCACCGTCGCGGAGGGCCGTTCCGAACCGCCAGTTCCGGCGTGGCCGGACGGTAACGAGGCGCGCCTGCGTCTGATCCGTCAACAGGACGCATTTCCCGGCCCGACGGGCATATCGGTACGCTGGTCGACCTATGGATCACCCCATGCAGGAGCGGGTCGACCGCCTCGACAAGCTGAAGGAAGAGGCGCTTCATGCCGGGTCGGAGCGGTCGGTTGAGCGACAGCACGCCAAAGGCAAGATGCTCGCCCGGGAACGAATCGAGTACCTCCTCGATCCCGGCTCGTTCCACGAGCTCGACATGCTCGCCCGTCACCAGTTGCCCGACGGCGTGCTCGATGAGCGCCCCTACACCGATGGTGTGGTTACGGGATGGGGCACGATCGACGGCCGGAAGGTGTTTCTGTTCTCGCAGGACTTCACCGTGTTCGGCGGGGCGCTTGGTGAAACGTTTGCCGCCAAGATCCACAAGCTGATGGACCTCGCCTTGAAGGTCGGCGCCCCGTGCATCGGTCTCAATGATGGCGCCGGTGCTCGCATCCAAGAGGGTGTGGTCTCGCTGGCGAGTTACGGCGGGATCTTTCACCGCAACGTGCAGGCGTCGGGCGTGATCCCGCAGATCTCGGTGATCATGGGTCCGTGCGCCGGCGGTGCCGTGTATAGCCCGGCCATGACCGATTTCATCTTTATGGTGAACGAAACGTCGCACATGTTCATCACTGGTCCGGATGTAGTAAAGGCGGTAACCGGCGAAGAGGTCACGCTCGAAGAACTCGGTGGCGCTCGGTCGCATGCGAGCAAGAGCGGCGTGGCCACCTTTGTCGGTCCCGACGAGAAGACCGTGCTCGACGACGTCCGCTACCTCCTTGGGTTCCTGCCGTCGAACAATCTCGATGTCGCTCCCCATGAGGTCACCGAAGACGATCCCAATCGGGAGTGCCCCGAGGTCATCGACATCCTTCCGGGTTCGTCGAACCAGCCCTACGACATGCGCCTCATCATCAAGGCCGTGGTCGACGACGAGGATTTCTTCGAGTATTTTCCGGCATGGGGTGGCTCGATCACTTGTGGGTTCGCCCGTCTCGACGGTCACCCGGTCGGTGTGGTCGGCAACCAGCCAATGATCCTTGCCGGCGTGCTCGACATCGAGTCGTCGGAGAAGGCAGCCCGTTTCGTCCGCACGTGCGATGCGTTCAACATCCCGCTCCTCACTTTTGTCGACGTGCCCGGGTTCCTGCCCGGCGTGGATCAGGAGTACGGCGGCATCATTCGCCACGGCGCCAAGTTGCTCTACTCGTATTGCGAGGCCACCGTGCCGCGCATTTCCGTGATCGTGCGTAAGGCCTACGGCGGCGCTTACGTGGTGATGGACTCCAAGAGCGTCGGTTCCGACCTCGCGTTTGCGTGGCCATCGGCCGAACTGGCAGTCATGGGGCCGCAGGGCGCCGTCGAAATCCTCTATCGCCGTGAGCTGCAAGGCGCCGCCGATCCCGCCGCGATGCGCACCCAGCTCCTCGACGACTACACCGAGAAGTTCGCCAACCCCTACATCGCCGCCGAGCGCGGAATCATCGATGATGTGATCGATCCCAAGGACACCCGTCGCAAGGTGATTGCCGGGTTCGAGTTGTTGCGGACGAAACGCGAAGAGCTTCCCAAGCGCAAACACGGGAACATCCCGCTGTGAGCTCAGCTTCGGTGCCGGCCACCGCCGAGGTGGCCACGGTGGTGCGGGGCGGCGACCCCTCGGCCGAAGAACTTGCGGCAATCGTTGCTGCGGTCGAGATGTCGTGGCCGCAGGGCGGTGCGGCGGGCGACGGATCGATTCCGGTCGCACCAAGCCGCTGGCGTTTCAGTGGACGGTGGTGGACCAAGCCCGTTCCCTCCCGTCGGGTCCGCCCCAGCTAAATCACCGACAATTCGGCCGCCTCGGGGGGTCGACGACGAGCGTGCGGCGGGAGCGCTTCGAGACGCGGATGTCGTGCATCGGCTCGGACTCTCGCAGGGGGCTGCACGTCAGAGACCGCCATGCTCTGGGCAGTGAGACGGAAACGCGGCGCGATTCGTAGGTGGGCGGAACCGCCGAACTGTTGCTGATCGACGCCCCGCGGTCCGGTGCCGTGGTGGCGGGGGAGGGGCGGCCCGCAGCGTTGGCGCAGCCCCCGGAGCCGGTCCCGTTTCACCCACCAGGGCGAGGCGGCCGATTTTCGGCATGGAGCGCTACTGCTGATCGAACCAGGCCTGGACCGTTTGCTCGGCCACACCGGTGGCTTTGGGATTGTGGATTGCCGCCTGCGTTCGTTCCTCGTTCACCTTGTCGATGGTGAGGCTGATCGAGGACAAGGACCGTTCGATCGTGCTGGCATGCGTCCGGAACTCAATGGCGTTGGTGCCGTCGTAGGAGAACGGAAAGCTGTGGCCGAGGATCACGCCGTTGTTGTCGCCTAGCCAGTCGGCGTCGGAAATCCAATGCACGAACGACGTTCGCCAAAGTTCATCGGCGTCACCCTCGATGGCGAGCGCGATCGACACCACGTCTCCGTCTCGTTCATCGGTGGTGAACTCTTTGGTCAGGCGAACATGGCTCATGGTGGTTCCTCGAACTCTCGTGACGCATCGGACTCGTCGCCAGAAACATCGTAGGGGCATTGTCGAAGTAAGCGAGGGCGATCGCGGATTTCACCTCGGTCAACCGTTGTGGGGCGTCCTCACGATGAACCAGCGGAGAGGGGGCTCGCAACACTGCCCAAACGGAGACGATTGTGGGCAACGCCTTTGGTGCGCAGCGGTTCCGTACGGCCCAACGTGGGCACGATGGAGCGTTGCATTGGGACCGGAGGCGCTCGGTGGAACTTGCGAACTGAACCCGGGAATTGCCAAAACTGGAGGCGCCGTGTCGGTACAACGCCTCGGATCGTAGATGCCAAACAGTGCGAACCAGGTCCACGAACGAGATGGTGAGAGGCAGACGGCATTCGCGGTGATGGGCGGCAATAACCCGAACTGGCGAGGGAGTGGAGACCTGCGGCGCCTACCGTCGGCGGCGGAGGACTCATGTACACCCCATCTGCGTTCACGATGCCCGACCATGAAGCGCTGGCCGCGGTGCGAAGCTTTGCCGGTCTTGCCCACCTGGTCGTGGCCGCAACCGATGGCTTCGAGTCGAGCCCGTTGCCGATGTCGTGGCAAGGATCGCTGGACGTCGGATCCGACGCGGAAATTGGGGCGTTGGTTGGTCACGTCGCCAAGCCCAATCCGATCGTCGGGCTCGTGGGTGAAGCGACCGTTCCCGCGCTGGTGATCCTGCCGGGCCACGACGCCTATGTGTCGCCCACCTACTATCCGTCGAAGTTGGTGGACCCACGAGTGGTGCCCACCTGGAACTACGACGTGGTGCACGCACACGGCCGCCTGCAAATGGTGACCGACGCCTCCTGGGTTCTCGATCTGGTCACCCGGCTGACAAACGACCAGGAGAACGATCGAGATGAACCGTGGGCGGTGACCGACGCTCCCCCCGAATACATCGACGCCATGCTCCGGGGCATCGTGGGTGTTGAGTTGCGCATCGATCGAATCGAGGGCAAGGGGAAGTGGAGCCAGAATCGCAGTGCCGAGGACCAAAACGGTGTGGCATTGGGGCTTCGTGCGGACCGCCAAACCGATGCTGCTTCCCGAATGGCCGCCCCCGATTTGGCCGTCCCGGACCTGACCGCAGACTGATCGTTCCGGTTCGTGTATCCGTCGTTCTTCCGTGATCTGCTCGGCGGAGCCAGTCCTCGCTCGCCCGACAGAGAAGCACTCGCGCTTTGGACCAGCCGGAGAACTATCTGGGTGTTTCGACGGCCGGATGACGCCGCCTCCGGCGTCCTCGTCCTCGTCGCAACACTTCCCGCTGGCTCAACCAATCCTCCGGCGGGCCCTTACGCACGAACCGGGGGCGGATCGACGTGGTTGTCCGGGGTGTCCGTCCAGACACGGGGCGGCCTGGCGCCCGCCAGGCTAGGACGCAGCTCCGAAGGCCCCCTTGCTGCTGGGCGGCGAGAACGAGGACGCCGCATGGCGGGATGTCCAGGGCGGATCCGGGGCGGACATGACTTCCCGGACACCCACTACGGCTTCAAGCCCAGTAACCTTGGAACGGTGCCGACCGTCCAGGACAATGCCGAAGCCCACCGTTTCGAGATCCACTCGGAAGACGGTTCGCTCGCCGGATTCGCGGTGTATCACCTCCGAGGGAACCGCATCCTGTTCGTGCACACCGAGATCGATTCGGCGTTGGAGGGGCAGGGTTTGGGAGGCCAACTCATCCAGGGCGCACTCGACGATGCTCGCAAACGTGGGCTGCGGGTGGTTCCGTTGTGCGGGTTCGTCGCCCGGTGGATCGAAAAGCATCCGGACTACGACGCCCTCGTGGACTACGAACTGCTCGCCGCGCTTGACGGCTGACCTCCCCCTTCACCGCCCCCCGCCTTCACCGCCCGTTCCGGATGGGATTCCGCCCGCGTGCGGGCGGAATCCCATGCAGTTCGTGCATGGCCGTGGGGCGGTCGCCGTGGGGCCGGCCGCTGACCGCGGGTCAGCGACCGAGGGCGGTTAGAGGTCGTCGTACGAGTACAGCGCCGTGGCGTCGAAGTCGTGCTCCGGATCGATCTTGAGGTCGCGGAGTAAGCCTTCGCTGAGGTCGTAGACCCAACCGTGCACGTGCAGCTTGCGCTCGTCGTGCCACGCGCGCTGCACGAACGAGGTGGAACAAATTCGATACACCTGTTCACGAACGTTGAGCTCCACCAACCGGCGGTGGCGAGCTTCGAGATCATCGATGGCATCAAGTTCGGCGCGATAGAGGCGGTAGACATCCTTGATGGATCGAAGCCACTTATCGATCAGACCGTGGTAGTGACCGTCGATGGCTGCTCGCACCCCGCCGCAGCCGTAGTGGCCGCACACGATCACGTGTTCCACGTGCAGCACCTCGATCGCGAACTGCATCACCGACATCAGGTTCATATCGGTGGACACCACGAGGTTGGCGATGTTTCGATGGATGAACATCTCGCCTGACCCGGCGCCGGTGATCTCGTTGGCGTTCACCCGGCTGTCGGAGCAACCGATGAAGAGGTATTTGGGCGACTGGCCCGCAGCGAGCCGGGTGAAGAAATCGGGGTCGGCGGCCTCTTGTTCGGCGACCCACGCACGGTTGTTCACGAAGAGCTGTTCGTAGGAAGTGTGTTGCTGTCCGGCCATCGGGGTGCACAGTAGGTCACCCCGTGTAGCGTCCTGCCAATGGAGCTCACCACCGTGGCCGACGACGAGGCGGTGGTCCATGACGGCGCCGCCGTCCGCACCTATCCCGATCTCACACCGGACACCGACTACGAATTCGACGGCTTTGCCTTCCGCACGTTACCTCGCCCCGGCGGTGAACTGTTGTGCCGATTCGCCACCGTCAACGACGTGCATTTCGGCGAGACCGATTGCGGCATCATTGAGGGGCTCGACATTGGTCCCATTTTTTCGGTAGACGAAGGCGAAGAGCCGTTTCCCGAGACCATGAACCGAGGTGCGGTACAGGAGATGGGCGCCGTCACCGATCTCTCTGCGGTGATCGTGAAAGGTGATCTCACCTCGAGGGGCACCCTGCCCGAGTATCAGCGGTTCCTTGATGTGTACCAGGGCGCGTTTGGCGACCGTCTCCACTTCGTTCGCGGCAATCACGAGAGCTACTACGGCACGGCATTGGGCGACACGGGCCCGTTTGCCGTCTCGCTCCCGGGCCTCACCGTGGCGGTGATCGACACCACGGTCCAGCTCGACTTCATTGGTCAGGTGTCGGACGCCACGGCGGAGTGGTTGCGGCAACTCGCCGTCGACACTGCCGGACCGGTTCTCGTGATGGGTCATCACCACGCGTGGAACCCCGGCTCGAAAGAACGGCCCGAAAAGTACTTCGGTATCAACCCGGACGACTCCGAGAAATTGGTGCAGATCTTCGTCGACCATCCCAACCTGCGCGGCTATTTCGCCGGCCACACGCATCGCAATCGGGTGCGGCGGTTCGGTCTGACGGGAGACCGTCCGTGGGTCGAGGTGGCGTGTGTAAAGGACTTCCCCGGCACGTGGGCCGAGTATCGGGTGTACGAAGGCGGCACGCTCCAGATCCACCGCCGGATCTCCACGCCGGACGCGCTGGTATGGACCGAAAAGACCCGCAACATGTACGCCGGCACCTACTTCGGGTATGCCTTCGGCAAACTCGAGGAACGTTGTTTCGTGATCTCGCATGCGTGAGCGTGAGGGGCGGCGCGCCGCGTCCGGAACGTTGACGCCGTCCGCCCGGCCCGAGTTGTCGCCCACATGTGAAAGGCCCCTTGTCTGATGTCCAATGACGGTTCCGGACCGAATGTCGGTGCCCCTCCCGGTGCCCGTCCCGATGCCCGTCCCGATGCCCGTCCCGATGCCCGTCTCGGCGACGACGACGGCGATGGCTTCGAGATTGAGGTAGTCCCGGCCCTGTTTGGCATCGCCGGTCAGTGGTTCTTGGAGGTGGTGCGGGGCATTCGTCCCGAGCAGTGGGCGGGTCCGGGGCTCGGCGAGTGGACGGTGCGTGAGTTGGTGGGCCACACCGCTCGAGCGTTCTCCACGGTCACGGAGTACACGTTTGACGGTGACGAGGCTGAAGCGACCGAGGTAGAGATCGACGATGTGGTCGAGTACTTCCGCGCCGCCTTCGCGTACCCGAATATCCATGCCGGGGTGCTGGAACGGGGACGAGCAGCGGGCGCAGCGCTGCGTGATGATCCCTCCGCGATCGTGGCGGAAATGGACTTGGTAGTGGCCACGGCAATGGGGGTGGTGGACAGCGCGTCGCTCGATGCCAAGAGCCGCACCTTTGCCGGGGTGATGTGGTTGCTCGACTTCCTTGACTCACGGCTCGTGGAAGCGGTGGTCCACACACTGGATTTATGCGCTGCCACCGGCCAGCCCGTCGTGCCGCCCGGTGGTCCGGGTCAGCGAGTGCTCGACATCCTCACGGCGATCGTGCGGCCCGACGATCGGGGCGCCGTGATCTTGGCCCTATCCGGTCGTCGCCCGCTCCCCGTCGAGTACACCGCCCTCATCTGACCCCGCTTTTCACGTCTCGGTCTTCCTATCGCATCGGACAGCAGAACTGTCAGATTGGGCGCGTCGGTCGGGGACCGGAGGAGTGACGGTAGGATGGTCCACATGCGAGCAGTGGTCCTCGACGTCCCGGAGAAATGGCTACGTGAGCGTGCATTGGCAGGTCTCGATCGATGGGATGAGATTTGGGAAGGGGTGCTGCACATGACGCCGCCTCCAGGTGGACCACACCAGTCGTTCGGCTCGGAACTTCTCGGAGTGCTGCTTCCTGTCGCGCGGGGTTCCGGCCTGCGGGCAAGCTACGAGACTGGCTTGTTCTTGGCCGACAACGACTACCGGGTGCCAGACCTCCTGGTGTTCCACCCCGAGGGTCTATCCGAACGTGGGGTGGAACCGCCCACGGCCGTCCTCGTGGTCGAGGTTCGGTCGCCCGGGGATGAGAGCTACGAGAAACTCGGTTTCTATGCAGCATGTGGTGTGACGAACGTGATCATCGTCGACCCGTACTCGCGAGCTTTCGACGCCTACACGCTGCATGATGGTGCCTACCGAACGTCCGAGGTCGCCGCCGACGGGACCACGTTGTTGGGGTCGATCCCCGTTGTCCTGCAGACCGTCGACACGGTCGACGGTCCTCGGCTGCGAGTCTCGTCCGCCGGCTCCCAGGTCGACATCTGACCTCACCTTTGGCTTGTCGGTCTTGTCGGCCGAGCACGCAAGCGTCTTGGGAGAGCAAGACTCTCGGGCAGGGGTGTCAGGATGGCGGGCATGACCGAGGACGTATCGCTTCCGCTCGCCGACCTGCGGGTGGTGGATCTGAGCACGGTGCTCGCCGGGCCGGGATGCGCCCGCTACCTCGCCGACTTCGGCGCCGACGTGATCAAGATCGAAGCTCCGAGCGGGGACTCGCTGCGCAACATGGGGTTTCGTGATCCGGTCGACGACGTCTCGCTTTTCTGGAAGCTCGTCAACCGCAACAAGCGGGTCCTCACCCTCGACCTCAAGGACGCCGACGATCTTGACCGGGCCCGAGCGCTGATCCTCGACGCCGACGTCCTCATCGAGAACCTGCGTCCCGGCAAGCTTGAAGCGCTGGGACTCGATCCGGTGGAACTGATCGACGCCAATCCTCGGCTGGTCGTCACCCGCATCACCGGTTTCGGTCAGGACGGTCCCTACGCTCAGCGCCCCGGTTTCGCCACCATCGCCGAGGCCATGAGCGGGTTCGCGGCGATCAACGGTGAGCCTGATGGCGGCCCGCTGCTCCCGCCGATCGCCCTCACCGACGAGGTCACCGCCATCGTTGCCGCCTTCGCCACGATGGTGGCGGTGCACTCGGGGGTGGGACAGGTGGTGGACGTCAACTTGCTCGATTCTCTGCTGTCGCTGATGGGACCGCTTCCGGCTGCGGCTGCCCTTCTCGGGTACGAGCAGCCACGGCTGGGGTCGGGCATTCCGTACACGGTCCCGCGCAACACCTATCGCTGTGGCGACGGTCGATGGGTGGCCGTGAGCACGTCGTCGGATTCGGTGGCGGCACGAGTTATGGCGATGATCGGTGTCGGCGACGACCCTCGGTTCAATTCGTTCGACGGGCGGGTGGCCCACCGCGAGGAGCTCGACCGGCGAATGTCGGAATGGGTCGCCGCCCGCACCTTGGCGGAAGCGCTCGATGCGTTTGTGCAGGCGGAGGCAGCCGCCGCACCGGTGTATTCCATGGCCGACGTGCTCGTCGACCCTCATGTTGTGGCCCGCGAAGCCATCGTGCCGGTCGATGGCGTGCCCATGCAGGGGCTCATCGCCCGATTGTCGGCCACCCCCGGGGCACTGCGCTGGGCCGGCCGCGCCCCCGATGCCGACGCCCAAGATGCGAACTGGGCACACCGAGTGTCGTCAGGGCGACAAAAAGGATGACCAGTTCCAGAACGATGCCGAACTGGGCACACCGAGTGTCGTCAGGGCGACAAAAAGGGTGACCAGTTGCGCCACGAGCGGGCTGGCACGAGCGGGCTGGCACGAGCGGGCCGGTCAATCGGCGGTGGCGACTTCGATTCGGTCCTGACGCCACTCGCGGGCGATATCGAGGGCGATGTCGGCCCGGTCGAGGATGTCCTCGGTGGTGAACCCATGAGCGGGGTAACAGGCGACGCCGGCCCACAGGGTGAACGACTCGTCATGGGTTGCGACGGCTCGACGAATCCGTTCCACCGTCCAAATCGCCCCGTTTTCGGCCGTATCCTCAAGCACTAACGCGTAGCCGCCGTCGAGTAGACGGCAGGCCGTGTCGGACTCGCGAATTGTGGCCAGAATGGTGCGGGCGACGTGCGGGGGATCGGCAGGATGAGGGTCGGCATCGGTGAGGCCGGCGACCACCTCGATGAGCACGACCGCCACCGGCTTGAGGTTGCGGCGCGCTGCGGAGATCCGGTCTTCGAGGGCCACCGTGAAGTACCCCTCGGAGTAAAGCCCGGTGGCGGGATCGGTGAGATTGTCGTTCTCGGTGCCCCGCCGCACGGACGTCAGCTGGATTCGGCTGGAAAGTTGCTGTTCGAGGTCCGCTTTGGCGTCGCTGGCGCGGACCACCTCCGATTCGAGGGTTTGCACCTTGGTGGCAAGCTCGCCAATGGTGTCGTCGGCCTTGCGCAGGGCCATGACCAGGAAATACGCGGTGGTTCCGGCCACGAGGGCCATCACACCTGCCAGCACGCTGAGGCTGACGGCCTGGGAGATCGCTGCCGCAGCACCGAGCACAAGACCGAGGACCCCAGCGGCGACCCCGAGAAGGGCACGCCGTTCCACCCGATTCCATCGGACCGGACCCCCCAAAATGTAAGCCCCTCAGGTTTTTGGTTGGGGAGTCGCATAAAAATTGATGCGTCTCCCCAACCAAAAACCTAAGGGGGGTCAGGTAAGGGGGGGCAGGTAAGGGGGGGCAGGGGCAGGTCAGGGACTGACTACGAGCGGTGAGCGACGGTGAGGGCGGCGATCTCGGTCATGATTCGCCCAAACTCGAAGTCTTTCGGGGTGTAGACGGCAGCGATTCCGCTGGCCAGCAGGCGGGGCTGGTCGACCTCGGGGATGATGCCCCCCACCACGATCGGGCAATCCACACCGGCTTCCCGCACCAGGCGGAGCACTTCGGGCACCAATTCGAGGTGTGAACCCGACAGGATCGAGAGTCCGATCACATCGACGTCCTCGTCTCGGGCCACGGCGGCGATCTGCTCCGGGGTGAGCCGGATGCCCTGGTAGATGACTTCCATGCCGGCATCGCGGGCGGCCACAGCAATTTGCTCGGCGCCGTTGGAGTGACCGTCCAGACCAGGTTTGGCGACGAGGAACCGGGGCGGGCCCCCGTCCATCGTCTTCACGGTTTCGGCCACCGCTCGCAGGGCGGCCGAAACGCCGCCGACACCCACCGCCGCCGACACTCCCGTGGGCGCTCGGTATTCGCCGAACACCTCGCGCAGAAGTCCGGCCCACTCGCCGGTGGTGCCGCCGGCGTGGGCGAGATCAATCGTTGAGGCCATGATGTTCTCGCCTGATTCGGCCGCCTGTCGAACGGCGTCGAGTGACCGCTTCACGGCATCGGCGTCGCGGGTCGAGCGCCAAGAGGCAAGATCGGCAACCGCTTCGGCCTCTACCGCGGCGTCGACCTTCAAGATGCTTTCCTCGCCCCCGAGCGGGGATTCGGCGGTCTCGGTGTAGGCATTCACACCCACGACGAGTTGGTCGCCGGTCTCGATGCGCCGAGCCCGTTCGGTGTTGCTGGTGACCAACCGACCCTTGAGTTCTTCGATGGCATTGAACGCGCCACCGAGTTCGAGCACGTCGTCGAGCTCGGCCTGGGAGGCTTCGATCAACTCTGCCGTGCGAGCCTCCACCACATGGGACCCATCGAAGATGTCGGCGTATTCCAAAAGATCGGTCTCATAGGCCAACACCTGCTGCATGCGTAAGGCCCACTGTTGGTCCCACGGGCGGGGGAGTCCGAGCGCTTCGTTCCACGCCGGGAGCTGAATCGACCGGGCACGGGCACGCTTGGAAAGCGAGACCGCGAGCATCTCGAGCACAATGCGCTGCACGTTGTTTTCGGGCTGCGCCTCGGTGAGACCAAGCGAGTTCACCTGCACGCCGTAACGAAATCGCAGTGCCTTGGGATCGGTGACGCCGTAACGCTCACGGCCGAGGCGTTCCCACATCTCGGTCATGGCCCGCATCTTGCACATCTCCTCCACGAACCGGATCCCCGCGTTCACGAAAAACGAGATGGAGGCGAATACCTGCGGGAAACGATCGGCTTCCACTTGGCCCGAGTCGCGTACGGCATCGAGCACGTCGATCGCCGTTGCCATGGAGTAGGCAATTTCCTGCACCGGGGTGGCCCCGGCTTCCTGTAGGTGATACGAGCAGACGTTCATGGGGTTCCACTTCGGAACCCATTCCGAACAGAACGCGATCATGTCGACGATCAATCGCTTCGATGGCTCGGGCGGGAAGATATAGGTGCCGCGACTGAGGTACTCCTTCACGATGTCGTTCTGGGTGGTGCCCCGCAACTGCTGGCTCGGCACCCCTTCACCTTCGGCGGCGGCGATGTAGAGGCCGAGCATCCAGGCCGCGGGCGCGTTGATCGTCATCGACGTGTTCATCTCGCCGACGGGGATCTGATCGAGCAAGGTGCGCATGTGGCCGATATGACTCACCGGGACACCCACCTTGCCCACCTCGCCGCGGGCCTTGGGATCGTCGGAGTCGTAGCCGGTCTGGGTCGGGAGATCGAAGGCAATCGAGAGGCCCGTTTGCCCCTTGGACAGGTTGGTGCGGTAGAGCTCGTTCGATGCCTTAGCGGTGGAGTGTCCCGAATAGGTCCGCATCATCCACGGGCTGTCCCGCTTCTTCTGCACGGGGGCGGGTCGGACGGCATCGTCGCTCGTTACCATCCGCTGAGTCTCCCAGCCTGGCGGCGCAACTGCCACCTCCGCCAGGACGTCAAGCCTGACGGGTCGTCAGAAAAGTGGGTCGGGTGGCGTGCCACCAAAGGGCTGCACGGGAAGGGCGATGGCGGTGCGCAGGCGTCGAAGATACGCGGCCTGGGGAATTTCCACTACCCCCAGCGTGGCGAGGTGGTCGGTCTGCCATTGCACGTCGAGAAGTATGGCGCCCCCGTTGCGGAGCACCTGGACGAGGTGGACGAGCGCCACCTTGGAGGCGTCGGTGGCCAGGTGAAACATCGACTCGCCGGCGAACAACCCGCCGATGCTGAGGCCGTACAGTCCGCCGACCAGCTCGCCGTCTTGTTCGGCGTCATCTCTGGCACCGCCGGACCACACCTCCACGGAGTGCGCCCATCCGAGACGGTGGAGTTCGCAATAGGCGGAGATGATGTCCGGCGAAATCCAACTGCCCTCCCGGTTGGGATCGGCGCACGTTTCGATGACTCGCTCGAAGGCGACGTCGATCGTGCATCGGTAACGAGTGCATGACCTTCGCAACGACCGGCTCACCAGTAGACCGTCGAGCGGCAGGATGCCCCGGGGGTCTGGTGACCACCACCCGAGCGGGCCATTCTTTCCCAACGGCATAGGAAAAAGACCGGACCGGTAGGCGTGGAGGATCGTGCCGGGCTCGAGGTCAGCACCCACACCCACGACACCGTGCGCGTCCGGAGTGGGGGGATCCGGAAACTGCCAGGGACTGGCCGGCGGCTCGGTGGTCAGGAGAGCTTCTCCAACGCGTCGACGAACACGGGGATGGTGCTGGTGGTGAGCGCCGCAATGTTCATGCGTCCGTTTCCGACGAGGTAGATGGCCGCCTCGTCGCGCAGGCGGAGCACCTCGGCGTTGGTGAGACCGCTGAACCCGAACATGCCCTTGGCGGCGCCGACGCCACGGCACCGGTTGATCCCTCGATCGGTCACTTCAGCGGCCAGCGAAGCGCGCAGCAAGTTGATGCGGTCACGCATTTCGGTGAGTTCACTGATCCAAAGGGCACGCAACTCGGCGTCGGCCAGCACGGTGGACACGATGGCCCCGCCAGTGATCGGGGGGTTGGAGTAGATGGTGCGGACGCAGGCCTTTACCCGGGTCTGCACCGATGCCGCTTGTTCGGGTGAGTGGCCGGCGATCACGAGTGCGCCCACCCGCTCCCCGTACAGCCCGAGGTTCTTGGAGAAACTGAGGCAGGCGGCAACGTCGACACCACTTCGAAGCATGGCGTGCAGGCCGGCGGCGTCTTCTTCGAGGCCGTCACCAAGACCGATGTAGGCGGTATCGATGATGGCCAGAGCGCCCCGATCGGCGAGCAGTGCACCAACGGCATCCCATTGGGCGGCGGTGAGGTCGAGGCCGGTCGGGTTATGGCAACAGCCGTGCAGCACGACCGCATCGTGGGGCCCCACTTCGGCGAGCGTCGCCAGCATCTCGTCGAAACGGACCGACGCATCGGAATCGTCGTAGTAGGGGTAGGTGCGCACGGCCAGGCCGCAGTCGGCGAAGACGCCGAGGTGGTTGGGCCAACTCGGGTCGCTGATCCACACCGTGGCGTCGGGGTAGGTGGCCCAGAGCAGACGGGCGGCGACCGTGAGCGCACCGGTTCCGCCGGGGGTCTGGGCGATCTCGAGCCGGGCGTGCAGGTCGGGGTCGCCCGGCGCCACGAGGTCCTTCACCACGTTGGCGAACGCTGCGCTTCCGCCGATGGGAAGGTAGGTCTTGGTGGTTTCCGTAGCGATGAAACGAGCTTGTGCCAGCCGAGCCGCTTCGAACACCGGGGTGAGGCCGGACTCGTCGCAGTAGACGCCCACCGTGAGGTCGAGCTTGTTGTCGCGTGGATCGGCCCGGAACAACTCGCCGAGGCCGAGGATGGGGTCGGGTGGTGCGGGGGTGACGTCGTCGAACACGAAAGGCTCCAATGCGGGCGGTTGCGTCGACAGTCTCCCGGGCCGGACAGGCCAACGGCAAACGAACTTTGGCTGAGCACGGTGATGGTCCGCGACCGGTCCGTTAGGGTCTGCCCGCCCAACGCCCGGAATCGTGTCCAGCGTGTGTCGATACTCGGGGCCAGCAGACGGAGAGCCGCAATGCCGATGAAGGGAATCGTTCTGGCCGGAGGGGCGGGCACACGGCTGCATCCAATTACCAAAGCCGTATCGAAACAACTGCTGCCAGTGTTCGACAAGCCGATGATCTACTACCCGCTTTCAGTACTGATGTTTGCCGGGATCCGCGACATCTTGGTGATCACCACCCCGGAGGACAATGCGGGCTTTCGGCGGTTGCTCGGTGACGGGAGCGAGTGGGGCATCAACATCACCTACGCCGAACAGCCGCAGCCCGACGGCCTCGCTCAAGCGTTCATCATCGGTGCCGACCACATCGGAAACGACTCGGTGGCGCTCGTGCTGGGGGACAACATCTTCTATGGGCACGGGTTCAAGCAGACACTGAAGGGTGCGGGCACAGGCCTTGACGGCTGCGTCTTGTTTGGGTATCCGGTGAAGGATCCGGAGCGCTACGGCGTAGGCGAGTGCGACGCCGCCGGCAAGCTGCTTTCCATTGAAGAGAAGCCGGCCGTGCCGAAGTCAAACCTGGCGATCACGGGGCTGTACCTCTACGACAACACCGTGGTGGCCCACGCGGCGGGTATGTCACCGAGTGCACGCGGTGAGCTTGAGATCACGGATCTCAACAACCTGTACCTGCGCGCTGGCCGCGCCGACCTCATCGATCTTGGACGTGGCTTTGCGTGGCTCGACACCGGCACCCACGACTCTCTGGTGGAGGCGAGTCAGTTCGTGCAGGTGCTCGAACACCGTCAGGGGGTGCGCATCGCCTGCCTCGAAGAGATCGCGCTTGACGAGGGATATATCACGCCGCAGCAGTGTCTCGCTCTCGGCGAAGCGTTGGCCAAGTCGCCGTACGGCCAATACGTGATCACCGTCGCCCGCGCCGCCGGAGCCTGACCCACCTACTCGCGGCCTACGCCGGGCGCGGCGAACGGTGCGGCGAACGGGCCGGTCGGTAGTTGCCGGCACGCCGAACGATCGGTGGTCGCGGTCGGCGCACGCGGTCGGTGGACGAACCGCATTGTCGACCGGAGTTGCTGATCGACGTCGGTTCGACAGCGATAAACCGAGGACCGGGCGCTCTTCGATCGAGCGCTGGAGCTCGCGTGGCCTCTATTTGCTGTAGTTGTAGAAACCCTGGCCGCTCTTGCGGCCGAGGTGGCCGGCGGTGACCATGCGACGAAGCGCGGGGGCCGGGGAGAAGTTCGAGTCGCGGAACTCGTCGTAGAGTGCATCGAGGATGGCCACCGACGTATCAAGGCCGACGAGGTCGAGCAGAGCAAACGGCCCCATCGGGAAGTTGCAGCCGCCCTTCATGGCGACGTCGATGTCTTCCCGGGAAGCGGTGCCGTTCTCGAGCATCCGTACGGCGTTGTTGAGGTACGGGAACAAGAGGGCATTCACGATGAAGCCGGCGCGGTCCTCCACCACCACGGGGCTCTTGCCGCAGCTCTCGGCGAACGCCTTCACTTCGGCCACCGTCTCGTCGCTCGACACCAGACTCTTGATGATCTCGACCAGCGCCATCATCGGCGCCGGGTTGAAGAAGTGCACGCCAACCACCAGCTCCGGACGGTGGGTCTCCATCGCCATGTCGATGATCGGGAGCGTGGACGTGTTGGTGGCGATGATTGCCTCGTCTTTGCAGATGTGGTTGAGCTCGCGGAAAAGCTCTTGTTTGGTGGTGAGGTCCTCGACGATGGACTCGATGACGAGATCGCAGTCGGCAAGGTCCTTGAGCTGTGAGGTGGCGGAGACTCGGCTCAGTGCAGCGTCGCGATCGGCCGGTTCAAGCTTGCCCCGCTCCACCTGCTTGGCGAGGGACTTGTCGAGCGCGGCCACCATGGCATCGGCGCTTCCCTGCTGGCGGGACCGGAGGATCACCTCGTAGCCATTTTTGGCGGCCACCTCAGCGATTCCCGAACCCATGATTCCCGACCCGATGATGCCAACACGCTTGATCGTCATGGGCGGAGATGTTACCGGTGGGTACGCCGCTCGGCCACTTTCGAGCAACGACCTGAGGGTGCGTGAGCGGCGGATGCGGGGAGGGTGAAGCCCAGTCTTCTTCCGTCGTACCCGCTGCGTTGTGGGTGAGGGAGGGATCACAACGGGTGGTGGTCGGCCGAACTGGGTGGACCCCCGAGCATGGGCGACTCGGCGAGGCGCAGTTCCACCGGTGGAAACGCGGTTCAGAGCGTGCGGTTCAGAGCGTGCGGGTCAGAGCAAGCGGGTCAGAGCAAGCGGTGAAGGGGCGAGCAACTCAGTGTGCATCGGTCTGGTCGGACGAGGAGTTCTGGGGGCACCGGCATCGGGCTCCGGGAGTGGCCAAGGCGGAGGACGCCGCGAGATTCGAAGCTGGCCGGAGGACGCCGAATGGTTACTGGGACACGCTCCTGGCGCCTGGCCGTCCAAATGGCCGTCCAAATGGCCGTCCAAATGGGGTCCGCGTATGGGGCCACCGGTGCGGACCCAGGATCGTGGCGGCGGTTCCGACGAGCAGTAGCTTGTTGAATATGCCGCCACCGTCGTCCGTGCCTTCGTCGGGCCGGTTGGCGCCGATCGATGCCCACCTGGCCGACCTGGCAGCGACGTTTCCCACTGCGGTTCGATCCGCCATCCTCACCGGTGCCGCCCACGCGCAGGCCGGCAGCGTGCCGTCGTCCCCGAGTGGTTCGGAGCCACCGACCGCGAGGACTTGGCTTGATCTCGGCACCGTCGACGCGCAAACGATGCTGCGAGCCGTGGCGGCTGACCTTACTCGTCCACCCCATTTGCGAGAGGCGGTGGACGATGGTCTGAACACGGGCCCATTCATCGCCGCGTGTTCGTGGGGAGCGCTGCCCGCGTTCTCCGATCTCGTCGCCACGTTCACCGCCCTTCGTTCGGTGCTGGCCCCCGCCGCATCGTTCTTCTTCAGCGAGCCGGTCGCGAGGCCAGGGATGCGGCGAGTGGTGCAGGCCACGTTCGAGGCCCGTCGCCCCGAGTTGCGTGAACTGCACCTCGCTCGAGACGTGAACGCAGCGTTGCGTGAGGCCGGGTTCGTGATCGACACAGTGCATCGGCAGCGAGTAGCGGGCGCGCCCCTCTTGCTGCGTTACGTTGCGTCCGGACGCGCCTGCGTGGTGGACCCTCCGTTGGCCGAAGACGCCTGATGGTTGGGGTTGCCCCGTCCCTACCGAGGAGACAAACACGATGAGCGGAGTACTGGCCCTGGTGGGCGGCGGCGAATGGACCGAAGGCTGCACGTTCGATGTCGGCCTGCTCGAAATTTCTGACACCGACGAAGTGGTTGTTCTCCCTACCGGATCGGCCTACGAAGGACCCGCCGCGTTGATCGACCAGGCCCGTTCGTGGTTCGCTGCGCTGGGGGCGAACGTTGTGGAAGCCAAGGTGCTCAGCCGGCCCGACGCCATGCTCTCCGACAACGTGGAATTGATCGCCAACGCCAAGTTCCTCTATCTCGCGGGCGCTTCAGCCATGCACCTTCGAGCGGTACTGAAGGAGACTCCGGTCTACGACGCCATGGTCGCCGCCTGGCGGGGTGGGGCCGTGCTCGCCGCCACCAATGCCGGCGCCGACGTGCTCTGCGATCCAATGGTCGACTCCCGAGGCGGGGCCTACACCGTTGGCCTTGGTCTCGTTGCTGATCTCGCCGTCATTCCCCGGTCCAACACGTGGTCGCGAGACAAGATCCACCGAACCGTGCAGTTGGCGGCGGCCGGCATCACGTTGGCCGAGGTGCCGGAGCGCACCGCACTGATCCGTGGGACGGATGGCTCCTGGCGGACTGAGGGCAACGGCACGGTGCAGATCTACGTCGATGGCCGCCCGGCGTCCATCGCTGACCTCCACGTCTGACCTCCACGTCTGACCGCTCCGGCTAATCGGTACGCGCCGGCGCAGAAGCGCGTCCCTGAGCGTTGCACTACGCGCTTGCAGAAACGGATTCCGAGCCACGGTTGTGCCTGTGGCAGGGCCGAACCCCGCACGCCCCCTTTGTTCCGGATTAGGAGGAGGAGGAGGCCACGAGTATCGAGGCTGGCCGGACGGCGCCGAATGGTGACGGGAACATGCCCGTCGGGCCCACGACGTGGGTCCACGGCCTGGCTCCACGGCCTGGCTCCACCGCTCGCCCGGGGGCGATGCGCGACGCCAGACATCGTGATGCCCGTTCGCGCTGCGGGTCAGTGTCCGTCGTCGGCCCGCCCGCTAAGCGCGGTGCTGTCTCACCACACGGAACCCTCCGTTCCGCAATGCCGATGGCACGGCCCTTCGGGTTCGGGTTGGTTGGTTGATTCGGATCCCGCCCGTTCGCCGCGCTTGCACTTTCTTACCACGGGCGCGGCTCCAAGGCCGTTGCTGGCCCGACCGGCGCCGCCGGGATCAGCTCTCGGCGATCGTGACAGTGAGGATGGTGGCGGGCTTCTTCGGGGGCGTTCCGCCGATTGGATCACCGACGGAGTCGCCAGTCGCGATCGCCTTGATCGTGGTGTCGAAGCCTTCCGAGACCTTGGCAAAGATCGAGTACTGCGGTTGCAGCCGGTCTGGTGCGAGCACGATGTAGAACTGGCTGCTTCCCGAATTGGGTTGACCGGTGTTGGCCATGGCGACGACGCCCGGTTGATAGGCGGCTGCAGACGTGGGCAGTTCGTCTTCGATCGTGTAGCCGATTCGCCCGCTTCCGGTACCGGCGGGGTCGCCGCCCTGCACCACAAAATCGGGGATGACCCGGTGGAAGGGCGTGCCGTCATAGGCGTGGTAGCGGCTCAGAACCACGAAGTTGTTGACGGTCTTTGGGGTGGCTTTTGCGTCGAGCGCCATGGTGAATTCGCCGAGGGACGTGGTGACCTTGGCGGTGTAGGTCTTGGCCGGGTCGATGCACATCTGGGGTGCCTCGGCAAACATGGTGGTGCGAGCCGACGATCCGTCTGCGCTCGGGCAGGGGGTCGGCCCGGAGATGGTTGCGCCGGCTGCAACCGTTGACCCGGGAGCGGCAGCGGGGTCGGGGATGGAAACAGAAGGATCGAGCGGTGTGGACGGAGTGCCGGGAAGGGTGCTCGCCGTGGATGCCGGGCCGGTGGCGGTGGTGCTGGTCTCGTTCCTGCGATTTACAAAGAAGGCGACGGCGACAAAAAGCACCACGATCCCGCCCACGATGGCGATGTTTCGGTAGCCCCGTTGCTGCTCCTGCTTGTGTTGTGCTTGTTCTGCCGCTTGGATCCTGGCTGCTCGGTTGGCTTTTTGACGTTCTCGTTTGGCGGTACCCATGGCGGCCGACGCTACCAACCACGGTCGTGTGGGATGTAGGCGGCGACCACGAGCGGTGTGCCGGCGTTCGTCGGGACGTAGGCAGATTGGGGGGTTGTGGCCGGGGTGTGGGGAGTCGGCTGGGGTGCAGTGCCAGCGGGCAGCCGGTGGGGAACGACGTCGCTGGTCTGCTGTGGGCCGGTCTGATCGGGGCCACTCTGATCGCGTCCGGTCTGATCGCGTCCGGTCTGATCGGGGCCGGTCTGATCGCGTCCGGTCCGGTGTGGCCCGGCCAAACCGTGTTGCAACCGTCGCCCTTGTAGGGGGTTGGTTGCAGCATGGTTGTGGTGATCGCCCAATGTGCGGCGGGCAAGGCGGTGGTGGGCGGGCGAGAGGGTTGTGGTCTACGAACTGGGGGTCGTGGGCGTCGGTTCGCCGGGTGCCGAGCTGGGCACGGTGGTGGTAGACGACCCCCCGCTCTTGGTGATCTTCTGGCCCTCGGTGATGGTGATGGAAAGGATCGTGTTCAGCTCGGTGACGGCGCCGCTGGCCGTGCCGGACTTGCCGACGCCTTGCGAAGCGTCGACACCGTCGAGGATGATGCCGATGGTGGGCGTCCCCGCAGGGATCTCGTTGGAGAACTCGCCAAATCCGACGATCAGGCGACTGGTGACGTTCTTACTGCCGGCCGGATCGAGCGCCATCGCCAGTTGTATAGAGGTCATGATCTGCTCAGGGCCGGTGTACGGAACCGAGTACCCGGGGCTCACGATGCCACCGACGCCCTCCACCTTGGTCCCGGCCTCCCACCAGCCGCGCTCACGGGCGAAGTCGACTGGCATGCCGTCGTAGTAGTGGTAGGAGGCAAGCACGAGGAAGTTGTTCACGATCTCGGCGGCCTCGGGATTGCCGATCGTTCCTTTGATGTCGCCCTTTGTGGTTTTGATCACCACGTCGTAGCCCTGGTCGGCTGGGAAACACTGCGGGGGGGCCTTCTCGAAACTGGTGACGCGTCGTTCGGAGCCATCGATGCGCGGGCACGGCGTGTCGCCGGTGATGCGTTCCCCGGCGGCGATGGGGGTGACGGTGATCGGTGGGGCCGTGTTGGTGGGCTTGTCACCAGCCACAGTGGTAGACGTGGACGACGTCGTGCTTTGCCCGGTGGCGGCCACGGATGTGGAGGAGCGGGACTTCACGCCGGCGTACGCCACCGATCCAATGATCAGGACTACCACGGCTGCGCCCGCCATTGCGTAGCCGCGCTGTGTGTTTCGGTAGGCGGCGGCGGCTTCCTCGCGGGCGGCCACTTCGGCGGTTCGGCGATCGTGTTCGCGTTGGCGTTGGGCTCGGGGGCTGGGCATCGGGCGGAGACGCTATCCAACCTCGGCGGATGGTGGGAGTCGGCGAGTTCAAGGAGTCGGTGCCAGCAACTATTCGGCGGCTTCCGGCCGGTTTCGGATCTTGCGGACTCCGCCCTCCGAAGCGTCACGTGAACATGCTCCTAAGGCAAGGCACATGCGGGATTGGAAGGGCTTCGGTTGTTCGGTAGCCTCGCCGACTGTGGCACTCCTGGTCCAGAAGTTCGGCGGCACGTCAGTGGGCGACCCCGAACGTATGCGCAACGTTGCCGACCACATTGCCCGTACCGTCCGGCGCGGCAATCAGGTCGTGATCGTGATCAGCGCGATGGGCAAGGAGACCGACGATCTCTTGCGAGTGGCGAAGGAAGTATCCAACACTCGGCCGGGCCGTGAGATGGACATGCTCGTTACCGCCGGCGAGCGCAAAGCCATGGCGTTGCTTTGTATGGCGTTGGCCGACAAGGGCATCGAGGCGGAGTCGTTCACCGGGAGCCAGGCCGGTTTTCTCACCGACACCACCCATATGAACGCCAAGATCGTCGACGTGAAACCCGACCGCATTCGGGCCTCGCTCGATGCCGGGCGAGTTCCGGTGGTCGGTGGCGCCCAAGGCGTGTCGAGTAAGAAAGACGTCACCTTCCTGGGGCGAGGCGGCTCCGATACCACCGCGGTGGCGATTGCCCACGCCCTTGGCGCTGATATGTGCGAGCTCTATACCGACGTCCCGGGGGTGTTCACCACCGATCCCCGGTTGGTCGAAACGGCCCGCAAGATGGAGCGGATCTCGTTCGATGAACTGCTCGAGATGACGGCCAACGGGTGCCCGAAGCCGGCCATGCGTTCGGTGGAGTTCGCTCGGAACCATGGCGTCGATCTCCACGTTCGTTCGGCATTCACCTGGGAGCACGGAACGCTGGTCACCAAGGAGGACCTCACCATGGAACAGGCCATCGTCTCGTCGGTCACGCCCGATACCGATGAAGCCAAACTCACGATCGAGGGTGTCGACGACCGTCCGGGCATCGCCGCTCGGCTTTTTCGCGCCCTGGCCGACGCCAACGTAAACGTCGACATGATCGTGCAGAACACTTCGCTCGCCGGCCACACCGACATTTCGTTCACTGTTCCGAAGTCCGACCTCGTCGAGGCCCAGCGGGTTTGCGACGGGATGATCGACGACGTGGGAGCGAAAGGAGTCACGACCGATGCCGCGGTGGCCCGCGTGAGTGTGATCGGTGCCGGCATGAAGTCGCATCCCGGCGTGGCGGCCACGGTGTTCGAAACGTTGGCGGCCAACGGGATCAACATCGAGATGATCTCCACGTCAGCGATTCGTATCTCCTGCGTGGTGAAGGAAGCCCAGATTGAGCACGCCGTGAACGTGCTCCACGCCGCGTTCGAGTTGCAGAACGGCCCCAAGCTCGTCGATTGACGCCCCCTTTCGACCTTCGTCGGCCGGGTCCTCAGCTGGTCGCGGGGCAACAACCGGAGGTCGAGCGCCGGGCCGGAAACGGGAGCGGCAAGCAACGAAGGGCTTTTGCCTTCCGGTCTGCTGGTGGGGACCGGTACCCTGTTGCCCTTATGCGCATCGGAGTCGTTGGAGCCACAGGTCAGGTCGGAGCCGTCGTTCGGAGCATCCTGGCTGAGCGCCAGTTTCCCGTAGAGGAGATGCGGTATTTCGCATCGGCACGATCGGCCGGAAGAAGGCTGCCCTGGGCCGATACTGAAGTCGAGGTCGAAGACGCATCCACCGCCGACTACTCGAGCCTCGACATCGTCTTGATGTCGGCCGGCGCTACCACCTCGCGGGCCGAAGCGGAACGAATCGGTGCCAGTGGGCCGGTGGTGATCGACAACAGTTCGGCATGGCGCATGCATCCAGAGGTGCCTCTCGTGGTACCCGAAGTGAATGCCCATGCTCTCGAAAAGCTTCCCAAAAACATCGTGGCCAACCCCAACTGCACCACGATGGTGGCCATGCCGGTACTCAAGCCGCTCCATGAAGAGGCCGGTCTCGAAGCGATGGTCGTGAGCACCTACCAGGCGGTTTCTGGCGGGGGCCTCGCCGGCACGGCAGAGCTCGACGAGCAGGTCACCAAGATCGGCGACTCGGCCATTGCGCTGGCGATGAGCGGATCCGCGGTCGACTTTCCCCCCCACAACAAGTTCCCAGCGCCGATCGCCTACAACGTGATTCCGTTCGCCGGAAACCTCGTGCATGATGGATCCGAGGAGACCGACGAAGAACAGAAGTTCCGCAACGAAAGTCGTAAGATCCTTGAGCTGCCGAACCTCAAGGTGGCCGTCACCTGCGTCCGGGTGCCGGTGTTCACGGGCCACTCGTTGTCGATCAGTGCCCGCTTCGCCAATGCGATTGGCCCCGAGCAGGCGCGTCGGATTCTGGTGAAGGCCAAGGGTGTGGAGTTGGCCGACATCCCTACGCCGCTCATGTCAGCGGGGGTCGACCCCACGTTCGTTGGTCGCATCCGCGTCGACGACACCGTTCCCTTCGGGCTGTCCCTTTTCCTTTCGGGCGACAATCTCCGCAAGGGAGCGGCGCTCAACGCCGTCCAAATCGCTGAAGCCATCCTCAACCACCGCAGCTGATTTCGTCGACTGGCTCGTCGAGGGCTCGACCCGTTAATTGCTCGAGTATCATGACGAACACCTCCGCCTCTTGCTGCGTCGGCTACCTCGCCGCATAACCGTGTGGCCGTCGTGTTTCGCCCAGGCCGGCGGCGCCCCCGACTCGCCGAAACGCGATGCGATGGCGCACCTAATTCTCGGGCGGACCCTTACGGCGGCGGGTCGTCGACGTAACGAGTAGCAGCGTCGGTGAGCGACAGGCCGAGTTGGTTTGCGAGTGAGGCCAGCCATGCCAATACATCCCCGAGTTCGTGGAGCTGTTCGGCTTCGGTGCCCTTGCGAGTGGCCTGGGCTAACTCACCGAGCTCTTCGCAGAGCCATGCCACCGTGGCGGAGATGCCCCGTTCCCGGTCGGCATCGCCATAGAGGTCGTCCATAAGCTGCTGAAAGTCGGCGATCTCCACGGGAGGTGATCCTAGGAGCGGGGGTTGCGAACGTTCGGTTCGGGTATCCCGAGCCACGGATCGGGTTCGCGAGGACACTCCGCCGAACGCCCATGTCGGCGCTTTGAGTGGTTCGGGCGCGGCGAGAAACGAACCTGGTGAGATGCCGCTGAATTCCGCCGGCGTTGGTTCGGCATTCCGAAAAAGGGGTTGCGCATCCCGTCGGCCCGCTGCGCTTCTCGCGACGTCCGCGATCTTGACGATCGGATCACGTGGGCCTGCCTCCCGAATCCTTTCAAGAAACATCCGAGACCGGGCACTCAAGGGTCGACACCGTCGGTTGCCGCACGGTCGACGAGAGAGAGCGGCGGTCAGAGTGCGCCAGCCGGGTTCACCCGCTGCCGTGGAGGCCGTGGAGGCTCGTGGAGGCTCCTCGTCGATTAGGTGAAATCCATCGTGAGCATCCAGTTTGTCGGATTCTGGACTTGGCCGGGCAGTTGATCCAGCGCCACGCCCTGCAATCCGAGCGTGCTTCCTGCGGGCCGAACGACAGTGACGGTGCACAGGCCAGCCCCACCCTGGCGGATTGCGTTCGGGTGAGGAATCGCTGCCACCGCGTTGGCGGGAATCGTGAAGTCGGTGTCGCCCAGAATGGTGAGGCCGCAACCCCAGACAAACCGTCCGGGCTGGCCGATGTCGCGAGTCGGGAATTGGGGGTACGTGTTCCCGCCCAAGATGCCGACCTCGGCCCAGCCTTAGTGGGTGTCCGGGAAGTCATCCACCACATGGTCGCGCGTATGTTCGACAATTAAGAAATGGCATCGAAAACATACCCAAGCGACCTGACAGACGAACAGTGGGCGCTCATCCGGCCCTACTTCGACAAGGCCTAC